>NZ_SPEY01000108.1 GCF_009360615.1 Comamonas sp.
AGCGTCGACGACATGATCAACGAGGGTGTACGCCGCGCCTACAACCTGCCTGAGAACGTCCTGCGCGCCTCGATCCTGGCCGACCCGGCCGGTGCCCGCAAGAACACCAAGGACAACACCCCAGCGGTGATCCACTACTCCATCGTTCCCGGTGACAAGGTGGAAGTGGATGTCGCGGCCAAGGGCGGCGGCTCCGAGAACAAGTCGAAGATGGCCATGCTCAACCCGTCCGACTCGATCGTCGACTGGGTCCTGAAGACCGTCCCGACCATGGGCGCCGGCTGGTGCCCGCCGGGCATGCTCGGCATTGGCATCGGCGGTACTGCCGAAAAAGCGGCAGTGATGGCCAAGGAAGTGCTGATGGAGCACATCGACATCCACGAGCTGCAGGCCCGTGGCCCTCAAAACAAGATCG
Organism: Comamonas sp.; assembly: GCF_009360615.1. GTDB lineage: Bacteria > Pseudomonadota > Gammaproteobacteria > Burkholderiales > Burkholderiaceae_C > Comamonas. Next base: position 416 of record NZ_SPEY01000108.1, read on the forward strand.
AAGAGCTGCGTCTGGAGCTGTTCGAGAAGGTCAACCAGCTGGGCATCGGCGCCCAGGGCCTGGGCGGCCTGACCACCGTGCTCGACGTGAAGATCATGGATTACCCGACCCACGCAGCTTCGCTGCCGGTGTGCATGATCCCCAACTGCGCCGCCACCCGTCACGCCCACTTCGTGCTCGACGGCTCCGGCCCGGCATCGCTGGAAGCCCCGGATCTGGACGCCTACCCGGAAATCGTCTGGGAAGCCGGCCCGAGCGCACGTCGCGTCAACCTCGACACCCTGACCCCGGAAGACGTGCAGAGCTGGAAGCCGGGCGAGACCGTCCTGCTCAACGGCAAGATGCTCACCGGCCGCGACGCTGCGCACAAGCGCATGGTCGACATGCTCAACAAGGGCGAGCAACTGCCGGTGGACCTCAAGGGTCGCTTCATCTATTACGTCGGCCCGGTCGATCCGGTCGGTGACGAAGTGGTTGGTCCGGCTGGCCCGACTACCGCCACCCGTATGGACAAGTTCACCCGTCAGATCCTCGAGCAGACCGGCCTGCTCGGCATGATCGGCAAGTCCGAGCGCGGCCCGATCGCCATCGACGCAATCAAGGACAACAAGGCCGTGTACCTGATGGCCGTCGGCGGCGCCGCCTACCTGGTGGCTCAGGCGATCAAGAAGTCCAAGGTCCTGGCCTTCGAAGAGCTCGGTATGGAAGCCATCTACGAGTTCGAAGTCAAAGACATGCCGGTGACCGTCGCGGTCGACACCAAGGGTGAGTCCGTGCATATCACGGGACCTGCGATCTGGAACAAGAAGATCGCCGAAAGCCTGGCGGTGGAAGTGAAGTAAGCGTCAACGCTGCAAAGCAGAAGCCCGGCCAGGTGCCGGGCTTCTTCGTTTTCAGGCGCGACGCGCATCGCTCCTACGATCTTGCATCAACCCTCGCCCGAACCCTGTAACAGTTGCCGACCACGCGCCAGGTAGCTGTCCATCTCCGCCTGCGGCACCATGCTGCCACCCGTGGCCCAGACCAGATGGGTCGCCTGCGCCATGCGCTGCGGCGTAAAGCCCATGCGCTGGCGATAGCCCTGCTGCTCGCCAAGCACGCGCAGCACACCCGGCATGCCGGCCAGGGCCGAAGGTTCCAGGCGCTGGCCCTCGGTCTGCTCCAGCAACGCCAGGTAGCGGAACATCTGTTCATCGCTGACCGTGTAATAACCATCGATCAGGCGCTGCATGGCGCGGCCGACGAAACCGGATGGCCGCCCCACGGCAAGCCCGTCGGCAGCCGTGCGGTTGTCGATGCCAAAATCCTGCACCGCCAGCTCCTCATGTCGCCCGGTGTGGACGCCGAGCAGCATGCAGGGTGAATGCGTCGGCTCGGCGAACAGGCAGTGCACCGCATCGCCGAACGCCAGCTTCAGCCCGAAGGCCACGCCACCCGGCCCGCCACCGACGCCACAGGGCAGGTAGACGAACAGCGGATGCTCGGCATCGACCACAACGCTGGCTGCCGCCAGTTGCTGCTTGAGACGCTCGCCGGCCACCGCATAACCGAGGAACAGGTGCCTGGAATTCTCGTCATCGACGAAATGGCAGCGCGGATCAGCCTCGGCCTGACGCCGCCCCTGCTCCACCGCGACGCTGTAATCGCTGGCGTACTCGACCACGGTCACGCCATGAGCACGCAGCTTGTCCTTCTTCCATTGGCGCGCATCGGCGGACATATGCACCGTGGCCTGGAAACCCAGACGCGCACTGATGATACCGATGGACAGCCCCAAGTTGCCGGTAGAGCCGACGGCTACCTGATAGCCACCGAAGAAGGCGCGCATCGCATCGCTGTCGAGGCAGGCGTAATCGTCCTCTAGACTGAGCAGCCCGGCAGCCAGTGCCAGGTCCTCGGCATGCTTGAGCACCTCGTAGATGCCGCCACGGGCCTTGATCGAACCGGAGATGGGCAGGTGGCTGTCGCGCTTGAGCCACAGCGCGCCGATTCCCTCTTCCGTCTGCGCCTCTTCACCGAGCAGCGCCTGCATCTGCGGCAGGGGCAGGATGTCCGATTCGATGATCCCGCCACTGACGGCCGTCTGCGGGAACACCCGGGCCAGGTAGGGCGCGAAGCGCGCGAGGCGTGCGCTGGCATCGGCCACATCCGCGGCGCTCAAACCCACATCGCCCAGCGCCTCACTGACAGGTGCAACAGCTGGGTTGAACCAGCTGGTTTCTTGCAGGGCGATCAGCTCATCGAGCAGCGGATATTGCGCGCGCCACTGGGCGAGCGACTGGCCAAGGATCATCGGCAGTTTCCTCATTGCAGGCAGTTAACGGCGCCTATTAGATGATGCCCGTCGCCATCTGGCAAAGGCCGCAACCAGCAGCCAAGCGGAACGATACCCACCCAGACGAGGCCTAACGCGGAAATTGCCAAGGAGTTGCCATGACCTTTTCCATCGTTGCGCGCTGCCCACGTACTGGACAGTTCGGCGTCGCGGCGGCCACTGCGATGCCCGCCGTCGGCAAACTGCTCAGCCATGCCGCCGCCGGTGCAGGAGCGGTGGCGACCCAGGCGCAGGTCAACCCCTATCTGGGGCTGGATGGCCTGGCGCTACTGCGTCAAGGGTTATCGGCGAAAGAAGCGCTCGAGCGCCTCAAAGGCACCGATCCCTGCATGGAACTGCGTCAGTGCGCGTTGATCGACGCCCAGGGCGACAGCCTCTGCTGGACCGGCGAAAAGTGCATTCCCTGGGCCGGTTCGCTGGTCGGCGAACAGTTCTCCGTACAGGGCAATCGCCTGGTCGGCCCACAGGTGCTGGATGCAGTAGCCGAAGCCTTCCGCCATGCTGAAAAGCACCCGCTGATCGAACGCCTGATCGAAGCCCTGGCCGCTGGCGACCGCTGCGGCGGCGATCGTCACGGCGAGTCGTCCGCAGTGATCTATGTGGTCGATCAGGAGGAGTATCCGCTGTGGGACATCCGCGTCGACCATCACCTCGACCCGGTGGCCGAGCTGCGCCGCCTGCACAAGGTATTCGCTCGCGACGTGCTGCCCGAAATTCTCGCCATGCCGACACGTGACAATCCGGCGGGCCTGGCAGCGGAGGATTCGGTCTAGGCCTGCCGGCCAACAGGGGGCCCGAAACGCTCCAGTTGCATCTCACGCAGACGACTCAAGGTGCGGCGGAAGGCAAAACCGAGATAGCCCTGGGTATAGAGCTCCTCAAGGGCCACCGCGGCCTCGATATACAGTGGCACGCGACGGTCGTAGCACTCGTCGACCAGGGCAATGAAGCGGCGTACCGCATCGTCGTTGCGCGCCAGCGTCGGCAGTTGCCTATCCCCGGCATCGACCAGCTCGGCACCGTCCTCGGTGCCACGAGCGATACGCCCCTCGCGTTGCTCGCCACCCAGGCATGGCACTTCACCGAGCAGGATGGTCGAGAAGCGCTCGCACAGTTCCATGAAGTCGGGAGCCGCCAATGGCTGTTCACACAGATCCCGGAAGCGGCACCAGAGCGCTGCTGAACTATGACCGAGGGTTTCGATACGGCGATGGCTGAGTTCGACCGGCTCGCGACTAATGGTTTGCCCCTCACTCAGACGAGCGAAAAGCTCACCCAGCACCTGCGGCTGCTGCACCCAGTAGCGTTGCACCTCGGTACCGGGATGCAGACGATGATCCTGCTCGCCGTCCACGGTCACTACCTGCATGTGTGCCTCGAGCGCAGCGATGGCCGGCAGGAAACGCTCGCGGTTGTAGCCATCGGCATACAGCTGATCCGGCGGCTGGTTGGAGGTTGCCACCAGTACCACCCCCTGCGCCACCACCAGGCTGAGCAGGCGACCGAGCAGCATGGCGTCGCCGATGTCGCTGACGAACAGCTCGTCGAAGCACAGCACACGCACCTCGCGCCCCAGCTCCTCAGCCAGCATGCGCAGCGGGTCGGCGTTGCCGGTGAGCTGGAACTGGCGGCGATGCACCCACTGCATGAAGTGATGGAAATGCTGCCGCCGCGCCGGCACGCGTAGCGTGTTGTAGAAGCTGTCCATCAGCCAGGTCTTGCCACGACCGACCGGCCCCCAGAGGTACACGCCGAGCGGGCGCTCGCCGCGATGCACAGCCTCATGACAGTGCTGCAGCGCCTCGACCGCACGGAGCTGCGCTGCATCGGCGACAAAACCACCCGCTAGAGCACGGCGATAAGCGGCCAGCGGCGAGTCCGGCGCTCCCCGCTCGAAGCCGCTCAACGCAGCACCAGCCGGCCGTCGTCGAACTGCCGCGGCCAGTCGCGGCGGGTGAACACCTGGCCTTGCTCGCGTACGCGGCGCACTTCATCCAGGTCCAGTTCGCAGATCAGCCAGTGGCTACGCGTGGGGCACAACTCCTCGCTCTCGGCGACGATACCGCTGGCCGGCATGCCGTAGTCCGACGGCACGTACAGCGAGGCGCGACCGTAGCCTTCGTCGAGCGATGGCGACCAGGGCGCCAGGCCGACGGTGGGCGAATGCAGCACGGCGATCTGGTTCTCCAGCGCACGGGCCTGGGCGCCGATGCGTACACGGTGAAAACCGGCCACGGTGTCGGTGCAACTGGGCGCGAGGATCAGATCGACGCCCGCCTCAGCCAGGGTATGGGCCAGCAAGGGGAATTCGTTGTCGTAGCAGATCAGGATGCCCAACTTGCCCAGCGCGGTATCGAACACCTTCAGCCCGCTACCCGCCGCGATATGCCACTGCTCCAGCTCGAAGCGGGTCATGATCAGCTTGTCCTGAGTGCCCAGGCAGCCGTCCGGGCCGAACAGCCAGGCGCGGTTGCGGTAGATGCCGTCGTCATCCAGCACGGCCACCGAACCGGGTTGCAGGTAGAGATTCAAGCGCCGCGCCAGGCCCTCGCACAACTCCAGCCAGCGCGGCAGCAGCGGCTGGATACCGGCGATGGAGCCGTGTAGGTCTCCACGCTCGGCTTCCGATAACTGGCCGGTCAGCACCAGGCCGGCGTACTCCGGCAGCAGCAACAGTTCAGCGCCCTGCCCGGCAGCTTCCTCGCACAAGGTGGTGAGGTGCTCGGTGTAGGCATCCCAGGAGGTGAACAACTCGATGTGGTACTGGCAGGCAGCAACCTTGATCATGAGGCAAGCTCCTTCAACCAGAACGACATGGGCTTGGCCGATTCTTCGGCTTCGTCCAGGTCGCGCCAGTGGTACTGGGTGTGCAACTCGGGGTGATGACGGTAGCCGCGGCGTGCCCAGAAGGCATCCAGCGGCTGGTAATCGGCGGGCCAGCGCGGGTGATCGGCCGCGCGCTGCACGGCGCAGAAGGCGCACCAGTCGAAACGGCCCAGGCGCCGTGCGTGGGCCTCGCGCTCGGCGAAGAAGCGCACGCCCAGGCCACGGCCGCGCCAGGCCGGCAACACCACCGACTCGGCGCAGTAGAAGATCCGCGCCGGGTTCCAGCCCGCGGCAACGAACGGCTGCTGGAATTCCTCGGTTTCATCCTGCAGCGGCAGCGCGGTGGAAGCGCCGACCACACGGCCCTCGTCACGCACCAGCACGCACAGGCTATCGGCACTGCGCACATAGGTGGCCAGGTACTCGGCCTCGTAGTCGAGGTTGCCGTCGTAGAGGTAGGGAAACTCGCGGAACACCTGGATGCGCAGACGCGCGAGGTCGTCGATATGGGGTTCGATCTCCGCTCCCCGCAACAGTCGGATATCCATTGCAGTCGCTCGCCAGCAACAGGGTGACGCCAGCAGCTATACCAGCGGTAAACGGCGAACTTATCATGCGGGCCAAGCAACCACTAACCACGCTACGAAAGGAACTTAGCCATGACCGCCACCGAACTGGTTCAGGCCTACTACGCCGCCTTCAACGCCGGCGACATGCCCACCTTCCTCGACCTGCTGGCCGAGGACGTGGTGCACGACATCAACCAGGGCGAGCGCCAGGTCGGCAAGGCCACCTTCGCCACTTTCATGGACAAGATGAACCGCTGCTACCGCGAGCGCCTGGCCGATATCGTGGTGATGCAGAACGCCGCCGGCGACCGCGCCGCCGCCGAGTTCGTGGTGCACGGTGAATACCTGGCCGACGACGAAGGCCTGCCGCCGGCCAATGGCCAGACCTATGTGCTGCCGGCCGGCGCCTTCTTCGAGATCAAGAATGGCAAGGTCGCGCGCATCAGCAACTACTACAACCTCAATGACTGGATTGCGCAGGTCGGCTGAATATCCTCAGGCCCGGGGGCCGAGCCTGCCAGCCGCTCGGTGCCCTGATGCACAACCCCCTCCCAGCTCAGTGAACCCAGTACAGCCCACGTTGCTCGGCCAGCCGCGCTCGCTCCCGATCCAGCTCGGCTCGTAGCTCTTCTTCACTGGGTAACACCAGCTTGTATTTGCTGGCGAACAGTTGCTCGCTGCCCTGCAGCACCGAATAACGCACCACGGACGCATCCCTCTGCGCACAGAGGATGATGCCCACGGTCGGGCCGTCTTCCGGGCCGCGCCTGAGGTCATCGAACATGCGCACGTACATGTCCATCTGGCCGATGTCCTGATGGGTCAGCTCGCCGCGCTTGAGATCAAAAATGACGAAGCACTTGAGCAGGTAGTTGTAGAACACCAGGTCGATGTAGAAATCCTTGCTCTCGGTGCTGATGCGCTGCTGCCGGCCGACGAAGGCGAAACCCTTGCCCAGTTCCAGCAGAAAGCTCTGCAACTGGTCGATCAGCGCCTGCTCCAGCTCGCCCTCCAACATGGTGCCAGCATTGGGCAGGCCGAGGAACTCCAGCAGCACCGGATCGCGCACGAACTCACGCGGGCTCTTGCCCAGGGCCTGCAGCTTGCTCGCCGCCTCCTGCTCGACCGCCGCGCGATCCTGGCTGGCCAGCAGGCGTTCGTAATACAGCGTGCCGATCTGCCGCTCCAGCGCACGGGTGCTCCAGTTCTGCGTAGCGGCTTCATTCATGTACCACTGCCGTGCACTGTCGCTGTCTACCCTGAGCAGGGTGCGATAGTGCGTCCAGCTCAATTCGTGACGCAGTGCGTCACGAATCGGAAAAGCTTGGTAGAACAGACGCATGTAGCGCAGGTTAGAGGCATCGAACCCTTACCGAACTCAGCCGTCAGCTCACTGGCCAACGTCGGCAGCAGCTTCTTGCCGTAGGCTGCACGCGCCTGCCCACCCTGCTCGAATTCAACGATATGCCAGCCGATTTCCCAGCAGGTTTGCACCTGAATCGTATCCACGGCACGCACGGCCTGCTGCCGCGCCTGGCGGATCAGCTCGGCCAGTTCGGTGAGCAGAGGTTGCAGCTTGGGGTCAGCCTTGGCTTGCGTCATTTTTCCTCCCTGAATGCCTAAAAACATTCGACTGCCGATCCTGACAGCGATGGCCTGCTCAGCGCGAACCTTATCCGCTCACCAGCCCATGAACATCAATACACATGCATTCGCGATAGCGCAGCGCCCGAAACATTTTGCAAAGTCTTAATACAGCGTTAAGCCAGCCCCTCACACAATCGCCCCCAGGTTCATCACCGAGGTTCCGAGCATGGAACTACCCTGGGCGCAGCACGATCGTCCCGTTGCCCGCATCGGGCGCGGCGACAGCTACGAACTCCACCTGGCCTCCCCTGACAGCGCACGTCGCATTGCCCTGGAGCAGTTCATCCGCCAGCGCTTCGAGCTGCAGCACGGCGCGCGCATCCGCCATTTCATGCCCTGCCTGTTCGGCCTGGAAAACCAGACCGGTCAGTTGCTCGGCGCAGTGGGCGTGCGCAGTGGCAACAGTGGGCCGCTGTTTCTCGAGCGCTATCTGGACGAGCCGATCGAGAGCGCCATCGGTGCGCGCCTGGGCAACAGCGCGCCGGGCCGTGGCGAGTTGGTGGAAGTCGGCAATCTGGCCGCCGACAGCCCCGGCGCGGCGCGCCTATTGATCGTCGCGCTGACCGATCTGCTGGTGGCCCTGGGTTTTCGCTGGGTCACTTTCACCGGCACGCCGCCCCTGCTCAACAGCTTCCAGCGCCTGGGCCTGACCCCCATCGCCCTCGGCGAAGCCGATCCGGCGCGCATGGGCGATGAGCTGCCCGACTGGGGCAGTTACTACGACAACCGTCCGCTGGTCATGGCCGGCGACATTCATGGCGGCCACCAGCGCCTGCTGCAGCTGGGCGCCTACCCCCGTCTCGGCCACCAACCACTCTATGCCCTGGAGGACATGCCCGATGTGGTCTGCAGCTGAATCCTTCTTCACCCGCCTCGGCGAGTTCGGCCCGCACATCGCCCTGGCCGAAGGCGAACGAACCCTGACCTATGTCGAACTGCTCGGCGCGGTCGCCATGCGCGGTAGGCGCCTGCGTGCCGTCGGAGCCCAGCGCGTGGCACTGGCGCTGGACAATGGCATCGACTGGGTGCTGTGGGATCTGGCGGCGCTGCATGCCGGCCTGGTCTGCGTGCCGGTACCGGGGTTCTTCTCCGCCGAGCAGCAACGCCATGTGCTCGACAGTGCCGGCATCGACTGCCTGATCGGCGCTGGTGCCCCCGGCTTCGTCAGAGCGGAAAACGATATTTATCGCCGCACGGTCGCGCAGCCTGCCGAGCTGCATCCGGGCACCTGCAAGATCACCTACACCTCCGGCACCACCGGCCAGCCCAAGGGCGTGTGCCTGGATCTGAACACTCAACTGGCAGTGGCCGACAGCCTGGTCAAGGCCAGCGCCAGCCGCGAGGTGCAACGGCACCTGTGCATCCTGCCGCTGGCGACCCTGCTGGAGAACATCGCCGGCGTCTACGCGCCGCTGCTGGCCGGCGCGCGGGTGGAGTTGATGCCGATGGCGCAGATCGGCCTGACCGGCGCCAGCGGCTTCGACCTGGCGCGCTTTCTCCAGGCGCTGCACGCCGCCCAGCCGCACAGCCTGATACTGCTGCCGCAGTTGCTACTGGCGCTGGTCAGCGCGGCCGAGCGCAAGCTGCCGGTGCCGACCTCGCTGCGTTTCGTCGCCGTCGGTGGCGGCCGGGTTTCCGTGCAGTTGCTGGAGCGCGCCGACGCGTTGGATCTACCGATCTTCGAAGGTTACGGGCTGTCCGAGTGCGCCTCGGTGGTGTGCCTGAACACGCCCGAACAGCGCCGCATCGGCAGTACCGGCCAGCCGCTTGGCCACCTGCAGGTGACCCTGGCGGACGATGGCGAAGTGCTGGTAAAGGGCGCGCGCATGCTCGGCTACCTCGGTGAACCAGCGCCGCAAGGCGAATGGCTGGGCAGCGGCGACCTCGGTCATTTCGAGCAAGGCTTCCTGGTGCTGCACGGGCGCAAGAAACATCAGTTCATTACCGCCTTCGGGCGCAACGTCAACCCGGAATGGGTCGAGTCCGAGCTGGTGCAGCAGTTGCCCATCGCCCAGGCCTGGCTGCACGGCGAGGCGCTGCCGGCCAACGTCGCGGTGCTGGTGCCGCGCTTCGCCAATACCCCCGATGCGCAGTTGCAGGACGCCGTGGACGCCGTCAATCACGGCCTGCCGGACTACGCCCGCGTGCACCACTGGCTGCGTGCCAGCGAACCCTTCAGCACGAGCAACGACCTGGCCACGGCCAATGGTCGGCTGCGCCGCGCCGCTCTGTTCACCCATTACCAAGCCGCCATCGAAGCGTTTATGGCCGAAGGAGTACACGCATGAATTTCTACGAATCCCTGCTGGAGCAGACCCAAGCCGAGCGCGACTACCTGCTCGGCGCACCAATCATCCAGCAGGCCATGACCGGCCAGGTGGCGCTGCACAGCTACATCGCCTTCCTCACCGAGGCCTACCACCACGTCAAGCACACCGTGCCGCTGCTGATGGCCTGCGGCGCGCGCCTGCCGGAACGCCTGGAGTGGCTGCGCGAAGCCATCGCCGAGTACATCGAGGAAGAAACCGGCCACCAGGAGTGGGTGCTGGGTGACATCGCCGCCTGCGGCGCCGACAAGGAAGCGGTGCGCCATGGCACCCCGCACATGTCCACCGAACTGATGGTGGCCTACGTCTACGACCGCATCGCCCGGCACAACCCGGTGAGCTTCTTCGGTATGGTCAACGTGCTCGAAGGCACTAGCATCGCCCTGGCCACCCGGGCCGCCGGCATCATCCAGGACAAGCTGCAGTTGCCGAACAAAGCCTTCAGCTACCTCAACTCCCACGGCAGCCTGGACCTGGAGCACATCGAGTTCTTCAAGAAGCTGATGAACCAACTGGACGACGACGATGACAAGGCTGCCGTGGTGCATACCGCCAAGGTCGTCTACCGCCTGTACGGCGACATGTTCCGCAGCCTGCCGCTGGCTGGCGAGGAGTAAGGTCATGCAACCAACGGATTGCCGTGCCCTGCTCACCGGCGCCAGTGGCGGTATCGGCCTGGCCCTGGCCCAACGTCTGGCCAGCGAGGGTGCCCATCTGCTGCTGGTGGGCCGTCGTCTGGAGCCCCTGCAACCGCTGTTGCAACGCTTCCCGCAGAACGTGCAAACGGTCCAGGCCGATATCGCCAGCCGCGCCGGGCGTGATGCACTGGTCGCCGCCGCGCAGAACTTCGGCGGGCTGAACTGCCTGATCAACGCGGCCGGGGTCAACCGCTTCGGCCTGCTCGACCAGCAGGACGAGCAGCAGATCGCCGAGCTGATCGGCCTCAACGTCACCGCCACGCTGCAGCTGACCCAGCGCCTGCTGCCATTGTTGCGGGCGCAACGGCGTGCCCTGGTGATCAACGTCGGCTCCACTTTCGGCACCATCGGCTACCCAGGCTTCGCCGCCTACTGCGCCAGCAAGTTCGCCCTGCGCGGTTTCTCCGAGGCGCTGCGCCGCGAGCTGGCCGACACCAATGTGCGCGTCCTCTATTTCGCCCCACGCGCCACCCGTACGCCGATGAACGCCCCCAGCGTGGTGGCGATGAACGACGAGCTGGGCGTGGCCATGGACGATCCGGAAAAAGTCGCGGCCGAATTGCTGCAAGCCATCCGCCACGAGCAGGAAGAGCGCTACCTGGGCTGGCCGGAACGCCTGTTCGTGCGCCTCAACGGCCTGCTGCCACGCGTGGTCGACCAGGCCCTGCGCAAGCAGCTGCCGATCATCCAACGCTTCGCCCGTCATAAACACTGAGGACAACCCCGTGAACGCACTGCGTACCCTGATCATTGCCACGCTTGGTTTCGCCACCCTGCCCGCCTTCGCCCTCAGTGAAGGGGGCGAAGCGCAGTTGCACCAGTTGCAGACGCGCTGGGCCGAGATCAACTACCAGACGCCGGAGAAGCAGCGCGAAGAGGCCTTCGCCAAGCTCGTCAGCCAGGTCGATGCCGCGCTGACCAGCGAGCCCAAGGCACCGGAGCTGCTGATCTGGCGCGGCATCATCCTCAGCACCCAGGCTGGCGCCAAAGGCGGTCTTGGTGCACTGGGCCTGGTCAAGGAGGCCAAAACCAACCTGGAGCAGGCGCTGGCCATCGACCCACAGGCGCTGGCCGGCTCGGCCTATACCAGCCTCGGCAGTCTCTACTACCAGGTACCGGGCTGGCCGATCGGCTTCGGCGACGATGAACAGGCCGAGAAGATGCTCAAGCAAGCCCTGGCGATCAACCCGGACGGCATCGACCCGAACTACTTCTATGGCGACTTCCTGCAACGGCAGAAGCGCTACGAGGAGTCTCGCGCCGTGCTGGAAAAGGCCCTGGCAGCCAAGGATCGCCCTGGCCGTGAACTGGCCGACCAGGGACGCCGCGCAGAAGCCGCAGCGCTTTTGCAGCAGGTGACAGGTAAACTCCAGTAACCCTCTGCAGGAGTGACCATGCGCATTCTTCTCGTCGAAGACGATCAGGCCCTGGGCGAAGGCATTCGCACCGCGCTGAAACCCGAAGGCTACACCGTGGACTGGCTGCAGGACGGCGCCAGCGCGCTGCATGCGCTGAGCCACGAGAGTTTCGAGCTGGCCATTCTCGACCTCGGCCTGCCGCGCATGGACGGCCTGCAGGTCCTCAAGCACCTGCGCGCAGCGGCCAACCCGGTACCAGTGCTGGTGCTCACCGCACGTGACGCCACCGGCGACCGCATTGCGGGTCTCGATGCTGGCGCCGACGACTACCTGGTCAAGCCCTTCGATGTCGCCGAGCTCAAGGCACGCCTGCGTGCTCTGCTGCGGCGCAGCTTCCAGCGCCCGCAACCGGCGCTGGAATACCGCGGCATCAGTCTCGACCCCGCCAGCCAGGTGGTCGAATACCAGGGCCAGGTCATCAACCTGCCGCGCAAGGAATTTCTCCTGCTGCACGAGTTGCTGATCCAGCCCGGTCGTGTGCTGACCCGCGACAAACTGCAACAGGCGCTCTACGGCTGGGATGAGGAAGTGGAAAGCAACGCCCTGGAGGTGCACGTGCATCACTTGCGCAAGAAATTCTTTCCGGAGCTGATCCGCACGGTGCGCGGCGTCGGTTATCTGGTGGACAAATGAGGCTGCTGAAAACCTTCGGCTCCATCCGTACCCGCCTGCTCGCCCTGCTACTGCTGCTGGTCGCAGCCAGCTTCGGGCTGATCAGCTACAAGATCTACAACGACTCGGTGCATGAAGTGCGCGAGCTGTTCGACGCCCAGCTTTCTCAGACCGCGCGCCTGCTCATGGGTCTGGTGCGCCATGACCTGAGTGAAAGTGAGCGCAACGAGATGCAGGCCGTGCTCGACGAAGCGCTGCTGCTGCACAACGCGCGCAACCCGGACAACCTGCTCGGCCACGAATACGAAGGCAAGCTGGCCTTCCAGATGCTCGACGACGATGGCGAGCTGCTGTTCCAGTCCGCCAGCGCCCCGCCCGGCTTGCTCAACGACATGATCGAGCAGCTCGGCCTGGCTCTGCCCAACGATGACCAGCCCATGCGTGAACGCCTGGCCCAACTGGCCCGCTACCTGATCGGCTATCACACGCTGAACATCGGCGAGCACCGCTGGCGTGTGTTCGTGCTGCATGACAGCCGCGACTACCACTGGGTGCTGGCGGGCGAGCGCGATGACGTGCGCGGCGAGCTGATCGGCAAGATCGCCCGACGCAGCCTGCAACCGCTGCTGATCGGTCTGCCCATCGTCGGCCTGCTGCTGTGGCTCACCGTGGGTTGGGGTTTGTATCCGCTCAAGCGCATGGCCGATGCCATTCGTGGTCGCGCACCGGACAACCTGGCGCCGCTGGTCTTCCCGCCGTTACCCAACGAACTGGAGCCGATGGCCGCTGCGCTCAACCGCCTGCTGATGCAGGTCAACCAACTGCTGGAACAGGAAAAACGCTTCATCGCCGATGCCGCCCACGAGCTGCGTACGCCGCTGGCGGTGCTGCGCATTCATGCGCAGAACGCACTGGAAGCACCGGATGCCAGCGACCGTGAAGAAGCTCTGAGGCAATTGGGCAGCGGTGTCGACCGCGCGACCCGCGTAGTCGCACAACTGCTGACGCTGGCACGCCTCGATCCCAACGGCATCCGCCTGAACATGGACCACCTCGACCTGCTGGCCTTCCTGCGTGGCGAGCTGGCAGAGCTGACGCCGCTGGCGCTCAATCGCGGCCAGGAGCTGATTCTCGACGCTGAGGAACCAGGCGACTACCACCTGCCGGCGGATGCCCCCAGCCTGGGTATCCTGCTGCAGAACCTGGTGAGCAATGCCGTGCAGTACACCCCGGCGGGCGGCTGCATTCAGGTACAGCTGCAGGCCACCACTCAGTACCTGCTGCTGCAGGTACTCGACAGTGGCCCAGGTGTGCCAGCGGAGTTGCGCGAGCGCTTGTTCGAGCGCTTCTTCCGCGTTGGAGAAGGCCAGGGCGCCGGGCTGGGGTTGTCCATCGTGCGCCGCGTCGTTGAATTGCATCAGGGCAGTATCGCCCTTGATGAGTCGCCGCTCGGCGGCCTGCGTGTCAGCGTGCGCTTGCCCCGGCGTCCCGGCAGCCTTGCTTGAGTGATCGCGATGGCGAACCTCAGTTTTCAGGTATAGCCATACCCAATCATCAAGATAGAGACAATCCGTTTTATCAATCGAAGCGTTTATCCAATCATGCACACCTGCTCAACAGCCACCACAGGAGTAACTTCGCATGAGCCTGATCAAACGTTTCTTCCAGCAATCCCAACCGAGCCAGCAGCCGACCACCCCGACCGTGCAGGAGCACCCGAACTTCTGGATGTACCAGTGACTCAGCCGCTCGCCCCAACCACCCTCAGTGGCACCTGACGCCCGGCCTTCTGTGCCAGGTAGCGGGTGCAACTGACACGCAGGAACGAGGCGAAATTGACCACTTCGCCGCGAAAGTCCATGACCTCGTCATGCAACTTGGCGATCAGCTGGTTGGTGGTCATGCCATCGACTTCGGCGATTTCACGCAGGATGTCCCAGAACTGATTTTCCAGACGCAGCGTGGTAACCACCCCGCGGATGCGCAACGAGCGTGAGCGCGACTCGTAGAGAATCGGATCGGCCTTCACATAGAGTTCGCACATCGGTCGTGCTCCTGAAAGGTAGGGCGGGTGCAACCCGCCACGTATGGACTGGCGGGTTGCACCCGCCCTACGTCTTGCCCGCGCCATAGCCCGGTGCAATCAGTGCGTGAATGCTGGCGATGATGCGCCCGGATTGCATCCGGGCTCCGGCTGCTCACAAGCGGATTTCAGTCCCCAGCACCTTGAGAAACGCCGCCAGCCAGGCCGGATGCGCAGGCCAGGCCGGCGCGGTGACCAGCTTGCCCTGCACGTGTGCCTGGTCCACCGGGATTTCCACGTACTTGCCGCCGGCCAACGTCACTTCCGGCGCACAAGCAGGATAGGCGCTGCACTCACGTCCCTCCAGCACCCCGGCTGCCGCCAGCAGCTGGGCACCATGGCAGACGGCAGCGATGGGCTTGTCGGCCTTGGTGAAGGCCGTCACCAGGGCGATGACGTCGGCATTTAGGCGCAAGTATTCAGGAGCACGACCACCGGGAATGACCAGAGCGTCGTAGTCTTCGGCACGGACCTTGGCGAAATCGAAGTTGAGCGCAAAGTTGTGCCCCGGCTTTTCGCTGTAGGTCTGGTCGCCCTCGAAATCGTGAATGGCGGTGCGTACCGTCTGGCCGGTTACCTTGCCCGGGCAGACCGCATGCACGGTATGGCCGACCATCTGCAGCGCCTGGAACGGCACCATGGTTTCGTAGTCCTCGGCGTAGTCGCCGACCAGCATGAGAATCTTCTTGGCAGCCATGATCGTCTCCTGAAGGTAGGTGGAACGAATGCCATTATTCGCCCCTATTTCCTCCGACAGGTAACAGCCGGGTACTACTCAGCAAACATCAAGCGTCGATACACCGACTGTGTAGAAGCGGCGCCCCGCCGCGAATCTGGCCGGTGCAGCATCGAAAAGCTTCGCCCCGGGGTGGGCTCCTGCCAAACGCGGCATTGAGCGTTTCATATGATCACTGCCGGCCTTTCAGTGCCCGCATGTGGTCTAGAGCGCGTACTTCTGCAGGTTCGCCATCATCTCCTTGAGCGCCTCGACGTTGTCGGCCGGGTGCGCAGCGCCCTCGAAATCGCAGATGCGTTGCCACTGCGCCGCGACATCCTCGGGGCTGAAACCGGCCTTGGGATCGAAGCCCGCGCCCAGGCTGCGCTCCCAGCGCACCTTGCCCACCCAGCCACCGCCGACTTCGTACAGGCCGCCGGTGTCCTGACAGGCGGCGCTACCGAGGTACACCACCAGTGGGCTGACCAGTTCGGGTTTGAGTTGTTCGAACACCTGCGGCGGGATCAACCCTTCGGTCATGCGCGTGGCACCGGTCGGTGCGATGGCGTTGACCAGGATGTTGTTCTTGCGCCCTTCGATGGCCAGTGTACGCGTCAGCCCGTACAGGCCGAGCTTGGCCATGCCGTAGTTGCTCTGGCCGAAGTTGCCGTAGATGCCGGAGGTCGACGAGGTGAAGATGACACGGCCGAAGTTCTGCTCGCGCAAGTGAGGCCAGGCCGCGTGAGTGGTCTTGTAGGCGCCTTCGACATGGACCCTGTAGACCAGATCCCAGTCGGCATCTTCCATCTTGTGGAAGCTCTTGTCGCGCAGAATGCCGGCGTTGTTGACCAGCACATCGATACGGCCGAAATGATCCAGCGCCGTCTGCACGATCTTGTCGCCATCGGTGACTGAGTCATGGTTGGCCACTGCAGTACCACCGAAGGCGCGAATCTCTTCCACCACCTTGTCGGCCGCCGAAGCGTTGGCCCCTTCACCATGGGTGCTACCGCCGAGATCGTTGACCACCACCTTGGCACCATGGCGAGCGAACAGCAGTGCATGGGCGCGGCCCAGGCCACCGCCAGCACCGGTGACTATGACCACTTGATCTTCGAAACGGATGGCATCGCTCATCGACAGCTTCCTCGGGCAGGTTGTGAATGCACCGAGTGTCAGGCAGCCCCGCGCGCTTCACAAGGCGCGCGGGACTGCTGAATGACGGCCGATAATGCGACCTTATGCGGCTCAGTTACCGGTGCCGGAACCCGAGCCGGAACCACTGCCGCCGGTGCCGCTGCCATCACCGGAACCACCCCGGTCACCACCGGGATTGCCATCGGTGTTGGGGCCCTGCACCGGCGGGATGCCGTCGCCGTCATCAGCCGGATTCATCGGCGCATCCCCTGGAGCAGAGGGCATGGTAGGACCAGGGGAGCTGGTGCCATCAGACTCGGTTTCAGCAAAGGCAGGCAGCGCCATCGCGCCCAGAATCCCGCTCAGCAGCAGTGCAGATAATTTCTTGTTCATGTTGTTCATGAGTAACCTCGACTTTCCTGTGAGTGACACAGTTACTGAGTCGCTCACGGCGCCGGAGGTTCGACAAAAATTATCGCAACGCTGACCCGCTCATCCTCGCGTACGCTCAGGCAATACGAATCAGGCTGAGGTGGTTGTAAAGGTGCAACACGTGCGCCTCGGCGTATTCGCCGTGGTCCAGCGCGCCATAGGCGAAGTGCGGCTGCAGCACACCCTGGTGCTCGGCAAAACGCTCAAAAGCCACCTGCAGTCGCTGCAAGGCCAAGGCCTGATCGGCTGGTTCAGTCAGAGCGGCTGCGCCGGGAATTGCCTCATCCAGCGGATGACGCATGGCGCCGCGCGCGCTGAACACGGCGAACGCGGCCGGTCCGAGGCTATGGCGAAACCAGGCCGGTTTCAGCTCGGGATAACCGTCGATGGAGTAATCGATGCTCTGCGCGCAGTGATTGAACACTTCGCTCGGGCTCCAGCCGCGAATGTTCTGCAGCGTCTTGCCTTGCAAGTCCGCCAGCACCTGACGTGCGCCCTCCAGGCTGACAGCCGCCGGCCGCGGCCCGACAGGCAAGGCCCAGTAGCCGGCGCCGAGTGCGGCGGCTCCGCCGAGCGCAGCGCCTTTGAGCAGGGTACGTCTACGCATGCGGGCTCCTTGCATCGCGAAACTGCAGGTAATGCTCGAGCACCGCAGCCGGCGCCTCCAACTGCGGATAGTGGCCAATGCCGTCGAGCAGAACGGTGTCGGCGTCTGCGATCAACTCACGGTAGCGCGCCACCATATGCGCACCGGAGATGGGATCGAAAGCGCCATCGATCACCCGCATCGGCAGCATCGTAGCCTGCATCGCCGTGACCCAGCGCTGCCGCTGCTGACGCCGCTCGGGCATGTAGCGAATCAGACGATGCATCACCGCCGGGCCGTTGTTGTACGCCACCAGTTGCCACAGGGCATCCAGTTCGGCTTCGCTGGCCTGGGTGTGCGGGCCGAAGATGCGGGCGAAACTCTGTGCCAGCTTGCGCCGTGAGAACAACCGCCCGATCAGCGGGCCAAGCGGCCCGAGCAGCAACTTCTGCACCCGCACCGGATGATGGGTTTCGGGGAACAGACCGCCGTTGAGGAACACACAACTCGCCAACTGCAGTTGCCCGTCCTGATGCCGCGCGATCAGCTCCTGGGCAACGCTGTCACCATAGTCGTGAGCCAGCACATGCACCGCGCGCCGTTCGCCGATATGGGCCAGCAGTGCCTGCTGCAGATCTGCCTGTTCCAGCAGGCTGTAGGCATGCCCACGCGGCTTGGCCGAGTAACCGAAGCCAAGCATGTCGCAGGCGATTAGCCGGTAACGCCCGGCCAGCGGCGCCCACAGGCGATGCCAGTCCCAGCTGGCGCTGGGAAAGCCGTGAATCAGCAGCAGCGGCTGGGCTTGCGTGTCTCCAGCAGTCCAGTAACGGATCGTGTGACCATGAAAGTGCAACGCCTGGCTTTGCGCGCGCCACTCGTCCAGGGCGATGCCTGGCAGCTCGCTCACTGGTCGTAACCTGGCATCTGCTGGTCCAGCTTGCGCAGCAGCGCTGGCCAGGGCAGCGCCCCGCCCATGCCCTGCGGCGTTTTCATCACACCGGCGATCATCGCCCGCGCGCCGTCGAGAATCTGCTGCGGAATGTGGATCAGCTCGGCACCGCCGCTCTGCGCCATGACCTGAATCTCGCAGGCGCGCTGCAGGATGAACATGCCGAGGAAGGCGTCGGCGATGCCGCCGAAAGCAGTGAGCAACCCATGGTTGGGCAGGATCATGAAGTTCTTGTCGCCCAGGTCCGCCTGCAGCCGCGCTTTCTCGTCATGATTCAGCGCCACGCCTTCATAACCGTGGTAGGCCAGGCTGGCGAGGACGAACAGTGACTGCTGCGACAGGGGCAGCAAGCCTTGTTTCTGCGCCGACACGGCGATGCCGGCAGACGTGTGAATATGCAGCACGCAGCCGACGTCGTGGCGCACCTCGTGTACGGCACTGTGAATGGTGTAACCGGCTGGATTGATGTCGAACGGGCTGTCCATCAGTTTGTTGCCCGCCAGGTCGACCTTGACCAGGCTCGACGCCGTGATTTCGTGAAACATCAGGCCATAGGGGTTGATCAGGAAATCTTCCGTACCCGGTACCTTGGCAGAGATGTGGGTGAAGATCAGATCGTCCCAGCCATAGAGGGCGATCAGCCGGTAGCAGGCGGCGAGGTCGACGCGTGCACGCCATTCGGCCTCGGAAACCAGATTCTTCACAGCGGGGAGTTTCAGCGGAGCATTCACGGCGATCACCTCGATATTCTTGTTGGTCGGTGGTGTTCGCAGTCTAGCCAGGCGCGTTGCTGGCGGTAGTTGCCCTGGCAGCCATCTTGATGGCTTTGCGGGTCACGGCGCTGGCGCGCCGCGGTGCGATAGGCAGGTATTCGCCGCTTTTATCGCCGGTCAAACCAGCTCGGGGTAATCGCGCGCCAGCAGCGGCCACTGCGCCTGAGCCTCGGCGTCATCGGCCAGCAGGCGAAAACCCTCGAACTGGAACTCCGGCGCCACAGTGCAACCGACCAGCGTATAGGCGCCCGTCGAGCGCGCCGCCTGCCAGGCATGGGCCGCTACCGCGCGCTGCGGCATCTGCCCCTCACTGGCCGGCCCGAGCAACTCGCAACGCACCGCGTTGGGGATATCGGCTACCAACAACTGCAGAGGGTCGCCCTCGTGAAAGTGCCACAGCTCGTCGGCGTCGACCCGATGCCAGCGGCTGACCGCACCACCCGGCAGCAGGAACAGAATGGCGCTGGAAGCCGCCCGGCCCTGAGCATCGCGCTGCGCCGAAACGAACAGGCGACGGTAATAACCGCCCTCGGGATGCGCGGCAAGCCCGAGGCTGTCGATCAACTGGCGAGCGCGCGGGTGCACGTCAGGCCTTCAGCGCCGCCACGAAGGCTTGCAGCCAGGGTTCGGCATCGGTTTCAGGCGTGACGGTTTCGCTGGAGTCCAGGCGCAGCATTTCCACCACTTCGCGCAGGCCCAGCTCGGCATACAACTCACGCATCAGTTCACCGCCGCCGCAGAAGGTGTCATAGCTGGAGTCGCCCAGCGCCAGCACCGCAGCCGGTTTGCCGCTCCAGGCCGGCAAACTGTCTCTGATTTCGCTGTACAGCGGCAGCAGGTTGTCTGGCAGCTCACCCATGCCAGTGGTGGAGGTGACGGTAAGGAAGGCGTCCGGCGCGAAGGCCAGCAGCTCCTCGAGGCTCACGTTCGCTTTGTGCCAGGCGTCCAACCCGGCGGTCTTGAGCTGGCGCTCGGCGTGGCGAGCGACTTCCTCGGCCGTACCGTAGACCGAGCCCGAGAGAATGGCGACTTTCATGACAACTCCGGAAACAGGAAAAACGCCGCGCATTATGCCGCAAGTGGACAGCCCGACCCGATGTTTTAGAATGCAGCCCATATCCATCGCGGAACCGGACTCATGATCAATGCCAAACTGCTGCAACTGGTAGTCGACGCCTCCAACGATGGGATCGTGGTGGCCGAGCAGGAGGGCGAAGACAATATTCTGATCTACGCCAACGCGGCATTCGAGCGCCTGACCGGCTACCCCTGCGATGACATCCTCTATCAGGATTGCCGTTTCCTGCAGGGCACTGACCGTGCACAGCTCGGCCTGCAGGCCATTCGCGAAGCGGTCAAGGCGAACAAGCCCTGCCGACAGATCATTCGTAACTACCGCAAGGATGGCAGCGCGTTCTGGAACGAGCTATCGATCACTCCGGTGCTGAACGAAAGCGACCAGTTGACCTACTACATCGGTATCCAGAAGGATGTTACCGAACAGGTCGAAGCCAAGCAGCGAGTGCGTGAGCTGGAGGCAGAGGTCACTGAGCTGAAGGCCGAGCTGGCGCGTCTCAAAAACTGACGAACGGATAAAACTATCCTTCGCCAGCGCAGTCAGATGGGTTTGACCCCGTGCAGTATTATCCCATGCAAAGCGATCCGCTGCTGACTCAGGACGAACTGGATTTCATCCAGAAGATCCTCTTCAAACCTCCGCAAAAGCGGCGCCCTAACGCAGCGCCGCCATTGGCTCTGGGCAAACGACTCAGTGAGCTTCTGGCTCGCCTGGGCAACGAAGAACAGCTAAGCCTGGATACGCATACCGACAATCAGCATCTGAGCTTCCCCCTGCACCTGATCCAAGACGACCACAGTCAGTCACGCCTGGAGCTGGGCGCCCCGCTGATCTTCGAACAAGGGGTAAGCGAACGCCCATGGCGTCTTGTCCTGCCCACGGCATTAGCACTGCTGGACGACAGCGACCAGCCCAGTGGCCTGAAGGCGCTGGAGCTATCGAACAATGGAATCCTGGTGGAATACAGCAAAACAGGCACGCCGGCCAAGGATCAGTTGCTGCAACTGCTTTTGCCCCAGGAGCGCCGCGTTCAATTGCGCGCGCGGCTCGCAAGACGCGTCAGCCAGAAGCGTTACGCTTACAGCCTGCAGACGCTACATACGGAAGATGAGCAAACTCTGCGTCAGTACCTGTTCGAACAGCACAGCGAACAACAGTCGCAGACTGCAGCAATGAGCTGAAGCTCAGTGGCCTGGACCACCTCAGGTATCGAGATGGCCAGCCAGGAACTGCTGCATACGACGCTGCATCAGGCGTCCTTCGTTACCCAGGCAAGCAATGGGCGAACCGGCCAGACTTTCCTCCGCCAGATCGGCACTGTCACCGGCCAGCAGCAACGGACACTCCAGCCTCAGCGCCAGGCGCGCCAATTGCCGCGGGAACTCCTCGCCTGGCGGCTGGTTGCTGAAGACCACCAGGGCCTGGGGCTGCATGCGTTCACAGACCAGGGCCAGATCGGTCATGGGTACGCCTGGCCCCATCACCGCCACGTCGACGTCCTGATTGCCCAGCAGCAACGCGGCAACCAGCAACTCCAGTTCCCGGCAGTGGCCAGGTAGTGCCACCAGCAGCACGCGCTCACGCGAATCATCACGCCCCAATTGCAGACGCTGCCAGCAGCGCCCACGCAGGAAGCCGTCGAGCATCAGCCACTCGCCGCGCAGGCCGACTTCGTCCTGACGCAGCAGCAATTCCTGCCAGACCGGCATGAAAATATCCTGGAACACCACCGGCAGCGGGTAGCAGGAGAAAATCTGCCCATACAGACGCTCGAGACGCGGCTCATCGAAGTTCTGCAGCGCGCTACGCACCTGACCCTGCCATTGACTACAGTCGTCATTGCTGACTTCGTTGTAGGCCGGGGTGGCGACGCTGCGACTGCTGGCGCTCTTGGCCAGGATCGAGCCAACCTTGCTGACCGCAACGCCACGTTCGATCCAGGCGAGGATGCTGCGCACCGCATCGATATCGGCCTGCGAGTAGAGACGATGGCCGCTGTCGGTACGCGTCGGTTGAATCAGGCCGTAACGCCGCTCCCAGGCACGCAGGGTGACCGGATTGACGCCGGTAAGGCGAGAAACCTCGCGGATGGGGAACAGCTCTTCCTGCTTCAAAGCGCTGGACGCAAGCGATGTGACGGAGGCGAGTTCGGGCATGGCTTCGGGCATCGTGGCAACGAATGTAGAGGGATTGTAACCCAGCTTGGCCAGGCTTACATTGTGCAAGAATTATACAAGTCAGCCACATGCACAACCCCACCTGGCCATTGACCCTCTATTTCGACGGCGACTGCCCGCTCTGCGCGCGTGAAATCCGTCTACTCAGCCGGCACGCATCGCCCCAGCGGCTACTGCTGGTGGACATCTCTGCCGCGGACTTCGATCCACTGCCATTGGGGCTGTCCCTGACTGCGATGCAGAATCGCCTGCACGCTCGCTGGGCCGATGGCACCTGGTTGCTGGGTCTTGATGCCAGCCTGTGGAGCTGGGAAGCCGCGGGCCTGGGAACCTGGGTGGCGCCCTTGCGCTGGCGACCGCTGCGCCCACTGCTGGAATGGGGCTACCGACTGTTCTGCCGTCTGCGCCCTCATCTGGCGCGGCTACCGCACCCTGACGGTGCGGCGCGCTGCCGAAAGGGCGACATCTGCTCGACTCAACGCCCGCCATCAGCTGACGCTGGCTAATTTTCGCAAAACGGGAATAATCCTTGCTGCATTGTTCGTCGAGCACATCACCCCGTGCTCGACCACGCCCAACGCCATACCCCGGCCGACGGCAACACCCGAGGAGATACACAATGTCCCCCGTTACCCTGATGGTGGCGCGCCGCGTCGCCAATGGCCGTTATCACGATTTCATCGCCTGGCTGCGTGAAGGTGAACATCTGGCCACCGACTTCCCTGGTTACCTCGGCTCCGGCGTGCTGGCACCTCCTGCCGGCGATGATGAGTTTCAGATCGTTTTCCGTTTCAGCGACGAACAGACCATGGCTTCCTGGGAGCACTCGGCCTCACGCCAGGCCTGGCTGCAGCGGGGTGCGGGCCTGTTTGCCGAACCGCAGGAGAAGCGTGCAGTCGGCCTTGACGCCTGGTTCGGCAGTGCCCATCGACAGGCTCCGCGCTGGAAGCAGAGCGTGGCGATCTGGCTGGCATTCTTTCCGGTGTCCCTGGCCTTCAACCTGCTGTTCGGCCCCTGGCTCGCCGACCTTTCGCTGGTCACCCGCGTGCTGCTGTCGACGCTGGCCTTGACGCCACTGATGACCTACTGGTTCATCCCGCTTTCCACTCGCCTGCTGGAACCCTGGCTACAAGGTAACTATCCGCAGCGGCTGAGCAGGCGAGCCGCCAGCATCGGCAAGCCCTGAAAGCATCCATTTCTACCAATCGGCCAGCCTCGTGCTGGCCGATTTCGTTCTACAAGCAGCCAATATCTGTACAAAAACATAGATTCGTACAGGTAAAGTACAAAAGCCTTTCTCGAATCCCTCAGTAAAAATCCTTAAAACTCAGCAAAATAGGCAAATTCACTCAGTCTGATAGCAAAACCACATGTCGCACATGGTTGTACAACCTGCAGCTCTGGTATAGCTTTATCCACGGTCTGGTGAGTAGCGCCTGCCACTGGTCAGGTATCCCGAGGCGATACGAGCCAGGCCTTCATTTCTTTCTCACGAGTCGCACATGAGCGCTGCCAGCTTCCCCATCCTGATCACCGGCGCCGGCCAGAGGGTCGGCCTCTACTGCGCCGAACGTCTGCTTGACGAAGGCCAGCCGGTGATCATCAGCTACCGCCAGAACCGCGACGACATTTCGCGGCTGCGTGAACGCGGCGCCATCGCTCTGCAGGCGGATTTCAGTGATGAGAGCGGCATCATGGCGTTCATCGAGCAGGTCAAGTTGCAGTGCAACGGCCTGCGCGCGATCGTGCATAACGCCTCGCAGTGGCTGGCGGAAACGCCGGGCGAAGAAGCACAAGTCTTTCGCCAGCTGTTCAGCGTGCACATGCTTGCGCCCTACCTGATCAACCTGCATTGCAGCGAGCTGTTGCTGCAGTCGGAACACGCGGACATCGTGCACGTGAGTGACGACGTGGTGCGCAAGGGCAGCGCCAATCGCCCCGCCTACTGCGCCAGCAAGGCGGGTCTGGAAAGCCTGACGCTGTCGTTCGCCGCGCGTTTTGCCCCACGCATCAAGGTCAACACCATCGCGCCAGCACTGCTGATGTTCAACGATGGTGATGACGACGCCTACCGCATCAAGACCTTGGCCAAATCGGCGCTGGGCATAGAACCCGGCCCGCAGGCCTTCTACCAGACCTTGCGCTATCTGCTGGACAACTCCTACGTAACCGGAACGACCCTTACCCTCAACGGCGGCCGCCACCTCAAGTGAAGCGACTGCTCAGGACACTGCCATGAGCCAACCTCTTTCCCAGCAATACCGCGAGATCCTCGTAGGCCTCGGTGAAAACCCGGAGCGCGAGGGCCTGCTCGACACCCCCAAACGCGCGGCCAAGGCCATGCAGTATCTGTGTCATGGCTACCAGCAGTCACTGGAGGAGATCGTCAACGGTGCGCTGTTCGAATCCGACAATGACGAGATGGTGATCGTCAAGGACATCGAGCTGTACTCGCTGTGCGAACACCACCTGCTGCCCTTCATCGGCAAGGCGCATGTCGCCTACATCCCCACCGGCAAGGTGCTCGGGCTGTCCAAGGTGGCGCGCATCGTCGACATGTACGCGCGGCGCCTGCAAATCCAGGAAAACCTCACCAAGCAGATCGCCGATGCTATCGCCCGCGTGACCAACGCCGCCGGCGTCGCGGTGGTGATCGAGGCCAAGCACATGTGCATGATGATGCGTGGCGTGGAGAAGCAGAATTCGGTGATGAGCAGCTCGGTGATGCTTGGCGCCTTCCGCGAGTCCTGCAACACTCGCCACGAATTCCTGCAATTGATCGGACGGAACAACTAATGCCGCGACTGGAACCTGGAATGGCTCGCATCCGCGTCAAGGACCTGCGCCTGCGCACCTACATCGGCATCAAGGAGGAAGAGATCAACAACAAGCAGGACGTGTTGATCAACCTGACCATCCTCTACCCCGCCGTCGATGCGGTAGAGGTCAACGATATCGAGCATGCGCTGAACTACCGCACCATCACCAAGGCGATCATCGCCCATGTCGAAGGCAATCGCTTCGCCCTGCTCGAGCGCCTGACCCAGGAAATCCTAGACCTGGTGATGACCCATCAGGCCGTGCGTTACGCCGAAGTGGAAGTGGACAAACCGCATGCCCTGCGTTTCGCCGAGTCGGTATCCATCACCCTGGCCGGCCATCGCTGACAGCGGCTTGTCGCTCTCCGGCAAGGCTCTTATCATCGCCGCCACCCATCCCCGGAGAGCCCACCATGACCGAGCAAGAACGCCTCGAACTGGAAGCTGCAGCCTTTCGCGCACTGGTGCAGCACCTGCGCAGCCGTCCTGACGTGCAGAACATCGAGCTGATGAACCTGGCCGGTTTCTGCCGCAACTGCCTGTCCAAATGGTACAAGGCCGCTGCCGACGACCTCGGTGTCGAGGTCAGCGCCGATCAGGCCCGCGAGACCGTGTACGGCATGCCCTATGCCGACTGGAAAGCCAAATATCAGAAAGAAGCCTCGGCCGAGCAGAAAGCCGCATTTGCCAAAGGAAAGCCTGAATGACCGCTCTGAATACCCTGCGCAGCCGTCTGCAGCAGGATGACTACGCCTTCAGTGAAACCCTGGCCTTCGTTGCCGCGCACTACGACTATCAGCCCAGCGCCTTCCGTAACGGTGACGTGGAGAACGCGGCCGGACACAACGAAGGCTCCTGCAAGACCCTAGGCCTGGCCCTGTTGGAAGGCTTGAGCAAGGACGAAGCGCTGCGTGCCTTCGGCGAGCACTACCGCAGCGTGCTGGCCACGCCGCAAGGCAGTGACCACGGCAACATCCGCGCGCTGATGGTGCATGGCCTTGACGGCGTGAAGTTCGAACAGCTACCGCTGAAGCCGAAAGCCTGAATCCATAGCGCAAAAACCTGCGCTACTGTCAGCAAAAGCTGACAGACATCACATCGCTGTCGCTTTATGCTGCGCGCAATAACAACATGGAACACGAGGGAACGTGTTCTGCGCGCTAGCGCCCTTCCCTCCTGTTTCGCGCTCGGCATGGAGTCGACCGATGCAGCAAACCCTGGTATGGAAACCCTGGTGCACCCCCGGCGTGGAAACCCTGCGCCTGAGTCAGGATGCCAATGGCATCCAGGCAACCAGCCACCTCATGCAGGTCATCAAGGGCAACAGCATCGTTGCCAACTACATGATCGAGTGCGATCCGCGCTGGCGCTTCCGCCGCCTCTGGCTCAAGGTCGACAACCACGGCCAGCGCAACCTCTGTCTACAGCGTGATCTGCGCGGCAACTGGCTGCTCAACGGCGAACCACGCCCTGATCTACTGCAATGCCAACATGTCATGCTCTCGGCCTCGCCCTTCACCCACACCCCAGCCCTGCAACGCAGCGCGCTGGAGACCGGGCAGAGTGATGAGATGCAGGTCGCCTATATCGACATGTTCAGCTTCAAGGTGGAACCACGCCAGCAGCGCTACCAATGCCTGCGCCGCCACCCCGGTGAAAGCCTCTACCGCAGCCAGGCCGAAGGTCATGCCCATGAAGAACTGAGCGTCGACGAACACGCGCTACTGCTCAAGGCTGACCAACAGTACCTGCGCTTGAGCCAGCGCGACCTGAAGGTCAGCGCGCTGGTATAGCGGCCTTACCACGATCTACCCGGCTAGGGTGCGCCATGCGCACCAGGCCAGCTCCGCGCCACTCAGATCGGCAGTTGCCCGAACGCCCAGCGCAGCAGGAAGAACACCAGCAATCCACCACCGATGGTCGCCAGCAAGTGCCGCGTTAAAGCGGCGATGGCAATGGCGACCAGGCCCGCCAGCAGGTAGGCGTTGTTCCAGTTCAACGCCCAGCTCTGCCCGTCCGGCATGAGCATGCCGGGCACCACGATGGCCGTCAGCACCGCAGTAGGTACGTAATGCAGCCCCTGTCTGATCAATGGCGGAAAACGCAGATCAGGGAATGCGAACAGGCTGTAGCGGGTGATGAAGGTGATCGCCAGCATGCCCAGAATCAGCAACCAGATATCCATCAGAGCAACTCCTCCTGCAGCGCCGGGTTACGCCGCTCCAACCACACGCCGACGACGATGCCACTGGCCGCAGCCGCCATCAGCCCAAGCTTGTAGGGCAAGGCATGGCACAGCAGCGCCACGGCGCCCGCAACCAGGGCGGCCGCCACTTGCGGCTGATTGCGCAGCATCGGCACGACGATGCCGATGAAGGTCGCCAGCATGGCGAAATCCAGCCCCCACTCACCGATGTTCGGCACTGCCTGACCGAACAGCACGCCGACCAGCGTGCACAGCTGCCAGTTGCAGTACATGGCCAGGGCCGCGCCGAGAAAGTACCAATGGCGATAGGCGCCCTTGTCACCACGCGCGTAGCGCTGCACCACCACCGCATAGGCCTCATCGGTGAGCCAGAAGGCCAACGGCACGCGCCAGCGCTTGGGCAGATGACGCACGTATGGCTGCAGGCTGGCGCTATACA
This sequence comes from Comamonas sp., assembly GCF_009360615.1. GTDB lineage: Bacteria > Pseudomonadota > Gammaproteobacteria > Burkholderiales > Burkholderiaceae_C > Comamonas. Next base: position 28,242 of record NZ_SPEY01000108.1, read on the forward strand.
GGGCATGGCGCAGGTTGACCACGAAGGTGGTCAGCAACACCACCGCAATACCGGCACCGCCGGTCAACAGACTGATGGCGATGAACTGCGCCGAACCAGCGAATACCAGCAAGGACATACCCTGCGTCTGCCAGGGATCGAGCCCGGCAGCGCCTGCCAGGCTGCCGAAGATGATGCCGAAGGGAATGGCGCCGAGCAGCATCGGCAGCATATCGCGGGCGCCCTGGGTGAATTCGTGATGACGGGACATGGAACCTCCTTGGGCCGACCAGCTTAACCAAGCAGCCCCAGGCAGGTCTTGAACGTTCTTGCTCTTAGTGGTCACCAATCCCTGAAGCCGCAGCCCTCGCATAAATAATCGAAAAAGCTTATGGCAGGAAAGAAATGGGCTGGCATCCAACTCACGCCCGCGACCTCTGGCCACGCCTGGCTAACGCTAATCCATCTTATTTAAATTCCGTTAGCCTGCTAATCTTGGCGCCCCGCTTTCTTGCCCGTTCGGATTGTTCCTCGATGTCGCCGCTCCAGCGCTGCCTGCTGCCCTTCATGGCCCTGACTCTGATCGCTTGCGAGCAGCAACCGCACTTCACCGCGGCGGAACCCGGCGAGGCCCTTTCTGCCGGTGCGGCGACGGTGCGCAAGTTCGATCACAACGCCTTCTCCCTGCCCTCGGCCAACCTCGCACCCAGCCGTCGCCTGGATTTCGCAGTGGGCAACAGCTTCTTCCGCAACCCCTGGGTCACGGCGCCAGCCACCACCACCGCACGTGATGGCCTGGGCCCGCTGTTCAATACCAATGCCTGCCAGAACTGCCACATCAAGGATGGTCGCGGCCATCCGCCGGGGCCAGATGCGGTCAGCGCCGCCTCGATGCTGGTGCGTCTGTCACTGCCGGCCGGCCCCGAGCATGCCGAGTTGCTGGTGCGCCAGGGCGTGGTGGCCGAGCCCACCTACGGCACCCAGCTGCAGGACATGGCCAACCCCGGCGTAGCGCCCGAGGGCAAGGTCCGCGTCACCTACAGCAGCGTGCCGGTGCGCTTCGCCGATGGCACCCTGGTGGAGCTGCGCAAACCTGAGCTGCAGATCAGCCAGCTGGGCTATGGCGCCATGCATCCGGACACCCTGTTCTCCACGCGTATCGCCCCGCCGATGATCGGACTCGGCCTGCTCGAGGCCATTGCCGAGGACGCCATTCTGGCCAATGCCGATCCGGATGACGCCGATGGTGACGGCATTTCCGGGCGCCCCAACATCGTCTGGGATCGACAGCTGCAACGTAGCGTGCTCGGCCGTTTCGGCTGGAAGGCTGGCCAGCCCAATCTCAATCAGCAGAATGCCGATGCCTTCGCCAACGACATGGGCCTGACCAGTTCGCTGATCCCCCATGACAACTGCACCCCGGCGCAAGCCGATTGCCTGGCCGCGCCCCATGGTGGCGAACCGGAGGTCAGCGACAATATCCTGGCCAGCGTACTGTTCTACAGCCGCAACCTGGCCGTGCCGGCCCGGCGTGACGTCGATGCCCCCGAGGTGCTCAAGGGCAAGAGCCTGTTCCATCAGGCCGGCTGCCAGAAATGCCATACACCCAGTTTCACTACGTCGGCCGATGCCGCCGAGCCGGAACTGGCCAACCAGCTGATCCGTCCTTATACAGACATGCTGCTGCATGACATGGGCGACGGGTTGGCCGATGGCCGCGAGGAGTTTCTCGCCAGCGGTCGCGAATGGCGCACGGCGCCGTTGTGGGGCATTGGCCTGACGCAAACGGTCAATGGTCACACTCAGTTCCTGCATGACGGCCGTGCACGCAACCTGCTGGAAGCCGTTCTCTGGCACGGTGGCGAGGCCGAAGCGGCCAAACTGCATGTGCTGAAATTCGATGCCGACGAGCGAGCAGCGCTGCTCGCCTTCCTGAATTCCCTTTGAGGAGCCTGCGATGTTGCACAAAACCCTGATCGCCTCCCTGCTCGGCCTGGCCCTGGTCGGCTGTGGCCAGCAGGACCCGCAAGCCAAGGTCAGCGCTGCGCTGACCGATGGCGTGCTGTTGCCGGCCTACAGCAGTTGGCAGGAAGCTGACCGCCAGTTGGCGGCCAATGCCGAAGCCTTCTGCGCAGGCAGCACCGATCTGAGTGCCGCTCGCCAGGCCTTTCTCGGCGCGCAAAGCGCCTGGGCCAGCCTGCAGCCATTGCTGGTCGGGCCGCTGGCCGAGGGCAACCGCGCCTGGCAGATCCAGTTCTGGCCGGACAAGAAGAACCTGGTGCAGCGCCAGGTCGAAGCATTACTGAAGAACAAGCCGCAGCTGAGTGCAGATGACCTGTCCAATGCCAGCGTGGTGGTTCAGGGCCTGACCGCCTACGAATACATTCTTTTCGACCCCAATCTGGACCTCGCCCAGGCCGAACAGAAAGCGCGCTATTGCCCACTGCTGCAAGCCATCGGCAAACACCAGCAGGCACTGGCCGCAGAGATCGTTGGCGAATGGCAGGCCAAATCTGGCATGGCCGAACAGTTGAAGACATTCCCCAACGAGCGCTACGCCGACGCCAACGAAGCGATCGCCGAGCTGTTGCGCGTGCAAGTCAGCGCCCTGGATGGCCTGAAGAAGAAACTCGGTGCGCCGATGGGCCGGCAGAGCAAGGGCATCGCCCAGCCCTATCAGGCCGAAGCCTGGCGCAGCGCCGGCAGCCTGGCCAATGTAGCGAAGCAATCAGCGAAAAAAAGAGCGGTCGCGCCGGGGACGCGCCGCAGGTCATGGGGAGCCCGCAGCGTAACCCAGCCATGACCCCCGCCAGCTAGATACAAGCACCAAGAATGCCCTGGGCAGGGGCGGTTAAACACTTGTGCACGCAGCACATGCAATATGCGAGCCAGTCGCCGGCAAACCATTGTCCAAACCTATACAGACTTTCAGACTGTTAGCGTGATTCAATGAAATCGCTTCAAAAGGAAGTGGATTGCAGGAGACAAGACGATGAAACAGCCAACCCCTTTTTCGGGCATGGTGGCCGCAGCCACGCTCGCCAGTGTGCTGACCGCCTGCGGCGGCAGCGGTGATTCAGGCCTGGGTGTCATCGAGATACGCAGCCTGTCCAACCGGGCCGACATGATCAGCGACGGCAATGCCTATATTGAAATTGTGCTGCCCAAGGGCAGCCCGCCCGGTGCGCTGAAGGTGGCGCTCAATGGCACGGATGTCACCGCCCGGTTCGCCCAGCGCGCCAATGGCCGGATTCTGGGCCGGATCGAGGGATTGAGGGTGGGCGCCAACACCCTCACCGCCACGGCGGCCGGCAGCGCGAGGGCACGGCTGGACATCACCAACCATGGCCGGGGCGATCCCATCTTCGCCGGGCCGCAGACCGCGCCGTGGATCTGCGCCACGCGCAATGGCGCGCAAGCCACCGTTTCGGTGCCCGGCACGGCACTTTCGGCGACCGTGACCACGCGCGTCAGCGGTCTCGATACCGATCCGGTGGATGTCCAGTGCAATACCAGGACCCAGTACACCTACTACTACATGCCCAAGGCCAGGCAAGGCAGCGCCTGCACGATGGGTCCGGCAGGCGCCACGCCCTGTCATGTGGCCTACGACCCATCGCAGCGCCCGGCCGACAGCGAGATCGCCGACTTCACCAACGACCGCGGAGATACGGTCAAGCACCTGCTGCGCATGGAAACTGGCGTCATGGGCCGCGGCACCTACCAGATCCTGGCCTACCATGACCCCGCGCTTGCCTGGACGCCCTGGGAGCCGCAAAAGGGATGGAACGGCAAGGTGCTGTGGCGATTCGGCGCAGCCGCTTCCGGCAATCGCTTCCAGGAGCCGGCGGTCAACCTCCTCGACCAGTTCAGCGGCAGCCTGCCGTTCGACCCCAACGCGCTCGCGGCAGGCCACATGGTCGTGAAAGCCATGCTGACCAACCACCTGCACAACAACAACGAGTTGCTGGCCGCCGAGAACATGATGCGCATCAAGGAGCACCTGATCGAGAACTACGGCGAAGTGCGCTACACCATGGGCGACGGCGACTCGGGTGGCTCCATGATGCAGACAGTGATCGCCTCCGCCATGCCGGGTCTGCTGCAGGGCATACAGACGGGGCTGAGCTATCCCGATGCGGTGTCCACCTGGATGGAAACACGCGACTGCGGCCTGCTGTCCAACTACTACAGGACGGCCGCAGGACAGGCACTGAGCGACACCGCGAAGGCCGCCATCAATGGCCATCCGGCCAGCTACTGCGACAAATGGGTAGGGAGCTTCATCGCCCCCCAGAACCCCCGGCTGCCCGACAACTGCGGCGTGGGCTTTCCCGCCTCCATCGTCTACGACCCGCGCACACGCGGCCAGGGCGTGCGCTGCTCGATCCACGACATGCTGGTCCCGGTGTTCGGGACGTTCAAGGACACCGACGGCCACACCAAGCCGCAGCTGCCGTATGACAACACGGGCCTGCAGTACGGACTCAAGGCACTGCAGTCGGGCGCCATCGACGCGGAGGCTTTCGTGCAGCTCAACGAAGGCATCGGCAGCTACACCAACGACATGGACTGGACCGGCGGCACTGCGTCCAGGCCGGCAGCCCGCGAGCGGGCCGTGGCCAGCCTGCTGCCCAGGCTCTACAGCAGTGGCCTCACCAGCAACGGCAGGAACCTGTCCCAGGTGGCCATCATCGACCTGCGGCCCGAGGGCGGCAGCGACATCCACATGACCTGGCGCAGCCTGCAGCAACGCGCACGGCTGGATGCCGCCAACGGCCACCATGACAACCACGTGATCCGCGCCAGCAAGGGCATGATCCCGCTGCTGATCGCCCCTGCCATGCGACGCGAGGCCTTTGTCATGATGGACCGCTGGCTGACCGCCGTGGAGCGCGACACCACCGGCGCGGCGCTGGCACAGAAAGTGGTGCGCAACAGGCCTTCGGATGTCAGGGATGGATGCATCGCCGCGACGGGAGCCGTCCCTTCGGATCTCGACAAAGTCCTGGCCCTGGACGACCCAGCCTGTCCCCTCAAGCCGACCCTGTCGCCACGCCAGGTAGCCGGAGGTCCGCTCGCGGAGGACATCTACCAGTGCCAGCTCAAGCCCCTTTCGTTCACCAGCCCGGAGTACGCCGGCATCACCTTCAGCCCGGCACAGCAAAAGCGCCTTGCCGCAGTGTTTGCGGCAGGAGTGTGCGACTGGAGCCAGGCCGGAACGGGCCAGAGCCAGGAGGCGGCCTTCCTGACCGATTTCAGTGCCGGCCCGGCGGGCACCAAGGCCGGGCCTGCGCCGGTCTCGCGCAACGATTGAGCTGCACCCTGCGCGAAGTCCCGCAGGGGTCCGGGGGCCGGTGATCAGGGTTTGCAGCGTGCCAATCCAGGCAATGAAGCAGCAGACTTTCATTGAAGATTTGCATCAAGCACCATGCAGCCGCCCACGATCAACGCCGTCCTCAAGTCCGCGCCCTTTGCGCCCCACCTGAGCAGGGCCCACCTGCTCAGGTTGCGGCGGGAGGTGCTGTTGCGGCACATACCGGCCGGCGCCCCGCTTTGCCACAAGACGCACCGGGCCGGCCACTGGGCCGGCATCGTCCAGGGAGCGGTCAAGATCCATGCGCTGTCGCCTACCGGGCGCAGCACCACGCTGGCCACCTTTACCCCGGGTTGCTGGTTCGGCGAGGGCACACTGCTCAAGCACGAATGCTGGCCGTTCGACGCGACGGCGATCGAGGATACGCTGGTGGCACTGATGCCGGCCAGCACCTTTCACTGGCTGCTGGAGCGCAGCCTCGGCTTCAACCGCTTCCTGCTGGACCAGCTCAATGCGCGCCTGGGCCAGTTCATCGGCCGCTGCGAGCATGCGCGGCTGCACCATTCCAGCCGCCATGTGGCGCACTGCATCTCGGAGCTGACCGATTCGAGGCTGTATCCGGACACCGGCAACCGGCACCTGGGCATGTCGCAGGAGGAGTTGGCCAGCCTGGCCGGCGTGTCGCGCCAGATCGTCAATCGCACCCTGGGAGAGCTGGAGGACATCGGAGCGGTCCGCGTCTCCTATGGGGCATTGACCCTGATCGATCCGGAGGGACTGCGGCGCTTCAGCGAATCCTTCGAATGAGGCGCGGCCCCGGCGCTCATGCGGCCTCCAGCACCTCGACGCGGTTGCGGCCCTTGCGCTTGGCCGCATAGCAGGCCATGTCGGCCGAGCGCAGCGCGCTGCTGACCGTGTGCTGGCGGGCATCGAGCACCACCATGCCGACGCTGGCGCCCATCAGGTAGCGCTGGCCCTCGTGCGCGCCTTCCCAGTCCTGCACGGCCATGCACAGGCTCTGCGCCAGCAGCATGCCCTGCTCGGCCGGGACGCCGGCCAGCAGCACGGCGAACTCGTCGCCGCCCAGGCGCGCCACCCAGCCCAAGGGCCGCACCACGCTGTCGATCAGCCGGGCCATGTGGCACAGCACCTCGTCGCCGGCCGCATGGCCTCCCTGCTGGTTGACGTGGGCGAAGTGGTCCAGGTCCAGGAACAGGATCACGCCATGGTGCGGCATGGGAGAAATGGCGACTTCGACCGCGGCCGTGGCCACGGCAGCAACCTCGGCGTCGGCTTGCGAGGAGGAGGCCTCTTCCTGCAGCGCCTCGGCGGGCAGGCGCTGGGCGGCGCTGCATTCCTGCAGCCATTCATGCAGGCGCATGGCAAAGGCCTCGCGGTTGGGCAGCAGGGTCAGCGGATCGTGCATGGCCTTCCAGCCCGGCTGCTCGCGCACCAGGCGCTGCATGGTCACGTCCTCGACCACCCAGACCAGGGTGGGATCGGCCGGCACCACGGCGCGTGGCTCCAGGCCGCGCTGCAGGCGCTGCAGGCTCTGGCCGTGCAGGCGCACCCAGATGGGGCGGCCGTCCTTGCGGACAAAGCACTGCTCGCTGTCGAACTGGCCGTACATGTCCAGGTCCTTGCGCACACGCTCCAGCAACTGTGCGTGCGCAGCGTCGGAGGCGCACAGCTGGCGTATCGCCTGCCCCTGCAGTTCGCGCGGCGGATATCCCAGCATGCGCGCGGCCTGCAGGCCCACCAGCTCCAGATGCGCCGCATGCGTGACCACCAGGCCCACGGGCGCGTAGTCCATCAGCGTTTGCAGCTGCAGTTGCAGCCGGCCGACCTCGTGGGCCTGGTCCTGGCCCATCTGGCCCAGGCGGTGCAGGGCCTGCCACAGCGTGGAAGCCTCTCCCCAGGCATGGGTCCAGGGCATGCGCCAGCCGCCTTCCTCGGCATGGCCTGGCGCCGGCTCCGGCGCGGGATCGGGCTCTTCGGCCATCAGCCGCCCCTGGCTCGCCAGCCATTGGCGTGCACTGCGATGCAAGGCGGCCATGGGTTCGGTAACCAGGATCAGCAGCAGCACCAGCAGCGCCGTGACCCCCGCGACGGCTGCCAGCAGCCACCAGAGCACGCGCGGCGCCAGGCTGGGCGCAATGGCTTCCTCGGGGGTGATCCTGACCACCAGCCACTGCGGCAGCGGCATGCCGGCCGTCGTCACCAGGTAGCCGGCGCGGCGCTGGGTATCGGGGCCCACCTGCAGGCCGCCGGCGGAAGGGTCCTGCAACCAGTCCGCGCCCAGGCCGGGCTCGGCCTCGGCGCGCGCCGTCCAGCGCGACGGATCGGAGTGGGCCAGGATCTGCCCGTCGCGCTGCATGACCAGCAGCCGCCCTGCGGAGCGCGAAGGGTCGATGCCGGGCGGCAGCAGCGCCTGGCCGGACATGCGCACGCCCGCCGAAAGCACGCCGCTGACCGTGCCGTTGCCGGCGCGCAGCGGCACGGCGTACAGCAACTCCATCATTGCGGGATCGGCCCCCTTGCGGACCATGGTGGAGACCACGGGCTTGCCATCGGCCAGGCTGCGCCGCATCACGTCGCGCACGCCTTCGTCCAGATCGACCAGGGGTTCGGAGCGGCCGCCGCGCAGGCTCAATTGCAGTTGCCCACGCGCATCGGCCAGCTGCAATGTGTCGAACAGCCGCACGGATGCGTCTCCGCGCAGCATCTCGCCCATCAGGCGGCTGGGGTCGCCGCCCCGGTCGGCCATGCCCTGGGCCAGCACCCACAGCAGGCGCTGCTGCTGCTCCAGCCGCGAGGCCAGCATGCGCGCCACGGTATCGACCTCGTCGGCCTGCCGGGCCATGGCGCGCTCCAGCGTCTGCTGGCGCATGCTGTGCGATACCCACCAGGCACTGCCCAGGCCCACCACAAGCACGGCCGCGGCGGCCAGCGCCAGCACCGTGCAGCGCATGGCGCCCCAGCCTGTGGACGCGCGCGGCCACGAGGGCGAGTCCGGCACCTGCGGAGCATCCTGGGATGCCAGCAGCGCCTGGAAAAAGGGGGATCGACGGGCGTCCAGTGACATGACGCCCTCAATATATGCAGACCCGAAAGCCGTCCCACTGGGTGGAACCCGCGAACCAGTGGATACCCCGCCCCGCAAGTCCCGGCGCTTGCAGGCCGGCACCCGTCAGCGGCGTGGGAATCAGCCTACCGCCAGCACCTCGAGCGCCGCAGGCTTGGGCAGATCGATGACATTGCCCCGGCCCGCGATGAGTCCATGTTCACGCAACTGGCGCAGCACGCGCGAGAAGGTCTCGGGCGCAATGCCGAGCTGGGCGGCGATCAGCCGCTTGCGCAGGTGCAGCGTCACGCGCAGGCCGCCCGCCTCGTGCGGCATGGCATGGCGCAGCAGCCACTGTGCGCAGCGTGCCTCGGCATCCTTGGACAGGCGGCTCACGGCCAGCTCGGTCTGGGCGCAGTAGGCCTGGGCCATGTCCTGCAGCAGTTGCTGGGCGGGAGACGGCAGTTGCGAGACGGCCTGCAGGAAGTCGGCCTGGGGCAACTGCTGCACGCGGACATCGCTGTCGGCCAGCATGTCCAGGCTGCTGCCGCGCCGCTGCAGCACAAAGGCCGCATCCAGCCAGGCCGGCCCCTCCACCACACCCAGCTGGTGGCGCATCTGCCCACCCTGGCCTATGCCCAGGAGCACGCGACCGCGTTCCAGATACATCACCGTATCCGGCGACTGCCGACGCAGCCTGAGCCAGGTACCCGCGGCCAACACCTGGGCGGAACCCGGCGCGAAGGCGAAAGCTTGCAAGGAAGACAGGGCGAACATGCACGCAACTTTGCCGGCTTTGCAGCCGCCGCGTTTTGAGCCACGTCAATCGGCCGCCAGCACGCACGCCGACAGGCGGCATACTTGTCACAAATATGTCACCAATGAAACGTAATGTATCCAACTGAAAAGTTGAGCCCATGATCGATCCCCAGATGCTCGCCAGCCTGCCCGCTGCGGCGGCCGTGCTGTCGGCCGCAGTGCGGTCCGGTGCAGGCCCCGTGGCACAGCTCATGCGCGCGGGCGGCCTGTACTGCGTCTTCCAGCCGCTGGCCGACTTGCGCAGCGGCAGCATCTATGCGCATGAGGCGCTGATCCGCGGCCCCCGGGGCATGCCGTTGCACACGCCCGACGCCTTGCTCAAGGGCGCTGCGGCCGAGGGCATTCTTCGGGAATTCGAGCTGCTGGCGGTCTGCGTGGCGCTGCAGGACTGGGGCCGCCAGGGCGCGCCGGGCCGGCTGTTCGTCAACCTCAGCGCCCAGGCGCTGGTGCAGGCCGTGGGCGTCTGCGGCCCCGGCATGGTCGGGGACACGGTGCGCGGCTTCGGCGTGCAGGCGCGGTCCCTGGTGGTGGAGATCACCGAGCACGACCATGTGACCGACATGCCCGCCGTCTGCGCCGCCGTCAAGGCCGTGCACGCCACGGGCGCGCGCCTGGCGCTCGACGACTTTGGCGACGGCCGCTCCAGCCTGCGCCTGTGGTCCGAGGCCAAGCCGGACTTCGTCAAGATCGACAAGTACTTCATCCACCAGATCGAGCAGCGCCCGGCCACGCTGCAGCTGCTGCAGGCCATCAAGGGCATTGCCGAGGTCTTCGGAACCACGCTGATCGCCGAAGGCATAGAGACCGAGGACGAGCTGCGCACCCTGCGCGACCTGGGCATTGCGTACGGCCAGGGATGGCTGCTGGGCCGGCCCGCCGAAGCCGCCCAGCCGCAGATCAGCCCGCAGGCGCTGAGCGTGGCGCAGGACCCGCGCGTGGCCGTGCTGCCCCACCAGGGCCACAGCGCCCGCCCGGGCGTGCTGCGCAACCTGATGGTGATGCAGGCGCCCTGCGTGGCACCGGCGGCCAGCAACGACGAGGTGGCCGAGCTGTTCCAGGCCGGGCAGCAGCTGCACGCCATTGCCGTCGTGGAGGCCGGCCGGCCGCTGGCCCTCATCAACCGCCAGCAGTTCATGAACCACTACGCCACGCTGTACTTCCGTGAAGTCCACGGACGCAAGCCCTGCCTGGCCTTTGCCAACGTGCAGCCGCGCATCGTGGAGCTGGACTGCGATGTGGACCAGCTCGTCGGCATCCTGACCTCGCAGGACCAGCGCTACCTGAGCGACGGCTTCATCGTCACCGACAACGGCCGCTATGTGGGCCTGGGCACGGGCGAGCAGCTGGTGCGCCGCGTGACCGAGGCCCGCATCGAGGCCGCGCGCCACGCCAACCCGCTGACCTTCCTGCCCGGCAACATCCCCATCAGCCTGCACATGCAGCGCCTGCTGGACAGCGGCGCCGGCTTCGTGGCCTGCTACGCCGACCTCAACCACTTCAAGCCCTTCAACGACCACTACGGCTACTGGCGCGGCGACCAGATGATCCGCCTGGTGGCGCGGCTGGCCGTGGCGCACTGCGACGCGCGGCGCGACTTCGTGGGCCATGTGGGCGGGGACGACTTCATGCTGCTGCTGCAAAGCGAGGACTGGCAGCAGCGCTGCGAGGACATCGTCGGCGCCTTCGCAGGCGAGGCGCGCCAGCTGTTCGACGACCAGGCGCGCGAGGCCGGCGGCATCTGGGCCGAGGACCGCCACGGCATCCGGCGATTCTTTGCCTGCACCACGCTGTCCATCGGCGTGGTGCGCGTCGCGCCGGGCAGCCTGCTGGCACCCGAGGACATCGCCAACCTCGCGGCCCTGGCCAAGCAGCAGGCCAAGGCGCAAAGCCTGCCGGGGCGCGGCGCCATCGCGCTGCACACGCCGCACGATGAAGCGCGGCATCCGGCCCTGCACGGCACCGCAGCGGCCTGGCCTGCCTGAAACAAGAAGCCCGCAGGCTCTTGCGAGACTGCGGGCGGGTGGCTGGCAGCGCATGGGCGCGGCAGGATGATCAGTTCACCGATGCACCCGATTCGTACCAGCGCTTGACCATGCCGCGCTCGTCATCGCTCAGGGCGCCCGGATTGCCGAAGGGCATCTTGCGCAGCTGCACCACCTGCTGGTAGATCTGCTGGGCATGGGCCTTGACCTGCTCGGGCGAGTCCAGGCGCACATTCTTTTGCTGCAGGGCGGCACCGTGGCAGACCACGCAATGCTGCTGCAAGAAGGGCGCGAGCTGGGCATAGCCGACGGCGCCGTCGGCAGGAGCGGCGGCAGCCGGGGACGCAGGGGCTGCAGGCGCAGCCGTGTCACCACCGGGAGCCGCTGCTGCGGGCTCGGTCGTTGCGGCAGGCGACTGCACGGCGGCGGGAGCCGGCGCAGGCGCTGCGGCAGGCGCCGGCGCGGGCTTGAGCCAGACGGCCGTGCCGACCAGCACCAGCACGCCAACCAGGGCGTAGGGCCAGGGATGGGCATTGCGGCCCAGCTTGAAGCCGTGGCGCATCACGAAGAACTGGCGGATGGCGGCGCCTGCGAACATCATCAGGATCAGCACCAGCCAGTTCAGCTCATGGCTGTACAGCCAGCCGTAGTGGTTGGACAGCATGGCGAACAGCACCGGCAGCGTGAAGTACGTGTTGTGCACGCTGCGCTGCTTGCCGCGCTTGCCGTGGATGGGGTCCACGGGCTGGCCTTCCTTCAGGGCCTTCACCACCGTGCGCTGGCCGGGGATGATCCAGAAGAACACGTTGGCGCTCATCGAGGTCGCCAGCATGGCGCCCATCAGCAGGAAGGCGGCCTGGCCCGGGAAGATGTGGCAGGCCAGGAAGGCCGCGATGCACACCAGCACCAGCACCATGGCGCCCACCGTGGCGTCGCCGTTCTTCTTCTGGCCGAAGACGCGGCAGATGCCGTCGTACAGCAGCCAGAACACGACCAGGAAGGCCAGGGCCGAGGCAATGGCCGCAGCCGAGCCCATGGCGTTGGGATCGGCCGGATTGACGAGGTAGATCTTGGCGTTCCACAGGTACGACACCGTCAGCAGCGCAAAGCCGCTGAGCCAGGTGGTGTAGCTTTCCCAGTAGAACCAGTGCAGGTGGTCCGGCAGCTTGGGCGGGGAGACATTGAACTTGACGGGGTGGTAGAACCCACCGCCGTGCACGGCCCAGAGTTCGCCGCTGACGCCCTGCTTCTTGAGATCGTCATCGACGGGCGGCGTCAGGCTGCTGTCGAGGAAGACGAAATAGAAGGAGGAACCGACCCAGGCGATGGCCGTAATGACGTGGAGCCACCGCAACAGCAGGTTGGCCCAGTCGAGAATGTAGCTTTCCATAGCTCTCAACCTTGGCAGCGTGGGGGCCGCCGGTGTTCAACCTGCTCACCACTGCGGGCGCTCTGAGCAGAAGAAAAAGGCCGCGCACCCGGTAGATATACCGCCGGTGCACCGCTGCGACCATTTCGTAGACACAAAGTGTATGCAATTTTTCGCCAGCCCATCGGCTTGCGCAGCATCAATTCACTAGAGATTTCCCTGATTCCGCGCGGACACCGCGCTGCGCCGCTGCAGAAGCTGCGCCGCCACGGCCACCGCGATCACCTCGGGCTCCTTGCCCTTGATGCCGGGCACGCCGATGGGGCAGGTCACATGGTCCAGCTCCGCATCGCTGAAGCCGCGCTCGCGCAGCCTGCGCCGGAAGGTGGCCCATTTGGTGGCGCTGCCGATCAGGCCCACATAGGGCAGGTCGCCGTGCTGGCGCTGGCGGCCCAGGCACTGGGCGACCACCTCCAGGTCCTCGGCATGGCTGAAGCTCATGATCAGCACCTGGGAGCCTGCAGGCAGATCGGCCACGGCCGATTGCACGGGGTCTGAATACTCGCACTGCACGAGCTCGTGCTCCTCCTCGGGGAAGACCGAATCGCGGCTGTCCACCCACATCACGCGGTAGGGAAGATTGCACAGCAGGCGCACCAGCGCATGGCCGACGTGGCCTGCGCCGAACAGGGCCACGCAGTCGCGCGGCGGCTGCAGCCGCTCGCGCAGCATGTCCATGCGGCCCTGGGGCACCAGCACGAACCTCAGCATCACCACGCCGCCGCAGCACTGGCCCAGGCTGGGGCCCAGCGGATAGCGGTGCTGGTGCTCGGTGGCGACCTGGCCGCCCTGGCTACCCTGCTCGCCAGGCGTTGCCCAGCCGCGCAGCAGGCTGCGGGCCCTGTCGATGGCATCGAACTCCAGGTGCCCGCCGCCGATGGTGCCGGCCACGCGGTCGGCGAACACCGCCATCCAGGCGCCGCGCTCGCGCGGCACGGAGCCTCGCGAGTCCATCACTTCGACCCAGCACAGCGGCCCCTGCGCAAGGCCCTGCTCGACTTTGTTGAACGTGTCACTCCACATGGGCGCACCTGACAGCCCGTCGTGGCGCCTGCGGGCTTCGTTGGAATTTGTTGCGGGATTGTCCGCTGCGGCACTTGAGTTTTGCGCTCCGACTGCCGGTGCCGCAGTGTTTCAGGATACGCTCGCAATCATGCCCGATTCCCCTGATTCCACGCAGCACAGTTCCGTGCAAAAGCCACGTTCCGGCCGCCCCTGGCTGTGGGCCGGCCTGATGGCCGCCATTGCCTCCCTGGTCACGGCCTGCAAGTCCCCGCCCGGCCCCGGCCCGCGCCCCGACGACGTCAGCTCCAGCGCACAGCTGCAGTACCGCAAGGTGGCCGCCAACCATCTGTACGCGCGCAATGCCGATCGCATCTACAAGGGCCAGTTGCCGCCCATGCTCTACGCGATCGGCGTGCTCCAGGTCCAGATCGACCGCAACGGCCAGGTCCAGCGCCTGCACTGGATGCGCGCGCCCGGCCATGCCCCCGAGGTGGTGAGCGAGATCGAGCGCCTGGTGCGCGCCGCCGCGCCCTTCCCCGCCCCGGCCGGCGCCGCCCGCATCACCTATACCGATACCTGGCTCTGGGACAAGTCCGGCCGCTTCCAGCTCGACACGCTGACCGAGGGCCAGCTCTGAGCCTCAGGCCGCTGCGCACGGCTGGCCGTCGGCAAAGCTTCGGGCGCTTCTGAGCAGGCAGGTCACGGCATAGAGCACCAGGTCGTCCGGTGCGTCATCGTTCACGCGATCGATGACCTCGATGGCATAGCCCAGGTCCTGCGACAGCTGCGGCAGCACGCCTGCCGAGCGGTCGCCGGCCTGCAGGCCGGCCACCGCCTGGTCAGCGCTGGCGTGGTAGCCACGCAGCAAATCACGCGCGGCACATACCATGGCCGAGCCGGCGCGTTCGGCATGCAGCTCCAGCACGCCCAGGGCCGCTCCCATATGGCACAACGCATCCACCGCCAGCACCTCCTGGTGCTGCGGTGAGGGTTCCTGATGGCTGTGGCCCGATTGCTTCACTGTCTTCATGGCATCCCTTGCGCGGGACCGTGCTGGTCCCGAAGCAACAATACCTATCAGGTCCCTTGCAGTCAATACCTTTCCGGTCCATGATTGCCGGCGATGAAACAGACCGATCCTCAGTACAAGCTGCGCCTGCCGCAGGAACTCAAGGACCTCGTCGAGGAGGCAGCCAAGCGCACCGGCCGTTCCATGAACGCCGAAGTCGTGGCCCGGCTGCAGACCACGTTCGAGGCCCCCCTGCTGGGCCGCCTGTCGGCCTCGACGGACCCTTCGCTGGAATGCGAAGAGCCCGTGAGCATCTACGACATCAAGATGAGCGCCGAAGCCGTGGAGCGCATCGAAAAGCGCCTGGAACGCATAGAGCAGGCCGTGCTCGCGCCCGCTGCGCCGCAATCCGCCAGTGAAGACGGCGCAACCGGCGGCGCCTGATCCGCCCGCACAAAAGAAAACCGGCCCGCAGGCCGGTTTCGTTCAAAGGCCCCTCAGGGCCGGGATCATTCGACCACCTTGGTGATCTTCGAGCCCTGCAGCGACACGCCGGCTTCCAGGCCCGCGTTGGTCAGCACATAGCTGGTGACGGGGCCCTGGGCGGTCGTGGTGTCCACGCTGCCATTGGCGCCCACCTTGCCTGCGGCCACCGTAGCATCGGCGCCCACGGACCAGCCGTCGCTGGCCAGGAACTTGTCCAGCGCTTCCTGGGTGTTGAACACATAGATCACAGCCTTGGACTGGCCGCCTGCCTGCCAGCCCACCGAGGCGCCCGTGGTGCTGTAGAAGCCCTTGTTCTGGCCGCCGACGCGCAGCACGCCGCGGCCATGCTCCACACCGATGACGAAACTGCCGCCGATCACCGAGGGGAAGATCAGCACGCCCTTGGAGCGGGCCACCATTTCCTTGGAGCCCGGCGCCGTCTGGTACAGCCGCTCCAGCGCAGCGTTGGCGCGCGCATTGACGGTGGTGGAATCAGCACGCGGCGCGGACTGGGTTTCCGGCTTGGTGGTGGTGCAGCCGACCATGGCCACGCTGCCGGCCGCCAGTGCAGTGGCCATCACGACGGTACGCAAAGAAAACTGACGCATGGGAAAACCTGCCTTTCTTGATTGGACGTTTTGGGGAGACCCCATCGGTTCATTGGATTGATCACCTTGCCTCCCGGTCCCGGGCACCCCTACCAGTGCTCGCAAACCGCTTCGGAGACAGGCTGGGGACGATGCTAGGCCGCTTTGCGGTACTTGTGATGAGACATGTCACAAGTTGCGCCATAGGACTACAGGCCCGCAGGAAATGTCTGAAAATCCCGTTCCGGGCCGCCACAGCCGACACCGAAAGCCCGCTGATGCCAGAATGCACCCACAGCAACACCCGGCCCACCGGGCCCATCCACATCGAGGGAGTTCATGAAGTTCTGGAGCCACTTTCACCATCCCCAGGCAGCCATGGTGCTGTTGCGCGTCACGCTTGCGGTCCTGCTGCTTTTTCATGGCTGGGCCAAGATCCGCTACGGCATAGGCAGCATCGAGCGCATGGTGGAGTCCGCGGGCGCGCCGGGCTGGCTGGCCTATGCGGTGTATCTGGGTGAGGTGGTGGCGCCGCTGCTGCTGCTGGTGGGCCTGTGGGTGGTGCCCGCGGCGCTGGTGATTGCGGTCAACATGATCGTGGCCTTCGCGCTGGTGCACACGGGCCAGGTGATGCAGCTGCACAGCTCGGGAGGCTGGGCGCTGGAGCTGCAGGCCTTCTTCTTCATCTCGGCCCTGGTCGTGGCCATGGGGCATTCCAAGGGCAAGTAGGCCGCACGCTTGCTGGAGCCCCAAAAGCAACGGCCCGCAATGCGGGCCGTTCGTCATTTCAGGTTTCACTCCAGGCCATCCCCCGACAGCCTGCGCCTGCAGTCCAGGGCTCAGGAGCCCCGGTACGTCGAATAGCTCCAGGGGCTGACCAGCAGGGGCACATGGTAATGCTGGTCTGCATGGGCCACGCCGAAGTCCAGGCTCACCTTGTTGAGGAAGTTGGGCTCGGGCAGTTGCACGCCACGGGCCTTGAAGTAGGCCGCCACATCGAAGGTCAGCCGGTAGGTGCCGGGCCTGAGGCTGTTGTTGTCGAACAGCGGCGCATCGGTGCGGCCGTCGTGGTTGAGCACCAGGCTCTTGATCAGCGTGGCCTGGTCGCCATCGGTGGAA
>NZ_SPEY01000062.1 GCF_009360615.1 Comamonas sp.
CGGCGTTCTTGCGGAACCAGTTGGTGGTGAAGATCTTGGGCAGGGTTGCGCCCTGGCCTTCGATCTTGGCGCCCAGGTCCAGCCAGTGCTGGAAATAATCGCTCATGTTGTAGCCGGCAAACGGCAGCATTGCGAAGGGGTCGCGGCGCACCACGCCCTGCGCACCGAAGGCGGCGGCGGTGGTCTCGGAGCCCATGGTTGCAGCCATGTACACGCCTTCGGTCCAGTCCCGGGCTTCGGTCACCAGAGGCACAGTGCTGGAGCGGCGGCCGCCGAAGATGATGGCATCGATCTTCACGCCGGCAGGATCGTCCCAGGCCTCGTCCAGAGCCGGGTTGTTGGTGGCTGCCACGGTGAATCGGGCATTGGGATGAGCGGCCTTGGCACCGGTTTCCTTGGCGATCTGGGGCGTCCAGTCCTTGCCTTGCCAGTCGATCAGGTGGTCGGGCAGCTTGCCCTGGTCCTTTTCCATGCCTTCCCACCACACGTCGCCGTCATCGGTCAGGGCCACGTTGGTGAAGATCACGTTCTTGTCCAGGCTCAGCATGCAGTTCGGATTGGTCAGCATGTTGGTGCCGGGAGCCACGCCGAAGTAACCGGCTTCGGGGTTGATGGCGCGCAGCGAGCCATCTGCCTGGGGCTTGATCCAGGCGATGTCGTCGCCGATGGTCGTGACCTTCCAGCCTTCGAAGGCCTTGGGGGGCACCAGCATGGAAAAATTGGTCTTGCCGCAGGCCGAGGGGAAGGCCGCAGCCACGTGGTACTTCTTGCCTTCGGGGTTGGTGACGCCCAGGATCAGCATGTGTTCGGCCAGCCAGCCCTGGTCGCGGCCCATGGTGGAGGCGATACGCAGCGCAAAGCACTTCTTGCCCAGCAACGCGTTGCCGCCGTAGCCCGAACCGTAGGACCAGATTTCGCGGGTTTCGGGATAGTGCACGATGTACTTGGTCTTGCTGCAAGGCCAGGTGGTCTCGTCCTTCTGACCGGCGGCCAGCGGTGCGCCGATGGTGTGCACGCAGGGCACGAACTCGCCGCTGGTACCGATCACGTCATACACGGCCTTGCCCATGCGGGTCATGATCTTCATGTTGACGGCCACATAAGGGCTGTCGGACAGCTCGATGCCCACGTGGGCGATGGGCGAACCCAGCGGGCCCATGGAGAAAGGCACCACATACATGGTGCGGCCGGCCATGCAGCCATCGAACAGAGGGTTCAGCGTGGCACGCATCTCCGCAGGGTCCATCCAGTTGTTGGTGGGACCTGCGTCTTCCTTCCTGGCGGAGCAGATATAGGTGCGGTCTTCCACGCGGGCCACGTCCGAGGGGTCGGTCCAGGCCAGGAAGGAGCCGGGGCGCTTGGCCAGCGGCTTGAAGGTGCCGGCATCCACCAGTTGCTGGCACAGCGCGTCGTACTCGGCTTGCGAGCCGTCACACCAGTGGATCTGGGCGGGCTTGCACAGCGCAGCCATTTCGGCAACCCAGGCGATGAGCTTGGGGTTCTTGACGTAATCGGGAGCCTGGATGTTCAGGCTTTGCACAGCGGCGTTCATGGGGGAAGTCCTTCAATTAAAAAACCAGTTTTTCAAAGAAGCATCCCCTGCGGCTGCGTCTTTGAAAAAAGGCTTTTGAAGGCGTCTCGCCTGCATTCCCTAGCACCTGTTGGCGCCTGCCATCCATCCGATTAAGTCAAAACAACCTTGTTTTGAAGTGCGGCGGGAGATCGATTCTAGGGAGGGGCTTTGAATTTGTCAGCAAATCACCGGCGATAACTATGCATTTTGCGCATTGAAGTATGCATATTCTTCGCATTCATGACCTGTCCAGACATAAAAAAACCCCGCATCGCGGGGTCGGGTCGGCCAAGGCTGGAATGTCCTCAAGCGTTGCCGGACTAGGCCATGTTCACGGCAATGAAGGCCAGCAGAAACATCATCACCGCACCGGCGGCCGGAATGATGACGGGAATATAGGGCACCACGGCTTCGGCCGCATCCTGCGGCTCGTGGTCGACGGCGGGATCATGGGACATGCGATCGATGCTCCTTTCAACAATGGTTGTCTGGCATTCTGGCCCACAGGCCGCTGCCGCCCGCTAGGGGAAAGCCCGCCAGCACGCGTCATCAGCCGATGCGCTCGGCCTCCATGCCGGCTGCGCGCAAGGCCTGCAGCACCTGCTCCACATGAGGCTGGTTGCGCGTCTGCAGCACCAGCTCGATCTCGACATTCTGCGCGGCCAGCATGGTGAAGGCACGCTGGTGGTGAACTTCCTCGATATTGGCACCAGCCACGGCCACGGTGGTCGTGATCTGGGCCAGCACGCCAGGTACATCGCGCGCGCTGACGCGGATGCGGGCCAGGCGGCCTGAGCGCACCATGCCGCGCTCGATGATGGCGGCCAGCAGCATGGGATCGATGTTGCCGCCCGACAGCACCAGGCCCACCTTCTTGCCCTTGAACTGCGCCGGATAGCGCAGCAGCGCCGCCAGACCCGCCGCGCCCGCACCTTCGACCAGCGTCTTCTCGATCTCCAGCAGCATGAGCACGGCCTGCTCGATATCGCCCTCATCCACCAGCAGCAGATCATCCACACAGCGCTGCACCACGTCCTGGGTGATGACGCCGGGCTGGGTCACGGCAATGCCTTCGGCAATCGTGGAGGTGCCCATGGGCAGATCGGTATGGCGCAGCGCATTGACCATGGATGGAAAGCGCTGGGTCTGCACGCCCACGACTTCGATCCCCGGCTTGATGGCCTTGGCCGCCGTGGCAATGCCCGCGATCAGGCCGCCGCCGCCAATGGCCACCACCAGCACGTCCAGGTCGCTCTGGGCCTGCAGGATTTCCAGCGCCAGCGTGCCCTGGCCAGCAGCAATCGCTTCGTCGTCATAGGGATGGACAAAGGTCAGCTGCTGCTCCTGCGCCAGCTGATAGGCATGGGCTCGCGCCTCGGCCAGCGTGTCGCCGTGCAGCACCACTTCGGCGCCGAAGCCGCGCGTACGCTCCACCTTCACGCCCGGGGTGAAACGCGGCATGACGATGACGGCACGCAGGCCCAGGCGTTGTGCGTGATAGGCCACGCCCTGGGCGTGATTGCCGGCACTCATGGCGACCACGCCGCGCGCACGCTCGGCATCGCTGAGCATGAGCAGCTTGTTCAGCGCGCCACGCTCCTTGAAGGATGCCGTGAACTGCAGGTTCTCGAACTTGAGATAGACCTGCGCCCCCGTGATCTGCGAGAGCGTGCGTGATTCCACAAAAGGAGTTTGAAGGACGGCGCCATTCAGGCGCGCAGCGGCGGCTTGGATATCTGCAAAGGTCAGCATGGTGAAGCCATTTTGCAAGCAGCCCATCACCCCGCGCCGGTGCTGGGTTTGCAGATCAGCGGCTTCTGACCCACTCGCTCTCCAATTGATAGCTTCAATCCTTTTATTTGAAAAGGCCTGT
>NZ_SPEY01000048.1 GCF_009360615.1 Comamonas sp.
CATCACCCCGCGCCGGTGCTGGGTTTGCAGATCAGCGGCTTCTGACCCACTCGCTCTCCAATTGATAGCTTCAATCCTTTTATTTGAAAAGGCCTGTTGGCAAAAAAAGCTGGATTTCAGCGTCATGCTGCGATTGACGAACAGCTAAGGATTTCCCTTAGTTAACTCAAAACATGCAACATAGTGCCTAAAAACACGTGCTTTTTCTCGCGACATCTGCATAATTGTGCCTACACCCATTCAGTAACTGCACTATCTTTCATCTCAGCAGGAGCCGAGCATGCAGCAGCACAGCGTCGTCGATTACCGCACCGACCCCAGCCAATACCGGCACTGGTCGTTTGAAGTGGATGGCAATATCGCCCGGCTCAAGCTGGACATTGCCGAGGACGGCGGTATACGCCCCGGCTACAAGCTCAAGCTCAACAGTTACGACCTGGGCGTGGATGTGGAACTGCACGATGCACTCAACCGCATCCGCTTCGAGCACCCGCAGGTACGCTCCGTGATCATCACCAGCGGCAAGGAGCGCGTCTTCTGCTCGGGCGCGAATATCTTCATGCTCGGCGTTTCATCCCACGCCTGGAAAGTGAACTTCTGCAAGTTCACCAACGAAACGCGCAACGGCATGGAAGACAGCTCGCGGCACGACGGGCTCAAATTCGTCGCAGCCGTCAACGGCGCCTGTGCGGGCGGCGGCTACGAGCTGGCTCTAGCCTGTGACGACATCGTGCTGATCGACGACCGCTCCTCATCCGTGTCGCTGCCCGAAGTCCCGCTGCTGGGCGTGCTGCCCGGTACGGGAGGGCTGACGCGCGTGACCGACAAGCGCCATGTGCGCCACGACCTGGCCGACCTCTTCTGCACCAGCGTGGAAGGCGTGCGCGGCCAGCGCGCCGTGGACTGGCGGCTGGTGGATGCGACCGCCAAGCCCGCGCAGTTTGCCGAGGTGGTTCAGCAACGTGCCGCAGCGCTGGGCGAAAACAGCTCTCGTCCGGCGCGCGCCCAGGGCATCACGCTCTCCAGGCTGCAGCGCGAGGAGAGCCCGGACGGCCTGCACTACCGCCACGTCAGCGTGCAGATCGACCGCAGCAAGCGCAGCGCCACCGTCACGGTCAAGGCTCCCAGGGGCGAACAGCCTGGCAGCCTTGAAGCCATCGAGAGCGCTGGCGCGGCCTGGTGGCCCCTTGCCATGGGCCGCGAGCTCGACGACGCCATTCTGCACCTGCGCACCAACGAACTGGAGGTGGGCACCTGGATTCTCAAGACCGAGGGCGATGCGCGCGCCGTGCTGGCGGCGGGCCAGACGCTGGCGACGCACCGCGATCACTGGCTGGTGCAGCAGACCCTGGGCCTGTTGCGCCGCACCTTTGCGCGCCTCGATGTGTCGTCGCGGTCGCTGTTTGCCTTGATCGAGCCGGGCTCGTGCTTTGCCGGCATGCTGGCCGAGCTGGTCTTCTGCGCCGACCGCGCCTACATGCTGGTGCTGCCCGACGAGCCCGAGCGTGAGCCCGTCATCGAACTCGACGCCTTCAACTTCGGCCTGCTGCCGCTGGTCAACGATCAGAGCCGCCTGCAGCGCCGCTTCTATGAGGAGCCCGCGCCGCTGGAAGCCGTACGCGCGGCGGCGGGCAAGCCGCTCAACGGCGATGCGGCGCAGCAGCTCGGACTGGTCACCGCCGCGCTGGACGATATCGACTGGGAAGACGAGATCCGCATCGCCCTGGAAGAGCGCGCCGCGATGTCGCCCGACGCGCTTACAGGCCTCGAAGCCAATCTGCGTTTTGCCAGCCAGGAAAACATGGTCACGCGCATCTTCGGACGTCTGTCCGCCTGGCAGAACTGGATCTTCAACCGCCCCAACGCGGTGGGCGAAAAAGGGGCGCTGAAGCTCTACGGCACCGGACAGAAAGCCGGCTTCGATTTCAACAGGGTATGAGGAAACTCCCCCTGAGCGGCTACGCCGCTTCCCCCTCTCTGGCACTGCGTGCCGGAGGGGGACAACGCCCTCGCAGCGGGGCGGCCCTTGCTCGGCGTTACCCGCCTGGGCTGCGCCAGTTTCGCAGCGACCACACGGCTTCATGAATCGGCAAAACATCACAGGAGACTCCCCATGAGCAGCATCGACTACAGCCAGAAGATTCCCAACAACGTGGACCTCAGCGGTGACCGCACGCTGCAGCGTGCGCTGGAGAGCTGGCAGCCCAGCTTCATCCGCTGGTGGGACGATGTGGGCCCCGAAGGATCGACCAACCACGATGTCTATCTGCGTACTGCGGTGAGCGTGGATCCGCAGGGCTGGGCGCAGTTCGGCTACGTCAAGATGCGTGACTACCGCTGGGGCATCTTCCTGAACCCGGCGGATCAGGAACGCAGCATTCATTTTGGCGATCACAAGGGTGAGAAGGCCTGGCAGGACGTACCCGGCGAGCACCGCGCCAACCTTCGTCGCATCATCGTCACGCAAGGCGATACCGAGCCCGCGTCGGTGGAGCAGCAGCGCCACCTGGGCCTGACCGCGCCGTCCATGTACGACCTGCGCAATCTGTTCCAGGTCAATGTCGAAGAAGGCCGCCATCTCTGGGCCATGGTCTACCTGCTGCACAAGCATTTCGGGCGTGACGGACGCGAGGAAGCAGAGGCCCTGCTGGAGCGCCAGAGCGGCGATGAGAACAATCCGCGCATTCTGGGCGCCTTCAATGAAAAAACGCCGGACTGGCTGGCGTTCTTCATGTTTACCTACTTCACCGACAGAGACGGAAAATTCCAGCTCGCAGCGCTCGCCGAATCCGCATTCGACCCGCTGGCGCGCACCACCAAATTCATGCTGACCGAAGAGGCGCACCACATGTTCGTCGGCGAGTCCGGCGTCTCGCGCGTTCTGGCACGCACCTGCCAGGTCATGAATGAGCTCAAGACCGACGATGTGAACAAGCTGCGCAATGCGGGAGTCATCGATCTGCCGACGATCCAGCGCTATCTGAACTTCCACTACAGCGTGACCATCGACCTGTTCGGCGCCGACCAGTCGAGCAATGCTGCCACCTTCTACAGCTCGGGCCTCAAGGGCCGCTACGAAGAGGGCAAGCGCGAGGACGACCACCGGCTGCACGACCAGAACTACAAGGTGCTGGAGGTGGTGGACGGCACATTGCAGGAGAAGGAAGTACCCATGCTCAACGCCTTGAACGAGGTGCTGCGCGATGACTACATCAAAGACAGCAATGCCGGTGTGGGCCGCTGGAACAAGGTGATGGAAAAGGCCGGCATCGACTTTCGCCTGACGGTACCGCACAAGGCCTTCAACCGCCAGATCGGCGCGCTGGCAGGCGTGCGCATCAGCCCCGACGGCCGCCCCGTGAGCGAGCAGGAATGGCTGACCAGGAAGAGCGAGTGGCTGGCCAGCGACGACGACCGCAGCTTTGTCGCATCGCTGATGAAGCCATGCCTGGAGCCGGGCAAGTTCGCCGGCTGGATTGCGCCCCCCGTCATGGGCATCAATCGCCAGCCCGTGGACTTCGAGTACGTGAAGTTTGGGTGACCCCTGAGCCGCTACGCGGCTTCCCCAAGGGGACGGTGCCTTCGCCGCGAGGCGGCTCTTGCTCGGCACCTCTCACTTGGTGCAGTGCCAGTTTGAGGCCATGCCAGTTTGGAGAAAGAAATGAGCACCATCACGCTGATTGAAAACGGCATCCTGAAGCAGCATCTGATCGACCCGGAGATCTGCATTCGCTGCAACACCTGCGAGGCAACCTGCCCCGTGGACGCCATCACGCATGACGACAACAACTATGTAGTCATGGCGGACAAGTGCAACGGCTGCATGGACTGCATCTCGCCCTGCCCCACGGGCTCCATCGACAACTGGCGCCTGGTGTCGGCAAGCAAGCCCTACAGCGTGACCGAGCAACTGGGCTGGGAGAGCCTGCCCGAAGAGCTTTGCGCCGACGTGCTGGCCGCCGCGCAGACGACCGAGAATGCCGTCGATGTGCAGGACCTGAGCCAGGCCCAGGCCGTGATCGCGGCCGCTGCCGGTCTGGCCGATAACGGCGCTGCGGAAGTCTTTCGCGCCGCCAGCTATGGCGCCACCACGCCGCCCTGGTCTGCCGCCCATGCCTACACCAATCTGCATGGTCCCAAGGCTCCGGTGACGGCCACGGTGGTGGGCAATCTGAACTGCACGGAAGCCGGCTTCGACA
>NZ_SPEY01000098.1 GCF_009360615.1 Comamonas sp.
CCGTCGAAGTCGAAGTGGATATCGAGACCGGCCAGGTCAGCGTCATCGACAGCTATGTCGCCGACGACTGCGGCAAGGCGCTCAACCCGATTGCGATCCACGGGCAGACCAATGGCGCCACCGTTCAGGCCATTGGCTGGACGCTGTACGAGCAGCTGCACTACGAGAACGGGCGTCTGGCCAACGGCAATTTCGCGGACTACAACATGGCCACCGCCGATGCGGTTCCCATGCTTCGCGGCGGCTTTGTGGAATCCAACGATCCCAATGGTCCCTACGGCGCCAAGGGAGCCAGCGAGACCGCGATTCTTCCCGGTGCCCCAGCCATCGCCAACGCCGTCTATGACGCGATAGGCGTGCGCATCACCGATCTGCCCATCACCCCGGAAAAAGTGCTGGCCGCATTGCACGCCAAGCAGCAGCAAGGAGCAAGCCATGCGTGAATTTGATTTTGCCGAGCCTCGCTCGGTTGCGGAGGCCAGCCAGATGCTGGCCGAGTACGGCGACGATGCACGCATCATTGCGGGCGGATCTGCCTTGATGCTGGCCATGCGCCAACGCATGCTTGCGCCCACGTACCTGATCTCGGTGGCAGGGCTGCCCCGGCTGCATGGCATCGATTTCGATCCGCGCCAAGGTCTGCGTATCGGGGCCATGAGCCGCCATATCGATGTGGCTCGCTCCGAGCTCGTGAAAGCGCATGCACCGGTGCTGGCCCGGATGGCCGCGCAGGTGGCCAATCCCCAGGTGCGCAACCAGGGCACGATTGGCGGCAATCTCTGCTATGCCGACCCTTCCACGGACCCGCCCGGCTGCCTCATGGCCCTCGATGCCTCGGTGGTTCTGGGCAGCACACGCGGAGAGCGCGTGCTGTCGATGGAAGAGTTCCTGGTCGACTACTACACCACGGCCATGCAGAGCGATGAGCTGCTGCTGGAAATCCGGGTGCCGCTGCAGGCGTCCGGCACCCAGGGGGAATACACGCGCTTTCTGCGTACGGCAGCAGAACACCGGCCCCTGGTCAGCGTGGCCCTGGTCGTGCAAAGAGAAGGGCAGACATGCCATCAGGCACGTCTGGCCGTGGGCGCATCCACGCCCATTCCCACCAGGCTGCGCCGCGCCGAGGAATGCTTGCGTGGCAAGACCGTGAATGCACAACTTGCTGCGCAGGTCGCAGCCATCGTGGCCGAGGACATCCAGCCGGTCTCGGACCTGCGCGGCAGCAGCGAGTACCGCCGCGCCATGGTGCGCACGGTGACCCGCCGCACGGTGTCCACGCTGTTCGGAATCGATATCAATGAAGGAGTTGCCGCATGAGCACGCATCGCATCGAATGCCAGGTCAACGGCGAATCGCACAGCGCCGAAGTCTCATCACGGCGACTGCTATCGGATTTCCTGCGGGACGACCTGCATCTGACCGGCACCAAGCGGGGTTGCGAGACCGGAACCTGCGGCGCCTGCTCGGTGCTGCTGGACGGTGAAGTCATCAAATCCTGTCTGATGCTGGCCGTGCAGGTTCAGGGCCGCAGCATCACCACCATCGAAGGGCTGGCCGCCAACGACCAGCTGCACCCCCTGCAGAAGAACTTCATGCAGTGCGGCGGCCTGCAATGCGGCTACTGCACGCCGGGTTTCATCATGGCCTCCTGCGACCTGCTCAAGAACACGCCTCAGCCCAGCTGCGAGGAAGTGCGCCACGGCCTCAGCGGCAATCTCTGCCGCTGCACCGGCTACACCCAAATCGTCGAGTCCGTGCTGCATGCAGCACAGGAGATGCATCATGGAAATTGAAAAAACCCTGACCGTTTCTGCCCCTCCCCAGCAGGTCTGGGATCTGCTCCTCAATCCCCGGGTCATGGCCGGTGCCGTGCCCGGAATGAAGTCCATCGAGGTCATCAGCCCCACGGAATACGTGGCGGAGATGCACCAGAAGATTTCCTTCATCAGTGCCAAGTTCAAGCTCAAGACCAGGATCGTCGAGCAGAAGGCCCCGGAGTACATGCGTGTGGAGGGAACGGGCGAGGATGCGTCCGTGGCCAGTTCGCTCAAGCAGACCAGTGAAGTGTTCCTGCTGCCTGCGGGCGATGGCGGAACGCAGTTGCGCATCAAGGTCAGTGTGGATGTACTGGGGCGACTGGGTGCGTTCGGCTTGTCCGTCATGAAGACCAAGGCCGATCGCCTGTGGGAAGAGTTCGGCAGCAATCTGGCGGCGCGCATAGAGGCCCGTGACCAGGCTCCCGATGCGCCCGGTGCGGCTTCGCTGGCGCCGGTTGCGCCTGCTGTGGCCAGGCAGGCCGTCACCCGGCCCGAAGTGGCTCCTGTTCCTGTCCCAGATCCTGCTTCAGCGCCGGCTCCCGGCCTGGTTCCGCGAGATCCCATGGATGCGGCCATCACGGCCAGCACCGAGGACGCAAGCCCTGATGCCGGCTGGTGGGCGCGCATCTTCGGCACTGCTCGCAACACGCGCAACTCCGGCCAGTTCATACGCGTAGAGGTGCGTCAACTGGATAAGACGATCTGTGTCGAGTGGCCTGTCGCAGCCGCGTCCGAGTGCCGGGAATGGCTCAGGTCGCTGCAGAAATAAGCGCGTTTCCCCATAGACCCGAAAGGAGGTTCAGGACCCAAAAGACCAATCGCATCAAGCCACGCATGCAAATAACTAAACGAAATTGGAAACTGGAGACATTCATGCTGAAAAAAATAGCAGGCGCTGTTGCGCTACTAGGGGTGGGAGGTTTCGCCCATGCACAATCGTCGGTGCAGATCTACGGCATCCTGGACACGGCCGTCGAGACCATGAACCATGTGGGCGCGAGCAGCTCTACCTTGACGCGCATGCCCAATCTCTCGGGCAGCGTTCCTTCGCGCCTGGGATTTCGCGGACGCGAGGATCTGGGTGGGGGGCTGAGTGCATCCTTCACGCTGGAGATGGGGATTGCCCCCGATTCAGGAGCCCTGAACCAGGGCGGAC
>NZ_SPEY01000010.1 GCF_009360615.1 Comamonas sp.
AGTCGTCCACGTCGGTGTCCACCAGGTCGGCGCTGGCGATATGGCGCATGTGCAGCGTGCCGCTCATGCGCTCGAATACCAGGATCTGGCCGATGGCGTCGTCCTGGCCCATGGCATTGACGCAGGCGCCGAGCTGGTGCTCGAAGTCTGGCGTGCGCGAGATGAGGTCGGGGAACATGAGGTTGCTCCTATGAAAATGGATCAGCCCGGTTCCGGGAGGGAGACGGGCCGGTATGGGGGAGAACAAAGAGGAAGGATGTTGCGTCGAGCGGCTGCTAGGATTCGGCCAACGGCAGGCCCAACAGCACGGGTGCGTCGGCGTCGAGAATCAGGATGCGCACATCGGCCTGGCCAGCCAGTTCAATGACGTTCGCCAGGTCATCCGGCATACCCTTGCTTCGGTGCTCCTGGCGAAGCTGCTCCGCACTGATGCCCTCGGCGTGGTCCAGGTTCTTGTCCGTCCAGGGGGTGGAGATCAGCTTGATGCCGATCGCCGGGCTGTACGGAACCCGGAACGCGATGAACAGGAAGGCCTCCGGCGTGGCGAGGTCTGCCAGGTTGGCGAGGTATTGGCTGGTTTCCTCGCTTATGTGCGCGCTGCTGATTTCCCAGCACCGGCTGTAATAGCCGGTCTCGAAACTCAGGCGCTGTACGACCTCCCGCGCTGCCTCTGCCGAATAGGCGTCGCCGACGTGGATGGGGCGGCCGTCGAAGTCATCGCCATGGATGGCATAGACCACGGCGCCGATTACGCCTTCGCCGCTGACACCTTCTCCGGCATCGCATTCGGCCAGTACCTCGGCACTCACGGGTTCGGGACCATTCCTGACTACGGCGAAATCGCTGGTGACGATGCACGAGGATGAAATCATTTCCTCGTCGGAAAGGTGCTTTTGGCTCGGGTGGATGATTCGCCAGACATGCGGGCTTCCATCCTCGTAGCTGATGCACAGCGTGCGGACGATTTTCAGATTCCAGTATCCGCGGAGAAAGGGATTGGGTTTCAGGGACATGGGAACTCTCCAGATTTGAATAATGGAGCCAATCCCCGCCACCGGGAATTGGACCCGGTGGGTTGAAAGTGGAAAATGCGTCAGTCGGCGCTGATCGTTGACGTCTGAGCCAGCCGTTCGGCGATGCGATGGCGCACATTTAGGCGAAATTGCTCATCGGTGATGCCGGCAAGCAGGTTGGCGGCCTCCAGCGCGATCAACGCTGAGGCCTCTTCGATGTCGGCGGCCAGGATGGTGTTGCGCAGTTGATCGCCGAGTTGAAGCGCCTGCGAGGACGTTCTGAAGACCTGGACCTCGCGGCTCAGGTAGCAGCCGTTGCCGCCGAACTCGAATAGCCTTGGCTTGCTGCAATACCAGCAGCCCTCAAACTGTATGGCGGTCAGGTTATGGCCATCATCGAAGCGGGTAGCGATCAGAAGCAGGGCTTCCAGGTCCGCGCTGTCCTCGAAGTGGTGGTGCTCTATCAGGTTCTCCAGCTCCCCGTCCTGGTCAGCACCGAAGTGCGCGGCCAGCCGTTCAAGCAGAGGCGGAATCGACAACTCTTCGTCGTCGGGCATGGGGATTCCGAGTTGTGTGGCCAGGTTTTCCAGACCGTCCAGCACATCTGTCCAGCGTGGATCATTGGTCTCGGCGATCTGGGCGATGTAGGCCTGCCCATTGCCGGGATGGTTTTCGTCGAGCGCGAAGGCATCGAACAGTGCCTTGATGACGGGAGTAACGCGGTCGAGCACGAGAACGCCCGTGCCTTCGTAGTAGTTGTTTGCCATGCTGGCTCCTTTCGAGAAGAGCGGAGCCAGCCCCTGCGGACGATGGCATCCGCAGGGAATAGCCCAGGGCCGTTGGCGCCGGGCGATGGGGAAGAAAAATTGAGGGACATGGCCTTATGAGCGCATGTCCCTCACGGGAGGATCGAGAAGACAGTGGCGTGCCGGAGACCGACTCACCAACCGCTGTAGTTCACCAGCAGGTCGGCGATGACCTTGCGGCGTTCCAGATCGAGACCGTCGAAGTCCGACAGCCCGTGGAAGTGGCAGCGCTTGAGCATGGCACCGCCCTCGCGCGCGTTGTAGAAGCTGACCATGGCGGACAGGAACATGCGTTCGCCGCTGCTCAGGACACCG
>NZ_SPEY01000031.1 GCF_009360615.1 Comamonas sp.
AGTTCGTCGCCGAACTCGCCGACGAAATCCTGAAGGCTCAGGGTCAGAGGGGAAGATTCCGCATCGAGCAGTTCGCCCTGTACGGGCGCGGCTTCAGCGGCATTGGTTTCGAGATCGAGGGACATGGTGATGCTCCAAAGAAAATGGGGCATGCACCACCCCCAGTGGGGCAGTGGCATGCCCCGTGGTGGGAAGTAAATCGGCGCGTGGCCGAAGGTGGTTGAAGGTGCTGGCCTGGATGGCCAGCGGGTGAACCGTGCTCAGTCCTCGGACGGCAGAACGATGACGGTGGCGCGGCGCTCCGCGTCGGTAACGATGCGAATGGCCAGCCCTGGGTGGATCACGTAGTGCGATGCCAGCGAAGCACCTGATTGAAGCGCGGTGCTGTTGGCCTGCCATTGCTGGACGTTGACGTCGCCCCAGTCACCACGGGTGTGGCGCCTGAAGTACGGGATCGGGTCGAGGCGACCCGAGCGGACCAGGCGGTCAATGCCTTTGCTGAAGATAAGCGCCCCGATGGGGAACGCCAGCCTCTGGCAGTAGGTTTCGATGCGATGTGATGCCATGGGCTCCTCCTTGAAAGGTTATTGAGCCACGACACCCCTGGCGGAGTGAAGTGGCTCCGTCAGGTGGATGAGAATGACGATGTGGGGCCGTCAAATCAGATCTTGCTCCTCGGATAGCTGGACCACCGTGGTTTCATGGTCCTCGCTGGTCTTGACGATCAGTGCCAGGTCCGGCGTGATCCTGAACTGCGAGATCATTAGGTTGTCCTGTTGGATTGCGACGTTGTTGGCTTGGCGGGTGGCCTCGTCGATCTCGCCCCAGTCACCGCGCACGTGGCGCTGGACATAGGCCAAGGGGTCGATCAGGCCTTTGCGTGCCAACCAATGCACCTTCTCGCTCAACTTCAGCGTACCCGGTGCGAACAACGGTTGCTTCTGCGGCGCGGGCCGCTTGAACGGGTTTGCGAACATGGTGTTTCTCCTTCGATGTGGGAATAGCAGGACGGCAGCGCGTCCGGTGAGTCAGCGGATGGTCAACACCTCGCCCCGTGTCGCGGAGCCAGGCGTCATGTCCCACGCGCGGATGACGGGCACAAACTTGTCGGTGAGGATGCGGGTCTCGGCGATCGAGCCGTCTTCGCGTTCGGTGAATTCACGCTGGAGCGTCTTGTCCTTGT
>NZ_SPEY01000041.1 GCF_009360615.1 Comamonas sp.
CCGGCCGCCCCCGCTGCACGGGCAAGCGCCGTAGAATCCCGGGGTTTCCGCCCAGCAGGGCGCCCCCGCACCGGATCCATCGATGAGCTCTTCCGCATCCTCCTCTACCCCCATTTCCTACAAAGACGCCGGTGTTGACATCGACGCAGGCGACGCACTGGTCGAACGCATCAAGCCCCTGGCCAAGAAAACCATGCGCGAAGGCGTGATGGCAGGCATCGGCGGCTTCGGCGCTCTGTTCGAAGTGCCCAAGCGCTACAAGGAACCCGTGCTGGTGTCCGGCACCGACGGTGTGGGCACCAAGCTCAAGCTGGCCTTCGAGTGGAATATGCACGACACCGTGGGCATCGACCTGGTGGCCATGAGCGTGAACGACGTGCTGGTGCAGGGGGCCGAGCCCCTGTTCTTCCTCGACTATTTCGCCTGCGGCAAGCTGCATGTGGACACGGCCGCTGCCGTGGTGGGCGGTATCGCCAAGGGCTGCGAGCTGTCCGGTTGCGCGCTGATCGGCGGTGAAACCGCCGAAATGCCGGGCATGTACCCCGATGGCGAATACGATCTGGCCGGCTTTGCCGTCGGCGCGGTCGAGAAGTCCAAGATCCTCAGCGGCCAGAACGTCAAGCCCGGCGACGTCGTTCTGGGCCTGGCCTCGCATGGCGTGCACTCCAACGGTTTCTCTCTGGTGCGCAAGTGCATCGAGCGCGCCGAAGCCCAGGGCAGCCTGCCCGAGACCCTGGACGGCAAGCCCTTCAAGGCCGCCATCATGGAACCCACACGCCTGTATGTGAAGAACGTGCTGGCCGCACTGGACAAGCATCCCATCAAGGCCCTGGCCCACATCACCGGCGGCGGCCTGCTGGAAAACATCCCCCGCGTGCTGCCGGAAGGCACGGCGGCCCATCTGAAGGCCGGCAGCTGGCCCCAGACCGAACTGTTTGCCTGGCTGCAGAAGACTGCCGGCATTGACGATATCGAAATGAACCGCACGTTCAACAACGGTATCGGCATGGTGGTGGTGGTGGCGGCCGAAGAGGCCGAGGCCACGGCAGCCACCCTGGCCGGGCTGGGCGAGAAGGTCTACACCATCGGCGCCATCACGGACATCGGCTCCGGCAAGCCCGTTGAAGTGCGCTAAACAAGTCTTCATCACAGCCCTCTACCCCGAGCCTGAATGACGCAGCATTTGCCCGCCCCCATCACTACGCAACCGGGTGTTTCGCCCAAGGTCATATTGGCCAGTTACATATTGATGGGAGCCGCACTGCTGCTCGTCATGCACCAGGGGATTCTTCCCGGACTGCTGTGCGTGTGCGTGGGCTTCATGCTGACCCGCGCCCTGTCGCGCCTGCTGTCCCGCCTCAATCCTCGCGCCTTTGCCCGCCATCAGCTGCCGCACTGGGCCCAGGTGGTGGCGACCACCATCGTGATTCTGGCCCCCCTGGCCCTGCTCAGCGGTGCCCTCTCCCAGACGCGCACCTATATCACCGAAGCCCCCGCCCAGTACAAGGAACTGCTGGACTATCTGGCGGCCACGGTGCTGGAGCTGCGGGAGAAATTGCCTTCCGACATCGCCGACCAGTTGCCCGACGGCGCTCAGGAAATTCAAAGCAAGCTGGCTGGCTATCTGGCCGCCAAGGCCGGCGTACTGGCCACTGCAGGCCGCGCCTGGCTGACCGGCCTACTCTATGCCTATGTGGGCCTGATCATCGGCGCTCTGGCTGCCGTACGCCCCATCGCCACGCGCCACCCGCCGCTGGTGCAGGCCCTGCAGCAGCGCATTGGACACTTTGCCCTGGCCTTCAAGCAGATCGTGGCGGCCCAGTTCTGGATCGCCGCCTTCAACACCTTGCTGACGTCCATCTTCCTGCTGGCCATCCTGCCCATCTGGAAGCTGCAACTGCCCTATACGCCCGCGCTGATCACGCTGACCTTCATCGCCGGGCTGATCCCCATCGTCGGCAACCTGCTGTGCAACGCCGTGCTGACCCTGGTCGGCCTGTCGGTGTCGCCCGTGGCCGCCGCCGCCTGCCTGGGCTTTCTGATCCTGATCCACAAGGCCGAGTACGTGATCAACGCCAAGGTGGTGGGCACACGCACGCACATGGGCGTGTGGGAGCTGCTGGCCGTGATGTTCGTGGCCGAGTCGGTCTTCGGCCCCGCCGGCCTAGTGGCGGCACCGCTGTTCTACGCCTATCTCAAGAAAGAGCTGGAAGCCGCACAGCTGGTATAGGCCGGACGCGTGCCGCCCGGGCTTTCAGCCTGTGCGGCGCAGCCGGGCGATGGTTTTTCTGATGTAGTCGGCTTCTTGGCCTTGTGCAACGGGCGCATACCGCTCTAGATCCGATAGCGCTCTCTCAATCACCCCCCATTGGGCATAGGCCATGCCTCTGTCCCGGAACAGTTCCTCGCGACCGGGCTGCAGCAGGATCAGGCGATTGAGCACGGCCACCAGCATGGGCCAGTCCTTCTGGACCTGGTGAATCTCCTGCAGATTGCGCAACATGCGCGCCACGATATCGCGCGGGTGGGCCGCCTGCAGATACAGTCCCAGCGGCGGCGCATCGTCGGGCGAAATGCCAGCCTGATCCAGAAACGGCTGCAGGCGCTCCGCCAGGGCACTTGCCGAATACGAGTCGCCCGTCAGCGGGTCCTGCACCACCTGACCCTGGGGCAGCATGGTCTTGACCAGAAAATGTCCCGGAAAACCGATGCCCTCCACCGCCAGACCGATGCTGGCTGCCAGCTCCAGCCAGATCAGCGCCACACTGATGGGGATACCGCGACGCGTCTGCAGCACATGGTGGATATAGCTGTTGGCAGGGTCGTAGTAGTTGTTGAGGTTGCCTGCAAAGCCCAACTCGGCATAGAAGAACTTGTTGAGCGCGCTGAGCTTGCGCAATCCGTCCTCCTCCCCCGCCAGACGCTGTACCAGGCGCACCTGCAGCCTGTCCAGATCGGCCTGCACGGCCTGCAGGTCAAGATCAGGTTCGGCGTCCTGGGCAATGCTGATGGCCGCCTCCATCAGCGCAAAGTTTTCGTCGCTCTGCACCAGGGACGCGAAATACTGCAGGGCCGTGGGGTACTCGTCAATCGTCCAGCTCATAAGCTGGTTTGTAAGCCGGCTTGGCAGGCCGTGCAAGCGAAATCCCCTGGATACGCCTGTAAAACCGGCTCTTGCCGCTCACATTTTTCCATCGGCCGCGCAGACTTCAACGGCGCAGCAACTGGCGCAGATTCAGGCCCGACAGCCTCAGCACGCCAAAGTAGAGCACAGCGGCCCCGGCCATCATCGCAGCCAGCAAGCCGGCACGCAGCACGCCATGGCTGCGCAGGCCCACCCAGTCGAAATGCTGGCTGCCCCAGAGCAGCAGAACCGCCAGCAAGGCACTGGCCGCAATCACCTGCACGATGAATTTCGGCCAACCCGGCTTGGGCCGGTAGGTACCTCGGCGCAGCAATCCGGCGAGCAGCCAGGTCGCATTGACCAGTGCGGCCAGACCGATGGACAGGGCCAGCCCCGTGTGCTTGAGCCAGGGAACCAGCACCAGATTGAGCAACTGCGTGATCACCAGCACCACGATCGCGATCTTCACGGGTGTGCGGATGTCCTGGCTGGCGTAATAGCCGGGCGCCAGCACCTTGATGGCAACCAGGCCCAGCAGGCCGGCGCCGTAGCCCATCAGCGCCAGGGCGATCTGCCCCACATCGCTGTCATGCAAGGCGCCACGATGGAACAGCGTGGCCACCAGCGGCGTGGCAAAGGTCAGCAGGCCCACGGCGCAGGGCACGGCCAGCAGCACCACCAGTCGCAGCCCCCAGTCCAGCATATTGGAGTAGCGCTCGCCGTCACCGGCCGCCTTGGCGGAAGCCAGCTGCGGCGTCAGCACCACACCCAGAGCCACGCCCAGCAGGGACGTGGGAAACTCCATCAGACGGTCGGCATAGAACAGCCAGGTCACGCTGCCCGGTGCCATATAGGAGGCGATCTGGGTATTGATCATCAAGGACACCTGGGCCACACCCACACCCAGCAGCGCCGGCCCCATCAGCGCCAGGATGCGGCGCACCCCGGCCTCGTCCCAGGCTGCGCGGATGGCAGCAGACGAAAAACCGATGCGCGGCATCAGCCCCATGGCGCGCAGCGCGGGAATCTGCACCGCCAGCTGCAGCACGCCGCCCAGCATCACGCCGCCGGCCATGGCATAGATGGGCTCTATGCCCTGCTTTTCGAACCAGGGAGCACCGAGCACGGCCGTCACGATCATGCTGAGGTTGAGCAGCACGGGCGTGGCGGCCGATACCGCGAACTTTTTCCAGGTATTGAGAATGCCGGCCGACAAGGCCACCAGAGACATGAAGCCGATATAGGGAAACATCCAGCGCGTCATCACCACGGCGGCGTGATAGCCGTCGGGCGACTGGCGCATGCCGCTGGCCAGCAGCCAGACCAGCAAGGGAGCGCCGATCACGCCCAGCACGCACACCAGCAGCAGCACCCAGAACAGCAGGGTAGCGACATGGCTGATCAGGTGGCGTGTGGCCTCCTCGCCATCCCGGGTCTTGCTCGCGGCCAGCACCGGCACAAAGGCCTGACTGAAAGCACCCTCGGCAAACAGGCGACGAAAGAGGTTGGGAATTCTGAAGGCGACATTGAAGGCATCCGTCAGCGCGTTGGCGCCGAACATGGAGGCCATGAGCAGATCGCGAACCAGCCCCGAAACACGGGAGGCCAGCGTCAGAAGAGATACGGTGGAGGCGGCTTTGAACAGTGACACGCAGCGAAGTGTATGCGTTCACGCCCGCCGCTGCTTGGCATTCGCGAGGGCCTTGCACTCTGTAGCACTCCAGCAGGACCACTCGGCCCATCCCCCCATCGAGACTGGCTGCCGGGCACTGGAAGACCTGCAGGCAATAAGGCCCTCCCGCCCCACCTGACTTGTCTCGGAGACAGCAGACAAGGGGCTGACCGCCCCGCTGCGAGCCCCCAGAGGAAGGCTGCGCAGCAGCGCTCAGGGGTTCTGCTATAATCACGCGCTTTGCTGACATCATCCTCAGACACACAAGGAAATAAATCATGGCAACTAAAGCCAAAAAGAACCCCCGCCTGGCCTCCGGCCGCAAGCGCGCCCGCCAGAACGTCAAGCTGAACGCTGCGAACACTTCGCTGCGTTCCAAGTACCGTACTGCTGTCAAGAATGTCGAAAAGGCTGTTGTGGCCGGCGACAAGACCAAGGCAGCTGAACTGTTTGCCAAGGCTCAGTCCGTGATCGACGCGATCGCCGACAAGGGCATCTTCCACAAGAACAAGGCAGCTCGCGATAAGAGCCGCCTGTCCGCCAAGGTCAAGACCCTGGCTCTGGCTGCTTAATACCAGCCTCCCTCAAGCACGGATGACTTCGGTCATCTGCCGTTTGTAACGGGTGCGCTGTCAGCAAAAACATCAAAACCGCCTTAGGGCGGTTTTTTTGTTGTCCGCGCTCTGCAGATATCTGATTGATCAGCGCATGCACACACCGCCCCCCCTCTAGCACAAAGCGCCCTAATACGAATTGATTAGCGTCATATTTTGACTTCCCTAGGACAATCACCAGGTCGGGGAGTCTCATGTCTTTTATAGGACTTGCCCCGTATCTTCGCAAAAAGCCTGCGGCCTGCCTGCAGGCTTTTTTGATAGTCAAGTCTAGAAAAAGTCATGAAAAAGTCGATCAAAGCAGGACTGGGAGCCGTCGCGGCCCTGGTCCTGGCCGCGCTATTGTTTTTATTTTGGCCACTATTCCCCCGCTCCGTCCCCAAGGCCGAGAACGAGCAGCCTGTCGATGTGGTGATGGTGGGCGCCGGCGTGATGAGCACGACCCTGG
This sequence comes from Comamonas sp., assembly GCF_009360615.1. GTDB lineage: Bacteria > Pseudomonadota > Gammaproteobacteria > Burkholderiales > Burkholderiaceae_C > Comamonas. Next base: position 5,859 of record NZ_SPEY01000041.1, read on the forward strand.
CCACCTACCTGCAGGAGCTGCAGCCCGACTGGAAGATCGAGGTCTTCGAGCGCCTGGACGGCGTGGCCCTCGAAAGCTCCAACGGCTGGAACAACGCCGGCACCGGCCACTCGGGCTTTGCCGAACTGAACTACACACCACAGCTGCCCGATGGCAGCGTGGAAACCAAGCGTGCCGTGGGCATTGCCGAGCAGTTCGAGGTGACGCGCCAGTTCTGGGCCCACCAGGTCGGTCGCGGCCATCTGCAGTCGCCCGAGACGTTCGTGAACGCCACACCCCACATGAGCTTCGTCTGGGGAGATGACAACATCGCCTTCCTCAAGAAGCGCCAGCAGGCCCTGGTCCAGAACCCTCTGTTCTACGGCATGGAGTACTCCGAAGACCAGGCTCAGATCAAGAAGTGGGCTCCGCTGATGATCGAAGGCCGTGATCCGGCCCAGAAGATCGCCGCCACCTACATGCCCCTGGGCACGGATGTGAACCATGGCGTCTGGACCGAGCAGCTGATGGCCTCGCTCCAGAAGGGCCCCAACTTCCAGCTGCACCTGCAAAGCGAAGTCACGGCCCTGCGCCAGAACGCCGACAAGACCTGGAACGTGACCGTGGCCGATCTGGCCAAGGGCGGCCAGGAAAAGACCGTCAAGACCAAGTTCGTCTTCGTCGGTGCTGGCGGCGCAGCGCTCAAGCTGCTGCAGGCCTCGGGCATTCCCGAGTCCAAGAACTACGCCGGCTTCCCCGTGGGCGGCCAGTTCCTGGCCATCGAGAACCCCGAGCTGGCCAAGCGCCATGACGTCAAGGCCTACGGCATTGCCTCGACCGGCTCGCCCCCCATGTCCGTACCCCACCTGGATGCCCGCCAGCTCGACGGCAAGCCCGTGGTGCTGTTCGGTCCCTTTGCGCTGGCCACCACCAAGTTCCTCAAGAACGGCTCCTGGTGGGATCTGTTTTCCTCGGTCACCCATGACAATCTGATGGGCATGCTGCGCGTGGGCATCCACAACCTGGATCTGGTCCAGTACCTGATGCAGCAGGCAGAACTGACCGACGCAGACCGTCAGGCCGTGCTGGCCCAGTACTTCCCCGAAGCCAAGCGCGAGGACTGGAAACTCGTGACCGCCGGCCAACGTGTGCAGATCATCAAGCGCGACCCCGAGAAAGGCGCCGTGCTGCAGTTCGGCACCGAGATCGTGGGCTCGGAAGACGGCAGCATCGCCGCCCTGCTGGGCGCCTCGCCCGGTGCCTCGACCGCTCCCCACATCATGCTCAATCTGCTCAAGAAGTCCTTCCCCGAACAGATGGCCAGCGCCGAGTGGAAGGCCCGCATCCAGCAGATCGTGCCCTCCTACGGCCGCAAGATCAACGAGGATGCCGCCTATACCAACGAGATCCGCCGCATGACCAGCTCCGCCCTGAAGCTGCCCTACCTGGATGTCCCTGCCGACCTGGGCAAAAAGGCCGAAGTGGCTCCCGCGCCTGCCGCCGCTCCCCGCAACGCCACCCAGCTGAACAAGGAAATGCAGGCGCTCTGAGCCCTGCACTCCCCGCACCGGCCCGCCGGTGCCCGCCCCGCCGGCCTGTGCCGCGCGGGGCTTTTTCTTGCCGGGCCCGCCGACTGAGGTGTCGCCCCCTCCCTCGTCTCCATGCACCAGCCACTGACCCACGCACCGATAGGCCGCGCCCTGCTGCGTTTTTCCCTGCCGCTCTGGGGCGGTTATGTGCTGCAGTCGCTCAATACCTCGGTCAATGCTTTCTGGATCGGACGCCATCTGGGCGAAACCGCGCTGTCTGCGGCCGTGCATGCCAACAATCTGCTGTTTGCACTGATCGCCCTGGTCTTCGGCATCAGCCAGGCCGCCCATCTGCTGGTGGCGCAGGCCGTGGGAGCAGGCCGCTGGACGCTGGCCCGGCGCATCACGGGCACCAGCGCCAGTCTGTTTCTGGGCGTGTCCGTGACGATGGCCTTGCTGGGCTGGCCGCTGGCCGTCCCGCTGCTGGGTGCCATGGGGGCAGCGCCTGCCACCGTCGCACTGGCCGCTGACTATCTGCGCGTGCTCTTTCTCGCGCTTCCTCCCATGCTGCTGCTGATATTCGTGGCCGCCGTGCTGCGCGGCACGGGCGACAGCCGCACGCCTTTCGTGGCCTTGCTGGGCGTGGCCCTGGGCGATGCACTGCTCAACCCTCTGTTCATCTTCGGCACCGGCCCCCTGCCAGGCCTTGGCATGGCAGGCTCGGCGCTGGCCACCCTGGTGGCCAACAGCCTGGGCCTTGCGGGACTGCTGGCATGGCTGCGCTGGCAACGCCTGCCGCTATGGATAGGCTGGCGCCAGCGCCGCCTTTGGCGGCCTGCGCCGGAGCTGCTTCGCTGCCTGGTGACGAAGGGCCTGCCCATGGGACTGCAAATGCTGGCGGTCTCGCTCTCGCTGGTGCTGATGCTGGCGCTGATCAACGCCCATGGCGCGCAGGTTTCGGCCGCCTACAGCGCTGCTCTCCAGCTGTGGGCCTATGTCCAGATGCCGGCCATTGCCGTGGCCTCGGCCTGTTCCACCATCGCCGCGCAGAACGTGGGGGCCGGTCACTGGCCTCGTGTAGAGCGCACGGCGCGTGCCGGCGTGGCCTGCCACCTGCTGCTGACCGGCGCCTGCGTGTCCCTGATTCTGGCCTGTGACCGCTCCGTGCTGGCACTGTTCCTGCCCGACGGCAGCGCGGCGCTGGAGCCCGCACGCCACCTCAACCGCATCGTGCTGGGTTCGTTCCTGCTGCTGGGCGTGAGCAGCGTGCTGGCCGGCGTGGTGCGCTCCACGGGCGCGGTGCTGGCCCCTTTGGCGATCCTGACCCTGACGCTCTGGGGCCTGCGCCTGCCCCTGGCCTGGGGATTGCAGCCCCTGTGGGGGCAGGATGCACTGTGGTGGAGCTTTCCGCTCAGCGCGCTGGCTTCCATGCTCATGTCCATGGCCCACTACCGCCGCGGCACCTGGCGTCGGTCACGGCTGCTGGTCGGCACGGCAGCGCAGCGCTAGACCTGCAGCGCACCGATACAAAAAAAGCTTCCCGTGGAAGCCTTTGTCGTTTGCGCGGCGCCTCTGGGCACCTGGAAAATCACTTCTTGCCGCCAGCCGCCTCGTCAGGCAGCAGGCAGGCCTCGGCCACCTGCAGATCGTTATCCTTGGCGAAATTCAGGCAGAAGTCCCAGGCCATGGGCTCATAGTCACGCAGATCCCGGTTGATGACCACGCATTTGGTGCCGTTCATCACCGTGGGCACGCACCAGGGAGAGTAGCTCAGATGGCTTCCGGCGCAGGCACCGCCAGGGCGAAACTGACTCATGACACCGGCCAAGCGCTCGGCCCAGTCGCTGGGTCGAAAGGTTTTTCCGGCATGGGTCATACCCATGATGAACAGTTCTTTGCTGGAAGGGGTAACCATCAAATATTCGCCAAAAAGATCCGGCAACCAGGCGGGATCCCCGCCAACATGCCTAAACGACTATTCTAACTCTTGTATAAGAGCCATGCTGTCAACCCCACAATGGCGTAGGTTGATTGCATGGCAGCGATGCGCAATCCGCAATGTTGGGGCTATCCGGGCACTCTAGAATCAAAGCTCTCATTTTTCAGGTGCCGCTGTGCGCCGTTGACCTTCCTTCTCAGGAGACTCTTGCAATGACCGCTTTCATCGAGGCAGCTTCGCCCCACGTTATGCCCACTTACGGCCGCGTACCCATCGCGCTGGAGCGCGGCCAGGGCTGCCGCGTTTGGGACGTGAACGGCAAGGAGTATCTGGACGCGCTGGGCGGCATCGCCGTCAACACCCTGGGTCACAACCACCCCAAGCTGGTACCCGCGCTGCAGGATCAGCTCTCCAAGCTGATCCACACCTCCAACTACTATCATGTGCCCGGTCAGGAAACCCTGGCCAAGCTGCTGACCGAGCGCTCGGGCATGACCAATGTGTTCTTCTGCAACACCGGCCTGGAAGCCAACGAGGCCGCCATCAAGATCGCCCGCAAGTACGGCGTGGACAAGGGCATTGCCAAGCCCGAGATCGTGGTCTACGACCATGCGTTCCATGGCCGCTCCATCGCCACCATGAGCGCCACCGCCAACCCCAAGGTGCGCGACGGCTTCGGCGCCCTGCTCGACGGCTTCACACGCGTGCCCCCCAATGACTTCGAGGCCCTGACTGCGGCCACCGAAGGCAATCCCCATATCGTTGCCGTGATGATGGAGCCCATCCAGGGCGAAGGCGGACTGCACCCCATGCGCGCCGACTACCTGAAGAAGGTGCGTGCGCTGTGCGATGCCAAGGGCTGGCTGCTGATCATGGACGAAGTGCAGGCCGGCATGGGGCGCACCGGCAAATGGTTTGCCCACCAGTGGGCCGGCATCACGCCCGACGTGATGACCCTGGCCAAGGGCCTGGGCTCGGGCGTGCCCGTGGGCGCCGTGGTGGCGCACAAGGCTGCCGCCGAAGTGCTCAAGCCCGGCAATCATGGCTCCACCTTTGGCGGCAACCCCCTTTCCATGCGTGCCGGCGTGGAAACCATCCGCATCATGGAAGAGGACGGCCTGCTGTCCCATACCGCCGAGGTGGGTGAATACCTGAAGGCTAAACTCCAGTCTGAACTGGGTAGCCTCCAAGGCTTTGTCGAAGTGCGCGGCCAGGGCCTGATGATCGGCGTCGAGCTGGCCAAGCCATGCGGCCAGCTGATTGCGCAGGCTGCCGAGGCCGGACTGCTGCTGAGCGTGACCGCAGACACGGTCGTGCGCCTGGTGCCTCCGCTGATCCTGAGCAAGGCCGAAGCCGATGAAATCGTTGCCCGGCTCAAGCCCCTGGTTCAAGCCATTCTGGCCGCCTGATCCTCAAGGAACACTGCATGAAGCATTACCTGCAATTTAGCGACTTCACCGCCGACGAATACGAATACCTGCTGGAGCGTGCAGCCCTGATCAAGAAGAAGTTCAAGGGCTACGAGAAGCACCACACGCTGACCGACCGCACCATGGCCATGATCTTCGAGAAGGCCAGCACGCGCACGCGCGTGAGTTTCGAGGCCGGCATGTACCAGCTCGGAGGCTCCGTGGTTCATCTGACCACGGGCGACAGCCAGCTGGGCCGATCGGAGCCCATCGAAGACAGCGCACGCGTCATCAGCCGCATGACCGACCTGGTCATGATCCGCACCTTCGGTCAGGACAAGATCGAGCGTTTTGCCCAGTACTCGCGCGTGCCCGTGATCAACGGCCTGACCAACGAATTCCACCCCTGCCAGATCCTGGCCGACATCTTCACCTTCATCGAGCATCGCGGCTCGATCAAGGGCAAGGTGGTGGCCTGGGTGGGCGACGGCAACAACATGGCCAATACCTGGCTGCAGGCCGCCGATCTGCTGGGCTTCACGGTCCATGTCAGCACGCCCGGCGGCTACGAGGTGGACGAGCAGCTGGCCTTCAACGGCAAACCCGTCAACCCCGGCTGCTACAAGGTGTTCAAGGACCCCCTCGAAGCCTGCAAGGGCGCCGATCTGGTGACCACCGATGTGTGGACCAGCATGGGCTACGAGGCCGAGAACGAAGCACGCAAAAAGGCCTTCGCCGACTGGTGCGTGGATGCCGAGATGATGGCATCGGCCAAGGCCGATGCCCTGTTCATGCACTGCCTGCCCGCCCATCGCGGCGAGGAAGTCGAAGCCGAAGTCATCGACGGACCACAATCCGTGGTCTGGGACGAGGCTGAGAATCGCATGCATGTGCAAAAGGCACTGATGGAATACCTGCTGCTGGGCCGCCAGCCAGCCTGATTCGGCACGTCCTGGCTCATCTGCAGACCACCGCCCCATGCACCTGAGCCACATCACATCCCCACACCGCCAGCGGGCCCTGCGCCAGCTGGCGGTGTTTCTGTTTCCGCTGCGCCCCACCCAGGGGGATGCCCGCTACGGCCAGCGCGGGGGCCTGCTGGCGCTGCGCCAGCCCCATATGGCACGCCACACCCGCGTGCCCTCCTTCTTCGGCCCGCGCAAATCCTTTGCCGCACGCGTGCGCGCCCTCCATGTGCGCATCCACACCTTCTATCTGAAGTTTCTTCAAGGCCATACCTAGCGGCCCGGCACCCGAAGCCGCAGGCACCTCCCGTGCACCGGCTCCCCCTCGAAAGCCGTCCTTGCCTGAGGAGGACGGCCCGACCCCGATGCCTGAACCCTTGAAGAAACACGATGTCCGAATCCGTCCACCCCTGCCTGCGCTGTGGCGTCTGCTGCCAGAACTACCGCGTGGAGTTTTCCATCTACGAGCTGCAATCCATGGGCGGCACCGTCCCCGACGAACTGGCCCATGAAGTGCCCGGCAAGGGAAACCGCGCGCGCATGAACGGCACGGAACGTCACCCGGTGCGCTGCGTGGCACTGCGCGAGCTGCCCGAGGTCGGCGATGGCTGCATAGGCTGCGGAATCTACGAGCAGCGCTCGCGCCCCTGCCGGGACTTTCCGTTTGCCTCCTACGGCTGCCACGACACGCGCGAGAAATTCGGCCTGCCGGCGCTGAGCGACGAGGAAGTCCAGCCCTGGCTGGAAGCCGCCTGAGCTTTCGACAAGCCGGCCAGCGCTATCCAATAAAAAGCTGCCTGCGATTGCCAGCCAAGCACTTCAGCCACGAAAGTATCTGAAATGCCAAAGTGGCAAGCGCAGGCAGCTATTATTTTGCAGCTTAGTCAGGCCTTTCGCGTATCCGAGCAGCTGTCGCCACCACAGGCGCTGCAACCGCCGCAGCGGCCGCCACGGGCCGCCGGAGCCAGCGACGGATGAACCCGCATCAGCTTGCTGCGCAGGCCGGCCGGCATGAAACGCCAGGCCAGCGACACGGCGGCCACCAGGACGATGGCGCCCACGATCAGTTCCTGCCACATAGACAATCCTTTCTCAGCCCCATCCCAGGGCCACGGCGATGCGATAAGTCACAAAGCTGGCCAGATAGGCCAACGCAAACAGATAGCCGGCCATGAGCAGCGGATAGCGCCAGCCATTGGTCTCGCGCTTGACCATGGCCAGCGTGGAGATGCACTGGGGCGCAAACACGAACCAGACCAGCAGGGACAGCGCGGTCGCCATGGACCAGCTGCTCGCGATCAGCGGGCTCAGTTGCTGGGCCATGGCGTCATCGCCCACGGCCGACAGCGCATACACCGTCCCCAGCGCCCCGACGGCCACTTCGCGTGCGGCCATGCCGGGCACCAGCGCAATGGCGATCTGCCAGTTGAAGCCGATAGGCGCCAGCACCACCTCCAGCGCACGGCCGATCTGGCCCGCAAAGCTGTAGCGAATCGCGCCTTCGGTCACGCCTTCGGGAGCACCGGGATAGCTGGAGAGGAACCACAGTACGATGCTCACGGTCAGGATGATGCCGCCGACGCGGCGCAGGAAGATCATGGCCCGCTCGTACAGGCCCAGCACCAGGCTGCGCAGACTGGGAATGCGGTAGGAAGGCAGCTCCATCAGCAGCGGCGTGCGGGTCTTGACCTGGGTGGCCAGCTTGCCCACCCAGGCCACGGCCATGGCGCTGAGGATGCCGCCCACATAGAGGGCAAACAGCACCAGGCCCTGCAGATTGAAGAAACCGGCCACCGTCTGCTCCGGGATGAAGGCACCGATCAGCAGCGTGTAGACCGGCAGGCGTGCCGAGCAGGTCATCAGCGGCGCGATCATGATCGTCAGCAGACGGTCGCGCCAGCTCGAAATCGAACGCGTGGCCATGATGCCGGGCACGGCGCAGGCAAAGCTGGACAGCAGCGGAATGAAGGAGCGCCCGGACAGCCCCACGCTACCCATGATGCGGTCCAGCAAGAAGGCCGCGCGCGGCAGGTAGCCCGAGTCTTCCAGCACCAGGATGAAGAAGAACAGAATCAGGATCTGCGGCAGAAAGACCACCACCGAGCCGGTCCCGGCGATCACTCCGTCGACCAGCAGGCTGCGCAGGACACCATCGGGCATCACGCCATGCACCCACTGGCCGAAGCCGCTGACCAGGCCTTCGATCCCGTCCATCAGGGGCTGGGCCCAGCTGAACACGGCCTGGAACATCAGAAACAGCGTCGCCACGAGCAGCAGCGTGCCCCACAGCGGGTGCAGCACCACGGAGTCGATGCGATCGTCGCGCTGTGTGGGAGCTGCGGGCTCCTGTACGGTCAGCCGCATGATCTCGGCCACCTGCTGGTGCAGGGCCAGCAGCTGGGCGCGCGAGTTGCTGCCCGTCACGGGCTTGAACTGGCCTTCGAGTGTCGGCGCCCTGAGCTGTCTGGCCTGATCGCTGTCCAGCCAGGCCAGCAAATCCTTGGCGCCGGACAGGTGCACGCCCACGCTCTCCACCACGGGCACGCCCAGCAGCTCGCTGAGCCTGGCCTTGTCGATGACCAGGCCCTGGCGACGCGCCATATCGCTCATATTGAGCACCACCACCATGGGCAGGCCCAGGGCGCGTGCCTCCAGTACCAGACGCAAGTTCAGGCGCAGATGGGTGGCATCGGTCACGCAGACCAGCAGCTCGGGCGGCGCTTCGCGCGGGTGCTGGCCCTTGACGATGTCGCGGGTGATGCGCTCGTCCTCGCTGTGCGCATCCAGGCTGTAGGTGCCGGGCAGGTCCAGCACGCGCACGCGACGCTTGCCGGGCGTGCTCAGCCAGCCTTCCTTGCGCTCCACGGTCACGCCCGCGTAGTTGGCCACCTTCTGGCGGGCGCCGGTCAGCAGGTTGAACAGTGCCGTCTTGCCGCAGTTCGGATTGCCCAGCAGCGCGGCGCGCAACGGTGCCAGCTCCGCGACTTGAGGGCTCATCATGGTGATCTGGGACTCGCGCGCATTCATGCTGCGGCCTCCAGCTGCACCAGCACCTGGGCCGCCTCGTGGCGGCGCAGGGCAAACGTCGCCTGGCCTATGCGCACGGCCAGCGGATCCGGGCCGGGAAAGCCGGTAGCGACGATGCGCACGGTCTCGCCGGGCAGGAAACCGATTTCCATGAGTCTGAGCAGCAGGCTTTCATCCTCGCCTTCAGAGGAGGCGAGATCCACCACCCGGGCGGGTTGGTTCACCAGCAGCCGATCCAGGCCGATCACCGGCACGGTGGCCGGCACATGGGCTGCTGGGCTGGGAATTTGCACGCCGGATTCAGACGCTTGAACAGAAAGAGCATTCATGGACAAAGTAACTGACACTGCTTCAGACCTGACCGAGGGGGACTGCAAAGAACTCATGTCGCATTATTAATTGATTTTGATTCTCATTTTCCATTTACTGTAGGCGATTGATGCACAACGGTGGCGAATTGGCACCAGCAGCATGGATTTTTGGGCGGGTATTGCGCACCGCGGTTGACAAAACCGCAGCCCGGCGCACGCAAAGGGTTTGCACAGCTGCGAAAATCGGTGCCCCACCGGACGAAACCCGCCCCTGTCATGACCCATCCCTGCCTCAGCTGCGGCGCCTGCTGCGCGTCCTTTCGTGTCGACTTCTCCGTCCACGAGTCTCAGGATCATGGAGGCAGCGTCCCCGCCGGGCTGGTCGAGGAGGTCACCGACTACACCTGCCGCATGCGCGGCACGGACTGGGCCAGGCCGCGCTGCGCAGCCCTGGTCGGCAAGGTGGGGGAGCGGGCCAGCTGCGGCATTTACGAATGGCGCCCCTCCCCTTGCCGCGAGTTCGCTGCCGGCTCGGATGCCTGCAACCGCGTGCGCCAGCGCCACCAGCTGCCGGTGCTGGAAAGCGGCCTGATCTAGGAGCCCCGACCAGATCCGTGCATCAGGCGTCCTGCTCGATCAGCACCACGCCGATATTGTCCTTGCCGCCGGCGGCATTGGCCGCCCCGATCAGGGCCTCCTGCAGCTGCGCGAGCGGCAGGTTCGCATCGAACAGGGATTCAAGGCTGGCATCGCTGAGCATATCGGTCAGACCATCCGAGCACAGCAAGATGCGATCCCCCTGTTCCAAGAGCCAATGACTGAGCTCCGGCTCCACCTGGGGCATCACACCCAACGCTCTTGTGACCAGGTGACCGTAGCGCGAAGTCCTGGCATCGGCTTCGGAGAGCAGACCGGCATCGATATCCTGCTGCACGAGGGAATGATCCCGCGTCAGGCGCTGCAGCCGGCCCGCACGCCAGGCATAGGCCCTGGAATCTCCCAGATGAGCGATCAGCACCTCGCGGGCCAGAACCAGGGCGACCACCACCGTGGTTCCCATGCCGCTGTAGCCGGGCGTGGATTGCGCGGCGGCATAGATGGCCGTATTGGCCATGTGCAGGGCGTCCGTCAGTTCGCACTGCGCCACCGACAGGGATTCGTCGGCGGAAGGGCCGTGCTGCACGCTGGTGGTGATCAGCTCCACGGCCATGACGCTGGCCACCTCGCCCGCGTTATAGCCGCCCATGCCGTCGGCCAGCACGGCTACCGGCCAGGGTCTGGCCTGCGGCTCCATGCCGACCGCGTCTTCGTTGTTGCTGCGCTGGCGCCCCATGTCTGCACGCCCCACCATGCGGACGGCCGGCCAGACTCGGAAAGGGCTAGAAGCTGCAGGGGTGGACATGGAGGACGAAGGCGGGAGACGCAGATGGGGACGGATTGCGAAAAGCATTCAAGCGTAATGCAATTGAGATGCCCGCATCGTGGAAAAAGATGCCGTTTTGCACTAGTTGACCATGCAAGAGCGCAATTTTGTTCAATACCCGGACCAGCCAGGGACTCAGACTGGCGGCTTCTTGTTTCGGGTTCTCCCATGCTTTCTTCTGTTCTGGCCATGGCCGGATTCGCACTGGCCGGTGCCATCACGCCGGGCCCCGTGAACGTGCTGGCCCTGCGCCATGGCCACGGTCGCGCTGTCGCCGCCTTCTGCTATGTGCTGGGCGCCAGCATCAGTTACGCCCTTATCGTCTGGCTGATGGGCCAGAGCGGGCAATGGCTGCTGAAGCAGCCGGAGCTGCTGCGCTGGGCGCCGCGGGTCTGCGCTCTCTATCTGCTTTGGCTGGCCTGGCAACTGGCCAACGCGCCCGGAACGGACAGCCGTGGGACCCGGGAGAGTGATCCTGCATCGCTTCCGTCCGGTCCAGGCGGAGCATTCCTGCAGGGCATTGCCATTCAGAGCCTCAACCCCAAGGCCTGGCTGGTGGCGCTTTCAGGCATCGGCATGTTCGTGGCCCCGCTGGCGGCGCAGCAGCTTTCGCTGTCAGGCGCACTGCTGCTGTTTTGCACCGTCTCCCTGCTGGCCTGTCTGGCCGGCGTCGGCTGCTGGGCCGCGCTGGGCCATGCACTGACCCGGTGGCTGAACACGCCCCTGCGCCGCCAGCGGCTGAACCAGGCCCTGGCCATGGTGCTGGTGGCAAGCGTGGTCAGCATGCTGGCATGATAAGGCCGTCATGCCAGCTCCCAGTCACCGCTTCCACCGCCATCCGGCCCTTCCCTGGGCCGAGCTGCGCGTCAGCCGCCAGTCCTGCTACAGCTACCGCCTGCATGCCCATGCGCAGTACTCCATCGGCATTGTGGATGAGGGCGAGACCCTGTTTCTGCATGACGGGGGACCCGAGACCCTGAGCGCGGGCGGCGTGGTACTGATCGAGCCCGGCCACTGGCATGCCTGCAACCCCGAGACCCAGCAGCCCTGGTCCTACCGCATGCTGTTTGTGCAGGCCGAGTGGGTGCATGAGCGACTCGGCGTCGGTGCCCTGGGCTTTGCACGGCGCGCGCTGCATGAGCCGGAAATATCGCGCTGGGCCGACTGCCTCTGCCAGCCGCTTGCAGGCAGCGCCACGGACGCGCAAGTGCAGCACCACGTGCAATCGCTGACGGATTTCCTGCAATTGCTGGGCAGTGCCGTCCACGCTCACGGCCCATTGCCTCGACCACCCGATGCCGTCCTTCCTGCACTGCAGCACATGCACCGCAGCCCCGAAGACGAAACCAGCGTCCAGGCCCTGGCGCTGCGCTGCGGCATGAGCCCCAGCCGCTTCATCCGCCGCTTCAGGGCCGTCACCGGCGTCACGCCCGGGGCCTACCGCCTCAACCTGCGCCTCAATGGCGTGCGCCACCTGCTGGCCCAGGGCGAGCCCCTGGCCTCGGTCGCTCAACAGATGGGCTTTGCCGACCAGGCCCATATGCAGCGTGCCTTCAAGGCCCATCATGCGCTGACGCCCGGCAACTACGCAGGAATGCCACGCTGAGGCGGCCTGGCCAGGGTCATTCGCCGCCAAGCCGCCGCAGCCGCTCATTCGCGGGATACTTGCCGCTTCGATTTTTCCCGGGCGCACGTCAGCAATGGCCAACTTTGACAGTATTCAGCAACGCGAGACAGGCTTGCAGCAGCACCTGAACTCCGCCCAGATGACCATGATCGCCATCGGTGGCGCCATCGGTACCGGCCTGTTCATGGGCAGCGCCTTTGCCATCGGATTTGCCGGCCCCAGCGTGCTCATCAGCTATGCCATAGGCGCCTTCATCGGCCTGCTGCTCATGGGATGCCTGGCCGAGATGACCGTGGCCCATCCCACCTCGGGCTCTTTCGGCGCCTACGCCGAGCACTACATCAGTCCGCTGGCCGGCTTTGTGGTGCGCTATGCCTACTGGGGGGCCGTGGTCCTGGCCGTGGGCATGGAGGTCACGGCCGTGGGCAAGTACATGGCCTACTGGTTCCCCGCCGTGGACCCGTGGATCTGGGTGGCCCTGTTCTCGGTCCTGCTGGCTGCCGTCAACGCCACCAGCGTCAAGGCGTTCGGCCAGGTCGAGTACTGGTTCTCGATGGTCAAGGTGATTGCCATCGTGGCCTTCATCCTGATTGCGGCCTATGTCGTCTTCGGCACCCGCCCCAAGGGCGTGGGCTTCGACAACTACTGGGTCGATGGCGGCTTCTTCCCGAATGGCTGGTGGGGCACCTGGGTGGGCGTGATCGTGGCCATCTTCAGCTATCTGAGCCTGGAGTCCATCGCCATTGCGGCGGGTGAAGCCCAGAACCCCAAGCAGGCCGTGACCCGCGCCTTCCGCACCACGGTGCTGCGCCTGGTGCTGTTCTATCTTCTGTCGCTGGCGCTGATGCTGGCCGTCGTGCCATGGAGCCATGCAGGCACGGACAAGAGTCCCTTCGTCAAGGTGATGGAGATTTTGCAGATTCCCGGCGCGGCCGCGGCCCTCAACTTCGTGGTGCTGCTGGCCTCGCTGTCGGCCATGAACAGCCAGCTCTACGTGACCTCGCGCATGATGTTCAGCCTCTCGCGCGGCGGCTATGCCCCCAAGGGCCTGAGCAGGCTCAGCAAAAACGGCGTGCCGCTGGGCGCGATTGCCGTCTCCTGCCTGGGCATGGCCGTGGCCATGGTGCTCAACGTGCTCAAGCCCGAGCAATCACTGGAGCTGATGATGTCGATTGCCATGTTCGGAGCCATGTTCGCCTGGTTCATGGTGTTCGTGACCCATCTGTTCTTCCGGCCGCGCTGGCTGCGCGAGCATCCAGGCCAGAAACTGGAGTTCCGCATGTGGGGCTTTCCCGTGCTGACCCTTGTGGGCGCCCTGCTGATGGCGGGCGTGATCGTCACCACGCTGTTCACCCAGGAGTTCCACACCACCATGCTGGTAGGCGTTCCGTTTCTGATGGTGCTGGTGCTGGTCTATGCTCTTTGGTATAGAAAGAAGAAGGTTACCCCCTGAGGCGCTAGCGCGCCTTCCCCCAAGGGGGGACGACAGCCTTTGCTGCGGGGCGGCCCTTGCTGGCTGTCCCGCACTCGGGCCTGTTATCGATCAAGAGCGACCGAACCCATTCATACACACCATGACACGCCAGATCTGGGATATTTCTCCTGCCATCCATCCTGCCGCACCGGTGTTTCCGGGCGACACGCCCTATAGCCAGGAATGGGTGGCCCGCATTGGCCCGGGCTGCCCGGTCAATGTCAGCGCCATCCATCTCTCGCCCCATGTGGGCGCACATGCCGATGCGCCGCTGCACTACGATCCGCAGGGCGCAGCCATTGGCTCCGTCGATCTGGACGCCTTTCTCGGCCCCTGCCGCGTGATCCACGCCATAGGCTGCGGGCCGCTGATCGAATGGCGTCACATCGAGCACGCCATCGACGTCGACCTGCCCGCACGCGTGCTGGTGCGCACCTACGACCAGGCGCCCACCGGCTGGGACGCCGAGTTGGCAGCCTATGCACCCGACACCGTGCAGAAGCTGGCCGACCTGGGCGTCAGGCTGATCGGCATCGACACTGCCAGCATCGACCCCGCCACCAGCAAGAGCCTGGACAGCCACATGGTGATCCGCCGGCGCGGCCTGCGCGTTCTGGAGAACCTGGTGCTCGATGCGGTGAGCGAAGGCGACTACGAGCTGATCGCCTTGCCGCTCAAGCTCACCGAAGCCGATGCCTCGCCAGTGCGCGCCATATTGCGCAGCCTGCTCTGAACCGCTTTGCGCCACAAACCCGATACCCTCGCTGCCTGGTACCAAGGCAGCTCCGGACTCGGACACAATGAGCGAATCCGATTCCGCCACGGTTTGAATCAGAACCGGCTCTGACGCAGACACAATCGGCGCCGGACGCCATCAGAAATGAGAGAAGGAAGACAATGACCACTTTGCAAGACTGCCAGGCCCTGGACGCCCAGGACCCGCTGCGCGCACTGCGCGAACGCTTTGCCCTGCCCCCGGGCGTGATCTACCTGGACGGCAATTCCCTGGGGGCTCAACCCCGGGCGGCAGCGGCCCGCGTCGCGGAAGTCGTCACCCAGGAATGGGGCCAGGACCTCATCACCTCCTGGAACAAGGCCGGCTGGATCACGCTGCCCGAGCGCCTGGGCAATCAGTTCGCGCCCTGGCTGGGCGTGGGCCCGGGCGAGCTGGTGTTCACCGACACCGCCTCCATCAATCTCTACAAGGTGCTGAGCGCCGCCGCCCGCATCGCCCGCGAGGACAGCCCGGGGCGCCGGAAAGTCATCAGCGAGCGCAGCAACTTTCCGACCGACCTCTATATCGCACAGTCCGTCTGCCAGGAATATGGTCTGGAGCTGGTGCTGCTCGAGCCCGAGGACATCGCCGGCGCGCTGCAGAGCGATGTGGCGATCTCCATGCTCACCCATGTCAACTACCGTACGGGTGCCATGCACGACATGGCTGCAGTGACGGCCGCTGCCCATGGCCAGGGCATTCTGTGCGTCTGGGATCTGTGCCACAGCGCGGGTGCCGTGCCCGTGGACCTCACGGGCGCCGATGCCGACTTTGCCGTGGGTTGCAGCTACAAATACCTCAACGGCGGCCCCGGCGCTCCCGCCTTTGTCTGGGCGCATCCGCGCCTCATCAACCGCTTCTGGCAACCGCTGTCGGGCTGGTTCGGCCACGCCGAGCCTTTCAAATTCGTTCCCGACTACCACCCGGCCCGGGGCATCCAGCGCTATCTCTGCGGCACTCAGCCCATGATCAGCCTGAGCGTGCTGCAGTGCGGCATCGACATCTACACCGAGGCTGAAGGGTTCGGCGGCATGGCCGCACTGCGCAAGAAATCGCTGGCGCTGACCGACCTGTTCATCCAGCTGGTGGAAGAACGCTGCCAGGGCCACGGCCTGGGACTGGCGACCCCCCGCGAGCATGCGGCACGCGGCTCCCAGGTCTGCCTGACCCGCGAGGAGGGCCTGGGCGTGGATGGCAAGGACAGCGGCGCCTATGCGATTGTGCAGGCACTGATCGCCCGCGGCGTGATCGGCGACTTCCGCAAGGGTGACGGCGGCACGGGCAGGCACCGGGACATTCTGCGCTTCGGCTTCACGCCTCTGTACGTGGGCTTTGCCGATGTCTGGAACGCCGTCGAGCATCTGCGCCAGGTGCTGGAATCGGGCGAGTGGCAACGGCCCGAATTCAATACCGTGAATGCCGTGACCTGATCAATATGCGCTATCGGACAACGAGGCCCACAGGTGCGCAGCCACCAGTGCGCGCCAGGGCTTGAACTGGTCCAGCCAGTCCCTGGCGGCACACGCATCGGGCTGGGCACTGCCGGTGAGCAGACCGATAGCCCGACGCACCGCCACATCCCCGTGCAGGCTGCCGTCGGGCCAGCCATAGCCACGCAGCAAGGTGTAGTTCACTGTCCACGGACCGATGCCCTTGACCGCCAGCAATTGCGCCGAGGCAGCGGCCACATCCTCCTCACACCAGCTCCCGGCGGCGCTGCGCCCGGCCCATTCATCCAGCGGCAGCCTATCCTCGGCAACGGCCTGGGCCACGGCCAGCAGGGTCTGTGCCTTGGCCTGGGAAAAGCCCGCGCCGCGCAGCGCATTGATGTCCAGGGCGGCCACGCGCTGCGCATCGGGATAGGCGTGAAGCCCGGGCATTGCCCCGACTTGCGCCAGCGGTTCGCCCGCCAGCGAGATCAGTCTGCGCCGCAGCGAAACGGCCACGGCCACCGTGATCTGCTGCCCGGTGATGGCCCAGGTCAACGCCTCGAAGGGTGTGGGTGAACCGGGCACATGCAGGCCGGCCTGGCGCGACAGCAGCGAGCCCAGCTCGGGGTGATCGCCATGCGCCAGCTCCAGCGCGCCGGGCGCGTAGACCAGCCCCAGCATGCGTTTCACCATGGCTTGGAACACGTCCCGGTCTGACTCGGCAGGCTCTGGGTGCACTGCATGCAGTCGGGCCTGAACCTGTCCCGCCTTCCAGTGCAGCTCCAGCAAGGCGGGACTGCGCTTCCACAGGATGGCCTTGTGCAGGCTGCGCGCATCGGCATCGACCCGCTCGGCCAGTTGACGCTCGTCGCGATCATGGAAATGCACGAACTCGTCAAAGCGATAGCGAAGAGGCAGGGCAATCGAGACTTCCAGCAGCATGCGGTTTTCCATTACATGGGCAGCGCCAGGGTGCGCCCGGGATTCATTCAGGGTATCCATCGCTTCCGTCGCCCATCAATCAAGGATTTCGGATAGCTGTCCATTCAGACACCTTGAAGACGACGCGATGGCAGCTCTCTTCAAGAGCGCTTGAGTTGCGCCTGCTGGGCCTCTCGCAGCAGCAGGGCACGCTTGCGCTCCACCCCCCAGCGATACCCCGAGAGGCTGCCGTCATTGCGCAGCACACGATGACAGGGCACGGCCACGGCAATCGGATTGGCCGCCACCGCGCTGGCCACGGCCCGCGAGGCGCTGGGCTGGCCCAGACGCCGGGCCAGTTCGCTGTAGCTGACGGTCTGTCCGGCAGGAATGCTCTGCAGCGCCTGCCACACACGCTGCTGAAACGCCGTGCCCTGAATATCCAGCGGCAGGGCCAGCCCCAGCCGGGGCTGCTCCATCAACGCGACCACCTGAGACACGGTCTGCTCATACTGGGCATCGGCCCCGATCAGCTGGGCCGCCGCGAAACGCTGCTGCAGATCATCGACGAGCGCATGCGGGTCATCCCCTAGCAGCACGCAGCACACGCCCTTGTCGGTGCTGGCCACCAGCAGGCTGCCCAGCGAACATTCGGCCAGGGCGAAACGGATGCGCTGGTCCTGCCCCCGCTTGCGATAGGACTGCGGGGTCATGCCCAGCATAGCCGGCGCATCCTTGTAAAAGCTGCTGCTGGCTTCATAGCCGCTCAGGTAGGCTGCGTCGGTGACCGACTCGATGCCGCCCTTCGCCAGCGCGGCGCGCACATGCCTGCCGCGATGGGCCTTGGCATAGGCCTTGGGCGTGAGCCCCGTGGCACGCTTGAAGCTGCGATGCAGCTGCCAGGGGCTGAGCCCCAGCCGCTGCGCCAGCACCTCCAGCGCGGGCATGGGCTCTTCGCTCTCCAGCCAGCGACAGCACAGGACCATGCGCTCATCGATTGGCGGGTTGGCGGCGGCTGTAGAAGTCAGAGGACTGGACATGGCTTGAATCTCGGCTGAGTGCGTTTTCCGTCACGGGTCTGTGACTGGCCTGACTTTACGCAAAGCTTTGGCAGCTTGCATCCACGTTCTTGCAGGCTTTGCGGGCCCGGATTCGGTTACGCTGCGCGCACCGATCCAACAAACATGATTTCACCATGACGAACGAATCCTCCGGCTGCCCTCTGCATGGCGGCGCCGCCATCGTCCGCGACGAGAAAGCCCAGCTCGACTTCAGCCGCGACATGAGCTATGGCGACTATCTGCATCTGGACCAGATTCTCACGGCCCAGCACCCGCTGTCGCCGGCCCATGACGAGATGCTGTTCATCGTGCAGCACCAGACCAGCGAGCTGTGGATGAAGCTGATGCTGCACGAGGTGCGCGCGGCCACCGCCGCCATTGCCAATGCCTCGGGCACGACCAAGCCCGATGCCTTCAAGATGCTGGCGCGCGTCTCGCGCATCATGGAGCAGCTGGTCAGCGCCTGGACCGTGCTGTCCACCATGACGCCGCCCGAATACTCGGCCATGCGCCCCTATCTGGCCAACTCCAGCGGCTTCCAGAGCTACCAGTACCGCTGCATCGAGTTCGCGCTGGGCAACAAGAACGCGGCCATGCTCCAGCCCCACGCGCATCGCTCGGACCTGCTGGCCCAGGTACAGGCCGCCTACGAATCGCCATCGCTGTACGACGTAGCCCTGCAGCTGCTGGCGCGCGAAGGCATCGCCGTGCCTGCCGACCGCCTGCAGCGCGACTGGACCCAGCCCTATGAAGCCAGCGAGGGCGTCAAGCAGGCATGGATCACCGTCTACCGCGATCCGCACAAGCACTGGGATCTGTACCAGCTGGGCGAAAAGCTGGCCGATATCGAAGACGCCTTCCGTCTCTGGCGCTTCCGCCACCTGACCACGGTGGAGCGCGTCATCGGCTTCAAGCGCGGCACGGGCGGCACCGGCGGCGTGAGCTACCT
This sequence comes from Comamonas sp., assembly GCF_009360615.1. Classification (GTDB taxonomy): domain Bacteria; phylum Pseudomonadota; class Gammaproteobacteria; order Burkholderiales; family Burkholderiaceae_C; genus Comamonas. The sequence goes on from NZ_SPEY01000041.1 coordinate 24,678, forward strand.
CAAGAAGATGCTGGACGTGGTACTGTTCCCCGAGATCTGGAGCCTGCGCACCGAGCTGTAAGCGGGTCCGGCCATCGCCACTCAGGCTGCCCCTGCTGCTCTTTCGTGACAGCGCGGGCAGCCTGAATTCTTTAGGCTCCGTGCAAAACCTAACATCACAACTAACTGCCCATGCCTTCCGATCACAGCGCCGCCGTGGCTGCGCCGAACCCCAGCCCGAAGCCCGACTCCTCCGCCTGGGCCATGCTGGTCTGTCTGCTCACGGGCTTTGCACTGAGCCAGGCCTTCCGAACGGTCACCTCCATCATCGCCGACGGTCTGCGCACGGACTTCGGCCTCTCCGCGCAGTCCCTGGGCTCGTTTGCCGGACTGTTTGCGCTGTCCTTCGGCGTGGCCCAGCTGCTCATGGGCATCGGCATGGACATCTACGGCCTGCGCCGTACCGTGCTTCTGGCCTTTCCGCTGTCGATTGCGGGCGCCGCGCTGTCCGCACTGGCACCCAGCTATTCCTGGCTGATGCTGGGCCAATTGCTGATCGGCGTGGGCTGCTCGCCCGCCTTTCTGGCCAGCACCATGTTCATCGCACGCCACTTTCCGGCCGATAAATTTGCCTATCTCTCGGGCATAGGCCTGGGTCTGGGCGGACTGGGTCTGCTGTTCACCGGCACGCCCATGGCCTGGCTGGTGCAGCATCTGGGCTGGCGTGCCGGCTTTGCGCTGCTGGCGGTGCTGAGTGTGTTGTCATGGCTGCTGATCTTCTTCAAGGTGCACGAGCCCGAGCTGCCCGGCGATGCCCTGCCCAAACCCGGATTCATGCAGGCGCTGCAGGGTTTTGGCAGTCTGCTGTTGCTGCCTCACACCTGGGGCATTGTGCTGCTGGGCATGGTCAGCTATGCCTCATTTCTCACCGTGCGCGGCCTCTGGCTCAGCCCCATGCTGATGGACCGCTACCAGTTCTCCTTGGTCACCACGGGCAACGTGGCTCTGGCCTGCTCCGTCATTTCGCTGTTCGTGCCTTCCATGTTCGGCCGGCTCGATCCTGGACCTGCCAGACGCCGCCAGCGCATCGCACGCTTTGCGCTGCTCATGGCCGGCATTTTTGTGGCCCTGGCCCTGGTCCACCAGTCCGTGGGCAGTGTGGTTCTGCTGCTGGTCATGAGTGTGCTTTCGGGCTACGGCACGCTGATCTACGCCGATGTGCGCTCCTCCTACCCGCCGGCCACGACGGGACGCGCCCTGTCCATCTTCACCATGGCCATGTTCCTCGGAGCCGCACTCATGCAGTGGCTGTCGGGCCTGGTTGCAGGAGTTGCGGAGCGCCAGAATGCCGACATCTACCAGGCCGTGATGCTGATGATTGCCGCCATGCTCGGCGGCGGCGTGCTGGCCTACCGGGTCATCAAGCCCTCGCCGCTGCTGCTCAAGGCCGATCACTAGAGCACTGATGGCGCAGCGCCGGCAGCTGCGCCCGCGCTAGAGTGCGTTCTCGTAAAGCCAGGGCACATCCATGATGCGCCCTCCCAGAGCGCGCAGCGACAGATCGCGCCCCCAGCGCAGCGGCCCTGTCGCATGGAAGATGCGGCCGTTGCGCAGCGAGCGCTCCTGCACCCTTGCATTGCGCTGCCAACGATTCAGCGCATAGCGCCGCAGCCGCAGGCTGACGTCCAGATCGTGCATGGACAGCGCTCGCTGCAGCTCGGCGGCATCCTCGATGGCCATGCCTGCGCCCTGGGCCAGGTAGGGACGCATGGGATGGGCGGCATCGCCCAGCAAGGCCACCAGACCCTGCGCCATCTGGGCCTGTGACGACAGCGGCTGGCGGTCGGCTACCGGCCACAAGCGCCACTCGCCCCCTCCGCAGGGCACATGCTGCACCAGGTCCTGCAGATAGCCGCAGGTACCCTGAAGGTGCTGGAGCAGATGGGGCAGATTGGCCGAGTGGTCCCAGTGGTCGAGATCCTCAGGCGCCGGTCCCTGGACGATGATCACCAGATTCTGCAGCTCGCCCCGGCGCACGGGGTACTGGATGGCGTGCAGCTGCGGCCCCAGCCATGCCGTGACCTCGCTGGTGCGCAAGCGCTTGGGCAGATTGGCCTGGTGCACCATGGCGCGATAGGCCAGATGCCCGGTCACTCGCGGCGGCCCGTCCCCCAGCATCTGGGCCCGCATGGCACTGCGCACGCCGTCGGCTCCGATCAGGGCATCGCCCTCGATGAGCTTGCCGGAGCTGGTGCGAATGGTGACCACACCGTCCTGTTCGCTATAGCTGCTGACGGACTGGTTGAGGTTGAGGTGGACCTCGGCCAGATCCTGCAGGGTCTCCAGCAAAATCCCGTGCAGGTCGGCGCGGTGGATGGTGAGATAGCTGGCTCCATAGCGCTGCACCATGTCCGCGCCCAATGGCAGGCGCCCCAGTTCCCGCCCCGTCACGGCGCTGCAGGCCCGCAAGGCCTGGGGGCAGGCCACAACCTGCTGCAAGGATCGCTGCAATCCCCAGGCCTGCAGGCGGCGCACCACATTGGGGCCGAGCTGAATGCCGGCCCCGACTTCCGAAAACTGCGCGGCGCGCTCGAACAGACGCACCCCCCAGTCGGCACGTACCGCCCCAATGGCAGCGGCCAGACCACCGATACCGCCACCTGCAATCAACACCTGCTTGTTCATGGTCTCTTATTGTGCCGCCTGGACGCCTGCATCGACGAAAACTCTGATTTGCGCTGCAGCAAACTTTGCCCATGAAAAAAGCCCGCCAAGGCGGGCTCTTTCAACGTGCGCAAAGCAGATCAGATGGCGAACTTTTCGCGATCCTGGTCTGCAATCCACTTGGGCGGCTTGCCTCGGCCGGTCCAGGTCTGACCCGTCGCAGGGTCACGATACTTGGGAGCCACCTTGGCGCCTGCACTGGCGGAAGAACGCGCACGAGCGGGAGGGAAAACATCTTCAGCAGTCAAGCCGTACTCAGCAATCAGGCCGCGAACCTTGCTCACAGCTTCGGCCAGTTCACGCGAGCGGGCTTCATTGATTTGCTGCTCCAGCTCTTCTCTCTGCTTCAGGAGTTCCTTGTAAGTGCTCATGATTTGCGCTTCTTGGTTGATTAAAGTGACCTCATTATAAATGCCGGATTTTCAAATTCATCATTTTTCAAGTAAGCAGAAACCACAATTCAAAATATTGATAAAATGCAACCATGTGTTAATAAATAGCTATTCACCGTCAGGACCTGCCAATATCCTGTCGAGGGGCCTGCCGACCATATCCACGGGCTTCAATATTCATCTGCGGCACAAGACCATCCCGCCCAGAGCCGACAAATGACCGCGATCAGCGAGGAATAAACCGGGCCGGCTGTTATAGAGCTCTTCGTCTTCATCGGGCAATACCGGAACGGCAATCCGACCAGCCATTTCAAGCCGGGCATCAGCCCCTCCTCAGTCAGGACCGTTTTCCTCTTCGGGCTGCGCACGCGCACAGCGAAACGCTGCGCCAATAGCCTGCGCTGAATCCGGCAAGCGTCATGCCGTCATGCGCCGTGTGATATTCGCCGTTCATGGGTACCCTGCATCGTGTTCTGGCCCGCAACCGAAGGAGCCATTCCATCCCGCGCACCGTTTCGGTCAAGAAAGCAGAAGCCAGCACACGCTCCTTCCGCGCCTCCCGTGATCTTCCCCTCGGGGCGAGCCTCCCCTGGGGGACGGCAGGCACCTCATGCAACTCCGCATGCCGCATGCCAGGAAGGCCGGCCACCTGCCTGCCGTGGTTGCAGCCCACAACGCCCGGGCCATCGTCATTTCGCCATCCATGGGATGCATATCAGCGTTCAGAGGCATTAAAGATGCGAGAAATCTTCCGTCAAAATACGAAATGCTTCGCATCGACGCAGCCTCACAGGCCTCAATCCGACCTTCCTCGCCCCTTCTTCCAAACTGGCGGCGACTTCTTCTTCGTTCGTGATCTAGATGACAGGATCGATAATCCTGAGTCGCGTCAAAATGACATGCGGAGAAAATGTCAACAAACGCACAAAGGACTTTGCAGCGAGGACAGCCCGGGCCTTTGGCGGTGCCACCAATACCGAAACCTGTCGGGGTGAGGCCTCCCCGGATGCCCGAAAAGCAGCGCGTCCCAGATAATCGTTATAAATGTAATAGCATTTACGACGATAGTCGTTGCCGGAATGGTGAAAACTCTTTCCGATATTCCCATCGATACCGGCCAGACTGCCAGCGCATCGCTGAAGGCAGCGCCGTTCCAAATGCCTTTGGGCAGCACCATGGAAGTAATCCCCACTTGCACGAAAGACAGAAATCCCCTGGGGTTCTCGAGCAGTGGCGGCACAGCCCGAGAACCGCGCCCCCTCCGAACCCAAGGCAGCGATCGGGCCTTGCGGCAGTAAGCCAATGCCCATTGCGGCAATCCAGACACCCCGTCGAGCTGCGCCCGCGACGCAAACAGCAGAAAATCGACGACTCGTCCATCAGAAAGAACACCATGGCACTTTACTGTATCGGGGACATTCAGGGTTGCGACGACGCTTTCGAGCGTTTATTGCAGACCGTTGATTTCTCCGTAAGCCGGGACACACTTTATGTGCTCGGCGACCTTGTCAATCGCGGCCCCAAATCCGCCGAGGTATTGCGCCGCTGCATGCAGGCCGGCGACGCCATGCGCCCGTTGCTCGGCAATCACGACCTGCATCTGCTGGCTGCGGCGCAGGGCCTGCGCCGTCAGAGCAAGCGGGATACGCTGGCCCAGGTTCTGGCCGCCCCCGACCGGGATGCCCTGCTGCACTGGCTGCGCCAGCAGCCCCTGGCTCGCCTGCACACCAATGCGCGCGGAGAGCAACTGCTCATGGTGCATGCCGGCGTGCTTCCTCAGTGGAGCCTGCACGATGCCATGGCCTTGAGCGCCGAAGTCCAGACCGTGCTCCAGCATGCCGACCATGCGCGCTTTCTGCAGAATATGTATGGCAACCAGCCCGATCGCTGGTCTGACGCACTGCAAGGCGATGACCGACTGCGCTGCGTCGTCAACGCCTTTACCCGTCTGCGCTTTTGCAGCACCGACGGCGTCATGGATTTCGAGAGCGCGGAATCCGCCGATCAGGCACCCGAGGGACTGATGCCCTGGTTCGATGTGCCGGGGCGGCGCACTGCCGGTACCCCCATGGCGTTCGGCCACTGGTCCACGCTGGGCCATGTCAACCGGGCCGACCTGATGGCCCTGGATACCGGCTGCGTTTGGGGCGGCTGCCTCAGCATGATGAGATTCGGCGATCGCCTGGACGAGCGGGAACTCATACAGTTGCAGTGCCCGCAGGCCCAGGTTCCAGGTGCCAAGGGATAGTCCCCCCCAAAAAAAACGCCTGCGTCCTGCAGGCGTTCTGATGGAGTGATGGCCCGGTGTTCAGGATGCCACGACAGGCGCTCTGAACAGGGCAGCGACCTTGCGCTTGGATTTGATGCTCGCGCTCTTGACCGGGACCACATGCTGGCTGTCCCAGGATGCGGTTTCGGCCACGCTGCTGGCCTCATAGGGCCTGTCGAAGAAAGGATCCACGTTGACGGGACGCTGGGCCATGCGCGAGGGGCGATGCGCATAGCCGCCGCCACGGGGCGCTGCATCGAACTCGCGTTCGCGGCGCGGACGATAGTCCTCATCGCCACGGCTGCGGCGTGCAGGGCGCAAATCCAGCATGGGAGCGGGTTCGACGTCGATCTTCTTCTTGATCAGCTTTTCAATATCGGCCACATTGCGGCTGTCATGGTCAGTCACCAGGGTCACGGCCAGACCCGATGCGCCGGCGCGGCCGGTACGGCCGATACGGTGCACATAGTCTTCGGCATTGAAAGGCACGTCGTAATTGAACACGGCGGGCACATCCTTGATGTCCAGACCGCGCGCCGCCACGTCGGTACAGACCAGCAGATCCACCTCACCGGCCTTGAAGGCCTCCAGAGCCTTGAGGCGCTCGTCCTGGCTCTTGTCCCCATGCAGCGCGGCGGCACGCAGACCGTCACGCTCCAGCGCTCGCGTCAGGCGCGCGCAGCCGAGCTTGCTGTTGGAGAAGATGAAGGCCTGGCGAATACTGCGCTCCTTGAGCACCGAACGAATCGCATAGCGCTTGTCGTCATCCGTGACCTTGTAGAAGCGCTGCTCCACCGTGGACGCCGTCTCGTTGGGACGAGCCACCTCGATGGTGACGGGATCCTGCAGATAGCTGCCGGCCAGACGCTTGATCTCGGGCGAGAACGTAGCCGAGAACAGCAGCGTGGTTCGGCTCTTGGGCAGATAGGAGAGGATGCGCTGCAGATCGGGCAGAAAGCCGATGTCCAGCATGCGGTCGGCCTCGTCCAGCACCACATACTCCACCTGGTTGAGCACCACGTTCTTGGCTTCGATGTGATCCAGCAGACGCCCTGGCGTGGCCACCAGCACCTCGACGCCTTTTTTCAGCTCGATGGTCTGGGGCTTCATGTCCATGCCACCAAACACCACGGTGCTGCGCAGCTTGGTGTGCTTGGCGTACAGGGCAATCTGTTGCGCCACCTGATCGGCCAGCTCACGCGTGGGCAGCAGCACCAGGGCGCGAACGGGATGGCGGGCAGGCGACGCAGAAGCGTTTTCATGGCGCATCAGGCGCTGCAGCAGGGGCAAGGAAAAAGCCGCCGTCTTGCCCGTGCCCGTCTGGGCTGCGCCCATGACGTCCTTGCCGGTCAATACCACTGGAATGGCCTGCGCCTGAATCGGAGTCATGGACTCATAGCCCATGTCGGCCACTGCGCGTGCCAGGGGCTCAGCCAAGTGAAGATTGGAAAAAGAGCTTGTCATTGAGGACGTTATTGTCGCACCGAGTGGGTTTTTCGCGTTGGCTTTGTGCTTTTCTGCAGACGGAAAGCCTTCGCCCCCTCTGTTTTCACGCGGAAGAGGCCTTGCCAATATCCCGTGCAATCTATCGGGATAACCCGGATTTTCCCATTCTGCCGCTCCAAAAACAAAGGCGTGTGACAAAGCACACGCCGGGTTCCTGGAGGGCACGACTTACAGCGACTGGGCGGAAAAGGTGTCGCAGGCCTTGACACTGCCGGTCTTGTAGCCCTGGGTGAACCAGCGCACACGCTGGGCGCTGGAGCCGTGGGTAAAGCTGTCCGGGCGCACCGTGCCCGTGGCCTCACGCTGCAGCTTGTCGTCGCCGATCTGCTGTGCGGCATTCACGGCCGACTCGATATCGCCCTGCTCCAGCCAGCTTTTGGCCTGCTGCGACTTGTTGGCCCAGATGCCGGCCAGACAATCGGCCTGAAGCTCCAGACGCACGGACATGGCATTTTGCTCACGCTCGCTGACGCGGCCGCGCATGGCATCCACCTTTCCCGAGATGCCGAGCAGGTTCTGCACATGGTGGCCCACCTCGTGGGCCACCACATAGGCTCGTGCAAACTCTCCAGGGGCCCCCAGCTGACGGCTCATGGTGTTGAAGAAGTCCATGTCCAGATAGACCTTGCGGTCACCCGGGCAGTAGAACGGCCCCATGGCCGACTGCCCCGTGCCGCAGGCCGTGGGCGTGACACCCGTGAAAAGCACCAGCTTGGGGTTCTGGTACTGGGCACCGCCGTCGCGGAAGATCTGGCTCCAGACATCCTCGGTCGAAGCCAGCACCGTGGACACGAACCTGGCGCCCTGGTCATCGCCGGCGGGACGATGGGCGGGTGCCTGCTGCACCTGGGGCGAGCCACCGCCGGAGAGCATGCCGATCGTGGTCAGCGGGTTGATGCCGAAGACACCCCAGCCAATCAGCGCCAGCACCACGGTACCGATGCCGATGCTGCGTCCCCCCAGGGGAAAACCGCCGCCGCCGTCTCCACGGCGGTCTTCGACGTTATCCGACTCGCGGTTACCTTCCCATCTCATGGTGCTTACTCCTTTGCTGTTGCACGCGGCCTGCGCCGGGTGGCGATATTAAGAGCCACGGCTCCGATTGGCGGTATCAAGCTGTGCTTTTTGTCCTCCGGTACGTCTGCGCCACAGCATTGTTGACGTTCGGCCGGGCTTTCAGCGGCCGGACGGCGTGGAGACCAGGGGCACGCCTGCCGCACCGGGTGCGGACTGGGGTTGATTGCGGGCCACCTGCTCCTCGACCACATTGACCATGCTGAGAAACAGAAAAGCCACCGCCAGCAAGCCCGCCAACGCCAGAAGAGCGGATGCCCAGAGCCTGGCGGAAGAGGATTTGCGCGGCGTTGCCGCTTGCTGCTGGGTCGGCTCATAGGATGCCGCCGGGCCACCGTCCCGCCAGACCGGTTCGACCGGTCCACGGCTGGAGGGCGCCTGTGTCCAGGTAGGGTCCTTGCGTTGCCCGGAACGGGAGGAAAAACCAAACATGTGTGCAACTGAATCGATGAATAACACAGTGCCTATTGTGCGCGCTGGCAGCCCCCGCCCGGCGCATCCAGACAGCGACCTGCTGTCGGCCGACACCGTGCAGGGCTTGCAATTTTGTAAGCTCCGTAGTCTCTCCGATGTTCTTCGCGACTGCCCATGAATGCCCTGACCCAGCTCACGACCGCGTCTCTCGATGCACCCGCCACGGCGACCCTGCTGCCCTGGAACGCACTGGCCGATGAAATCGAAGCGCTGTTGCGCGAACTTCAGAACGGTGGCAGTGTGGCAGTTCCGCAACGAATCGTCATGCCCACCGCTGCGGGCAATTGCCTGTTCTGCATGCCCGCCACCGATGGCCGGGTGGTCATGACCAAACTCATCAGCTTCACGCCCGGCAATGCCCGCGCGGGCAGACCCACCATTCAGGGCGATATCGTGGTCTTTGATGCGGCCACCGGAGAGCGCCAGCTGATTCTGGACGGTCCCACCGTCACGGCCCGACGCACCGCCGCCGTCTCGCTGCTAGCTGCGCGCCGCCTGGCCCCTCAACCCCAGGGCCCGCTGCTCATCGTCGGCGCCGGCGTGCAGGGCAGCGCCCATCTGCAGGCCTTTGCCCAGGGCCTGGGCACGCAGGAAGTCTGGATTCACTCGCGCAGCGCCGACAGTGCGCAGCGGCTTGCAGGTCAGGCACGCGACCTGGGCCTGCACACGCGCATCGCCGACGACCTGCAGGAGGCGGCCCTGCACTGCCCGCTGATCGTGACCTGCACGCCCGCACAGGCCGTGGTGCTGCACGAGGCCGCGCGGCCCGACGCCTTTGTCTGCGCCGTCGGCGCCTTTACGCCACAAATGGTGGAACTGGCTCCTGCGCTGTGCCAGCGCTTTCTGCGCGAGGGTCGGATCGTCGTCGACACCGACGATGCGCTGCACGAGGCCGGCGACCTGCTACAGGCCGGCATTGACGTCGCCCTCCTGCCCACACTGGCCTCCGTGGTGCAGCAGGACTGGTCGCGCCCCACGAAGCCCGTACTCTTCAAATCCTGCGGCTGGGGCGGCTGGGATCTGGCTGCCACCCGTCTGGCCCTGCGGCAGCACCTGCTCATGCAGCCCGCCTGAACACCTGCACGGGCGCAAGTTCCGGAAGCATCAAGTCATTGATAGACAGGCGATCCCCATGCCCCGGATCGCCTGACCGAGCACTGACCGCGCTGGCAAGCGACGCCATCCGGTCCGACCTGTCTCCTTGGTGACAAATCTCAAAAAAGCGGTTTTAATAATACTCAGATTGAGTATAAATATTTAACAGCACAACCCAGGATGGAGACGATGACAATCAGAACCGTGGAATTCGACCAGCCCGCACCGGGCAACAGTGCCCTGTGCAGCACAGGCCAGGCCTGGGCCAGGGTGCTGCCCCCGCAGGACCGCCAGCAGCAACGCGAGACGGCGCTGCGCATCAAGGCCTTGCTCAAGGAACGCAATGCCGTCATGGTCGCCCACTACTATGTGGACGGTGCACTTCAGGATCTGGCACGCGACACCGGAGGCTGCGTGGGCGACTCGCTGGAGATGGCGCGCTTTGGCGCCAGCCATCCGGCCAGGACCCTGATCGTGGCCGGCGTGCGCTTCATGGGCGAGACCGCCAAGATCCTGAGTCCCGGGAAAACCGTACTCATGCCCGATGGCGACGCCACCTGCTCGCTGGATCTGGGATGCCCGGCCGAAGAGTTCAGCCGGTTCTGCGATGCCCACCCCGATCGCACCGTGGTCGTCTACGCCAACACCAGTGCCGCCGTGAAAGCCCGGGCCGACTGGGTGGTCACCTCGTCGATAGGGCAGGACATCGTGGCCGCCCTGCACGCGCGTGGCGAGAAAATCCTCTGGGCCCCCGACCGCCACCTGGGCCACCATATCCAGCAGCAGACCGGAGCCGACATGCTGTTGTGGCAAGGCAGCTGCGTGGTCCATGACGAATTCAAGGCCGACGAGCTGCAGGCCCTGGCCAACGCCCACCCCGGGGCCGCGATTCTGGTGCACCCCGAATCGCCGGCAGCCGTCACGGCGCTGGCCGATGTGGTGGGCTCCACCACCCAGCTGATTGCCGCCGTGGGCAAGCTGCCCACCGACAGCTTCATCGTCGCCACCGACCAGGGCATTCTTCACGATATGCGCCAGCGCTATCCGGGCAAGCGCTTTCTGGCAGCCCCGACGGCGGGCACGGGCGGCAGCTGCAAAAGCTGCGCCTTCTGCCCCTGGATGGCCATGAACAGCCTGCCCGGCGTGGAGCGGACGCTGCAGCAAGGCAGCGGCGCCATCGAGCTGGACGCATCACTGTGCCTGGCTGCACGCAAGCCCCTGCAGCGCATGCTGGACTTCGCGGCCGCCCAACGCCAGCCGGTACGTGCCAGCGGCGAGCTGGAACGCGACACGGACCTGTTCCGGAACTTCGGTCCGGCCTGAGAGAGGACAGATGCCATGCCCCAATCATCGACTGGAAGCGATGTCCTCATCATCGGCAGCGGACTGGCCGGCCTGACGCTGGCGCTCAGCCTGCCCGGCACGCTGCGCATCACCGTGCTCAGCAAGAGCCGGACCGACGAATGCGCCAGTGCCTGGGCCCAAGGCGGCATCGCAGCCGTGCTGGACCCCGCCGACAGCCTGCAGGCCCATGTGCAGGACACGCTGATCGCCGGCGCCGGCCTCTGCGACGAAGCTGCCGTGCACCGCATCCTGGCGCAGGGCCCTCAGGCCATCGCCTGGCTGCAAGGCCAGGGCGTGCCCTTCAGCACCGAGGCTGACGGGCGCCTGCACCTGACGCGCGAAGGCGGTCATGGCGCCCGGCGCATCGTGCATGCGGCCGACCGCACCGGGCTGGCCGTGCACCAGACCTTGCTGCAGGCCTGCCAGCGTCTGAAGCACATTACCTTGCTGCAGCATTGCACCGCCATGGAGCTGCTGCTGGACGTGCAGCAGCGCTGCGTGGGAGCCAGTGTGCGCACTGCCGACGGCCAGCCGCAGAACATGCTGGCCAGCCATACCGTGCTGGCCACCGGCGGCATGGGCCAGATCTACCCCAGCACCACCAACCCGGCAACGGCCACCGGCGACGGCATCGCCATGGCCTGGCGCGCGGGCTGTGTGGTGCGCGACCTGGAGTTCATGCAGTTCCACCCCACCGCCTTGCAGGTGGGCGGCCGGTCCGTGGGACTGGTTTCGGAAGCGCTGCGCGGCGAAGGTGCCCTGCTGCGCCTGCCGGACCGACACGGCCAGCCGGGCGAGCGCTTCATGCTGCGCCACGACCCGCGTGCGGAGCTGGCGCCGCGCGACATCGTGGCCCGCGCCATCGACGGTGAAATGCGGGCCCGCCAGTTGCCCCATGTGCTGCTGGACATCACGCACCGCAGCCGTGGCTGGCTGGGCGAGCATTTTCCCGGCGTCATGGCGCTGTGCGCAGCGCACGGCATAGACATCGCCACCCAGGCCATTCCCGTTGCACCCTGTGCTCATTACGCCTGCGGCGGCGTGCAGGCACACGTGGACGGGCGCACCGCCGTGGCCGGGCTGTGGGCGATCGGCGAGGTGGCCCGCACGGGTCTGCACGGCGCCAACCGGCTGGCCAGCAACTCCCTGCTGGAATGCGTGGTCATGGCCAGGTTTGCCGCGCTGCGCATGGCCGAGCAGCCCTTGTACAAGCCCGCAGCCCTTCATGAACGGCAGCGCAGGGCCGGCAAGGGTCTGAGTGCCGAAAGCCAGGAGGAGATGCGGCAGTCGCTGCAGCAGCTCATGCTGCACCACGTGGGCATCGTGCGCAGCAACCACAGCCTGATTGCGGCTGCCAAGCAGCTGGTGCTGTGGCGCGCCCAATGGCGCGGCGCCGACCCCGCATTGCGCAACCAACTGGCTCTGTGCAGCCTGATGGTGGATGCCGCGCTGCAGCGCCATGCCAGCGTGGGCTCGCACTGCAATCTGGACTGGCCTGCGCCTGAAGCGGCGACGGCCTGACGGCCCTCGGCGCCGGTCAGGGCAGCAAAAAGCCCGCAGCATCCGCAGCGGGCTTCGGGGGTGAATCAGCCACCGGCCTCAGGTCTTGGGCAGGGTCACGCCATGCTGGCCCTGGTACTTGCCGTTGCGGTCCTTGTAGCTGACTTCACATTGCTCGTCGCCCTGGAAGAACAGCACCTGGGCGCAGCCCTCTCCCGCGTAGATCTTGGCCGGCAGCGGCGTGGTGTTGGAGAACTCCAGCGTCACATAGCCCTCCCACTCGGGCTCGAAGGGCGTCACGTTGACGATGATGCCGCAGCGCGCATAGGTGCTCTTGCCCAGGCAGACGGTCAGCACGTCGCGGGGAATGCGGAAATACTCCACCGTGCGGGCCAGCGCAAAGCTGTTGGGAGGAATGATGCAGTAGTCGCCCTCGAAGTCCACAAAGCTCTTTTCGTCAAAATTCTTGGGGTCCACCACCGTGCTGTGGATATTCGTGAAGACCTTGAATTCGCGGGCGCAGCGGATGTCGTAGCCATAGCTCGATGTACCGTAGCTGATGATCTTCTTGCCGTCGACCTGGCGCACCTGGCCAGGCTCGAAAGGCTCGATCATGCCGTGCTGCTCCGCCATCTGACGGATCCATTTGTCGCTCTTGATGCTCATTAGAAGTCCTGTATCGCTTGATTTTTCATAGCGTCGTGCGCTCACAAATCAAGCGCAAGACTGCTATTTTGCTTGAGAAACAATGGTTTGCTCAATCAGGCGGTCATCTCCGAGGATGATCATGGCAAACAGCAACTCGTCCAGATTGCGCGCCTGGGCCGTCTTGCGCGCCAGCAGCGGCGTGCAGCCGGGGTTGATGACGACCAGGTCGGCCTCGCAGCCGGGCTGCAGATTGCCGATCACGCCCTGCAGGCCCAGCGCACGCGCAGCGCCTGCCGTGTGCTGCCACCACAGATGCTGGGGCGACAGGCTCTGGCCCTGCTTCGCATGGCTCTCGCGACCCACCACATAGGCGGCCTGCATGGTGCGAAACGGCGAGAAGCTCATGCCGCCGCCCACATCGCTGGCCAGGCCGTAAAGCATGCCGGCCTGGTCGGCCTTGAGGTAGTCGAAATAGCCGCTGGCCAGAAACTGGTTGCTGGTCGGGCTGATGGCCGCCGCCGCTCGCGTGTCGTGCATGAGCTGGCGGTCGGTTTCATCGAGCCAGATGCTGTGCGCATAGACGGCGCGCTCGCGCATCAGACCGAAGTCGTCGTAGACGGCCAGATAGCTGCGCGCGGCGGGGAACAGCTCCTTGACCCAGGCAATCTCGTCGAGGTTCTCGGCCACATGGGACTGGATCCAGACATCGCCATACCTGGCCGCCAACTCGCCCGCACCGCGCAGTTGCGCTTCGGTGCTGGTCGGCGCAAAGCGCGGCGTGATCGCATAGCCCAGGCGGTCCACGCCATGCCAGCGCTGGATCAGGGTTTCGGTGTCGATCAGGCCTTGCTCGGTGTCGTCGCGCACGCCATCGGGGCTATTGCGGTCCTGCAGGACCTTGCCGGCAATCATGCGCATGCTGCGCTTTTGCGCTGCCGTCATGATGGCATCCACCGATGCAGGATGCGAGGTTGCGAACGCCAGCGCCGTGGTCACGCCGTTGCGCAGCAGCTCGTTCATGAAGAAATCGGCCACGCCATCGGCATATTCGCGATCATGGAAACGCGACTCGTGCGGGAAGGTGTAGTTCTCCAGCCAGGGCAGCAGGCCCGGGGCCGGTGCGCCGATCACATCGGTCTGCGGGTAGTGGATGTGCAGGTCGACAAAGCCCGGTGCCAGCAGCTTGCCGGGCAGGTGAATGACTTGCACGCCTTCGCGCTCGAGATACTGGTCGGCCAGCGCCTGCCAGCTGCCCGCAGCCACCACGCGCTGCACGCCCGCGGCATCGGGAGCAACCGCCAGCAAGGCGTCGGAGTCATAAACCGCTTGGCCGTCATCGGCGAAGCGCAGCAGGGCACTACGATAGATTTTCATGGACCAGAGCTTACGCGCCCGATCTTGCCTGCGGAACACGGCAGCGCTTATAGAGGCTATACGACTGCGCACAGGCCAGGGCTTTCGCTATCAATAACAAAGCTTACTGCGCTTTTCGTGCATTGATTTCAATGCAATTCATATCTAAAAACCAATATCAGCAAGCGATAGAAGCTATCACTTTAGGTAGTTAAACACCCGAAACCCGGCGCCGCAACACCGCCCTGCCCGCAGCCACTTAACTAGGCGGCGCAGCTTCTGGCCACGGCCAGAAAGGCGCGCACCGCGGGCGAGTTCTCGCGTTCGCGGTAGGCCAGCGCCATGTGCACGCTTTCCTTGAAGTCGCGCAGCGGCCTGAAGACCACGCCCGGCTGATTGAGCAGGCGGTTCGACTCGGGCAGCACCACAATGCCATACCCAGCCGCAGCCAGGCTGGTTGCCGTGACGAAATCGTTGACGCGATAGGCCTCGCGCGCCGAAAACCCGGCGCTCTCGGCCAGCCGCGCCAGCACCTCGGCAAAGCCCTCGCTTTCGTTGATGAACTGCGGCGCAATAAACGTCTGGCCGCGCAGATCCGCCACGCTGATGGATGCGTGGCGTGCCAACGGGTGGTTCTCGGCCAGCGCCACCATGAAGGGCTCGCTGTGAACGATGACCGCCTTGACCCCCTCGGGGTAGCGACGGCGCGGCCGCAGCAGACCGGCATCGATCTCGCCCTGCTGCAGCGCCTGCAGCTGGCGCGGCGTCTCCATGGCCAGCACCTGCATGTGCACCTGCTCATGGCCGGGGCGGAACTGCGTGAGCATGCGCGCCAGCACCCCCGAGGTCACGGACGAGGAGATATAGCCCAGCTTGACATGGCCGCTCATGCCCTGGGCCGCCAGCTGCCCGATCTGCTGGGCCCGTTCCATATGGCGAAGCACGGCCACGGCTTCGTCATAAAGCAGCTCGCCCGCGTCGGTCAGCGTGATGGGCTTGCGCTTGTTGCGCTGCAGCAGGCGCACGCCCAGCTGCTGCTCCAGCTGCTGCACCTGCACGCTGACGGCGGACTGGGCCACGCCCAACTTGTCGGCGGCACGCGAGAAATGCAGCTCCTGGGCCACGGTGACGAAGTGCTCGAGTTGGCGGTAGCTGAGCATGGTTTTTTAATCTGAATTTCTTATCAAAGAATGCATTTAACCCCGTAGATCGTATCAAACAAGAAGTGTTCAATCACACCATTCCTGATTGAAGTACCCACCCACCATGAACGCGACTACCCCCCAGCAACTGATCCAGCCTGCCGCCTACGAGATCAGCCCCCATCCCGAGCATCCTCGTTTGCTGAAACTGGCACTGAACACAGAAGCCTTGAAAGCCTTCCTGGCCGATGTGCGCGATATCGACGTGCAGAACCTAGAGTACGTGCCCTTCATGCGCTTTCATCTGGCGCGCCGCCTGAAGGCCCATCTGGGTGAAGACTTCGGCACGACCCTGGTGAACACCATCAAGGACCGCAAGCATGGCGGCTTTGTGCTGGGCCTGGAAGGCGTGAGCCAGGACAGCGACGATTACGTGAAGTTCGGCACCGCCATCGGCCATATCCTGGGCCCGGCCAACCACGACTCCATGTCCAACAAGTACTACGCACGTTTTCTGGTCAAGCACACCGACGCCAGCGACTCCTATCTGCGTCAGGCCTATCGTCTGTTCACCATGCACACCGACGGCACCTTCGTGACCGAAGCCACCGACTGGCTGCTGATGATGAAGTTCGACGAGCAGAACGCCGTGGGCGGTGAGTCGCGCTTTCTGCACCTGGACGACTGGAGCGAACTGGACTGCTTCGTGCAGGACCCGCTGGGCGCCAGGCCACTGCTGTACAAGGCCCCCGGCTCGAAGAACGTGAACGAGCGCGTGGAACGCCCCGTGTTCTTCCACGGCGAGTTCGGCCTGTCCATCTCCTTCATCGACCAGTTCGTGCAGCCGGCCAACGCGGCAGAAGCCGAATATCTGCAGAACCTGTCCGAATCGATGGAAAATTCGCCCGGCACCCGCACCGTCAGCCTGCCCGCCGGCGACCTGGTGGTTCTGAACAACTACTTCTATGTGCACGGCCGCGCACCGTTCGAACGTAACGAGCAACTGCACCGCGAGCTGATGCGCCAGCGCGGTACATTCGCTCAGTAAACCTTGAACACCTGATGTTTCTGTCACGCCCCCGTGCACCGCAAGTGTGCGGGGGCGTAGCCAGTTACCCTCCCTGAATTTCGCTTCCGAGGCGCCCTACCATGGCATCGTCACAAGCCCCTGCTGCAAACGCAGCCTCCGCCCCCAAAGCGCAAGCCGCCTACGGCCAACGCGCAGGGCTTCCCCGTCACCTGCAGAACATCCTGTCGCTGCATGACTTCGAGGCCGCCGCACGCAGACACCTGCCCCGTCCTCTGTTTGGCTATGTCTCCGGTGCCGCCGAAGACTGCGTCTCGCTGCAGGCCAACCGCGACAGCTTCAGGCAATACGGATTCAGCTCCCGGGTCATGGTGGATGTGTCGCAACGCCATCAGAAAGTGGAGCTGTTCGGCCAGACCTGGGACTCTCCCTTTGGCGTGGCCCCCGTGGGCATCAGCGCCATCTCGGCCTATCGCGGCGATCTGGTGCTGGCGCAGACGGCAGCTGCCAACCGCATTCCCGCCATCATGAGCGGCACCTCCCTGATCCCCATGGAAGAAGTGGCCAAGGCCGCGCCCTCGACCTGGTTCCAGGCCTATCTGCCCGGCGACACCACGCGCATCGACGGCCTGATCGAGCGCATAGCAGCCGCCGGCTTCGGCACCCTGGTCATCACCGTGGACATCCCTGTCTGGGCCAACCGCGAAAACAATGTGCGCACCGGTTTCTCCATGCCGCTGCGCCCCTCGCTGCGCCTGGCCTATGACGGCATCACCCGTCCGCGCTGGATGGTGGGCACCATGCTGCGCACCCTGATCAACCACGGCATGCCGCACTTCGAGAATTCGTTTGCCACGCGCGGCGCGCCTCTGCTGTCGGGCACCGCCATCCGCGATACCACGGGCCGCGACCACCTGAACTGGAAGCACATCGAGCGCATCCGCCAGCGCTGGCAGGGCAACCTCATCATCAAGGGCATCCTCAACGAAGATGATGCCGTGATGGCCGCCGATATCGGCGCGCAAGGCATCGTGGTCTCCAACCACGGCGGCCGTCAGCTCGACGGCGTGGTCGCCCCGCTGCAGATGCTGCCCTATGTGGTGGACCGCGTGGGCCACCGCACGGCCGTGATGATGGACAGCGGCATTCGCCGCGGCAGCGATGTGCTCAAGGCCATGGCCCTGGGCGCGCGTATGGTGTTTCTGGGCCGCCCCTTCATGTACGCAGCCGCAGTTGGCGGTGCACAGGGCGTGGACCATGCCATCACCTTGCTGCGTGACGAGGTGGATCGCAATATGGCCATGCTGGGCGCGACATCCATGGCCGAGATCACCCGCGACTGCCTGCGCGCGACGCGGGGCTGAAACCGGTCAGCCTCTAAGATAGGACGCTTGAACCATAAAAAAGGAGAGCGTCATGCCCATGTTTGTAGACCACTCGCCCCCTGGCGAGTGCATTTTCTGCAAGCTCGTCAAAGGGGAGATTCCATCGGCCAAGGTCTATGAGGACGAGCTGACCATCGCCTTCATGGACATCGGCCAGGCCACGCGAGGCCATGTGCTGGTGGCCAGCAAGCGCCATGCCGTCAATCTGCTGGAGCTGACGCCCGAGGAAGCCGGCGCAGTGATGCAGACGGCCCAGCGCGTGGCGGCCGCGGTGAACAGGGCTTTCGATCCCGACGGCATCAATATCTTCCAGGCCAATGGTGCGCCGGCGGGGCAGACGGTGTTTCACTTTCATCTGCATGTGCTGCCGCGCTTCGAGGGCGATGGCCTGTCCGTGGTCTGGCAGCGCGAGGAACCGGGCTTTGCCGTGCTGGGCGAGCTGGCCGAGAAAATCAAGGCCGAATTGGCGTAAGTCGAATCACCATTAAAAAAAGAGAGCTGCCAGCGCTTGATGGCCAATCGCTGGCAGCTCTTTTTACTTGAAATCCCTGCTTTAGTGGGATTCGGCGCTCCTGATGGCATCCGCCACCTGGGACGGCGTCACATCACCCTTCTGGCGGCCCCAGCGCAGGCGCATGTAATTGACCAGATCGGCCATGTCTTCATGGCTGAGCTGATCGGCAAAGCCGGGCATGGCCTGCATGCGCTCGCCATGGGCCAGATCACGCTCGGGCAGGCCTTCGCGGATCACGCGCACCAGATTCAGCGGCGTGGGGAACATGGCCGTGGTGTTGGTATCGAGTCGCAGCGAGGAATGTGGCTGGCCCTGGCCATCGACGCCATGACAGCCTGCGCACAGACCGATATAGACGCGCTCGCCATTGGCAGGGACCTGGGTCTGAGGCGCTTCGGCAACCGGTGGCCTGGACTCAGGATTTTCACCCTGCATCAGATAGGCGGCCATGGTCTTGAGGTCGCCCTCCTCCATATGCGCACTCGAATGCTGGAGCACGGGGAACATGCCCATGGTCATCACGCCCTGGGGCGAGAGGCCGGTGCGCAGAAACTGCACCAGGTCCTGCTCGCTCCAGCCGCGTGCGGCCAACGATTTGGGGCGCAGGTCGGGTGCGTAGGCGCCTTCGATCACATTGCCGGCCAGCGACTGCTTGAGGTCCATCGCAAAGCTGCTGGTGCGCGGCGTATGGCATTCGCCGCAGTGGCCCAGGGTGTTGACCAGATAGGCACCACGGTCCAGCGAGTTGGCGGCTTCAGGTGCGCCGCCGGGGTGTTGCTCACCCGAGGGGCGCTCCAGCGCATTCCACAGTGCGAGGCCGGGGCGGATGCTGAACGGGAAGTGCATCTCCGGCTTGCGGTTGGGCACTTCCACGGCAGGCTGGGCCTGCAGCCAGACCCAGAGCGCATCGACATCGGCGCGCGTGATGTCGTGATAGCTGGCGTAAGGCATGGCGGGATAGAGGTTCTTGCGCCCCGGTGCCATGCCGCGCGCCACGGCGCGGTAGAGATCGTCGGCCGACCACTTGCCTATGCCGTGCTCCCTGGAAGGCGAGATATTCGTGCCGTACAAGGTGCCCATGGGCGTGACCATGGCCATGCCTCCGGCCAGCTCGGCGCCCGTGGTGGGCGAGCTGTGACAGGCCGCGCAGTCGGCAGCGCGAAACACCTGCAGACCCCGATCGAACAGCTTTTGCTTTTGTTCGGCGCTGATGTTGGCAAAGTCCACCGTGGCAGGCGGCACGCTGCCGCTTGCACTGCCCGCGATATACATGCCGCCCAGCACCACCATGGCTGCGGCGGCAATGCCTGCGGCGATCCTGGTGAATTTGCTGCGTTGAGCTTTATCCATGACGGCTGACCTCCCGCGTACGCTGGCCCGTGGTCAGGCCCGGCGTGGCCAGAATCAGGTCGCGCACAGCGTGGTAGTAGCGCACATAGCCGGTGCAGCGGCAGATATGCTTGTCCAGCGCAGCTTCCACGGCTTCTTCCACGGCATTGGCGTCCACGGGCCTGGCCTGCAGCTGCTCCAGCAGCACCGTGGCCGAGTTCACAAAACCCGGTGTGCAATAGCCGCACTGAAACGAGAAATGCTCGAGAAACGCCTTTTGCACGGCAGAAGCCGTGATCCGGCCGGTGTCATCGATGCTGGCCGCACCTTCGATGGTGCGCAGGCTTTTGCCATTGAGCCAGGCCACGCCGGTCACGCAGGCGGGCACGGTGTGCGGGCCCTTGCCAGGTTCGTCCACGATGATGGTGCAGGCGCGGCACACACCCTGGCCGCAGCCCAGGCGGGTGCCGTTCAGGCCTGCGTACTCCTGCAGGAACTCGATCATCATCAGATCTGCGGGCAGCTCGTGCGGGCCGGTTTTTTGGCCGTTGATGGTGGCTGAAAACTGGATACGTTTCTGCATCACAATGCCTTTTTGATTCGTTCCGCGCTCAGCGGCAGTTGATAGAAGCGCTTTCCGGTGGCATGGGCCACGGCATTGGCGCAGGCAGCGACGACGGGAATCATCACCACTTCGGCCATGCCCTTGGGCGGATCGGTGCGCGAGACCGGGGGCAGCACATGGCCCTCGGCCGTCCACACGGCCAGCTCGCTGGCGCGCGGCAGGTGGTAGCGGTTGAAGTTCCAGCTGCCGTTGCCGGGTCCGCTCGGCCCCAGGGGCAGCTCTTCGTACAGTGCGTGACCGATTCCCATGGCCACTCCGCCCTGCAACTGGCCCGAGACCAGCTCGGGCACCAGTTGCGAGCCGCATTCCAGCCAGGTCTTGTGCCCCAGCAAGCTCACCTTGCCGGTGCCCGTCGATACGGCCAGCTCTACCAGCGTGGCGCAAGGCGCGTAGTACACGGCACCCGCCGCCAGGCGGTGTACCGGCGGATAACTGACCTTGACGCGCGGCTGGAAAGCATAGCCAGCGCTGTCCATCGCAGCCTTTTTGGCAGCATCGGCGCCGTCGCCGAAGCGAACGGAAAGGGCATCGATCTCGGCGGCGAAGCGCTTGCCGCCCAGCTCGAACTCGGCACTGGCCCAGGAGCGGCGATTGAAGGTGTGGACGCAGACACCAGTGACCAGGCCCAGTTCATGGGCGCGCGCGGCCAGGCGCTCCAGGGTCAAGGGCTCCATGGCTCCCGCCACCAGCTTGCCGTCCTTCCACTCGGCCTCGTCGAGCGACACCGGCATGCCCTGCAGCGGCCCGCCAAACGGCTGACCCCAGATGGACAGGGCCGCAGGCCACAGACCATGGGCCAGCAACAGCTTGGCGGCCTGGCGTGTGGTATGGGTGAAATAGTAGGCCGAATTGGAGGCCGATTGCGGCGAAGTGAAGCTGGGCACCCAGTACGGGTCCTGCGACTGGCGATCTTCATCGGCCTGGGGCGTGGAGTTGGGTTGCTCCTGCGTGTGCACGGGCATCTCCGGCCACTTCTGCGCCGCAAACTCCACCTCGTCCACAGGGCGGCCGAGAAAGGGCTCTGCGGCCAGCATCTGCGCCGTGGTGGTGCCGGTGCCGATTTCTGCCGTGATGTGCTTCATCTTGAGCCTGCCCTCTGGCGATAGCTCGATCAATGCCAGCGCGGCTTCGCCGGCGGTACCGAAGCTTTTCTGCACCGAGGCGAAACCCACGCCGTAACGCATTCCGGGATGGGCGGCCTCGTACTCGGCCTTGCGTTGGGCCCGCCTGACCCACACCGGGTCCTTGGCGGCGAGGGCCAGAATTTCACCGATGCGCAACTGGCCCGCAGGCACGGCGCCCTGGGTATTGCGCATGCCTGTGCGCAGCAGGTTCTTCTGCCGCAGCGCAATCGCATCCATGCCGATCCGCTCGGCAATTTCATCGACCAGCATTTCGGTCGGAGCCATGGACTGCAGCGTGCCGTAGCCGCGCACCGACCCCGCCGTGACCTCGCTGCTGGGGAAGACGGCCACCGACAGATCGCTCTTGGGGAAGTAGTACACCGACTGCGAAGACGCGACACCGAGCGTGCCGACCGAGGGGCTGAAGTTCATGGTGCCGCCGCCATCGCCGCGCATGTCCACCGAGAAGGCCTGGAACTGCCCCTCGGCATCCACGGCAATCGTAGTCTTGAGGTCGAAGGGGTGGCGCTTGAGCGCGAACTGGAAATGCTGCCAGCGGTCCAGCGCCAGCCGCACCGGGCGGCCTTGCGCATAAAGCGCCGCCAGACCCACGTAGAAAGGGAAGGAGTGATGCTCCTTCTGCCCGTAGCCCACGGTGAAGGCGCTCAGGTAGTCCATTTCCCTGAGCGCAAAGCGGCTGGCCTTGACCATGGCGACCACATGGCCCGCCGTGGCGTAGGGCGCCTGGGTGGCGCCCACCATGTGCATCACGCCCCTGCTCTCTTCATACCAAGCCAGACCGTTTTCGGGCTCCAGAGCGGCGGGCTCCATGGACTGGCTGTGGTAGTTGCGCGAGAAGACCTGGGTGCCCTCGGGCGGTTGCCTGAGCAGCTGCTGGATCTGGGCCGAATACTGCATGGCCTTGCCATGCTTGGGATCGTCCACGCCGGGCCATTGCACCTCGGGGCCGGTCAGCGGCGGGCGCACGATGCCGTTGATCAGCGGCGCATGCAGATCGGGCTCGTCATGCCTCTCGGCTCCCATGCGCACATAGCGCGCGGCCACATAGGGCTTGCGTTTGGGTGGTGTGGCGGCTGCGCCCCACTGGAAGATTCCGTCATTGAAACGCAGCAGGCGCACGGCTTCGCCGTAGCGCTCGTAGTCATGCCAGATCCCCATGGCCACGGGCTGCCCCAACATGGGCGAGACCTGGCCCTTGGGCAAGAAGTAGCTGCCGTAAAAACCCGGCTCGGGCATGTGCACGCCATCGGCCTCGGCGCGCTCGGCGTCCACCAGCACATCGGGGGCAAAGTCCTTGCCCAGCACGGACAGATCCAGACCTTCGTAGATGCGGTCGGCACGCGGAACCATGATCAAAAGCGCATAGGACTGCTTCTCGGGCCAGCCCTGCATGTCGCGCGCGCGCAGGTCGATGGCAAACAGCTTCTGTCCCGTGACCTTGGCCATGCCGTCGCGGCGGTGGCGCAGCCGGCCGCCGTCCATCCAGGCCGCGTCCTGACCGCTGGCCGGCGCGACCATCTGCGCCAGCGCCTGCTCCAGCGGGCGCACTCCGGCCACCACTCCCAGGGCGGCCGCGGCCTTCAAAAAGCTGCGCCGGCTCATATCCGATTTGGGCACATTCATTCTCCAGTGAGCAAACCGAAGCGGCGGCAGGCCAGCCCTCCGGTCGCAATTGACTCGCAGCGCTGCCCGGACAACCGGGCAACGCCCGGATATCTGCACATCGGCCAGCACTGCGGCCGGCCGGCATGGAGATATCGCTTTCAAAAAGAAAATCGATTTGGTATCTGGATTGCTTCAATCTTCTTTATGAATAATTGATGCAACGCCAAAACAACCAAATCGATTTGGGCAAAGTAAAGTATACAAAAACTTCTGCAATGCCTGCCGCGCGCTCTGCAATGACCGCCCGCACTCTCGAGGAATTCCATGGCCGACACGCCCAGCCAACGCATCACCATCTCCGACGTGGCCCGCCAGGCCGGTGTCTCGCGCACCACGGTCTCGCACGCGCTCAATGGCCGCGGACAGGTCGATCCAGCCACACGCCTGAAGGTGGAAGAAGCTGCACGCAACCTCGGCTACCGGCCCAATCGCCATGCGCAGCGCCTGCGCACAGGCGGTGCCAGCATGATTGCGCTGATGTCGTCCATGCCGTTCACGGTCTCGGGCGGCCCTTCGCGACTGGGCTTTTTCATGGAAGTGGCAGCGGTCGCGGCCCAATCGGCGCTCGAGCGCGGCCTGGTCATGGCGCTGGTTCCGCCTCACCGGCCCGGCCAGACTTCGCTGAACCTGCTCGATATCGACGGCGCACTGGTCATAGAGCCGCAGGCAGGCGACCCCCAGCTCGCGCAGTTGCAGCAGCAGGGCCTACCGGTGGTGTCCATCGGGCGCCCGGGTGGGGACGATGTCAACGTGCCCTATGTCGACCTGCTGTCAGGTCCGGCCACGCAGATGCTGCTCACGCATATGCTGGCCGCCGGAGCGAAGCAGATTGCGCTGGTGGTCGGTGCCTCGGAGCGCACCTCCTACAGCCAGGCCGAGCAGGCCTATGCGGCCATGGCTGCAGGCCATGGCATGCAGCCTGTGGTGCTGCGCATGGACGAAGCCGAGGGCGAGGACGGCGGCCATGCCGCAGCCCGGCAGTTGCTGGGCGAACACCCCGAGCTCGATGCACTGCTGGTCATGGTCGATGCCTTTGCCGTGGGCGCTGCCCGCTACGCCCAGCAGGCAGGCCTGCGCATTCCCGAAGACCTGATGCTGGCCACGCGTTACGACGGCCTGCGTGCGCGCAGTTGCGAGCCACCGCTGACGGCACTGGACCTACATCTGGAAGACATCGCCCAGCAGGCGGTCGATCTGCTGTTCGAGCATCTGCGTGGCGACACCACCCGGCGCGTGGCCACCGGGCCTCTGCCGGCACTGGCACTGCGCCGCTCCACGCAAAGAAAGCCCGGTTGAATCACTTCAACCGGGCTTTCAATCGTCGCAGCCCTGGCTATCGGCGCTCGTGAATACCGCCGCCGCGCCGATGCGGATCCAGCGGGTCAGGCCGTGGCATATTGCCGAAACACCTCGTCGAGACGCGCAATCCATTCCTGCTTCTGCGACTCGCTCGCGAAGCTCGCTTCCAGGCTGTTGCGTGCCAGCTGGTAGGCCTCGGGCGCGCCCATGCCCGTGGCGGCAAATAGCTGGGTGTAGTTCTCGTTGACATAGCCACCGAAATAGGCCGGGTCGTCCGAGTTGATCATGACCTTGAGCCCGGCCGCCAGGAGACGCGGCAGATTGTGATCTGCGAGGTCTTTGACCACGCAGAGCTTGAGATTCGACAACGGGCACACGGTCAGCGGAATCTGCTCCTTGACCAATCTCTGCATCAGCAGCGCATCCTGCTCGGACTGCACCCCGTGGTCGATGCGCTCCACGTTCAACGCATCCAGAGCGCCCCAGATGTAGGCGGGCGGCCCCTCCTCCCCGGCGTGGGCCACCAGGCGCAGGCCCAGCTGCCTGCAACGTGCAAACACGCGGGCGAACTTCTCGGGGGGATTGCCCAGTTCGCTGCTGTCCAGCCCCACGCCGATAAATCGGTCACGCAGCGGCAGCGCGGCCTCCAGCGTCTGCATGGCGCTTTCCTCGCTCAGATGGCGCAGAAAACTCAGGATCAGCGAAGAGGAAATGCCCTGCTCGATCTGCGCGTCGCGGCAGGCGCGGTAGAGACCGTTGATGACGGTCTCCATCGGCACACCCCGCTCGGTGTGGGTCTGCGGGTCAAAGAAGATTTCCGTGTGCACCACATTGTCGGCGACGGCGCGATCCAGGTAGGCACGCGCCATGTCGTAGAAATCCTGCTCGTGCAGCAGCACGCTGGCACCCGCGTAGTAGATGTCGAGAAAGCTCTGCAGATCGGTGAACGCATAGGCCGCGCGCAGCGCCTCCACGCTGTCATAGGCCAGAGATATCTGGTTGCGCTGCGCCAGCGCAAAAATCAGTTCAGGCTCCAGCGAGCCCTCGATATGCATGTGCAGCTCGGCCTTGGGCATGGCGCGCAGCAGCTCCGGCAGACGGGAAACATCTACGGCAGGCACGGTGTTCATCTCAATTCTCCTTGGCGCTGCGCGCCGTTCAGTATCCAGCCTATCAAACCGGGACGGCTCAAGCCATATGGCCGCCCCCATACCCCATAGGTCGGTGACTTCGGCCTTGCCGCCCCAAGCCGGTGGCTCAGCCACAGGCAGGCCGACGCGGCAAAACCTCTCCGGCCGGTCTCAGCAGGTTCCGAAGCCGATTGCCTGGGCCTTCAGGAAACGGCGATAGGCCGACGACATGCGGTCGGCCGCCGAATGCATTTCCGCACGGGGATCCAGCGGCAGTGCCTTGGGCAGCTGCGACTCCAGCACCGGCTGGTCCTGCACAAAGATGGTGTGCTGGAAGGTCCGCAGCTGCTCATCGGTCGATTCGAAGTCCGCGACCGCCAGCCGGAACCAGACGCGGCTGGTTTCGGGGGTGACGGGGCAGATGAACAGACCGATCTGCTCGCGCCAGCCTTGCCTGGAAGTGCCCTCTTCGGGAATCTTGGTCAGAACGGCCGTGTAGGCCGCAGTCACCTCGTAGGTGTACTCCACCTCCGCCGACTGGGTGGAGTGCAGATTGGACTGGGGCTGAACCGCCTTGCAGCCTGTCGCCAGCACGCCGGTGGAGGTCGCTTCCACCTTGTAGGCGGCAATGGCCGTGGCGTCACGGCTGCCCAGCCAGCCTTCATGCACAAAGCCGAAGTGGGACATGTCGAGGAAGTTCTCGATGATGCGCGGCGCACTGGCTGCCACATCGTAAGGCCCGCAGTTCACCTTGCGCAGATGCGGATCCGTGTCCGCTGCGAACACGGGCAGTTGACTGTCCGAAGGCTCGAGTCGCACCCAGATCAGGCCATAGGCTTCCTGCACCTCGAAGGCCTGCACGCGCTGCGATGCAGGGGGCGTGAAGTCAGGCACGGCCGGCACTTTCACGCATTGCCCCTGCGACGAAAATTGCCAGCCGTGATAGGGGCATTCCAGATGCCCGTTCTCCACACGCCCCATGGACAGCCGAGCACCGCGGTGCGGGCAGCGGTCCACAAAGGACTGAACCCGGCCTTCGGCATCGCGCCACAGCACCAGAGGCTGTTCCAGCAGCCGCACGGAAAACGGCGCACTCACCACCTCGGAGGATTGGGCAACAGGATGCCAGAGGGTACGTTCAGTCATGGAGATACTCGTGAAAATCGAAATACAAAGGGCCGCCCTGCGGCGGCCCTGTCGCTGCTAGTCGTGTCCGCACGACGGTTGGCAGCCCACACTCCCCGGCAAACCCCGAGGGATGCCTTGAAGACATGCGCCACCGGCCGCAACCCGCATGCAGATGCGGCGCGAAGCCCGATCGGCAGTGCTTACTTGGCGTCGCCGCCTGGCACTTTGCCTTCCACGCCCTTGACGTAGAAGTTGATGCCTTTGAGGAAACCGTCATCGGCGACCTTGTCGGCAGCGATCAGCTCCTTGCCGTCCTGGCCGGTGATCGGGCCTTTCCAGATGGTGAATGTACCTTCCTTCAGCCCCTTTTTCACGTCGTCAACCTTTGCCTTGATCTCGGCGGGGATGTCGTCGGCCAGGGACACGATGTCGATCACGCCCTCCTTGACGCCCCACCAGGTCTGGCGGCTGCTCCACTTGCCGTCCAGTGCGCTGCGCGTGGAGTCGATGTAGTAAGGCGCCCAGTTGATGATGGAGGAACCCAGGTGAGCCTTGGGACCGTAGGCCGTCATGTCCGAATCCCAGCCGAAGGCACGCTTGCCTTTTTCCTCGGCCGTCTTGAGCACCGCCGGCGAATCGGTATTCTGGAACAGGATGTCGGCACCGCCATTGATCAGGCTGGTTGCCGCCTCGGTTTCCTTGGGCGGGCTGAACCACTCATTGACCCAGACCACCTTGGTCTTGATCTTGGGGTTCACGGACTGGGCACCCAGCGTGAAGCTGTTGATATTGCGGATGACTTCGGGAATCGGCACCGAACCCACCACGCCCAGGGTGTTGGACTTGGTCATGCCGCCGGCAATGATGCCGGCCAGATAGGCGCCTTCGTATGTGCGGCTGTCATACGTGCTGACATTGGCGGCGGTCTTGTAGCCGGTGGCGTGTTCCCACTTCACGTCGGCGAACTCGGGGGCCAGCTTCTGGATCACGTCCATGTAGCCGAAGGTGGTGCCGAACACCAGCTTGTTGCCCTGGGAGGCCATGTCGCGCAGCACGCGCTCGGCATCGGCACCTTCGGGCACGCTCTCCACGTAGCTGGTCTTGATCTTGTCGCCAAACTCTTTTTCCAGGGCCTTGCGGGCCTGGTCATGGGCAAAGGACCAGCCACCGTCGCCCACCGGGCCGACATAAGCAAAAGCAATCTTCAGAGGTTCCGGAGCTGCGGCGGCAGGAGCGGCAGCGGGGGCAGCAGCTGGCGCCGGTGCTTCTTCCTTCTTGCCGCAGCCCACGAGAGCGGCCGAGGCCACAGCCGTCAGTGCAGCGACCTTGATCAATGAACGCTTGTGCAAATCAGTCATTAAAGTTTCCTTGGAACAAAGAGTGAGGTTTGAAACCGGCAACAGCGCAGTACCTGGGATGCCGGTTACACCTTGGGCAATATATGCATAAACCGAGCCAAATTGCAGCCCGGTATCCTGAAAACGACAGCGCAAAAAGAAAGGCCCCGAGGGGCCTTTGATCGGACGTCGGTCGGACGTCCCGCAGTCAATGCTTATTTGGCGCCGGGCACCTTGCCCTCGATACCGTTCACATAGAAGTTGATGCTGCGCAGCCAGGCGTCGTCCGCCACCTTGCCGGCTTCCAGCAACTCCTTGCCGGTGTTGTCCTTGATGGGACCTGTCCAGACGGCGAAGGAGCCGTCCTTCAGGCCGGCGCGGGCCTTCTCCACCTTGTCCTTGATTTCCTGGGGCACGTCGTCGGCGATCTTCTTCAGATCGATGGCGCCTTCCTTCACGCCCCACCAGAAGTTGCCGGTCTGCCACTTGCCGGCCAGCGTGTCTTCCACCACCTTGGTGTAGTAGGGAGTCCAGTCGATCACGGCCGAGCCCAGGTGGGCCTTGGGCGCGAAGCCGCTCATGTCGCCGTCCTTGCCGAAGGCACGCGCACCGCGCTCCTCGGCCGTCTTCAGCACGGCGGGAGAGTTGGTGTTCTGGTACATCACGTCCACACCGCCGTTGATCAGGCTGTTGGCGGCTTCGGATTCCTTGGGAGGGGCGAACCACTCGTTCACCCAGACCACCTTGGCCTTGATGGAGGGATCGATGCTCTGGGCACCCAGCACGAAGCTGTTGATATTGCGCACCACCTCGGGGATGGGCACCGATGCCACCACGCCCACGGTCTTGGTCTTGGTCATGGCGCCCGCCACGATACCGGCCAGATAAGCGCCTTCAAAGGTCTTGGTGTCGTAGACGGCCGCGTTGTCGGCCGTCTTGTAGCCGGTGGCATGCTCGAACTTCACATCCTTGGCATCGGCAGCAACCTTTTGCACGAAATCCTGGTAGCCGAAGCTGGTGGCGAAGATCAGCTTGTTGCCCTGGCCGATCATGTCGCGCATCACGCGCTCGGCATCGGCAGACTCGGGAACGCTCTCGACCATGGAGGTCTCGATCTTGTCACCGAACTTCTCCTGAATGGCCTTGCGACCCAGCTCGTGCTGATAGGTCCAGCCACCGTCGCCGATGGGGCTCACATACATGAAGCCGATCTTGAGCTTGTCGGCAGCAGGCGCTGCCGCAGGTGCGGCGGCAGGCGCTGCAGGAGCCTCTTCCTTCTTGCCGCAAGCGGTCAGCACCGCCATGGAAACAGCCGACAGGCCGATCATCTTGATCAGCGCACGTTTGCCCAGAGTCGTCATTGGAGTTGTCCTCTCGTTATTTTTGAAAAGCGGATTGCACCACATTTGGGCATCACGCTCCAGGGTAGAAGGGTTTTCCCAGGGAGGCCGGCATATTGGCTCGAATCCAGGTCGGATTGCGCGAGATCAGCACCAGCACCACGATGGTGGCCAGATACGGCAGCATGGACAGAATCTGGCTGGGCACCTGGACCCCTGTGGCCTGCAGATGGAACTGCAGCATGGTCACCCCGCCAAACAGATAGGCGCCCAGCAGGACGCGGGCCGGCCGCCAGGTCGCGAATGTCGTCAGCGCCAGCGCGATCCAGCCTCGACCCGACACCATGTTCTCCACCCACAGCGGCGTGTAGACCACGGAGATGAAGGCGCCCGCCAGGCCGCACATGGCCCCGCCGAACACCACGGCCATCAGGCGTATGCGGCGCACGGGGTAGCCCAGGGCATGAGCCGAGGATGGCGACTCGCCGACCGAGCGCAACACCAGGCCCGCACGCGTGCGGTACAGGAACCAGACCATCACGGCCGCCAGCACGATGGCACCGTAGACCAGCGGGTGCAGCGTGAACAGGGCCGGCCCCACGACCGGCAGATCTGCCAGGCCGGGAATGGCGTACTTGGGCAGCTCGGGCAGCTTGGCCTGCACATAGCCCAGACCCACAAACGCCGAGAAGCCCGCGCCGAACAGCGACAGTGCAAGACCGGTTGCATACTGGTTGGTGTTGAACCAGATCACCAGCCCGCCAAAGATGGCGGCTAGCAGGGCTCCGGCCAGCATGCCCGCACCAAAGCCGACCCAGGTATTGCCGGTGTGCACGGTGGCGGCAAAACCGGCAATGGCGGCGCAAAGCATCATGCCTTCGGCGCCGAGATTGACGATGCCCGATTTTTCATTGATCAGCAGGCCCAGGGCCGCCAGCGCCAGAACCGTGCCGGCGCTGAGCGTGGAGCCCAGTAGCAGTGCATAGGATTCCATGGATCAGCCTCCCTTCACTGCAGAGATGGCGCTGCCGGCCTTTTTCGCCACCCAGCGGATGCGATAGGCCACCAGCGTGTCGCAGGCCAGCAGGGCGAACAACAGCAGTCCCTGGAAGACGCCGGTCAGCGCCTTGGGCAGACCCAGCCGCGACTGCGCCAGCTCGCCACCGATATAAAACATGCTCATGAGAATGGCCGAGAAAATCATGCCTACCGGATGCAGGCGTCCCACGAAGGCGACGATGATGGCCGCAAAGCCGTAGCCTGCGGGCACATAGGGCGTGAGCTGACCCAGGGGTCCGGCAACTTCCAGCGCCCCTGCCAGACCGGCTGTGGCACCGGAAATCAGCAGCGCCGTCCACAGTGCCTTGCGCGAGGAAAAACCGGCATAGCGTGCCGCCGACGGGGCCAGCCCACCGACCTGCAGCGCGAAGCCGGCACGCGTGCGAAACAGGAACGCCCACAGCAGACCGGCTCCCAGCAGCGAGATGATGACGCCGATATTCATGCGCATGCCCTGCACCAGCCGAGGAATCTGCGTCACCCGCTCGAAGCTCTTGGTCTGCGGGAAGTTGTAGCCCATGGGATCCTTCCAGGGGCCATAGACCAGATAGCCCAGCACCAGCGTGGCCACATAGACCAGCATCAGGCTGACCAGGATTTCGTTGGCGTTGAAGCGGTCGCGCAGCAGGGCGACGATGCCGGCCCAGACCATGCCGCCCAGCATGCCGGCGATCAGGATGGCCGGCACGATCCAGGGTCCCGTGGTCTTGTCGGCCAGCAAGGCAATGCCGCCGGCAGCCACCGCACCGATGACGAACTGGCCTTCGGCGCCGATATTCCAGACATTGGAGCGAAAGCAAACGGCCAGCCCCAGCGCAATCAGCAGCAGGGGCGTGGCCTTCACGGCCAGCTCGCCCAGGGCATAGCCCGACCTGATGGGCTCCCAGAAAAAGGCCTGCAGGCCCTTGACCGGATCCTTGCCCAGCAGCGCGAACAGGCAGACCCCGACCAGCACGGTGATCAGCAACGCCAGAATCGGCGATCCATAAGTCCAGAATCTGGAGGCCTGGGGACGTTGTTCCAGCTTAAGCATGGGCACCTCCCTGCACCGCTGCCGCATCCCAGAGACCGCTCATCCATTCGCCAATCTGCTGCACCGTAGCAGCCGCTCTATCCACCGAAGGGCTCAGCCGGCCCTTGGCCACCACATGCAGGCGGTCGCAAATCTCGAACAACTCGTCCAACTCCTCACTGACCACCAGCACGGCGCACCCCTGGTCGCGCAGCTTCAGAATCTCGCCCCGGATCTGCGCCGCAGCGCCCACATCCACCCCCCAGGTAGGCTGAGAGATGATGAGCAGACGCGGTCTGGCATCAATTTCACGACCCACGATGAACTTCTGCAGATTGCCGCCCGACAGCGACTGCGCGGCCGAGTTCGGACCGCCGGCCTTGACGTTGAAGCGCGCAATGATGTCCCGGGCCTGCGCCTGCAGAGCCGCCATGCGAATCCAGCCCCCCCTTGCAACCGCAGTCTTGCGCGTCAGCAGCAGGTTGTGGGCCAGGCCCATGCTGGGCACGGCCCCGCGCCCCAGCCGTTCTTCAGGCACGAAATGCAGGCCCATGCCACGGCGCCGGTTCGGCCCCATGCGGCCCACGCCCTTGCCCAGCAACTGAACGGCCTCCGGCTCGGAACGGGTGTCCTCGCCGGACAGCGCGTACATCAGCTCCTTCTGGCCGTTGCCGGAGACGCCTGCGATACCGACGACCTCGCCCGCACGCACCTGCAGCGCAATGCTCTGCAGATCGACCCCGAAGGGGTCCTGGCTCCTGAGGGACAGCCCCTGCACACGCAGCACGGTGTCGCCGGCATTGGCACTGCGGCGTTCCAGCTCCGGCGGCTCAGAGCCGATCATCATGCGCGACAGGGAAGCATTGCTCTCGTTGGCCGGGTTGCACTCCCCCGTCACCACGCCTCCGCGCAACACCGTGCAGGCCGTGCAAAGCGAGCGGATTTCATGCAGCTTGTGGCTGATATAGAGGATGGAACAGCCCTCCGCAGCCAGACGGCGCAGAACGACAAACAGCATCTCCACCGCCTGGGGCGTGAGCACCGAGGTAGGCTCATCCAGGATCAGCACACGGGGATTGGTCAGCAGGGCACGGATGATTTCCACACGCTGCATTTCGCCGACGGAAAGCGTGTGCACGGGGCGATGCGGGTCCACCTCCAGCCCGTAATCGCGGGCCGTGGCCTGGATATTCTCTATCACCTTGGCCAGGGCAATGCTCTTGTCCAGGCCCAGCCAGACGTTCTCTGCCACGGTCAGTGTGTCGAACAGGCTGAAATGCTGGAACACCATGGCAATGCCCAGGGCCCGGGCTTCCTGCGGATTGCGGATCTGCACCGGCTTGCCGTCGACGAGGATGGCGCCCTCGTCAGGCTTGACCGCACCGTAGATGATCTTCATCAGCGTGGACTTGCCAGCGCCGTTTTCGCCCAGGATGGCGTGGATTTCGCCAGGCTGAACTTTCAGCGATACCTTGCTATTCGCAACCACAGCCGGGTACCGCTTGGTAATACCTTCCAGCTGCAAGCGCGCAGGCGCACTCGCAGAGGGGGAATGTGTCGGGGGGGGATTCATCGCTGAATTGTCTCTCAATTCAAATAACAAATTGACTCAAACAGGCTCTATGCGCTGAACAGGAATACGATACAAGCTATTGATTTCGCAGCGTTAGTGCCACATTGCGAACCACCTCTCGCAGCCAGCGTGTGGCGGCACCAGCATGCGAACGCGCATGCCAGAGCTGGTAGTAGACCAACGGGGGGAATTCCACAGGGCAAGGCAATATGGCCAGGGACAGACGTTCGCTGAAACGCTCGCAGAACAATCTGCCCGAGGTCATGACAAGCAAGCTTGATGCCACCATGTCGGGTATCAGACTGAAATGCGCGCAGCGTGCCACCACCTGGCGACTCAGCCCCATGCCCGCCAACTGCTCGTCTATCACGCCCAGGGCACCGGGATAGGCCGGTGTAGGCGCAATGTGCTCGGCCTCCAGCCATTGCTGTATATCCCAGCCCCTGCGCACTGCCGGATGCTTGGGACTGACCAGGCAGACCACCTCGTCCTCGAACAGCTTGGCCATGTGCAGACCTTCCGGAGGCTGCGGCCAGTTGCCGATGACCACATCGATCTCGCCATCGGCCAGTTGCCCCTCGTAATGCGCCTCGGCGCTCAGCGGCAGAAAGTCCACCGGACAATGCGGGGCCTGCGCTTTCATGGCCGACATCAGCCGCGGCAGGAACTGGGGATCCAGATAGTCACTGGCCGCAATGCGGAAAGTACGCGTCGAGGTACGCGGGTCAAAATGCCGCGCATCGCTGAACAGTCCTTCGGCGGCACGCAGAATGTCTGCCGAAGGCTGGACCATGCGCAGACCCACATCGGTAGGCTGCATCTGTGCCCCTGACCGCACCAGCAGAGGATCGCCCGCCAGTTCGCGCAGACGCCGCAAGGCGGCCGACACCGCCGGCTGGTGCATGCCCAGCCGCAGGGCCGCCCTGGAGACGCTGCGCTCCGTCAGCACGGTGTGCAGCACCCTGATCAGGTGCAAATCTATCTTGTCGAACAAGGTCTGGTCGCGCATAGGTCACGGCCATCCGGGCACTTGGCACGGCCAGCCTTATCCATTTTGTATACAAAGCAGCCGCAGAGCGTAACTCAGTCAGCCCCGTTGGGGAGCCAAGGGATTGCCCTCTAGGCCGTCAAATCTGCCTTGAATTCAGCATGCCCAATCGGGCTCAGACCGCAGCCGTCATCACTTCCACGCGGTTGCGCCCTTTGCGCTTGGCGGCGTAGCAGGCCATATCGGCCCCCTTGAAAGCGCTGGCAGCGGTGTGGTAGCTGGCATCGAGCAACAGCATGCCGATGCTGGCACTCAACATATAGCGCTGGCCCTGGTAGGAGCCCTCCCAGTCCTGGATGGCCATGCACAGCAGCTGCGCATGGCGCATGCCCTCTTCCCGGCTGATTCCGGCCATGAGAATCGCAAACTCGTCGCCCCCCACCCTGGCCACCCAGCCATGAGGACGCACCGTGGACTCGATCAGCCGGGCGATATGACCGAGCACCTCGTCGCCCACCTCGCGCCCCCCTTGACGATTGACCTGGGAAAAGTGGTCCAGATCCACGTACAGCACGATGCCGTGCACCATGGGCTCGCTCTGCGAGCGCGCGACCGCATTCGCGCGCCCCATGCTTTCCAGATAATCCCGGCTCGTATACTCCTGCAGCCATTCCTTGAGGCGCAGGGCAAAGGCCGTCCGGTTGGGCAGGCGCGTCAAGGGATCGTGCATGGCTTTCCAGCTCGATTGCTCGCGCAACTGGCGCTGGGTGGTCACATCCTCCAGCTCCCAGACCAGATACTGGCCGTCCAGCGCCTTGCCCGACTGCTCCCAGGCACGGTGCATGCGCTGCATGCTCTGCCCATGGATTCGCACCCATATGGGCCGTGAATCCTTGCGCATCAGGCAGACTTCGCCATCAAACTGTCCGTAGGTGTCCAGTGCCCGCCGGACCCGCCCCATCAGATCCTCATGATCGGCATCGCTGGCGCAGAGATCACGCACGGCCAGGCCCTGCATTTCCCGAGGCCGATAGCCCAAGACCCTGGCGGCCTGCATGCCCACACGCTGCACCGTGACCCCATGCGTCACGATCAGGCCCACGGGCGCATAGTCCATCAAGGTCTGCAACTGCATCTGCAGTTCACGCTCCTGCTCGCCATGCGCCTCATATCCGCCGCCCAGGGCCTGCAAGGCAGAGCGCAGGGTCAGGGCTTCTCCCCAGTCATGATCGGACAGGCCGCGCCACCAGCTGGCGCCCCGGCTGACCGAATCCAACTCCAGCATCACGCCTCGGCGGGAGGCCCGCTCCGCCGAGCGAAACAGGGCGGTCAGCGGATAGGCGATCAGGCACAGCACCCCTCCCAGCAATCCGGCCAATGCCAGCAAGGCTGCGGCCAGCCAGCCCATCGTCCTCGCAGAGACCCCCGGCACCCATTCCTGAACATCGCTGACCTTCAGCAGAGTCCACTGGGCCCAGGGCAAAGGCATGGCACTCCAGAGTTTGCCGTTTCTCTGCTCGCTGACCGCACCGGCCTGCGCCATCTTGAGCCAGGCCCGATCAATTCCGGCCGGCAGAACGGCGTCGCCTGCCGCGGCCGGCCATTGCCACTGCCCCTTGCTGCTCAGAGCCAGCGGGCGATGATCGCGGTCGATCAGCAGCAACTGACCGCCCGCTTCGGCAGAGGTGGACTCCAGCGAGAACAAGACCGACAGCGGTGCCCGGTAGCTGCCTCCCAGAACCCCCAGCAGCTTGCCTTGCAGATCGCGCACCGGCACGACGTATTGAAACTCCAGCTGCAGCCCTGCATCGCCAGGACGCACCCAGGCCTGGGTGATGGGTTTGCCTTCCGCCAGCGAACGCTTGAGCACTTCGCGCAGGGACTCGTCAAGCTGCTCCGCGGACATCGCCTGCTCCTGGCGCAGATTGACCAGCAACTGCCCTTTGCCATTGGCAAGCTGGATCTGCTCATACTGCTGCGCCATGGAGGCGGGCTGCCTGAGCATGGCCTCCAGCGATTCCTGAGAATCGTGCATATGCCCGGCAAGCACGGAGGACAGAGCATGCAAGGGCTTTTGCTGCTGCTCGACCCTGAAGGCCAGCGAGCGCGCCGCATACTCCAGCGCCTTGGTCTGCGCCGGCAACGCACCATCCGTGACGGCCCGGCGCAGCGCGTAGGCCACCCAGCCCGCAGCGCCAGCACCGGCCAGCAGCACGGCGATCATGGCAATCAGGACCATGCTGCGCAGCATCGGCCCGGGACCTCTGCGCACACGGTCTGCAACTGCCGCAGCCTCCTCTGGCTGCGGCGGCGCAACCCAGGGCGGCTCTGATGGCAGTGAGAGAACGGCATCTGACATGGGCCTCAATATAGAGAGCCGATGTCCGCAGCCCAACGAGAGGAAACCCCGGAGATTGTCGATAAATGCTACGCCGCCCCCTGCTTTTCTGCACTCTGTCGCAGACCGCAGGGCCTCTCACGCCCAGCCTGGTATTTACCCCAGCGTGAGCACTTCCAGAGCACCCGGCCTGGGCAGTTCGATGACATTGCCTCGGCCGGCAATCAGGCCATGCTCGCGCAACTGCCTGAGCACTCGCGAGAAGGTTTCCGGTGCAATCCCCAATTGGGCGGCGATCATGCGTTTGCGCGCCTTGAGGGTGACACGCAAGCCCATGCCGTTTCCAGCCGGACTGGCATGACTCAGCAGCCACTGTGCGCAGCGCGCTTCGGCGTCCTGCGCCAGGCGGCTGACGGCCAGTTCGGTCTGCGAGCAATAGGCCCTGGCCATATCCCTGAGCAGGCACTGCACGGCCGGCGTCAGCTCCGCGACAGCCCCGAGAAAGCGCGCCAGAGGAATGATGTGGATACGCCCCGCCGTCTGCGCCTGCATGTCGAGGCAGGGCGGGCGATCCTGCAGTGCAAAAGCCGCATCCAGCCAGGCCGGCCCTTCCACCTGTCCGAGATGATGGCGCATGGCCGAATCCTGTCCGACACCCAGCATCACGCTTCCGCTTTCCAGGTACAGGACCGAATCGAGGGCTTTGCGACGTTGCCTGAGCCAAGAGCCTGGAGCAAAGCTCTCAGGCTGCCCAAACGTGGAAGCGATTTGCGACATGGAGGGCATGGTGAACATAGACTGCACTGTGCCGGGCTTTTGACCGATTCATTTTGAGCCACGTCAACAAGACGGGGCAGGCAACAAAAAGGCCGCAGGGGAGACTGCGGCCTTTTGCGCTTCACCGGCAAAGACTCAGTTGACGGCTGCGCCGGACTCGTACCAGGTCTTGATCAGATTGCGCTCGTCGTCCGACAGCGCGGCGGGGTTGCCGAAAGGCATCTTCTTCAGTTGCACCACCTGCTGGTAGATCTGCTGAGCGTGCGACTTCACGGCTTCGGGGGAGTCCAGACGGACGGCCTTTTGCTGGATGGCTGTGCCATGGCAGACCACGCAGTGCTGCTGGAAGATGGCATTGACCTTGGCGAAGCCTTCGCCACCCGCATTTGCGGATGCTGCGACTGCCGGTGCTGCAGGCTCGGAAGTCGAAGCAGGAGCGGCGGCAGCTGGTGCTGGTGCAGCAACAGGTGCAGGTGCGGCAGCAGGTGCAGGTGCAGGTGCGGCAGCAGCAGGTGCGGCGACCGGTGCAGGCTTGAGCCAGACGAAAACGGCCAGCAGCGCAGCCACACCGACCGCTGCATAAGGCCAGGGATGGTTGTTGCGACCCAGCTTGTAGCCGTGGCGCATCACGAAGAACTGGCGAATGGCAGCGCCGGCAAACATCATGCCGATCAGAACCAGCCAGTTCATCTTGTGGCTATACAGCCAGCCATAGTGGTTGGACAGCATGGCAAACAGAACGGGCAGCGTGAAATAGGTGTTGTGCACGCTGCGCTGCTTGGCACGCTGGCCATGACGAGGATCCACGGGCTCGCCCGCCTTCAGGGAAGCCACGACCTTGCGCTGGCCAGGGATGATCCAGAAGAAGACGTTGGCGCTCATGGAGGTCGCGATCATCGCGCCCATCAGCAGGAAGGCGGCCTGGCCAGGGAAGATGTGGCAGGCCAGGTAGGCGGCGATACACACCAGAACCAGAACCATGGCACCCACGGTGGCGTCGCCATTCTTCTTCTGGCCGAAGGTGCGGCAGATGAAGTCGTACAGCAGCCAGAACACCACCAGGAAGCCCAGCGCCGAAGCCACGGCAGCACCGGTGCTCATGGCGTTGGGATCGCCGGGAGTGACCAGGTAGATGTTCGCGTTCCAGAGATAGGAGACCGTCAGCAGGGCAAAACCGGACAGCCACGTGGTGTAGCTTTCCCAGTAGAACCAGTGCAGATGGTCAGGCATCTTGGGCGGCGACACATTGAACTTGACGGGGTGGTAGAAACCGCCACCGTGCACAGCCCAGAGTTCGCCGTTGACGCCCTGCTTTTTCAGGTCGTCATCCACGGGCGGCGTCAAGCTGCTGTCCAGGAACACGAAGTAGAAGGAGGAACCGACCCAGGCGATCGCGGTAATGACGTGGAGCCACCGCAACAGCAGGCCGGCCCAGTCGAGAATGTAGCTTTCCATAGCTCTCAACCTTGGCAGCGTGGGGCTGCCGAACAACCTGCTCACCACTGCGGGCGCTCTGAGCAGAAGAAAAGGCCGCGCTCCCGGAGCGTTACACACGGGGCACCGCTGCGACCATTCTGTCGACCGAAAGTGTATGCAATTTTTGCTGCTACAACGCTCGAATCCGGAATAAACCACCCTAGAGATTTCCCTAGTACGGAAGTCATCAGCAAATATCGGGCCTGATTCGCGAAGCGTGTGGGCATGTCCCGGCAGCTTCGCTGTCGCGCCCTCGGGACCGGTGAGAAGCAATGGCCGAGCGCGGTCTGAGACACCGTCTGCCGGCGTTCCCATGCACCACACCGGGGCGCCTATTGCACCATCAGCGCACAGGCAGCCCCTGTAAAAGCTGTGCCGCCACAGCGACTGCGATCACCTCGGGTTCCTTGCCGGTAATGCCCGGCACCCCGATCGGGCAGGTGATGTGAGCCAGCTCCGCGTCGCTGAACCCCCGACCGCGCAACCGGCTGCTGAAGCTGGCCCATTTGGTCTTGCTGCCGATCAACCCCACAAAAGGCAGATCTCCGCGCTCGCGCTGACGCAGCAGGCATTGGGCCACCACCTCCAGGTCCTCGGCATGGCTGAAGCTCATGATGAGCACTTGTGAATGCGCAGGCAGCTGCGCCACTGCGGCCTGGACCGGATCGGAATGCTCGCACTGCACACCGATCTGCTCCTGCACGGGAAAGACCGCATCCCGGCTGTCCACCCAGATCACCCGATACGGCAGGCTGCGCAAAATGCGCACCAGCGCATGTCCCACGTGGCCCGCACCGAACAGGGCCACGCATTGCGAAGGCTCGGGCATCAAGGCCCGCAGACGCGGGGCATCGCGGGCCTCAAACCGTTCGAAATGCAGCTCCAGTGCACCGCCACAGCATTGCCCCAGACTGGGGCCAAGGGCATAGCGCTGGACATGCTCGTGCCAGCCGGCGTGATCATCGCCCCACTGCGCCAGCAGCTGGCGCGCCAGCGCAATCGCCTGCCATTCGAGGTGGCCACCGCCAATCGTCCCCATCACCTCATCGGCAAACACAGCCATCCAGGCCCCCTTCTCGCGGGGCACGGAGCCACGGGTGGCCTGCACCTGCACCCGGCACAGCGGCTGCTGCGCCAGGCGGTTCAAGATTCCTTGCTGTGTTTCGCTCCACATGACTGAACGCCGATTGCTTTGATGCCCGATATTCATGCATTTTCCGGGCGGCAGTAGACAAACAAGCGTATGAGCACCTTAATCGGAAGCGTATCTGCGTTCGGCCTGACGAATCGTTGCAGATTTTTGACGGGGCGGCGCCGGAATTCTGTCCCCGGGGCTGCGGCAGCCATCCATTTGCGGCTACGCTTGGCGTCATGTCCGAAACCCACGAACCCACCCGTACCGCAGCAGTCCGCCGTCGCCTGACCTGGCTGCGGACCGGGATGATGGCGGCCGTTGCCGCGGTGCTGACCGCCTGCCAGATCGCCCCCCAGAGCCCATCCATCGGCACGACGCCTGCCGACAAGGCCAGTCCGAGCTATCGCAAACAGGCGGCCCAGCATCTGTATGAGCGCAACTCGGGCCGCATCTACCAAGGCATGCTGCCGCCCATGCTGTATGCGATCGGCGTGTTGCAGGTCCAGCTCGACGGCCAGGGCCGTGTGAGAAACCTGCATTGGATGCGCAAGCCCAGCCATGCACCGGAAGTGGTGGCCGAGATCGAGCGCGCAGTGCGCTCAGCAGCCCCCTTTCCAGCGCCCGGCCGCAGTGTCACCTATACCGACACCTGGCTGTGGGACAAGTCGGGACGGTTCCAGCTCGACACCTTGACCGAAGGCCAGTTGGGACAGTAGACCGGCCCTCCCTCGCACTGGAACCCGGCCCGCAACGCGCCAGGACTCGGCCTTCGTCGGCACGCTCTGCCGCCGGCATTCCGGGCGCTCGGCACGGTTGAGCCGGCATGAGCACAGCTGGCCGAAGCAGCGCAGACCCTTGTCCGGATGAGCCAATCGCCAATGAGTCCGTGACATTGCGGCGAGCCGGGTGGCGGTGGCGCGACATCGCCGGACGAGCGGCCCGCCCCCCCGAACACCCTCTGGGCAGATCGAGACACGCACAGCGCGCCCCGGCGGGCAGCAGGACATGCTCCCGATGCTGTCCGGGCGACTCCTTGCGTCCTTCCGGTCGTGCCCGCAACCGGCATGCAGGGCATGCAGGGCATGCGGGGCATGCCAGCAGTCGACGGGAACAAAAAACCGGCCGAAGCCGGTTTTTTCACGGGCGCAAACCGTGCAAGGCCTATTCGACCACCTTGGTGATCTTGGTGCCCTGCAGCGACACACCGGCCTCGAGACCCGCGTTGGTCAGCACATAGCTGGTGACGGGAGCCTGGGCTGTCGTGGTGTCCACGCTGCCGTTGGCACCGATGCGACCTGCGGCCACGGTGGCATCGGCTCCCACGGACCAGCCATCGCTATGCAGGAACTTGTCCAGCGCTTCCTGGGTGTTGAACACATAGATCACGGCCTTGGACTGGCCTCCCGCCTGCCAGCCTATGGATGCAGCCGTGGTGCTGTAGAAACCACGGTTCTGCCCGCCCACGCGCAGCACGCCGCGGCCGTGTTCGACCCCCACCACAAAGCTGCCGCCAATCACCGAGGGGAAGATCAGCACACCCTTGGCGCGTTGCACCATTTCCTTGGATCCTGGTGCGGTCTGGTACAGACGCTCCAGCGCTGCATTGGCACGCGTGTTGATCGTCGTGGCATCAGCTCGGGGCGCCGCTGTCGTTTCAGGCTTGGTCGTGGTGCAGGCCGTCATGGTCAGGGCACCGGCAGCCAGAGCAGCAGCCATCGCAACAGAACGCAGAGAAATTTGACGCATACCTATATCCTTTCATGGGATGAATGTGTAGACACATTTCAGAGGTAGAAGGTCCCGCAGTCCGACATTGGGTCGCTTTTGCACATCCCCCCGATGCAAAGCAGTCAGAAGCGGGGTTGGCACGATGCTAGTCGGCAGGCTTGCCGATAAAACTCGGCAGTTACAGCTTGCGCCTTTGGCCTACAGAAGGCAAGCGCAGTTGTGGAAAAAGACCTACAACAGAAACCGACGGCAGGACTCGGGCCGATTCAAGGTACATCGCGCGAGCGCCCTCAAATTGACGCTAGCATTGTTGATGTAACCCAAGCTCGGACGACAGGAAGTTCATGAAGTTCTGGAATTATTTTCACCACCCCAGGGCAGCGCTGGTTGTGCTGCGCGTCACGCTGGCATTGCTGATGCTGCTGCATGGCTGGGCCAAGATTCGTTATGGCATCGGCAGCATCGAGGCCAAGATCGAGAGCCTGGGGGCCCCAGGCTTTCTCGCCTATGCGGTCTACCTGGGCGAAGTGGTCGCCCCCTTGCTGCTGCTGGTGGGTCTGTGGGTGGTACCGGCCGCGCTGGTGATTGCGATCAACATGGTGGTGGCATTTGCGCTGATGCACACCCGGCAGATTCTGATGCTCAACAATACCGGCGGCTGGGCGCTGGAACTGCAGGCCTTTTATTTCGTGAGCGCTCTGGTCGTGGCCATGGCCTATTCCAAGGGAAAATAGTGCCAATGAAAACAGGAGCGGCTTGCGCCTGTCATCTCCTGGTTCCGATGCCGCATAAGGGCGAGACCATGAAATGATGTGCGCAAGCCGCTCTTGCTTTTGCCATGTCTCCCCTCGGAGACGCACGTCCCGCTCAGGAGCCGCGATAGGTGGAGTAGCTCCAGGGACTGACCAGCAGAGGCACATGGTAGTGCTGCTCCACATTGGCCACGCCGAAGTCCAGGCTGACCTTGTTCAGGAAGCTGGGTTCGGGCAGTTGCACGCCGCGGGCCTTGAAGTAGGCCGCAACGTCAAAGGTCAGGCGATAAGTGCCGACCTTGAGC
The DNA here is from genome assembly GCF_009360615.1 of Comamonas sp. Taxonomy (GTDB): domain Bacteria; phylum Pseudomonadota; class Gammaproteobacteria; order Burkholderiales; family Burkholderiaceae_C; genus Comamonas. The sequence goes on from NZ_SPEY01000041.1 coordinate 67,245, forward strand.
GTGTTGTTGTCGAACAGCGGCGCATCGGTACGGCCATCGTGATTGAGCACCAGGCTCTTGATCAGCGTGGCCTTGTCGCCTTCGGTGGAAAACAGCTCGACGGCCATGCCTGCGGCGGGGCAGCCATTCATGGTGTCGAGAACGTGGGTGCTCAGGCCCATGGAAATCTCCTCACGGACAGTTTGCCACTGCCCTTGGTTGTATCAAACACACGACTTGCGCGAAACGGGTTCAGGCAGGACCGCTGCCTCAGAAGTCAGGCCGTTGCTGCATTCTGGTTTGCGCAAGTCCTGAAACATTTATGCCATCACAAAGCTGGCGCCCGAGCGCCTTGCTGTGATCGCCAAAGTGTATACAGTTTCTGTACTCCATCAAAGGCTTTTCTGCCTTGACTTTCTGGCACATAGCCGAGCCGGCCCGATTGGCACCCTTCACAGCCTCTATACACTGGGCCGACTCATCAAGCGAACAGGAGACAACGCATGCGATTGCGCACCACCGCCCTGGCAGCCAGCCTGCTCATCGCTCTGACCGGCCTGAGCGCCTGCAGCAGCACCGCAGCACCGGAGGCCGCCCGCAAGGACGGCACGGCCCAGGCCAGCGGCAACGATGCCAAGGCCCAGGCCGCAGCGCCAGCCGTCACCCAGACTGCCGCCGCCCAGGCTGCCGCTGCCGCCTACGACTTCGATCTGGATGTCTTTCACCCCGTCATCGCCAAGAACGGCATGGTGGCCTCGGAGCAGGAGCTGGCCACGCAGATCGGCGTAGATATTCTCAAGGCCGGCGGCAATGCCGTCGATGCCGCCGTGGCCGTGGGTTTTGCGCTGGCTGTGGCCCTGCCCAATGCCGGCAATATCGGCGGCGGCGGCTTCATGATGGTGCACGATGCAAAGAGCGGCAAGGACATTGCGCTGGACTTCCGCGAAGTGGCCCCCAGGGGCGCGTCACGCACCATGTACCTGGATGCCGATGGCAAGGTGATCGACGGCAAGTCGCTCCACACGCACTACGCCGTGGGCGTGCCGGGCACCGTGGCAGGCATGACGCACGCGCTATCGCGCTGGGGCAGCATGCCGCTGGCCAGGGTCATGGCGCCGGCGATTGCACTGGCAGACAGGGGCTATCCCGTCAGCGTCACCCTGGCCAAGACCCTGGAGCAGGAGAAAAAGCACATGGGCCGCTGGCCGGCCACCCAGGCCGTTTTCTGGAAGAACGGCGCACCGCTGCAAACCGGCGAGCGGCTGGTGCAAAAGGATCTGGCGCAGTCCCTGCGTCTGATCAGCCAGCAGGGCGCCAAGGCCTTCTATCAGGGAGCGATCGCGCAGAGGATCGCTGCTGAAATGGCGCCGCATGCCAATGCCATCACCCTGCAGGACCTGCGCGACTACCAGGTGGTGGAGCGCGAACCCATACGCGGCAGCTATCGGGGCTACCAGATCGTGACCATGCCCCCGCCCTCCTCGGGCGGCGCGCATCTGATTCAGATTCTGAACATGATGGAGCGCTGGCCCATGAATCAATGGGGCGCCAACAGCGCGCAGAGCGTGCACTACATGACCGAGGCCATGAAGCTCGCCTACGCCGACCGCTCGGAATACCTGGGCGACCCTGGCTTCGTGAAGATTCCGCTCAAGGGACTGATCTCCAAGAGCTATGCCGGCGAGCTGGCTGCGGGCATCAAGCCCCGGCAAGCCAGACCCGGCAAGGACATCCGGCCCGGCCGGCCCCAGGCCTATGAAAGCGACCAGACCACCCACTATTCGGTGGTGGACAAGGCCGGCAATGCCGTGGCCGTGACCTATACGCTGAACACCAATTTCGGCAGCGGCATCGTCGCCCCGGGCACGGGCATTCTGCTCAACAACGAGATGGACGATTTCTCGGCCAAGCCTGGCGTGGCCAATGCCTATGGCCTGGTGGGCGGCGACGCGAATGCCGTGCAGGCCGGCAAGCGGCCGCTGTCATCGATGACGCCGACCCTGGTGCTCAAGGACGGCAAGCCGGTTCTCGTCACCGGCAGTCCGGGCGGAGCGCGCATCATCACCACGGTGCTGCAGCAGGTCGTCAATCACATCGACTTCGGCATGAACCCGGCCGAGGCGGCGTCCACGCCGCGCTTTCATCACCAGTGGACGCCTGACGAGCTGCGCGTTGAAAAAGGCTTCAGCCCCGATACGCTGGCCCTGCTCAGGCAGTGGGGCCACACGGTGGCACTGAAGGCATCCATGGGCCGCTCGCAGACCATCGAGATCCGCGACGGCCTGCTGCGCGGGGCCTCGGACCCACGCAATCCTGACGGAAAAACCATGGGGTTCTGACGCTGAACAAAAAAGCCGCGCTCCCCCGAGCGCGGCTTTCACTTGAGGCGGCTGCTGGCCGTACGCGTGGCCAGCGGCCGCCCTCCCCACCTCTCTTTATTCAGCCTTCTGACCGATTTCGAAGTTGGCCTGGATTTCCAGGGCACGCACCATGCCCGAGTGATCCCAGGCTGCACCTCCGTGGGCCACGCAGCTGTTGAACAGTTCCTGTGCCTGCGCCGTGTTGGGCAGAGACACACCCAGCTGACGCGCGCTGGACAGGGCCAGGTTCAGATCCTTCTGGTGCAAGGCGATGCGGAAGCCGGGATCGAAGGTGCGCTTGATCATGCGTTCGGCATGCACTTCCAGGATCTTGGAAGAGGCAAAGCCGCCCAGCAGGGCTTCACGCACGCGGGCTGGATCGGCACCGGCGCGCGATGCGAACAGCAGGGCTTCGGCCACGGCTTCGATGTTCAGCGCCACGATGATCTGGTTGGCCACCTTGGCCGTCTGGCCGTCGCCATTGCCGCCCACCAGGGTGATGTTCTTGCCCATCTTGTCGAACAGGGGCTTGACGCGCTCGAAAGCCGCATCGGGGCCGCCGACCATGATGGACAGGGTGCCGTTCTTGGCACCGACTTCACCGCCGGAGACGGGAGCGTCCAGGTACTGGGCGCCGGCGGCTTCGATGCGCTTGGCGAAGTCCTTGGTGGCCACGGGCGAGATGGAGGACATGTCGACCACGATCTTGCCGGCGCTGCCCTTCAGACCGGCTGCCACGCCGTCTTCACCGAACAGCACCTTCTCCACGTCGGGAGTGTCGGGCACCATGATGAAAATGATGTCGGCACGCTCGGCCACGCCGCGAGCGGTGGTGCACTGGGTGGCGCTGGTTTCGGCGATGTTGGCAGGCACCTTGCCCACGGTGTTGACGAACAGCTGGTGGCCGGCCGCAATCAGGTGGCCGCACATGGGCGCGCCCATGATGCCCAGACCGATAAAGCCCAGCTTGAGAGACGATGCGTTCATGGTTGTACTCCTCAGTTTTCTTGATACTCAAATTCGGGGGCTGGTGGCGCTTTGCGAGCAGGCGCCACAGGCCTTGTCATCCATTCAGGCAGCCACGGCGACCTTGCTCCAGCCGCCGATCTTCTGCAGCCAGCCCAGGCCGGACTCGGTGCCGTTGGCGGGCTTGTATTCGCAGCCGATCCAGCCGTCGTAGCCGATGCGATCCAGGTGTGCGAACAGGAAGGGGTAGTTGATCTCGCCGGTGCCGGGTTCGTTGCGACCGGGGTTGTCGGCCAGCTGGATGTGACCGATGCGGCCCAGCTGCTTTTGCATGGTGGCAGCCAGCTCGCCTTCCACGCGCTGGGCGTGGTAGATGTCGTACTGCACAAAGGCGTTGGGCGCACCCACTTCGTCCAGGATGGACAGGGCATCCTCGGTGCGGTTCAGGTAGAAGCCGGGGATGTCGAAGGGGTTGATGGGCTCGATGAGCAGGCGGATGTTGGCAGCGCTCAGGGCGGCGGCAGCAAAGCGCAGGTTTTCCACGAAAGTGCGGCGCACCACGGCAGCGTCGACACCGGCAGGAACCTTGCCGGCCAGGCAGTTGAGCTGGGGCACACCCAGGGCGTGGGCATAGGTCACGGCCTTGGCCACGCCGGCGCGGAATTCGTCCACGCGCTGGGGGTCGCAGGCAATGCCGCGCTCGCCCGCATCCCAGTCGCCAGCGGGCAGGTTGTGCAGAACAATCTTCAGTCCGGTGGCGTCCAGGCGCTCCTTGATCTCTTCCACGGTATGCGCGTAGGGGAAGAGAAACTCCACGGCTTCAAAGCCTGCGTTGGCGGCACGCTCAAAACGCTCGAGGAAAGGCACCTCGGTGAACAGCATGCTCAGGTTGGCTGCAAAACGGGGCATGGTAAAAGTCTCCGGTAATCGTTAAGGGTTGGACGCCCGGCAAGGGCCACCCCGCCGCGAAGGCGGCGCCCCCTCCCGCAGGGAAAGGGGGAAGCGGCGGTGCCGCTCAGGGGTGCGGCGGACTCAGTCCAGCAGGGCCAGTGCGCTGGGCGCGTCGGCCTTCTCGGTCGCCAGGTCTTCGAACTCGACCACGTTGTCGATTTCCGCGCCCATGGAGATGTTGGTCACACGCTCCAGGATGCACTCGATCACCACAGGGGTCTTGTGCTCGGCCATCCAGGCTTCGGCCTGTTGCATGGCGGGGGCAAAGTCTTCGGCGCGGTGTACGCGGATGGCCTTGCAACCCAGACCTTCGACGACCTTAACATGGTCAACGCCGTAGCCGCGGGTCGCATCACCCTCATTCATGTTGATATTGTCGAACGCCAATTGCACGCAATAGTCGATCGAGAAAGCGCGCTGTGCCTGACGGATCAGACCCAGGTAGCTGTTGTTCACCAGCACATGGACATAGGGCAGCTTGAACTGCGCGCCCACGGCCAGCTCTTCGATCATGAACTGGAAGTCGTAGTCGCCCGACAGCGCCACGATCTTGCGCTGGGGGTCTGCCACGCGCACACCCAGAGCGGCGGGAGTGGTCCAGCCCAGGGGACCGGCCTGGCCGCAGTTGATCCAGTTGCGCGGCTTGTACACGTGCAGGAACTGGGCACCGGCGATCTGCGACAGACCGATGGTGGACACATAGGTCGTGTCGCGGTCCAGGGTGCGGTTCATGCACTGGTAGACGCGCTGGGGCTTCATCGGCACATTGTCGAAGTTGGTCTTGCGCAGGTACTCGACGCTGTTCTTGCGGCCCTGGCACTCGGCCACCCAGGCCTTGCGGCACTTGAGCTTGCCGGCAGCCTTCCACTCCTTGGCAACGGCGACGAACTGCTCCAGAGCCGCCTTGGCGTCGGAGACGATGCCGTAGTCCGGCGCGAACACACGGCCGATCTGTGTGGGCTCGATGTCCACGTGAATGAACTTGCGGCCCTTGGTATAGACCTCGACCGAGCCCGTGTGGCGATTGGCCCAGCGGTTGCCGATGCCGAACACGAAGTCCGAAGCCAGCATGTTGGCGTTGCCGTAGCGGTGGCTGGTCTGCAGACCGCACATGCCGACCATCAGAGGGTGATCGTCGGGGATGGTGCCCCAGCCCATCAGGGTGGGGATCACGGGCACGTTCAGGATCTCGGCCAGCTCGACCATCAGATCGGAGGCATCGGCGTTGATCACACCGCCGCCGGAAACCAGCAAGGGACGCTCGGATTCGTTGAGCATCTCGATCGCCTTCTCCGCCTGCTTGCGCGAAGCGGCTGGCTTGTAGGCCGGCAGGGGCTCGTAGGTGTCGATGTCGAACTCGATCTCGGCCAGCTGCACGTCGATGGGCAGATCGATCAGCACGGGGCCGGGACGACCGGAGCGCATCAGGTGGAAAGCCTGCTGGAAGGCACGTGGCACCTGGGCGGGTTCCAGCACGGTGGTGGCCCACTTGGTCACGGGCTTGGCGATGGAGGCAATGTCCACGGCCTGGAAGTCCTCCTTGTGCAGACGCGAGCGAGGTGCCTGGCCGGTGATGCACAGGATGGGGATGGAGTCTGCGCTGGCCGAGTACAGGCCGGTGATCATGTCGGTGCCGGCGGGACCGCTGGTGCCAATGCACACGCCGATATTGCCGGCCACCGCACGGGTATAGCCTTCGGCCATGTGGCTGGCGCCTTCGACGTGGCGGGCCAGGATGTGGCCGATGCCCCCGTGGTCCTTCAGCGCTGCGTACAGCGGATTGATGGCGGCACCGGGAACGCCGAATGCAACGCTAACACCTTCTTTTTCGAGCACGCGGACTGCGGCTTCGATTGCTTTCATTTTGGCCATGAGGTCTCCTTCAAACTGAAATGAACTTTAGACAAGACCCCTGCTTGCCGGAAGCCGGTTGCAGACCATAAAATTTATTCCACCCAAGAATAAATAGGAGATGAACCCATGGACAGACTCGATGCGATGCACATGTTCGTGCGCGTGGTGGAGACCGGCAGTTTCACCAAGGTCGCCCAGGAATTCGCCACCACCCAGCCCACGGTCACCAAGCAGGTTGCGGCCATGGAGGCTCGCCTGAAGGTGCGCCTGCTCAACCGCAACACGCGCGGCGTGAGCCTGACCGAGGCCGGCGCGCTGTACTACGAGAAATGCAAGATCATCGTCAGCGACGTGGCGGAGGCGGAGAATGTCGTCAAGGTGCGCCAGACCCAGGTGCAGGGTCAGCTGCGCATCGGCAGCTCGGTAGCCTTCGGGCGCCGCGTGCTCATTCCGCTGGCCATGGATTTCATGAAGCACAACCCCCAGGTGCAGGTCGACCTGAGCTTCGAGGACCGCTACACCGATCTGGTGGCCAACGGCATCGACGTGGCGCTGCGCCTGGGCAAGCTGGCCGACTCCTCGCTGGGGGCACGCATGCTGGGCGTCAATCCCTGGGTGCTGGTGGCGTCCAACACCTATCTGCGCAAGCACGGCACGCCGCGCCGTCCCTCGGATCTCAAGGAGCATTCCACGCTGATCTACAGCAGCGTGCAGGGCAACGATATCTGGCGTCTGCGCAATGCCAGCGGCGAGCCGGTGTCGATTCCCGTCACCGGGCGGCTGCGCTCCAACAATCTCTCGGCCCTGCTGGCGGCGGCCCGCTCGCACATGGGCATTGCAGCGCTACCGCGTTATGTGGCCCAGGATTCGCTCAAGGACGGGCGCGTGGTGGAGGTACTCAGGACCTGCCGCCTGCCCGAACAGGAAATCCACGCGGTCTACCCCTCGCCGCGCCTGGTGCCGCAGAAGGTGCAGTCCTTCATCGCTTTCCTACAGGGGAAATTCGACGATGCCTGGTGGGAAGATCTGCCGCGCGGCGGCTGATTCCTTATTGATTCTGCAAAAGAATCAATCCGTGCGAAGCGCTATCAAAAGCAAAGCAGCTATCGTCTCGAAGTCGGCAGCTGCAGCATCCGGACGGCTGGGATTCCTTGAGAACGAAGCGATAGCTGCTATCCATACCGCGAATCAGAGCACCAGGATCGCGCGGAAGTCGTTGACGTTGGTATGCGTGGGGCCGGTGATCACCAGATCTCCCAGTGCCGAAAAATAGCCGTAGGCATCGTTGCGATCCAGGTGATCGCTGATACGCAGGTTCAGCTCTGCCGCGCGCTTGAGCGTGCAGGGCGAGACGCGGGCTCCCGCGTTGTCCTCGACACCGTCAATGCCGTCGGTGTCCGCAGCCAGCGCCCAGACATTGCCCTGCCCCTGCAGGGCCTGGGCCAGACCCAGGCAGAACTCGCCGGCACGGCCGCCGCGCCCCTTGGCAGCCCCGGGCTGACGCGGGCGGATGGTGACCGTGGTTTCCCCCCCGGAGAGAATCACGCAGGGCTTGGCAAAGGGCTGATCGCGCCTGGCCACGGCACGCGCCAGTGCTGCATGCACCTTCCCCACCTCGCGCGACTCGCCCTCCATCTCGTCGGACAGCACATGCACGGCGATGCCGGCCTCGCGAGCAGCGGCCGCCGCTGCTTCCAGCGACTGCTGGGGCGTGGCGATCAGATGCACCTCATGTCCCTCGAAACGGGCATCGCCGGGCTTGGGCGTCTCCAGTTCGCCGGCTTGCAGCGCCGCGCGCACGGACTCCGGGATGCCGATCTGGTAGCGGTCCAGGATGGCCAGCGCGTCGGCACAGGTCGAGGCGTCCGGCACCGTGGGTCCGCTGGCGATCACCGAAGGATCGTCGCCAGGCACGTCGCTGATGGTCAGCGTCACCACCTTGGCGGGGTGGCAGGCGGCCGCCAGACGACCGCCCTTGACACGCGACAGGTGCTTGCGCACGCAGTTCATCTCGCCAATCGCCGCTCCGCTCTCCAGCAGCGCCTTGTTGATGCGCTGCTTCTCGGCCAGGTCGATGCCTTCGGCGGGCAGGGTCAGCAGCGAGGAGCCGCCGCCGGAGATCAGGCAGATCACCAGATCGTCGGCGGTCAGGCCCTCGGTCAGCGCCAGGATGCGTTCGGCCGCAGCCAGACCGGCCTCGTCCGGCACGGGGTGGGCCGCTTCCACCACCTCCAGGCGCCGGGCCAGCCCTTCGGGGCGTGGGGGAATGTGCGCGTAGCGCGTCACCACCAGGCCCGACAGCGGGGCATCCTGCGGCCACAGAGCCTCCAGCGCCTGCGCCATGGAGCCGCCGGCCTTGCCGGCACCCAGCACCAGGGTACGGCCCTTGGGCGGCTTGGGCAGATGACGCGCCAGTCCCTCGATGGGCAGGGCATTGCGCACCGCCACGTCATACAGATGACGCAGAAAGCCAGCCGGGTCTTGCTGGGGAACAGGCGTTGCCGCGGCCTGCGCGCGCGAGGATGTATTCTGTGCTTGCATAGCTGCGCATTGTGCATTCGGGCTTTTCTCCCTTACAGAGGGCCCCCAGTCACAACACTGCTGATCTTTGCAATACCAATGTTGCAAGCCCTTGCTCCCATTGGGTTTGCGCGCTTGCGCACAGCTTTCTGCGCCTGAACATCGATACAAACACCATGTTTGGTGAACAGAAACTGTATACAAAACTTGTCTTCAACCGCTATGATGGATTTATGGAAACTTCCACCACCAGTTTCATTGTCGAAAGCCTGACCAAGGCCATCGTCGAGCATCGCCTGATGCCCGGCACCAAGCTGGCCGAGCAAAAGTTGGCCGACCACTTTGGAGTTTCCCGCACCCTGGTGCGCCAGGCCCTGTTCCAGCTTTCGCAGAACCGTCTCATCCGGCTCGAGCCCGCCCGCGGCGCCTTTGTGGCCACGCCTTCGGTGGACGAGGCGCGCCAGGTGTTTGCCGTGCGCCGCATGCTCGAGGCCGAGATGGTCCGCAGCTTTGTCAAGCAAAGCAGCGCCGCCAAGATTCGCGCCCTCAAGCAGCATGTGGCTGCCGAGAAGAAGGCCATGGAAGCCAATGACGTGGGCCAGCGCACCGAGCTGCTGGGCGACTTCCACGTGCGCATGGCCGAGCTCATGGGCAACGAGGTGCTGGCACAGCTGCTGGGCGAGCTGATTTCCCGCTGCGCATTGATCACCCTGATGTACCAGTCTGCATCGGCGGCCGAGCATTCGCACGAAGAACATGCCGACATCGTGACCGCGCTGGCTGCGGGCGATGCCGAACATGCGGTGCAGCTGATGCAGCAGCACCTGGACCACGTGGAAGCAGGCCTGACCTTCGACCGCGACTTGCCAACGAACGATCTGTCGATGGCACTTTCATCCGTATCCCTATGACTTACGATTCCACCGCCTCCTATCCGCGCGACCTGATTGGCTACGGTCGCAACACTCCCCATCCCGAATGGCCCGGCAAAGCTCGCGTGGCCGTTCAGTTCGTACTGAACTACGAAGAAGGCGGTGAGAACCATATCCTGCATGGCGACCCGGGCAGCGAGCAGTTTCTGTCGGAAATGTTCAATCCTGCCAGCTACCCGGCCCGTCACATGAGCATGGACGGCATCTATGAATACGGCTCGCGCGCAGGCGTGTGGCGCATTCTCAAGGAGTTCGAGAAGCGGGGTCTGCCGCTGACCGTGTTCGGCGTGGCCACGGCCCTGCAAAAGCATCGCGAGCTGGCCCAGGCTTTTGACGAGCTCGGTCACGAAGTGGCCTGCCATGGCCTGAAGTGGATTCACTACCAGAACGTGCCCGAAGAGGTCGAGCGCGCCCACATGCAGCAATGCGTGGACATCTTTGACGAGCTGTACGGCGCGGGCGGCGACCACGGCCTGGGCTGGTACACCGGCCGCGACAGCCCCAACAGCCACCGCCTGGTGGCAGATGCCGGCCGCTTCACCTACGACAGCGATTACTACGGCGACGACCTGCCCTTCTGGATGAAGGTCGCCAAGAGCGACGGCACGACGCACAACCAGCTCATCGTTCCCTACACCCTCGACGTGAACGACATGCGCTTCGCCCTGCCTCAGGGGTACTCGCATGCCGATCCGTTCTTCCAGTACATGAAGGACACCTTCGATGTCCTGTACGCCGAGGGCAATGCCAGCGGCGACAACGCCCCCAAGATGATGAGCATCGGCATGCACTGCCGACTGCTTGGCCGTCCCGGCCGCATTACAGCGCTGCAGCGCTTCCTCGACCACATCCAGAAGCACGACAACGTGTGGGTGTGCCGCCGTATTGATTTGGCTCGCCACTGGGCCGAGCGTTTCCCCTGCAAGGATTGATTGCGACATGGCTTTGACCCTGGAACAACTGAATGCCGCCGATGCGGCAACCGCCACCGACCTGCTCGATGGCCTGTACGAGCACTCGCCCTGGATTGCCGCCAAGGCGCTGGAGCAGCGTCCCTTCAAGTCCATGGCCCACATCAAACACGCCATGGCCAAAGTGCTGGCCGAGTCGAGCGAGCAGGCCCAGCTCGATCTGATCCGCGCTCACCCGGAGCTGGCCGGCAAGCAGATGGAGACCAACACGCTCACGGCCGAATCGACGAACGAGCAGAAGAAGGCCGGCCTGACCAACTGCACGCCCGAAGAGCTGGAGCACATCCGCAAGCTCAACGCCGAGTACGGCAAGCGCTTCGGCTTCCCCTTCATCCTGGCCGTGCGCGGCGCGCGCGGTCTGGGTCTGAGCAAGGCCGAGATCATTGCGACCTTCGAGCGCCGCATGTTCAACCATCCGGCCTACGAACAGGCCGAGGCACTGCGCAACATCCACCGCATCGCCGAGATCCGCCTGAACGACAAGTTCGGCTACGAACCCGTCGAAGGCAACGAAGTCTGGGACTGGCAGGAGCGCCTGTCCACCAACAGCGACCCCGGCTACGCCGAAAAGGGCCAGCTGACGGTGACTTATCTGACCGACGCCCACCGCGCCTGCGCACAGCGCATCAGCCACTGGATGCGTGAGATCGGCTTCGACGAAGTCGAAATCGACGCCGTCGGCAACGTGGTCGGCCGCTACAAGGCCGCCACCGAAGGCGCCAAGACTCTGCTGACCGGCAGCCACTACGACACGGTGCGCAACGGCGGCAAGTACGACGGACGCCTGGGCATATTCGTGCCCATGGCCTGCGTCAAGCAGCTAGCCCAGCAAGGCAAGCGTCTGCCCTTCAACATCGAAGTGGTGGGCTTCTCGGAAGAGGAAGGTCAGCGCTACAAGGCCACTTTCCTCGGTTCGGGCGCCCTGGTGGGCGACTTCAAGCAGGAATGGCTGGAGCAGAAGGACGCCGACGGCATCACCTTGCGCGAAGCCATGCTGCACGCCGGCCTGTGCATCGACGATATTCCCAAGCTCAGGCGTGATCCCGCCAAGTACCTGGGCTTTGTGGAAGTGCATATCGAACAGGGCCCCGTGCTCAACGAGCTGGACATCCCCCTGGGCATCGTCACCTCCATCAACGGCAGCGCCCGCTATGTCTGCGAATTCATCGGCATGGCCAGCCACGCCGGCACCACACCCATGAACCGCCGCCGCGACGCCGCAGCCGGCGTGGCCGAACTGTCGCTGTACATCGAAAAGCGCGCCGGCCAGGACGGCGACAGCGTGGCGACCATCGGCCAGCTGAACGTGCCCTCGGGTTCGGTCAATGTGGTGCCCGGCCGCTGCCAGTTCTCGCTGGATCTGCGCGCCCCCACCAACGAGCAGCGCGATGCCATGATCAACGACATCATGGCCGAGATGGCGGCAATCGCCGAACGCCGCGGCCTGCGCTACACCACCGATCTGTCCATGAAGGCATCGGCTGCGCCCAGCGCTCCCGAATGGCAGAAACGCTGGGAAAACGCGGTCGAGGCACTGGGCGTCCCCCTGTTCCGCATGCCCAGCGGTGCCGGTCACGACGCCATGAAGCTGCACGAAATCATGCCCCAGGCCATGTTGTTCGTACGCGGCATGAACGCAGGCATCAGCCACAACCCGCTGGAAGCCTCCACCTCCGACGACATGCAACTGTCCGTGGATGCCTTCACCCACCTCCTCCATCAACTGGCTCAAGAACAGCAATGACCAATATGAATCAAGACAAGCAAGCCACCTACGCCGCCATCGATGCATGGATTGACGAGCACTTCGACGAAGAAGTGAAGTTCCTCCAGGCCATGGTGCAAGTGCCCACCGACACGCCTCCCGGCAACAACGCCCCCCACGCCGAACGGACTGCCGAGCTGATCAAGGGCTTTGGCTTCGACGCTGAAAAGCACGTCGTGCCCGAAGCCGACGTCAAGGCCTACGGCATGGAGTCCATCACCAACCTGATCGTGCGCCGCCCCTACGGGGACGGTGGCCGTACCATCGCCCTGAATGCCCATGGTGACGTGGTGCCCCCGGGCGAAGGCTGGACCAAGGACCCCTATGGTGCCGAGATCGAGGACGGCAAGCTCTATGGCCGTGCCGCGGCCGTCAGCAAGAGCGACTTCGCCTCCTTCACCTTCGCCGTACGCGCTCTGGAAGCCGTGGCCAAGCCCAGCAAGGGCGCCGTGGAACTGCACTACACCTACGACGAGGAATTCGGCGGCATCATGGGCCCCGGCTGGTTGCTGGAAAAAGGCCTGACCAAACCCGACCTGATGATCGCTGCCGGCTTCAGCTACGAAGTCGTCACCGCTCACAACGGCTGCCTGCAGATGGAAATCACCGTACAGGGCAAGATGGCACATGCCGCCGTGCCCCACACCGGCGTCGACGCACTGCAAGCTGCCGTGGTGCTGATGAATGCGCTGTACGCCGAGAACGTGAAGTACAAGCAGGTCACCTCCAAGGTGCCGGGCATCAAGCACCCCTACCTGAACATCGGCCGTATCGACGGCGGCACCAACACCAATGTGGTGCCCGGCAAGGTCATGCTCAAGATCGACCGCCGCATGATTCCCGAAGAGAATCCCGTGGAAGTCGAAGCCAGCATCCGCGCCGTGATCGCCAAGGCCATCGCCGACTTCAATGCCCAGGGCGGCTATAGCGGCGAAGACGCCGTGCGCGTGGACATCAAGCGTCTGCTGCTGGCCAATGCCATGACCCCCCTGGACGGCAACAAGCCCCTGGTCGACGCCATCCAGAGCCACGGCGAAGCCGTCTTCGGCGAGAAGCCTCCGGCCGTGGGCACGCCTCTGTACACCGACGTGCGCCTGTATGTCGAGCGCGGCATCCCCGGCGTGATCTACGGTGCCGGCCCCCGCACCGTGCTGGAATCGCACGCCAAGCGCTCCGACGAGCGCCTGGTGCTGGAAGACCTGCGCCGCGCCACCAAGGTGGTGGCCCGTTCGCTGGTGGACCTGACCGCCTGAACCTGAAGTACCTTGTGAACGCCTAGCCTTTGCCTGCATGGGTAGAGGTTTTTCAGAGAGCCTGGACGGTGTCCAGGCTCTTTTTTCATGCCCCTGCATTCCCCTTCGGAAAGTCGGCGGGCAGATGCTCGGCATGACTCAGGTCCACATGGCTGGCCAGAAAATCCAGCACTGCCCGCGTCCTCACCGGCAGCTGACCGGGCTTGCCCACATAAACGGCATGGATGGGCTGCAGATCTCCGGGATTGAAATCCTCAAGCACCACCTCCAGCCTGCCCGCATGCAAATCGTCCCAGGCGTGATAGAGCGACAGCCGCGCCAGGCCCGCCCCGGCCATGGCCAGATTGGCCATGGCTTCGCCATCGTTGACGCGCAGCACCTCCCCCATGCCCACCGTCACCGCCTGGCCCGCCACCACAAACGGCCAGTGCGGTATGGCCCGCGGATAGTTCCAGCCGATGCGCACATGGCCTGCCAGCTCATCCGGATGCGTCGGCCTGCCGAAGCGCTGCAGATACTCCGGCGAGGCCACGATCACCTGGCGCGTGTGCCCCAGCCTGCGTGCCACCATGTCCGACGACGGCAGCTCTCCCCAGCGCAAGGCGATATCGGCGCGAGCCGCGATCAGGTCCACGACGTGATCGGTAAAGCTGAGGTCCAGCTGCAGGCCTGGCCAGGTCTGCATGAGCGGACCGACCAGCGGCACCAGCAGGCGATTGCCGGTGGACGAGCTGGCATTGATGCGCACCACTCCGGCAGGCTGGCCCTGCTGGGTGACCGAGGATTCCAGCGCCAGCCAGTCCGCCAGCAGTTGCCGGCCCTGCTCCAGCAACTGCTCTCCCTCGGCCGTCAGCTCCAGCCGCCGGGTGCTGCGACGCAGCAGCTGCACGCCCAGCCGGGTTTCGAGCCGGGCCACGATCTTGCTGACGGCGGACGGCGAGACCTCGCGCAGACGCGCCGCTGCCGAGAAGCTGCCCTGCTGGGCCACCAGCACAAAGGTCTGCAGCTCCACAAAGCGGTCAGAGCCCTGCTCCCGAGCGTCCGGCATAGCAATCGATTTCTTCATGAATGACATCATAAAGATGCCATTTGTTCCCCACAGGAACAAATGCATGTCCACACCAAGGGCTAGCGCAGCATCTGCCACCGGTTCACAGTTCAGCCCTTCGCGGAATTTTCAAAAGGACGGTTCGTCATGCCTGCAGCATTGCTTGCTCTGGCCGCCGGTGCCTTCGGCATCGGCACCACGGAATTCATCATCATGGGCCTGCTGACCCAGGTCAGCCAGGACCTTCATATCTCCATCCCCACGGCGGGCACGCTGATCTCGGGCTATGCCGTGGGCGTCGCCGTGGGCGCTCCCGTTCTCACGCTGGCCTCGCGCCGCTGGCCACGCAAGCTGCTGCTGCTGGGCCTGATGGTGCTGTTCATCGCCGGCAATGCCGCCGCCGCCCTGGCGCCCAGCTATGGCTGGCTGCTGGCGGCACGCGTGCTGACCTCGCTGACCCACGGCACCTTCTTCGGCGTGGGCGCGGTCGTCGCCACCCAGCTGGTGCCCCCCGAAAAGAAGGCCTCGGCCATTGCGCTGATGTTTTCCGGCCTGACCCTTGCCACCTTGCTGGGCGTTCCCTTCGGGACCTGGATCGGCCAGCACTGGGGCTGGCGCATGGCATTTGCCAGCGTCAGCGCGATCGGCGTGATCGCATTGCTGATCCTGCTGCGACATGTGCCGCGCGAGCTGCGCATGCCCAGCCCGCAGGGCCTGGCACAGGAACTGGCCGTGCTGCGCAATCGCGCCATGTGGCGCGGCCTGCTGCTGACTGTGATCGGCTTTGCCGGCGTCTTCACCCTCTACACCTATATCGAGCCCCTTCTGACCCGGATCACGGGAATGGACAACCGCATGATCGCCGTCACCCTGCTGCTGTTCGGTGCGGGCCTGGCCGTTGGCAACCATGTGGGCGGCAAGCTGGCCGACCGCTTTGGCGTGCAACGCGCACTGTGGGTGTCCCTGGCGGCCCTGATGCTGGTGCTGATCGCGGGCCGCTGGATGTTTGCCAGTACGCCCCTGGCCATTGGCTTTGTGCTGATGCTGGGCATTGCCGCCTTTGCCACCGTGGCGCCGCTGCAGATGGGCGTGCTGCAATCTGCGGGCGAAGCAGGCATGAATCTGGCATCCAGCCTCAATATCGCAGCCTTCAACCTGGGCAATGCCCTGGGTGCCTGGCTGGGCGGGGTGGTGATCGCGCAGGGCCTGAGCCTGACTTCCCTGGCCTGGGCTGCCGCCCTGCCTGCGGCTGCAGCACTGCTCATGACCAGCCTGACACCGCACCAAGCCCGCTCGGGTCACCGCTCGGCCATGGCGGCAGGCATGCACTGAATACCGTCCCAGCCCCTGGCTCTCTGGCGCACCAAGCGGCAGTCTGCTGAAGCGGCAGAGCAAGCGATTCCCACACCAAGGCGACCTGCAGGTCGCCATTTTTTTGCGCGCGCACCCTATCGGCATGGTTTTTGCACTGTTTTGGACGCCATCGCAACGCCAGGGCTCCTGACCGGTCTTGGTGCACGCTTTTGCACAGCGCTGCACCAATTTTGGGCTGGACGCCGTTTTTCGCACCTTCTTCATCGCTAATGCAGGGCACACACCACCGCACGCAAATGCAGTTTCTTTCACTAGATGTTGCAAGACCCGAAACCTGGGCACGCATAACCGGCTCCGAAGGCCTGCCGATTGCATATGGCGCAAATTCTGCTATGAAAAACAAAGCAACTCTCGCTTGATGCCAAAAGGTTTCAGTATGTTTAATTCTGAAAATCCGAAAAACAAAGGGCTGAAAGCTACATATTTCATAGCAATCAGTAATTACCTTAGATGGTTATGCGCGAAAAACATAACCATCGACTTTCCATCCAGACACTGAATTTTGAGCAGGGTTTACCGCTAGATGTCGCGCGTTATGAGCTGTATACACTTTTTGTATGGATTGCATGCCATTCACGAATCGCATGCCAACCTGAAGCCAATATAGAGTGAGGAGACATGTTTTTATGACATCCAAAGTGCATCCCGTGGATGAGGTCCTGCCGTTCGGCAAGCTCACCGCATTAGGTCTGCAGCACGTTCTGGTCATGTATGCCGGAGCTGTCGCCGTGCCGCTGATCGTGGGCCGTGCCCTGAACCTGCCGCCCGAGCAGGTCGCGCACCTGATCTCTGCCGACCTGTTCGTGTGCGGCCTGGTCACCCTGATCCAGGCCATGGGTGCGACCCAGTGGTTCGGCATCAAGCTGCCCGTGATGATGGGTGTGACCTTTGCCAGCGTGGCGCCCATGGTGTCCATGGCACAGAGCACCGGCGGCAATGCGGGCGCAGGCCTGATCTTCGGCTCGGTGATCGGCGCGGGGGTGATCTCCATCCTCATTGCGCCGCTCATCAGCCGCATGCTGCGCTTCTTCCCCCCGGTCGTGACCGGCACCATCATCGCCGTCATCGGCATCAGCCTGATGCGCGTGGGCATCAACTGGATCTTCGGCAATCCCGTCGGCCCCACCGCCCCGTCCGTGCCCAACCCCGAGCACCTGAAGTGGCTGGCCGAAGCCCAGGCCATGGCCGGCGCTCCCGGCTCCTCGCTGCCCGCCATCCCCAAGGGTTTCTCGGTGCTGCCCACCATGCCCAACCCCAAGTACGCCGACCTGCAAGGCGCTGCGGTTTCGGGCATCGTGCTGCTGTCCATCCTGCTGATCGCACGCTTTGCCAAGGGCTTCCTGGCCAATATCTCGGTGCTGATGGGCATCCTGATCGGCGGTGTGATCTCCGTGGCCATGGGACTGATGAACTTCGACAAGGTTGCCAAGGCCGAGTGGTTCACCCTGGTGCTGCCCTTCCAGATCGCCATGCCGGTGTTCGACCCCATCCTGATCCTCACCATGAGTCTGGTGATGGTGGTGGTGATGATCGAATCCACCGGCATGTTCCTGGCCCTGGGCGACATGGCCAAGCGCGACATCACCCAGGACGAGCTGACCCGCGGTCTGCGCACCGACGGCCTGGGCACGCTGATCGGCGGCATCTTCAACACCTTCCCCTACACCAGCTTCTCGCAGAACGTGGGTCTGGTGGCCGTGACCGGCGTGCTCAGCCGCT
>NZ_SPEY01000014.1 GCF_009360615.1 Comamonas sp.
AGCTGGCCCTGGCCTTGCCCATGTGCCTGCTCTACGAGATCGGCATTCTGGGGGCCGGCTGGTTCAGCAGGGTATCGCGTGCGCCCGATGCCGAGGAAGGTACGGGCACGGAAGTGGAGAAATCCACGGACGGCCACTGATCTTCGTCTCCGACTTCCGGCAAAGCCCTTGAAGTGATTCAAGGGCTTTTTTTTGATAGCTGCCAGCGCTTTGCCTGCAAGCGTTTTAGCCGTATTTCCTGATGACCTGTGATGGCTCGCTGCAGCCTGCAACAGGCTGCGGCATGAAAAAAGCCAGCGACGGGCGCTGGCTTGCATGCCTCGGTGACGCTGCTGTCAACGCCGCGGCCGGCCCTGCTGCTGCAAGGTGCTGGCGGCAGGTCGGGCGCCCGGGGTGATGTCCAGCACGACTTCGCTGTCGCCGCGGCGCACGTCGAACTTGGCCGCTTCTCCGGGCTTGAGCGAGGCCACGGCCGTCAACAGCTCGGAGACATTGCGGGTCGCGGTCTCGCCTACCTTGACGATCACGTCGCCAGGACGCATGCCGGCCTGGGCGGCGGGGCCGGCCTGCAGAACGCCAGTGATGATGACGCCGGCATCGGCCTTGACGCCAAAGGTCTCGGCCAGCTCGGGCGAGAGCTCGTTGGGCTCGACGCCGATCCAGCCGCGTGTGACCTTGCCGTCCCTGACGATGCCGTCCAGCACCATCTTGGCCGTGGAGACGGGAATCGCGAAACCGATGCCCATGCTGCCGCCCGAGCGCGAGTAGATGGCCGTGTTGATACCCAGCAGGTTGCCGTTGGCATCCACCAGGGCACCGCCGGAGTTGCCCGGGTTGATGGCGGCATCGGTCTGGATGAAGTTCTCGAAGGTGTTGATGCCCAGTTGGCTGCGGCCCAGAGCGCTGATGATGCCGCTGGTCACGGTCTGGCCCACGCCGAAGGGGTTGCCGATGGCCAGCACGCGGTCGCCCACGGCGACCTGGTCCGAGTTGCCCAGCACGATGACGGGCAGCTTGTCGAGCTCGACCTTGAGAATGGCCAGATCGGTCTCGGGATCCGTGCCGATGACCTTGGCCTTGGCCTGGCGGCTGTCGGTCAGCGTGACCTCGATATCATCGGCGCCTTCCACCACATGGTTGTTGGTGAGGATGTAGCCATCTTGACTGATGATGACGCCACTGCCCAAACCAGATTGCTCCTGCGGGCCCTGATCGCCAAAGAAGAACTGGAACCAGGGATCGTTGGCGCGTGGGTGGCGAACTGCCTTGCTGGTGTTGATGCTGACCACGGCGGGCGAGGCCTTGCGTGCGGCTGGCGCAAAGCTGCCCGGGGCGACCTCACCCGCCGGGGCGGATGGAGCCTGAAGCAGTGACACACCGGCATTGCTACGAATATTTCCGCGCTGAAGCCATGTGGGCTGTAGGGTGGCTACTACAAAATAGATAGCCACCAGCACGGTGACGACCTGCGAAAACAGCAACCAGGTGCGTTTCATGTAATGCGTATAGGTAGTGAGGAGAACAAGCCCACATTGTGAAGCATGGCTGCACCGGGCGTCGAAGCGAACATTTGCTTGCGCGCAATTGCATAACGCAAAGCTTTGCAGATTGCAGGCGCGATGGCTATAGGACTGCAGGCATCTAAAGTTTTGCACGGCCAGAAGCCATGAGTGAAAACCCTAGAATGTTTTTTCGACTGCGCTTACGCCGCCGTGACTGCCCACAAGGTGCTCATATTCGGCCTGGTGTGGCTTTGCATCTGAAGCCCGCTGCAATCGGTATGCCACTGCACGTTGACCCGTGATCAGCGGCCTTATCCGCGCTGTCCTGTTGTTCGATCTGGGAAACACCATGACTACGCTTGACCACGCTGCATCGGCCAAAGCGCCGGCTGCTGCGAAGAATCGCCTCCTGAACCGGGAGGACTACAAGACCCTGGGCTTATCGGCCCTGGGCGGAACGCTGGAGTTTTATGACTTCGTGGTGTTCGTCTTTTTTGCCAATGTAATCGGCAGCCTGTTCTTTCCGGCTTCACTGCCGGAGTGGATGCGCCAGCTGCAGACGCTGGGCATTTTCGCGGCCGGCTATCTGGCGCGCCCCATCGGCGGCATTCTGATTGCTCACTTCGGCGACATCCTGGGCCGCAAGAAGATGTTCACGCTGTCGGTGTTCCTGATGGCCGTGCCCACGCTGGTCATCGGCCTGCTGCCGACCTATGAAACCATCGGTCTGGCCGCTCCCATTCTGCTGTTGCTGATGCGCGTGATGCAAGGTGCCGCCATCGGCGGTGAAATGCCCGGTGCCTGGGTGTTCGTGGCCGAGCATGCTCCCGAAAAGCGTTACGGCTTCGCCATCGGCGCACTGACTTCCGGCATTACCGGCGGTATCTTCCTGGGCTCCATCATCGGGGTCTGGCTCAACAGCACCTACAGCCAGGGCGAGATCCACGACTGGGCCTGGCGCATTCCCTTCATCCTGGGCGGTGTCTTCGGTCTGGTGTCGGTGTATCTGCGCAAGTTCCTGCACGAGACTCCGATCTTCAAGGAGTTGCAGGCCCGCAAGGCGGCTGACCGCGAACTGCCGATCAAGACCATCCTGCGCGATCACCGCGAAGCCTGCGTTGTCGTGGCGCTGATGACCTGGGTGCTGTCCACGGCGATCGTGGTGGTGATCCTGTTCACGCCGGCCTATCTGCAGAAGGTGTTCCACATCGCACCGGCGATGGCCCTGAAGGCCAATGCCGTGGCGACCGTGACGCTGACCCTGGGCTGTGTGTTCTGGGGCTGGCTGTCCGACAAGATCGGCACCAAGCTGACCATGCTCATTGGCTGGGGCGGCATGACTGCCACAGCCTATCTGTTCTACCTGAACCTGCCGGGCAACGAGGCGTCTCTGATCTGCAACTATGCGACCGTGGGTTTCTTCGTGGGTTCCATCTCGCTGCTGCCCGTGGTGGGTGTCCGGGCCTTCCCGCCCGAGGTGCGCTTCACCGGCCTGTCCTTCTCCTACAACATGGCCTATGCCGTGTTTGGCGGCCTGACCCCCATGCTGGTGTCCGTGTGGCAGCAGGTGGATGTGATGGCGCCTGCCCACTATGTGGCGGCCATGGGCGTGCTGGGCATGGCCATGGGCTTCTGGCCGCTGGCCTGCAGGGGCTGGCAAGCCAAGTAGGCCTGAAGTCGTTGGTTCCGAAAAAAGGGTAGCGCGGGCTGCCCTTTTTTTCGCTCGTCAAAGCCTTGCAGGCGTGTTCTTCGAACGGGCTTGGGCACAATCGGACCATGAGCATTGAGCGAAACACCCTGTTATCCGTTTTCAATGGGTTGCTGCAACCCGAACGCTTCAAGGACTACGGACCCAACGGCCTGCAGGTCGAAGGCCGGAGCGAGATTCGCCGCATCGTCAGCGGCGTGACGGCCAGTCGCGCCCTGATCGAGGCGGCGATCGAGGCCGGGGCCGATGCCGTCTTCGTGCACCACGGCCTGTTCTGGCGCGGCATGGATGGTCGCATCACGGGCTGGCTCAAGGAGCGCATCCGCCTGCTGCTCGCGCATGACATCAATCTGTTCGCCTATCACCTGCCGCTGGATGCCCATGCCGAACTGGGCAATAACGCGCAACTCGGGGCGCGGCTCGGAGTCCAGGGACAGGCCGCATTCGGCGACCAGAACCTGGGCTGGCTGGCCGATGCGGACTTTGCCGATGCCGCCGCTCTGGCTGCGCATGTGCAAAGCGTGCTGGGGCGCAAGGTGACGCTGGCCGGTGCACAGGAGCACAGGCCGATCCGCAAGCTGGCCTGGTGCACAGGAGGGGCACAGGGCTTTTTCGAGTCCGCGATTGCCGCCGGCGCCGATGCCTATATCACCGGCGAGATCTCCGAGCCCCAGATGCATCTGGCGCGAGAGATGGGTGTGAGCTTCATCGCTGCCGGCCATCATGCGACCGAGCGCTATGGCGCGCCGGCCGTGGCGGCCCATGTGGCCCAGGAGTGCGGACTGGAGCACCGCTTCATCGATATCGACAACCCGGCCTGATCCGGTCCCGGACCTTCGTCTCTCACTTTTGATGACCGCAAGCACTTGAGAACAGAGGAGCTTGCGGCGACCCTGATGCCTATGTCCGTCAATGCTTCAACCCCAACCATCGCCATCACCCAGGGCGACTGCGCAGGCATAGGGCCTGAAATCATCGCCAAGGCCTTCCGGGCTGCGCCGCAGGCCATGCGCGGCTGCTTTGTGGTGGGCGAGTTGCAGACTCTGCGTCGTGCCACAGCGCTGGCCGCCCGTGCTGCTGAGGGCGATCAGGGCATCGCTCAGCCCGTGGTGGTGATCGATGAGCCGGGCGAGGCCTGGTCGGTTCCGGACGGTGCCGTCGCGCTGCTGAACGTGCCGGGGCTGGCCGGGCCTCAGCCCTATGGACAGGTTTGCGCGGCGGCCGGGCAGGCCGCTGCGCAATGCGTGGTCTGGGCCGCGCAAGCGGCTCTGCGTGGCGAGATCGCCGCCCTCGTCACGGCACCCTTGCACAAGGAGGCGCTGCATCTGGCGGGCGTGACTTTCCCCGGGCACACGGAACTCCTGCAGGCCGAAGCGGCGCGACATGCGGGCGTTTCGCTGGAGCAGATGCCGGTGCGCATGATGCTGGCCAATGACGAATTGCGCACCGTGCTGGTCAGCATCCATGTCTCGCTGCGCGATGCCATCGAGGCCGTGACTGGGCCGCAGATCCTGCAGACCCTGCGCATCACGCATCAGGCGCTGAGCCGGAGCCTGGGGCGGTCGCCGCGCATTGCCGTGGCCGGGCTCAATCCGCACGCGGGCGAGGGCGGCATCTTCGGTCGCGAGGAAATCGAGATCATTGCCCCGGCGATCGCGGCAGCGCAGGCCGAAGGCATGGATGTGCAGGGACCGTTTGCGCCTGACACGGTCTTCATGCGGGCGCGAAATACGCCAGCCCACCCCGGTGAATTCGATGTGGTGTTGGCGATGTACCACGACCAAGGGTTGATCCCAGTCAAATATTTGGGTGTGGAAAAAGGCGTCAACGTGACCCTGGGATTGCCGCTGGTGCGTACCAGTCCCGACCATGGCACGGCCTTTGACATTGCGGGTCTGGGCGTGGCCGACGAGGCCAGCCTGCTCGAAGCCGTGCGCATGGCCCGCAGCCTGGCGATCTGACGGTGGCAAAGCCGTGTGGGCGATGTCGTGGGGGCATGTCCGGCGGCGCTCCCATGAAAAAAGCCTGCCGGGAGCGGCAGGCTTTCAGTCATCGGATCGGAGGGATCTCAGGCCTTGCGATTGAGGCTGTCGCGGATCTCTCGCAGCAGCTGGATGTCTTCAGGCGTAGCGGGCGCTTGCTCCGGTGCAGGCGGTGCCTCGCGCTTGAGGCGGTTGATCTGCTTGACCATCATGAAAATGATGAAGGCCAGAATCACGAAATTCACTGCAACGGTGATGAAGTTGCCGTAGGCAAAGACAGGAATGCCGGCTTTTTTCAGTGCATCCAGGGTGCGTGGGACTCCCTCGGGCATGGTACCCAGAACGACGAACAGGTTGGAGAAATCCAGCTTGCCGAAGAACAGTCCCACCAGAGGCATGATCAGGTCGTTGACCACGGAATCAACGATCTTCCCGAACGCGCCGCCGATGATCACGCCCACGGCAAGATCCATGACGTTTCCCTTGATTGCGAACTCGCGGAATTCTTGCATCATGCCCATAAGCAGTTCCAGTCACTAAGAGTTTGAGATAGCGCAGTATTGCGTGACTTTGGCGGTTGTCAACGTCGGACTGGGGCTGGAATAACCATAACCCCGCCGCTAGAATTTGCAGCTGACCCCAAATCAAGCGATGTACTTCGAGGAAATCCATGAGTGACTCTCCAGTCGACTCCAGCAAGCGCACGTGGATCATCACGTCAGCATGTGCTGGTGCCGTGGGCGGTGTGGCAACGGCCGTCCCTTTTGTGAGCTCCTTCCAGCCTTCTGAAAAAGCCAAAGCAGCCGGTGCTGCGGTAGAGGTGGATATCTCCAATCTCAAGGATGGTGAGAAGCTCACCGTCGAGTGGCGAGGCAAGCCGGTGTGGATCATCAAGCGCACACCCGAGCAACTCAAGGACCTGCCCGGCCTCGATGGCGAACTCGCGGACCCGACCTCGGCGCGTCATCCCGAAGAGTTCACGCCTCCCTATGCACGCAATGAGGCGCGTTCCATCAAGCCTGAAATCCTGGTGGTCGTGGGGATCTGTACCCATCTGGGCTGCTCTCCCACCGACAAGTTCGTCTCCGGGCCCCAGCCATCGCTGCCTGCGGACTGGAAGGGCGGCTTCCTGTGCCCCTGCCATGGCTCCACCTTTGACATGGCGGGCCGGGTGTTCAAGAACAAGCCAGCGCCGGACAACCTGCAAGTGCCGCCCCATATGTATCTGTCCGACACCAAGCTGCTGATTGGTGAAGACACCAAGGCAGCCTGAGGGAGACAAGAACAATGGCCCACGAATTCAAGCAAATCGACCCGAACTCCACGACTGGAGCCAAGGCCATGAACTGGCTGGAGAACCGGTTTCCGACGGCATTCGATGCATACCGCGTCCATATGTCGGAGTACTACGCTCCCAAGAATTTCAACTTCTGGTACATCTTCGGCTCGCTGGCGCTGCTGGTGCTGGTGATCCAGATCGTCACCGGCATCTTTCTGGTGATGCACTACAAGCCCGACGCCGAAAAGGCGTTTGCCTCCGTGGAGTACATCATGCGCGATGTGCCCTGGGGCTGGCTGATCCGCTACATGCATTCCACGGGCGCGTCCGCGTTCTTTGTGGTGGTCTATCTGCATATGTTCCGCGGTCTTCTGTACGGTTCCTACCGCAAGCCGCGCGAACTGGTCTGGATCTTCGGTTGCGCGATCTTCCTGGTGCTGATGGCCGAGGCTTTCATGGGCTATCTGCTGCCCTGGGGCCAGATGTCGTACTGGGGTGCCCAGGTGATCGTGAACCTGTTCTCCGCCATTCCCTTTGTCGGCCCTGATCTGGCTTTGCTGATCCGAGGCGACTATGTGGTGGGCGACGCGACGCTGAACCGCTTCTTCAGCTTTCACGTGATTGCCGTGCCTCTGGTGCTGCTGGGTCTGGTCGTCGCGCATTTGCTGGCACTGCACGATGTGGGTTCCAACAATCCCGACGGCATTGAAATCAAGGGGCCTAATGCGCCCAAGGATGAAAAGGGCCGCCCTCTGGATGGCGTTCCCTTCCATCCCTACTACACGGTGCATGACATCTTTGGCGTGACGGTGTTCCTGTTCCTGTTCTCGGCCGTGGTGTTCTTTGCGCCCGAGTTCGGCGGCTACTTCCTGGAGTACAACAACTTCATCCCGGCCGATCCGCTCAAGACGCCCAATCACATTGCTCCCGTCTGGTACTTCACCCCTTTCTATTCGATGCTGCGTGCCATCACCAGCGAGATGATGTATGTGCTGATCGCCTGCGTGGTGCTGGGTGCCGGCTACGGCATTCTCAAGTCGCGCCTGCCCGGTTTTGCCAAGGGTGCGGTGGCCGTCGTGGCCCTGGGGGCCATCGCCATGATGCTGTCCATCGATGCCAAGTTCTGGGGGGTGGTCGTCATGGGGGGCGCGGTCATCATCCTGTTTGCCCTGCCCTGGCTCGATTGCAGCCCGGTCAAGTCCATCCGCTATCGCCCCAGCTGGCACAAATATGTATACGCCGTGTTTGTGGTGAATTTTGTCATCCTGGCCTACCTGGGCGTGCAGCCTCCGTCGCCGATTGGCGAGAAGGTGTCTCAGGTCGGCACGCTGTTCTACTTCGGCTTCTTCCTGCTCATGCCCTGGTGGAGCCGCTTGGGTGAGACCAAGCCCGTGCCCGAGCGTGTGACCTTCAAGCCTCACTGAAGCAGGAGAGAACAAG
The DNA here is from genome assembly GCF_009360615.1 of Comamonas sp. Lineage (GTDB taxonomy): Bacteria > Pseudomonadota > Gammaproteobacteria > Burkholderiales > Burkholderiaceae_C > Comamonas. Next base: position 7,912 of record NZ_SPEY01000014.1, read on the forward strand.
AATGAAGAAACTGATTCTGACCCTGGTTGCAGTCCTGGGTATCGCCGGTGCTGCGCAAGCCTCCGAAGGCGGCATCCACTGGGACAAGGCGCCGGTCAACACCAGCAATACGGCATCCCTGCAAAACGGTGCCAAGCTCTTTGTCAACTATTGCCTGAGTTGCCACTCCGCTGCCTTCATGCGTTTCAACCGCCTGAAGGACATCGGTCTGACCGATCAGGACATCAAGGACAATCTGCTGTTCAGCACCGACAAGGTGGGCGAGACCATGAAGGCCGCCATCAACCCCAAGGAGGCCAAGGAGTGGTTCGGTGCCAATCCTCCCGATCTGACGGTGATTGCGCGCTCGCGCGCCGGCTCGGGTGGCTCGGGTGCCGATTACCTGTATACCTTCTTGCGTACTTTCTACAGGGATGACACCAAGGCCACGGGCTGGAATAATCTCGCCTTTCCCAGCGTGGGCATGCCGCATGCGCTGTGGGAGCTGCAGGGCGAGCGTCGCGCCATCTTCGAGGAGCATGACGACCATGGAACTAAGACCCAGGTGTTCAAGGGTTGGGAGCAGGTGTCTCCTGGCAAGATGAGCGCAGTGCAGTACGATCAGGCAGTTGGCGATCTGGTGAATTACCTGCAATGGATGGGGGAGCCGGCTCAGAACACCCGAACCCGTATAGGGGTGGGCGTTTTGATTTTCCTGGGTATCTTCATCTTTATCGCTTGGCGCCTGAATGCCGCGTTCTGGAAAGACGTGAAATAAGCTTTGCCGCCGTGCAGCAGTTGTCTGCAGCCAAACCGTGTTAGTGCAGAGTGGGGTGCCGTGGGCAACCCACTCTTTTTGATTTTTAGGAGTCTCCACCATGATGGTGCTTTATTCGGGAACGACTTGCCCCTTCTCACACCGCTGCCGCTTTGTGCTGTTTGAAAAAGGCATGGATTTCGAGATCCGCGATGTGGACTTGTTCAGCAAGCCCGAAGAGATCGCCGTGATGAACCCCTATGGTCAAGTGCCAATCCTGGTCGAGCGCGACCTGATCCTGTACGAGTCCAACATCATCAACGAGTACATCGATGAGCGCTTTCCCCATCCCCAGCTGATGCCTGGCGACCCCGTGGATCGGGCCCGTGTGCGCCTGTTCCTGCTGAACTTCGAAAAGGAACTGTTCGTGCACGTGAGCGCACTCGAAGAGCGCAACGTCAAGGGCAATGAAAAGGCTCTGGAAAAGGCCCGTGCCCATATCCGCGATCGCCTGACCCAGATGGCTCCCATCTTCCTGAAGAACAAGTACATCATGGGCGAGAACTTCTCCATGCTGGACGTGGCCATTGCTCCGCTGCTGTGGCGCCTGGACTACTACGGCATCGAACTGTCCAAGAATGCCGCTCCTTTGCTCAAGTATGCCGAGCGCATCTTCTCGCGTCCGGCTTACATTGAAGCGCTGACGCCTTCCGAAAAGGTCATGCGCAAGTAATTGCACATGGGCACAGAGCGGGCATGCTGAAGGGATCACCTTCATCTGCCCGCTTTTTTCTTTGCAAACTTCTGGATTTGATTCGTCAGGAAACGAGATGACAGCCCCTGAAACGACTTCAACCCGTCCGTATCTGCTGCGGGCTCTGTTTGAATGGTGTACCGACAATGGCCTGACACCGCATATCGCCGTGCGTGTGGACCGCAGCACCCAGGTGCCCATGGAGTTCGTGCGTGATGGTCAGATCGTGCTCAACATCAGCTACGACGCGACCAGCGGCCTGCTGATTGGCAACGAGTACGTGGAATTCAAGGCCCGCTTTGGCGGCCAGCAACGGGAAATCATGGTGCCCGTGGCGAACGTCATGGCCATCTATGCCCGCGAGACCGGCCAGGGGATGGCCTTTCCGCCCGAGGAGGACGAAGTCCCCGAGGATGGCGATGCGCCGTTGATGGAAGATGCGGGGCCCGACATGGAGTCGGATGACGTGGCCTCGGCCGAACGCGTGGTCCAGCTGGTGCCTGTCAAGACGGAAGCCGACGCTTCCGGCGACGATGACGCCCCTCGTACGCCTCCACCCGCAGGCGGCCGCCCGGCGCTCAAGCGTGTGAAATAGGCGGGAAGAAATCCTGAAAACGCATGCCCGGGGGGCATCAAGAAATTTCGGGATTCTTCCTTAGGGGCTGTTTTTCTACGTTAGAATTCAGTCTTCGCCGGTTTAGCTCAGTTGGTAGAGCACCCGCCTTGTAAGCGGTAGGTCGTCAGTTCGAATCCGACAACCGGCACCAAACAACAGGTCTCTTCGGAGACCTTTTTGTTTTTCCTGGCCTCCAAAGCCTTGTCAGGCCTGAACCTTGATGCGGATGCTGGTGACGGACCAGCCCTTGGTGCGCAGATGGGCCGCCATGGCGGGCAGCAGTTGGCGCACTTTGGCGGCAGCTGCAGTGTTTTTCACGATCAGGCACCATCCGTCTTCATCGATGGGGCCGGCCTGCAGGCTGGCGCGCAGCATGGGTGGAACCAGTGGCAGGACGGCCTTGAGCCGGTTGCTGGAGTCCTGCGTCAGTGCAGCCAGGCGCGCCAATGTGGGGGATGACTCCATGGCGCTGATGGCAGTGACAGCGTGATGACGGCGAACAATGGTCATGCGGGTGGCAGGCAGTTGGGTGAGGCGCGAGGCCCAAGCTTAGCGCAGTCGGCAATGAATGCCGCAATGGGACGCAGACGCTTGTGTGTATGCGCTTGCGATGCAATCCCGTACGTGCTCTGGAGCCGCGAGGAACCAAGGCTGGCCTGGGCGGTTAGAATGATTTTTTGGTCCTGTTCCTGTTTTGGACGCGCCAGGAGGTTTTTTCACCTATTTCGGGTGTGGCTCTTGACGGCCCCGGGGACGGCCCCATCTGAAGTCCAACAATCAAGGAATTCTGGACACATTGCTTTGCGCAACCGGCAAAAAGCAATGTGCCTTCGCACGCATGGCCACCAATTTCCTCACCAAACTGTTCGGCAGCCGCAATGACCGGTTGCTCAAGCAATACCGTAAGACAGTCGCTCGCATCAATGCGATGGAGCCTGAGTACGAAAAGCTCAGCGATGAGGCATTGCGCGCCAAGACGCAGGAGTTCAAGGATCGCGTTGCCAAGGGCGAGGCGCTGGACGCGCTGTTGCCCGAAGCCTTTGCCGTCGTGCGTGAAGGCTCCAAGCGCGTGATGAAGATGCGTCACTTCGACGTGCAGATGCTGGGTGCCATGGCGCTGCATGACGGCAAGATTGCCGAAATGCGCACCGGCGAAGGCAAGACGCTGACCGCGACGCTGCCCGTGTACCTCAATGCCCTGTCGGGCGAGGGTGTGCATGTCGTGACCGTCAACGATTACCTGGCCAGCCGCGATGCCACGACCATGGCGCGCCTCTACAACTTCCTCGGGTTGTCGGTGGGCATCAACCTGCCCAATCTGTCGCGCGAGCAAAAGCAGCAGGCCTACAACTCCGACATCACGTACGGCACGAACAACGAATACGGATTCGACTATCTGCGCGACAACATGGTGTACGAGCCCGGTGACCGTGTGCAGCGTGTGCTGAACTACGCCATCGTCGACGAGGTGGACTCCATCCTGATCGACGAGGCGCGCACGCCGCTGATCATCTCCGGGCCGGCCGAGGATCATACGGCCATGTATGTGGCCATGAACCAGATCGTGCCGAATCTGGTGCGGCAGGAGGGCGAAGCCGATCCCCGCACGGGCGAAGGCGTGACCAAGCCCGGCGATTTCACGGTCGATGAAAAATCCCATCAGGTCTATCTGACCGACCAGGGTTATGAAGCGGCCGAGCGCCTCTTGAGCCATGCCGGCCTGATCGCCGAAGGCTCGTCCCTGTACGATCCCTCCAATATCTCTCTGGTGCACCATCTGTACGCCGCACTGCGTGCCAACCAGCTGTACTTCCGCGACCAGCACTATGTGGTGCAGAACGGCGAAATCGTGATCGTGGATGAGTTCACCGGCCGCCTGATGGCAGGCCGTCGCTGGAGCGATGGCCTGCACCAGGCCGTGGAAGCCAAGGAGGGTGTGGCCATTCAGGCCGAGAACCAGACCATGGCCTCGATCACGTTCCAGAACTACTTCCGTCTCTACAAGAAGCTCTCGGGCATGACCGGAACGGCCGACACCGAGGCCTACGAGTTCCAGGAAATCTATGGCCTGGAGACTGTGGTGGTTCCACCCAACAAGCCCAGCAAGCGCCAGGACCAGCTCGATCGCGTCTACAAGACCACCAAGGAAAAGTACGATGCGGCGATCAAGGACATCCGCGAGTGCCACGAGCGCGGCCAGCCCGTGCTGGTCGGCACGACCTCGATCGAGAACTCCGAAATCATCGACCAGCTGCTGACCCGTGAGAAGCTGCCCCATCAGGTGCTCAACGCCAAGCAGCATGAGCGTGAGGCAGACATCATTGCCCAGGCGGGCAGCGAAGGCATGATCACCATCGCCACCAATATGGCCGGCCGTGGTACCGACATCGTGCTGGGTGGCAATATCGACAAGCAGCTCAAGGCCATCGAGAGCAACGAGGCGCTGAGCGAGGCCGAACGTACCCAGCAGATCGAGCAGCTGCGTGCCGACTGGCAGGTGGCCCACGACAAGATCGTGGCCCTGGGCGGTCTGCGCATCATCGCGACCGAGCGTCACGAGTCGCGCCGTATCGACAACCAGCTGCGCGGCCGTTCGGGCCGTCAGGGCGATCCTGGTTCCTCGCGCTTCTATCTGAGCCTGGACGACCAGCTGATGCGCATCTTCGCGGGCGACCGTGTCAAGGCCATCATGGATCGCCTGAAGATGCCCGAAGGCGAAGCCATCGAGGCCGGCATCGTGACCCGCTCCATCGAGTCTGCTCAGCGCAAGGTGGAAGCGCGCAACTTCGACATGCGCAAGCAGCTGCTCGAATATGACGACGTGGCCAACGACCAGCGCAAGGTGATCTACCAGCAGCGCAACGACATTCTGGATTCGACCGATCTGAACGGCATGCTGGCCGCCATGCGCGAGGACGTGATCACCGACCTGGTGCGCCAGTATGTGCCGGCCGAGTCCATGGAAGAGCAGTGGGACGTGCCCGGTCTGGAAAAGGCGCTGGCCGGCGAATGGCAGATCGACCTGCCTTTGCAGCAGGAGGTCGCGGCTTCCGAGTCGGTCACGGACGAAGACATTCTGGAGAAGGTCGTCAAGGCGGCCCACGATCTGTTCGATGCCAAGGTGGCCTTGATCGGTCAGGAGAACTTCACGCAGTTCCAGCGTGCCGTGCTTCTGCAGAGCTTCGACACCAACTGGCGCGACCACCTGGCCGCGCTCGACTATCTGCGTCAGGGCATTCACCTGCGCGGCTATGCCCAGAAGCAGCCCAAGCAGGAATACAAGCGCGAGGCCTTCGAGCTGTTCCGTCAGCTGATCGACCAGGTCAAGACCGAGGTCACCCGTGTGCTGATGACGGTGCAGGTCCGCTCGCGCGAAGAGATGGACGAAGCGGCCGTTGCCATGAACGAGCGCGGCGCCCAGAGCCTGGAGCACATGAGCTATGCCTCGCCCTCGGAAACCGAAGGCATGAGCATAGAGGACGACGTGATGCTGGCCGAGCCACTGGCCATGCCCGAGGGCGTGCATGTGGGCCGCAACGACCCCTGCCCCTGCGGCAGCGGCAAGAAGTACAAGCTCTGCCACGGCAAGCTGTCCTGACCCCCTGAGGCGCTTTGCGCCTTCCCCCTTGAAGGGGTTCATTGCTGTGGCGTCCCTTGCTGGCCGTCTCTGGCTTGGAGCATGCGTTATCGAACAACACGGGCTGCGGCCCGTGTTTGCATTGGGGCGCAGCTTTTTGCGCCACAAAATCCGGCAAGTCCGTTCAGGCCTCCGTTTGTTCCGATAATGGGGAACGTTTTAACTTTCGACCCCTAGGCTGCTGCACGGGGCGCGCTCTTGGTCAGAGACATCGAGCAAGAGCCGCCTCGCGGCGAAGATGTCGTCCCCCTCGGGGGAAGCCGCGCAGCGGCACAGGGGGAGGCCTCTCTCAGGAACATACAGACATGTCCGTGAATCTTTCCGCTCCCGTCGCAGCCGATCTGCTGGCGATCAATGGCGTTCGCATTGGCGTTACCGAAGCCGGCGTGCGCAAGGCCAATCGCAAGGACCTGACGGTGTTTCTGCTCGACGAAGGCACCTCGGTGGCCGGCGTGTTCACCCAGAACCGTTTCTGCGCTGCTCCCGTGCAGGTCTGCCGCGAGCATCTGGCGGCTGGCACCGGCATCCGCGCCATGATCGTCAATACCGGCAATGCCAATGCCGGCACCGGCGCCGCCGGTCTGACCAATGCCCGCGCCACCTGCGCGGCGCTGGCCCGGGAGCTGGACCTGAACGCGGGCCAGATCCTGCCTTTCTCCACCGGCGTGATCATGGAAGAGCTGCCCGTGGACCGCATCGTGGTGGGCATGCCCAGGGCCATTGCTGCCGCCAAGGCTGACAACTGGGCCTCGGCTGCCGAAGGCATCATGACCACCGACACCCTGCCCAAGGCCTTCAGCCGCAGCGTCAGCATCGGCGGCAAGACGGTTTCCATCACGGGCATCAGCAAGGGTGCGGGCATGATCCGCCCCAATATGGCGACCATGCTGGGCTTTCTGGCCACGGATGCGGCGCTCGCACCCGAGCTGCTCCAGCCCCTGGTCAAGGAGCTGGCCGACGGCTCCTTCAACCGCGTGACCATCGACGGTGATACCTCCACCAATGACTCGTTCGTGCTGATCGCCACCCACCAGGCCGGCAATCCCCGGATCACGACGCTGTCCAGCGCCGAGGGCGAGCAGCTCAAGGCGGCTCTGCTGGAAGTGGCGCAAAAGCTCGCGCAAGCCATTGTGCGTGACGGCGAGGGCGCCACCAAGTTCATCAGCGTCAAGGTCGAGGGCGGCAAGACCGAAGAGGAGTGCCGTCTGGTCGCCTACTCCATTGCCCACTCGCCCCTGGTCAAGACGGCTTTTTTTGCTTCCGATCCCAACCTGGGCCGCATCCTGGCCGCGGTGGGCTATGCCGGCATTGCCGATCTGGACCAGACCCAAATCGACCTGTACCTGGACGATGTGCATGTGGTGGTGGACGGCGGCCGCAATCCTTCCTACAAGGAAGAGGACGGTCAGCGTGTGATGAAGCAGCAGGAGATCGTGGTGCGCGTGGTTCTGGGTCGTGGCAATGCTGCACAGACGGTATGGACCTGCGATCTGAGCCACGATTATGTGACGATCAATGCGGATTACCGGTCGTAAATGATCACCCCCTGAGCTGCGGCGCCTGGGCGGCCCCGCAGCTTCCCCCTCTCTCTACGCACTGCGCGCTATGGGAGGGGGACGACAGCCTCGCTGCGCGGCGGCGCTTGCTCGCTGTCTCTGGTTTTGGGTGCGCCAGTTTTAAAGTGATGGCGCTATAAATTAAGAAGCTGCTATCGCTTGTAATTAGTAGATTTCAGTTATTTTTCTTATTGAAGTCAAGCAGTATCAAGCGCTAACAGCTATAAAAACAGATGGAGATTCGATCGTGCAAGATGTGATGAACCCTTTGGAGCGCCTGGTCGAGCGTGCCGAGCAATTGATGCAGCGCATCGAGTCCGTGCTGCCCCAGCCCCTGCAGGCGCCCGCCGACTGGGATGCGGCGATAGCCTGGCGTTACCGCAAGCGATCGAACGGCTGCGGCGTGCTGGAGCCGGTACGCCATGTGGGGGCCATGCAGCTGTCCGATCTGCAGAACATCGATGTGCAAAAGGAAAAGATCGCGCGCAATACCGAGCAGTTCGTCAGCGGTCGTACGGCGAACAACGTGCTGCTGACAGGGGCTCGCGGCACGGGCAAGTCCTCGCTGATCCGCGCCTGCCTGCACAGCTATGCGCCCCAGGGCCTGCGTCTGATCGAGGTGGACAAGGCCGATCTGACCGATCTGCCGGATATTGTGGATGTGGTCGCCGGCCGGCCCGAGAAGTTCATCATCTATTGCGACGATCTGAGCTTTGAAGAAGGCGAGCCTGGCTACAAGGCCATGAAATCCATGCTGGATGGCTCGGTTTCCGCGGCCACGCCCAATGTGCTGGTCTATGCCACGAGCAATCGCCGCCACCTGCTGCCCGAGTACATGACGGACAACCTGGCGCAGCAAAAAGGCGAGAACGGCGAGATCCACCCCGGCGAGGTGGTGGAAGAGAAGATCTCCCTGTCCGAGCGCTTCGGCCTCTGGGTGAGCTTCTACCCCTTCAGCCAGGACGAGTACCTGCGCGTGGTGGCGCAGTGGCTGTCCGCGCTGGGCATGGACCAGGCCACCATCGAGGCGGCCAGGCCCGAAGCCCTGGTCTGGGCGCTGGAGCGCGGCTCGCGCAGCGGGCGTGTGGCCCACCAGTTCGCGCGCGACTACGCAGGCCGCAACGAGCGCCCCGTGACGGTCAAAAAGCGCATTGAAGATGTGGACGGTCTGGCTGAAGAAGCAGACCTGGGATGAAGAAGGAGTGTTGTGGAAGTGACTGCTGAAACACAGGCGCAGCGAAAGCACACGGAAGTGGCCGTGGGCGTGCTGTTGCGCGAATCCGATGGGGCGCTGCTGATTTCAAGCCGCCCTGCAGGCAAGCCGTATGCAGGCTACTGGGAGTTTCCTGGCGGCAAGCTGGAGGCCGGCGAGAGCGTGGAGCAGGCCTTGCGCCGCGAACTGATCGAAGAGCTGGGCGTGACCATTGGCCAGGCCCATGCCTGGAAGGTGACCGAGCATGACTACCCGCATGCGCTGGTGCGTCTGCACTGGTGCAAGGTGACGCAGTGGACGGGCGAGTTCGAGATGCGCGAGGGTCAGCAGATGGCCTGGCAGCAGCTGCCGCTCGATGTGCACCCGGTCCTGCCGGGTGCCTACCCCGTGCTGCAATGGCTGAGCGAGGAACGCGGCCTGGTTTTTGATCAAAGCTATTACGAGGCGCAGCAACCCGTGGAGTGAAGCTGTATGCTCTGAAATAAAGAGCGCCTTGCGCTTGTTGAATCTCGATTTGCTTGGTCGATCAAGCTGAAATCAAGACATGCCAAGCGCAAGGCGCTCTTGTTTTTTGCTGCTTCGCTTAGTTTTCCGTGCGCGGATCGCCAAACGGCGCATCTTCGGGTGGCGTCTGAGCCGGAACGCGGAACTCTTCGTTGCCCCAGGCGCCCAGATCGATGTTGCGGCAACGCTCGCTGCAGAAGGGACGGAATTTGTTGCTGGGCAAGAAAACGCTGGGGCCGCCGCAGGTCGGGCATTTCACCATGGTGGGGGATTGCTTGTCAGTGCTCATGGCGTAGATGTATCACAGCTGGAAAACACGGGTGGCCGACCCTGAAAGACATCGAGCCGCACGCAGCGGCTCGATGCAGAGAACAGGCTGCCTGCGGCTCAGGCGCAGAGCGTCAGCTCGAAAGAAGCGTCGTCATTGCTGGGCTGGGGCTTGCCGCCGTTGGCCAGCTTGAGCAGGCGCACCGATACCAGCAGGCGATTGCCACTGATCTCCGGCACCAGATTCAGATGCGGGTCAATGCGCAGGCGCAGCAGCTGGAAGCTGCGGCCTGCCGGCATGGCCTGCTGGAACACGCCATGCTCGGCCACCACGCGCTGGGGAATGCCGGTTTCGCGCAGCAACTGCAGGATCAGCTCAAGCGCCTGACCCAGCGGTGTCAGCTCGCCGGCCCAGTCTTCGAGGTCGCGTTGGCGGTAGCGCGGATCGAGGTTCTGCCAGGCGTGATAGGCGGGCAGGTCGAAGCTGCAGGTGCCGCCGGGGATGCCCACACGGCTGCGGATGGACATCAGCCATTCGTTCTCGGTCAGCGCCTGGCCGGTCTTGCCGGTCTGCGCATTGATGGAGGCAAAGCAGCCCTCCACCTGGCGCGCCACCTGGTGCAGCATGTGCTGGGAAATATCAGGGTTGTCGCGCAGCACGTCCAGCAGGTGCTTCTGCCGCTCCAGGTCCTTGATGACGTCGGCGCGCAGATCGCTGCGCGAGGCCACATCCATGATCTCGAAGATGGTGATCAGGGCGAAATGATGATCGACCGAATGCGCGCGGGTCAGCAGTTCGCGCAGACGGCGATACAGCTGCTCAAGGCGCAGATAAGTTCTCAGACGCTCGTTAAATGGATATTCGTACAGGATCACGTTTGCTGGGCTCCTCGGGGCGCACAGGAATCAGCGGTCAACGTGCACATGCGGCGATCACACGCACAGGCCAAGCCATGGCCTGCATCATAGCCCGAACCATGCAGCGATTTGATCGGTATATGCGTGGAGAGTTTCGATTGTGACGCCGTCATCGTTGTAGACGACCCAGTCGCCCGCTGCCAGGCGCTGCGACCGCGTGGCCTGGGCGTCGATGATGGCCTGCACGGCCTCGCGGCTCAGAGCGCTGCGCGCCATGACGCGCTCTGTCTGCGTGCTCTCGCGGCAGTCCACGACCAGCACCCCATCCAGCCGTGCTCGCCAGTGGCCGGATTCCACCAGCAAAGGGATGTCGTGCACGATGAGCTTGCTGCCGGCGGCCACGGCTGCTGCGAGCTGCTGGCGCGTCTGCTCGGCGATCAGCGGGTGGAGAATGGCTTCCAGGCGCTGGCGCGAAGACGGATCGGCAAAGACCAGCGCGCGCATGCGCGCACGGTCGAGAGCGCCCTGGGCATCGATCAGGTCGGCGCCAAAAGCCTGGGCTATAAAAGGCAGGGCCATGCCGCCGCTTGCCGTCAGGCTGCGCGAGATATGGTCGGCGTCGATCAGCGTGGCACCGCAGGCCTGCAGCCTGGCTGCAACCGTGCTTTTGCCGCTGCCAATGCCGCCCGTCAGTCCCAGTCTGAATGGTGAGCGCTCGGACAAGGCTTGCATGGCTTACAGACCCACAAAGCCGAGCACGGCCTGGGGGCCCCAGATCAGGCTGACGAAACCGCCGCCAGCGAGAAAGGGGCCGAAGGGTATATAGCCGCCTTCGCGCAGCTGGCTGTTGATCTTGAGCGCAATGCCGATGACGGCTCCCACGACCGAGGCCATGAGAATGATGGGCACCAGTGCCGGCCAGCCGAACCAGGTGCCAAGCGCGGCAAAGAGCTTGAAGTCGCCATAGCCCATGCCTTCCTTGCCCGTGGCCAGCTTGAAAGCCCAGAAGATCAGCCATAGCGACAGATAGCCTGCGACGGCGCCCCACAGCGACTGCGGCAATGGCACCTGGGTCCATTGCAGTGCGGAGGCGATCAGTCCGGCCCAGAGCAGGGGCAGAGTGATGGAGTCCGGCAGGAATGTGGTGTCCCAGTCGATCAGTGCCAGCGCCAGCAGCGCCGCGCTGAAGCCGCACCAGGCAAAGCCGGTGGCGGTCAGGCCATCGCGGCCCAGGCAGAAGGCGAACAGCGCGGCGCAGACCAGTTCCACCAGGGGGTAGCGCAGGCTGATGGGCTTTTGGCACTGGGCGCAGCGGCCGCGCAGAAACAGATAGCTGAGCACGGGGATGTTCTCGTACCAGACGATCTCATGGCCGCAGTGCGGGCAGCGCGAACGGGGCTTGCTCAGCGTGACGGCAGGCTTGGCGGGCGGCAGCTCGATCCTGGCGCCTTTGTCCTTCTGTTCCTCGGCCCACTGGGCACCTTCGGCGTGCCATTCCTGCTCCATCATCAGCGGCAGGCGGTGGATCACCACATTCAGAAAGCTGCCGATCAGCAAGCCCAGGACGCCGCCGACAACGGCATTCAACACCAGTTCGGAAATCATCAGACCACTTGACCCAGCTTGAAGATCGGCAGATACATGGACACCACGATGCCGCCGATCAGGGTGCCCAGGAAGACGATGATGATGGGCTCCATCAGGCTGGACAGGCCCGCCACCATCTCGTCGACTTCGCTTTCATAGAAGTCGGCAGCTTTGCCCAGCATGTGGTCGATGGCACCCGATTCCTCACCGATGGCGCACATCTGCAGCACCATGGAAGGAAAGATGTTGGCATTGGCCATGGCAACCGTGAGGCTGGTGCCCGTGGAGACTTCCTGCTGAATCTTGTCGGTGGCGTTTTTGTAGAGGTAGTTGCCTGAGGCACCTCCCACGGAGTCCAGGGCCTCGACCAGCGGGACGCCGGCGGCAAACATGGTGGACAGCGTGCGGGTCCATCGGGCCACGCAGGATTTCTCGATCAGCACGCCGAAGATGGGCAGCTTGAGCATGGTGCGATCCATGAATTGCTGCACGCGTTCGTTGCGCTTCCAGGCCTGCATGAAGAAGTAGATGCCGCCGCCCAGCACGCCGAAGATCAGCCACCAGTACTGCACAAAATACTCGCTGATGCCCATCACCAGCAACGTGGGTGCGGGCAGGTCGGCGCCAAAGGAGGTAAAGACCTCCTTGAAGGCAGGAATCACGAAAATCATGATCACGGTCACCACGACAAAGGCCACGATCATGACCGACGTGGGGTACATCAGCGCCGACTTGATCTTGGACTTGATGGCTTCCGTCTTTTCCATGTAGGTCGCCAGACGGTCCAGCAGCGATTCGAGAATACCGGCGGCCTCGCCGGCCTCCACCAGGTTGCAGTAGAGGCTGTCGAAATAGAGCGGAAACTTGCGAAAGGCCGCGCTCAGGGAGGTGCCGGTCTCCACATCGGATCGGATGTCGTTGAGCAGCTTGGTGACGTTGGGGTTGGTGTTGCCCCGGCCCACAATGTCGAAAGACTGCAGCAGCGGCACGCCGGCTTTCATCATGGTGGCCAGCTGGCGTGTGAAGAGCGCAATGTCCTTGGGCTTGATCTTCTTGCCGCCGCGGGTCCTGCGCTTCTTGATCTTGGACGGAGTCACGCCCTGGCGGCGCAGCATGGCCTGGATCTGATTTTCTCCACCGGCGCGGGTTTCCCCGCGAACGATCTTGCCGTTGCGGTCCTTGCCTTCCCACTCGAAGAGAAATTCCTTGATTCCCTTGGACGCTGCGCTTGCCATGGCGTTCCCTCACTGATTCTGTTTTTACTCGTTGGTGACCGCCAGCACTTCTTCGAGTGAGGTCAGACCCAGCTTGACTTTGTGCAGGCCCGAGCCACGCAGAGAGCGTACTCCTTCGGCCCTGGCCTGTTCAGCAATCTCCAGCGCGCTGCCGTCACGCAGGATGATGCGCTGAATCTCCTCGCTGATGGGCATCACCTGATAGATACCGACGCGTCCCTTGTAGCCGTTGTTGCAGGCCGGGCAGCCGACAGGTTTGTAGCTGACCCAGCTGCCGTCGAGTTCGTCCTCATCGTAGCCGGCCTCGATCAGGGCCTCGCGCGGTATGTCGGCAGGCTCCTTGCACTGTGCGCACAGGCGTCGCGCCAGACGCTGGGCGGTGATCAGAATCACGCTGGAGGCAATATTGAAAGGGGCGATGCCCATGTTGCGCATGCGCGTCAGCGTGGTCGGCGCATCATTGGTGTGCAGGGTGGACAGTACCAGGTGACCGGTCTGGGCGGCCTTGATCGAGATGTCGGCGGTTTCCAGGTCGCGGATTTCGCCGACCATGATGATGTCCGGATCCTGGCGCAGAAAGGATTTGAGCGCAGCGGCAAAGGTCAGGCCGGCCTTCTCGTTCACATTGACCTGGTTGACGCCAGGCATGTTGATTTCGGAGGGGTCCTCGGCAGTGGCAATGTTCACGCCAGGCTGGTTGAGCAGGTTCAGGCAGGTGTAGAGCGACACGGTCTTGCCCGAGCCCGTGGGGCCGGTGACCAGAATCATGCCGTAGGGGCGGTTGATGGCCTTGAGCAGGCGCTCTTTTTCCTCGGGCTCGTAGCCCAGGGCGTCGATGCCCATCTTGGCCGAGCTCGGATCCAGGATACGGATCACGATCTTTTCGCCGAACAGCGTGGGCAAGGTGCTGACGCGGAAGTCGATGACGCGGTCGGGTCCGACCTTGAGCTTCATGCGGCCGTCTTGCGGAACGCGCTTCTCCGAAATGTCCAGGCGCGAGATCACCTTGATGCGGGAAGCGAGCTTGTCCTTGATGGCGATCGGAGGGGAGGCGATCTCGCGCAGCTCCCCGTCGATGCGAAAGCGCACCCGGTAATTGTGCTCGTAGGGTTCGAAGTGCAAGTCGGATGCCCGCATGTTGAAGGCGTCCAGCAGCATCTTGTGCAGGAACTTGACGACCGGCGCATCCTCGACCTCGGCACCGACGGCATTGTCCTTTTCCTCGGGAGCATCTTCGATCTTGACGTCGTCAAAGTCAAAGTCGCCGGAGCTCGCGTAGGTGTCCAGGGATTCGCTGACGCTCTTGCTGGTCTGGTCAACGAGTTTTTGCAGCTTGTCGGCCTCGACGACCACCCAGTCCACCAGCAGCTGTGTCGTGAACTTGATCTGCTCGGCCGCTTCCTGCTGTGTGGGGTCTGCCGTGGCGACGGTGAGCCGATTGCCGCGTTTGCTGAGCGCCAGCACCCGGTAGGCGTTGCTGATCTTGGGATCCAGCAGCTCGCGCGGCAGTTGCTGGGCGTCGATGGCATTGAGATCCAGCAGCGGTGTGCTGAACATCGTGGAAATGGTTTCGGCAATTTCCAGCGCGCTGATTTCGCCAGACTGGCTGAGCTCGGTGATGAACGGCGTTTTTCCCGTGGCGGCTTTCTTGGCTGCGTTCTCGGCTGCTTGCTGCGAGACCTTCCCTGCGGAAATCAGGGCTCGGCCTAAACCAGGGATGGCGATGGGCGCAGGAGTGTTCTTTTGCAGAGTATCGGCAGCGGCCATGTATCCAAGTCTGGGTGGAGTAGGAAGAGTCCTATCCTACCATTCTTGTTGTCTCCGCCGGTATGCCGCCAGGCCTGCCCGGTCCTGCAGGACGGCGGCATTGAACCTGGCGCAAGAAACGGCGACAAAAAAAGACTGGTCGGGGTGAGAGGATTCGAACCTCCGGCCTCTACGTCCCGAACGTAGCGCTCTACCAGGCTAAGCTACACCCCGAAAGCTTTGTTTGTCGAGCACCGAAGTGCACCAGGCGATTCAGGTGCGGCGCTCCAAAAGCTGAGAAGCCAATTGTAGCAAACTTGCAGTGTATGCATTGCTTGGCAGCGATGCCAAGGCATCGATGGCGCGCTGGGCCTCTGCATGAGCGGCGGCCCTGGCGACATCCAGTGCACCGGTGCTGCGCACGATCTCCACCACGGCGTCAAGCTGATCGGTGGAGCCCTGCTCAATGGCATTGCGGACAATCGCGGCCTGCTCTGCGCTGCCGCGCTGCATGGCGGCGATCAGGGGCAGGGTGCATTTGCCCTCGCGCAGGTCATCGCCCAGGTTCTTGCCCATTTCCTGGGTGTTGCCGGTGTAGTCCAGCACATCGTCGATGATCTGGAAAGCCGTTCCGAGGGCCTGCCCATAGGCGGCGCAGGCCTGCTCCACCTGGGGGCTGGCGCCTGCCAGCACGGCCGCCAGCTGTGCGCTGGCCTCGAAGAGCTGGGCGGTCTTGGAGCGGATGACATGCAGATAGCCGGTTTCATCCAGCGATGCGTCATGGGTGTTGATGAGCTGCTGGACTTCGCCTTCCGCGATCACGTTGGTGGCATCCGACAGGATCTGGAGCACGCGCATGCTGCCCACTTCGACCATCATCTGGAAAGAGCGGGTGTGCAGAAAATCCCCGACCAGAACGCTGGCGGGGTTGCCGAAGGTTTCGTTGGCGGTGGCTCTGCCGCGGCGCAGCGTCGATTCGTCCACCACGTCGTCGTGCAGCAGGGTCGCGGTGTGAATCAGCTCCACCACGGCGGCCAGAATGTATTTGTCCCTGCCTTGATGGCCCAGGGCGCCGGCGATCAGCAGCAGCAGTGCCGGGCGCAGGCGTTTGCCGCCGGCGGCAATGATGTATTGGGAGATCTGTGCGATCAGGGGGACGCTGGTTGTCAGTCGCTGAGCAATGACGATATCCACTTCGCGCATGTCATCTGCGATCAAGGCAAGCGGATTGGATGTGGAAATTTCTGTAGTCAAGGTGATGAACCGCCAAGTGGACTCTCGATTATAGAAAGATGCAACCAAGTTTTGCGTGGTGTCCTCAGAGCCCGTTCAAGTGAACGAAGGCTGCGACATTGCCGTCGCTCGCAAGGCGCAAGCCTCACCGCGCACCTGTACCTGCCATCTGTCCCGCGAGGCCACGGCCGCGGCGTGCGCGGATGCTGAAGCGCTTCCTAGGGGTATGGCAGCAGAAAAAATGCATGCGTGCTAGAATTGCCGGCTCCGTGGAAATCATTTCATGGAACTCTCAGACTTTAGAGGTTTTTAATGTACGCAGTCATAAAAACCGGCGGCAAGCAGTATCGCGTTGCAGCTGGCGAAAAGATCAAGGTAGAACAGATTGCTGCGGACGTAGGCCAGGAAATCGTGATCGACCAAGTTTTGGCCGTCGGCAACGGCGCTGAAATCAAGGTTGGTGCCCCCCTGGTGTCCGGTGCATCTGTAAAGGCAACTGTGGTTGCTCACGGCAAGCACGACAAGGTGCACATCTTCAAGATGCGCCGTCGTAAGCACTATCAAAAGCGCCAAGGCCATCGTCAGCAGTTCACCGAACTGCAAATCGTGGCAATCGCTGCTTAATTTTAGGAGCTAAGTCATGGCACAGAAAAAAGGCGGCGGCTCTACGCGTAACGGACGTGATTCCAAGCCAAAAATGCTGGGCGTGAAGGCCTTTGGTGGCGAGCTGGTGACAGCTGGTTCCATCATCGTGCGTCAGCGCGGCACCAAGTTCCACCCCGGTGAGAACGTTGGCGTGGGCAAGGATCACACCCTGTTTGCACTGGTTGACGGCCATGTGTCGTTCGGTGTGAAGGGCGCTCTGTCCAAGCAAACAGTCAACATCACGGCTGCATAAGTCGTCTGTGACTCCAACAAAGCCCCGACTTGTCGGGGCTTTGTTGTTTGAAAAGGCTCCAGGCAGCAGATTTCTGGCAGATGGGGCATGGTAATAGAGCACTCGAGTGTGGCACGGAGCTTCTGGTGCGCACTGATTTTGTAGACTGGATGCCTCATGAAGTTCGTTGACGAAGCTTTTATCGACATTGCAGCCGGTGACGGCGGCAATGGTTGCGTGTCTTTCAGGCACGAGAAATACAAGGAATTCGGCGGCCCCGACGGTGGCGACGGCGGCCGTGGCGGCCATGTGTATGCCGTGGCCGATGTGAACCTGAACACACTGGTGGACTATCGCTATTCGCGCCGCCACGAGGCCAAGCGCGGCCAGCACGGCATGGGGTCCGACATGTTCGGTGCTGCCGGCGACGACATCACGCTGCACATGCCCGTGGGCACGATCATCAGCGATGCAGATACCGGCGAAGTGCTGTTCGAGCTGCTGGAGCCCGGCCAGGTCATCACCATCGCCAAGGGCGGTGACGGCGGTTTCGGCAATCTGCGCTTCAAGAGCGCCATCAACCGTGCGCCGCGCCAGAAGACTCCCGGCTATCCCGGCGAGCGCCGCAGCCTGAAGCTGGAGCTCAAGGTGCTGGCCGATGTGGGTCTGCTGGGCATGCCCAATGCCGGCAAGTCGACCTTCATCACGGCTGTCTCCAACGCCCGTCCCAAGATTGCCGACTATCCCTTCACCACCTTGCATCCCAATCTGGGAGTGGTGCGCGTGGCCGCCGAGCAGAGCTTCGTGGTGGCCGATATCCCGGGTCTGATCGAGGGCGCTTCCGAAGGTGCGGGCCTGGGTCACCAGTTCCTGCGCCATCTGCAGCGCACACGCCTGTTGCTGCATATCGTGGACATTGCGCCGTTCGACGAGGGCGTGGACCCGGTCGAGCAGGCCAAGGCCATCGTGGCCGAGCTCAAGAAGTACGACGCCGAGCTCTACAACAAGCCGCGCTGGCTGGTGCTCAACAAGCTGGACATGGTGCCCGAGGAAGAGCGTGCTGCCAAGGTCAAGGACTTCGTCAAGCGCTTCAAGTGGAAGGGCCCGGTCTTCGAGATCTCGGCGCTGACCCGAGAAGGCTGCGAGCCACTGATCCGCAAGATCTTCGAGCATGTTCACAATCAGCAACTGGCCGAGCAAGCCCCCAAGGAAGTCGACCCTCGTTTTGCGGGAGGCGAAAATTCCGGTCTGGATATGACCGATCCGCGTTTTGCCTCTTTCGATCCGGAATAAGCTAGAGGGTATGACCCGGCAGCGCACTTGGTGCGCTGTTTTGCTTTGAATTTAATAGCTTATTTCGCTTTATTCATAAGCGTTAGACGCTTAAAAAACTGTAAATTCTCATGTCTTCCAATGTGCTGCGTGATGCCCATCGCATCGTCGTCAAAGTCGGCTCCAGCCTGGTTACGAATGAAGGTCGTGGCCTGGATGAGGCCGCCATTGAAGAGTGGAGTCGCCAGCTGGCGGCACTGGTGAATGGCGAAGACGGCGTCAAGCGCGAAGTCATCATGGTCTCCAGCGGTGCCATTGCCGAAGGCATGAAGCGTCTGGGGTGGTCCACGCGCCCGACCGAGGTGCATGAGCTGCAGGCAGCGGCAGCCGTCGGTCAGATGGGGCTGGCCCAGATGTACGAGACCAAGCTGCGCGGCGAAGGCGTGCCCAGCGCGCAGGTGCTGCTGACCCATGCGGATCTGGCCGACCGCGAGCGTTATCTGAACGCGCGCACCACGCTGCTGACGCTGCTGCAACTGGGCGTGGTGCCCGTCATCAACGAGAACGACACGGTGGTGGTCGACGAGATCCGCTTCGGCGACAACGACACCCTGGGCGCGCTGGTGGCGAATCTGGTCGAGGCCGATGCATTGGTCATCCTGACCGATCAGCGTGGTCTGTACAGCGCCGATCCGCGCAAGAACCCCGACGCCCGGTTCATCGATGTGGCCCAAGCCGGCAACCCCGAACTCGAAGCCATGGCCGGCGGAGCGGGCCTGTCCATCGGGACCGGCGGCATGATCACCAAGATCCTTGCGGCCAAGCGTGCCGCGGGTTCCGGTGCCTCCACCGTGATTGCCTGGGGGCGCGAGAAAGACGTGCTGCTGCGTCTGACGCGTGGCGAGTCCATCGGCACCTTGCTACTGGCCAACACACACAAGATGCAGGCGCGCAAGCAATGGATTGCCGATCATCTGCAGTTGCGCGGCTCGGTGACCGTGGATGCGGGGGCCGTGTCCAAGCTGCGTGATGAAGGCAAGAGTCTGCTGCCCATCGGCATGATCGCCGTGGAGGGCGATTTCTCGCGCGGCGAAGTGATTGCCGTGCGCGATGAGGACGGAGCCGAGATTGCCAGAGGCCTGGCCAGCTATGCCAGCGCCGAAGCGCGACTGCTGTGCCGCAAGAGCTCTTCGGAGATCGAGTCGCTGCTGGGCTACTCGGCCGGTCCCGAAATGATGCACCGCGACAATATGGTGGTGGCCGGACACTGAGCACCGGCCGTCCTCAAAAAAGCCGTAATGCTGCAAGGCATTACGGCTTTGTTCATTGCAGAGGCTTGTGGTCGGGCGGATTGTCGATGCCGGTCTGTGGGTCCGGGTCAAAGCTGGCACCGGGCGGCAGCTCTATGCCGGGGTTGATGCGAAAGCTGCCGGTGCGGGCGGGGTACATGACCTGATGGGACGGTGCCAGATGGGCCGGACCCGAGGTCTGGCCGGCCTCCTGCTCGCGCGGGCGCATGCCGCTGCGCAGATAGCGGTTGCGCTGCTGTTCGCCGCGCGGCAGAAAGCGCGCCAGCTCGGTCAGCGCCATTTCATAGACGCCGCGTTTGAATTCGACCACCACATCCAGGGGAACCCAGTAGTCATTCCAGCGCCAGGCATCGAACTCAGGGTGGTCGGTGGCACGCAGGTTCAAGTCCCAGTCATGCCCGACCAGTTGAAGCAAAAACCATATCTGCTTCTGGCCTTTGTAATGCCCGCGCGCGTCGCGGCGGATGTACCTGTCTGGCACCTCGTAGCGCAACCAGTCCCTGGTGCGGGCAACCACGCGAACGTGATTGGGCTTCAGCCCCACTTCCTCGTGCAGTTCGCGGAACATGGCTTGCTCGGGTGTCTCACCCCGGTCAATGCCACCTTGCGGAAACTGCCAGCTGTGGGTGCGAATGCGTTTTCCCCAGAACACCTGGTTTCTTTGGTTGAGCAGGATGATGCCGACGTTCGGGCGAAATCCGTCCCGGTCAAGCATAATCAAACCCCAAATTTTTGAATTGTGTTCATTATGCATGGCCCCTTGTGATCGACAAGCGGGCCATGCCTATTTCCACTGAATTGCCAGTTCCATGAAAGCCTCCCAATTTCTCATCTCCACCCTGAAAGAAGCTCCGGCCGACGCCGAAGTGGTCAGCCACAAGCTCATGATGCGGGCTGGCATGATCAAAAAGCTGGGTGCTGGCATTTACAACTACATGCCCATGGGCCTGCGGGTGATCCGCAAGGTCGAGGCCATCGTGCGCGAGGAAATGAACCGTGCCGGCGCCATCGAGGTGACCATGCCCGTGGTGCAGCCTGCCGAGCTGTGGCAGGAGACCGGCCGTTTCGAGAAGATGGGTCCCGAGCTGCTGCGCATCCAGGATCGCCATGGCCGGGACTTCGTGATCCAGCCCACTTCCGAGGAAGTGGTGACCGATATCGCTCGCCAGGAGTTCAAGAGCTACAAGCAGCTGCCCAAGAACCTCTACCAGATCCAGACCAAGTTCCGCGACGAGCGCCGTCCCCGCTTCGGCCTGATGCGGGGGCGCGAGTTCATCATGAAGGACGCCTACTCCTTCGACAAGGATCGCGACGCGGCCCAGATCAGCTACCAGACCATGCGCGAGGCCTATAAGCGCATCTTTGACCGCTTCGGCCTGCAGTACCGCGCCGTGCGTGCCGATTCCGGCGCCATCGGCGGCGACCTGAGCGAAGAGTTCCAGGTCATCGCTTCCACGGGCGAGGACGCCATCGTCTACTGCCCGAACAGCGACTACGCGGCCAATATCGAGAAGGCCGAGAGCCTGGCGCCCACCCAGGTCCGCCCTGCACCCTCCCAGGCCCTGCAAAAGGTCGCCACGCCCGGCAACAGCACCTGCGAAGCCGTGGCCGAGCAACTGGGCCTTGCACTGGCGCAGACCGTGAAGTCGCTGGTGCTGGCAACGGACGAGCTCGACGACAAGGGGCTGATCGTCAAGACGCAGGTGTGGCTGCTGCTGCTGCGCGGCGACCACGAGATGAACGAGATCAAGGTCGGCAAGGTCGAAGGCCTGGCTGGCTTCCGTTTCGCGACCGTGGGCGAGATCGAGGAGCACTTCGGTGCCAAGCCCGGCTATCTGGGCCCCATCGGCCTGAAGAAGCCCGTGAACATCGTGGTGGACCGCGATGTGGCCGTGATGGCCGACTGGGTCTGCGGTGCGAACGAGGAAGACTTCCACATCACCGGCGTGAACTTCGGCCGCGACCTGCCCGAGCCTGCGGTGGTGGCGGATCTGCGCAATGTGGTGGCTGGCGACCCATCGCCCGACGGTGCGGGCGAACTGGCGATCGAGCGCGGCATTGAAATCGGTCATGTGTTCTACCTGGGCACCAAGTACTCCAAGGCCATGGACGCCACTTTCCTCGGCGACAACGGCAAGCCCCAGCACTTCGAGATGGGCTGCTACGGCATTGGCGTGACCCGCCTGCCCGCCGCTGCCGTGGAGCAGAACCACGACGAGCGCGGCATGATCTGGCCCGATGCGATTGCACCGTTCACAGTGGTGATCTGCCCCATCGGCATGGGCCGCAGCGAGGCCGTGAAGACCGAGGCCGAGAAGCTCTACGGCGAGCTGCTGGCACTGGGCGTGGACGTGATCCTGGACGACCGCGACGAGCGCCCCGGTGCCATGCTGGCCGACTGGGAGCTGATCGGCGTGCCCCACCGCGTGGTGCTGGGCGACCGTGGCCTGAAGGAAGGCGTGGTCGAGTACCAGCAGCGCCGTGACACAGAAGCTACAAAGCTGGCGACGAATGAGGTGCTGGGTCACCTCAAGAGCCGCCTGGGCTTGTAAGCTGCTGTTTCCATGCCCGAAACCCTGCTGAGCCGACGCCACTGCCTGAGGACTGCCGCTGCGCTTGCCGCCCCGGCGGCCGGCTGGCTGTGGCCGCAGGCGGCCTGGGCCGGGGGGCAGCTCGAAGAGCCGCTGGCCGACTCCGTGCGTACGGCGCTCAGCGCGGCCGTGGCGGGTTCGGGCGCGCCGCCCGAACTGGAGTTCGCCTCCACAGCGGCGCGCATGAGCTATCTGCGCTGGCTGGTGGCCAGCAGCGACAAGCTGGCCAAGCGCAAGCCCGACCTGCAGGCGCGGCGCGAGTTCCTGCAGACCGTCTGGTACGAGTCCAAGCGCGCGGGCCTCGATGTGTCCATGGTCATGGGTCTGATCCAGGTGGAGAGCGGCTATCGCAAGTACGCCATCTCCAGCGTGGGCGCGCGTGGCTATATGCAGATCATGCCGTTCTGGATGCGGCTGATCGGTGACGGCGATATCGGCAAGCTGTTCCACATGCAGACCAATCTGCGCTTCGGCTGCGTGATCCTGCGCCACTACATGGACCGCGAAAAAGGCGATGCCTATATGGCACTGGGCCGCTACAACGGCAGCCGGGGCCAGCCCCAGTATCCGAATGCCGTGTTCGGTGCCCAGCGGCGTTGGCTGGTGGAAGAGCCTCAGTCGGTCTGATACCGTGGAGATATATAAAAAGAGAGCGCCTGGCGCTCTCTTTTTATTGGTTTCAGCAAGAAAAGAACCTGAAGTCCTTTTGGGGTGAGCGCAAGAAGCTCCTGATTCAGGAGTGACTGCTTTTGCCAGCCTGGGCCTGGGCCTGGGCCGCGCTGCCCTGTACTTTGGCCGCAGCGGCTGCCGAAGGTGCGGCAGATTCCGCCGCAGGCTCGGGAAGGTGGGTCACCATGACCTGGTCGATGCGGTAGCTGTCCACGTCCAGCACCTCGAACTTGAAGCCGCCCCAGGTGACGGTATCGGTGCGGCGCGGGACCCGGCGCAGCATGACCATGAGAAAGCCGGCCAGCGTCTCGTATTCGTCGTCATGCGGCATGTCGCCCAGTTGCAGCACCCGCATCACGTCCTCGATGGGCGTGATGCCGTCGATCAGCCAGGAGTGCTCGTCGCGGCGGATGATCTGCTCCTCGTCGGCCGGGCCGACCAGATCGCCCATCACCGTGCTCATCACGTCGTTGAGCGTGACCACGCCCACCACCAGGCTGTATTCGTTGACGATGACGGCAAAGTCTTCGTGCACCATGCGGAACTGCTCCAGCACCTCGGCCAGGGTCAGGCGGTCGGGCACGATGAGCACCTTGCGGATCAGGTTGTCGTCGGTGAGCGACAGCGGCTGGTTGTTGAGTGCACGCTGGAACAGGTCCTTGGCGTCCACGTAGCCGATCACATGGTCGATATCGCCGTCGCAGACCGGGTAGGTGGAGAAGGGTTCCTCGGCGATGCGGGCGCGGATGATGGCGTCGCTGTCGTCGCGGTAGAAAAACGCCACGCTGTCGCGCT
This sequence comes from Comamonas sp., assembly GCF_009360615.1. Lineage (GTDB taxonomy): Bacteria > Pseudomonadota > Gammaproteobacteria > Burkholderiales > Burkholderiaceae_C > Comamonas. Next base: position 31,368 of record NZ_SPEY01000014.1, read on the forward strand.
GGGTCATGGCCGAGGCCACGGTGCGCGAGTCCAGCTCGAACACATTGGCAATCACCTGCTGCTCGCGGGCGGCCAGTACGCCGGCCTTGGTGCCCGCTTCGGTCATGGCCAGGATGTCGTCGCTGGTGATGCGTTCGTCGCGCGTCGCGGGCAGGCCCAGCAGGCGGAACAAGGTGTCGGTCGCCAGGTTGTAGAACCAGATGATGGGTTTGAAGATCACCACAAACCAGCGCATGGGCGCCAGCACGCGCACCACATAGCGCTCAGGCTCGTTCATGCTGATGCGTCGCGGCAACAGGTCGGCCAGCAGGATGAAGGCCGAGGTGACTATGAAGAACGAGAGCAGAAACCCCAGGGTTGCCGAGAGGCTTGGCGAGAACCAGATCGAAAAAAATGCGGTCAGGGCAGGGCTGAATGCCCCTTCGCCGACGATACCGCCGAGGATGGCGACGGCGTTCTGTCCCACCTGCACCACGGTGAAATATTCGCCCGGCTGCTCCTGCACGCGCAGGGCTTGCTCGGCACCTTCATTGCCGTCGTCGGCCATCTGGCGCAGGCGCAGGCGGCGGGAGGCGGCCAGAGAAATCTCCGCCACAGAGAAGAAGGCGCTGAGCAGGATCAGCAGAACAATCACCAGAAGGCTTTGGGACACACTCATAGGCAGGGCTGCTGCGGCACGTCGACGTGCCTGCGGCCGGTTGTCAGGGAGTCCCTATTCGACCACATAAAGCCTGTGGCAGGCAGCTGTACTGGCTTCAGGGGCGGGGCATGGCCCGCGCATGGGCCGTCCGTGCCAGCGCATCGGCCTCGGTATTGCGGTGTCTGGGCACCCACTGCAGATCCAGTTCGTCGAAGTCCTGCATCTGTGCTCGGGCGGCTTCGAACAGCTGGCTGAGCCGGGCAATCGGCCGCGTCGGCCTGGCCGTGGGCGGGCCTAGCTGCTCCAGCAGCACCTGGGAGTCGGTGCGCACGGTCAGGTTGCGCGCACCGAGATCGCGCGCCAGTTGCAGTGCGGCCATCAGGGCCCGCAGCTCGGCTTCGTTGTTGCAGCCGCTGCGGTGCAGATCCTGCGACAGCGCATGGCGGCTGCCATCGGGCAGCTGCAGCAACACCCCCAGGCTCATGGGGCCGGGGTTGGGCAGTGCGCTGCCATCGATATGGATGCAGCAGTGGTGTGAGGGAACGGGTCTCGGGGGCGGCATGAAAAAAGCCACCGGGGTGGCGGTGGCTTGCAGACGGGCTTGGGCTTACTTGGAGGCCAGTACTTGCTGCAGCTCGCCCGATTCGTACATCTCCATCATGATGTCCGAGCCACCGATGAATTCGCCCTTGATGTAGAGCTGCGGAATCGTGGGCCACTGGCTGTATTCCTTGATGCCCTGGCGGATTTCCTGGTCTTCGAGCACGTTCACGGTGGCGATGGACTTGGCATCCACGCCGCAGGCCTTGAGGATCTGGATGGCTCGGCCGGAGAAGCCGCACTGGGGGAAGCTGGCGTTGCCCTTCATGAACAGCAGGATGTCGTTGTTCTTGACCAGGTCGTCGATGCGTTGTTGAGTGTTGCTCATAGTGGGCTCCGGAGTGGGGAAACGGCGGTACAAGCCGCGATGTCTGCAATTATTTCACCGACCGCAAGGAATGCGGTGTTGTGAGGAAATCTTGTTACGTGTTGATCTGGGGGCCAAGGTCTGCAAATCAAGCCGGCTCAGGCAGGCAGCCGCCGGTGCAGCGCGCAATACCGGCCAGATCGTGACGGTGCTGCACCTGCCCGAAGCCGGCATCCCGCATCAGGCGGGCCACGTCTTCGGCCTGGTCCCAGCCATGTTCGAAGAGCAGCCAACCACCGGCCTTCAGGCGTGTCGGAGCCTGCGCGATGATGCGGCGTATGTCCTCCAGCCCGTCCGCACCGCTGGCCAGGGCCGACAGTGGCTCGTGGGTCAGCGCCGCCAGGTGCGGGTCGTCGGCGCGGATATAGGGGGGATTGCTGACGATCAGATCGGCGGGCTCCTGTCCGCTCAAAGGATCCAGCCAGCTTCCATGGGCAAACTGCACAGGCAGCCGGAGCCGGGTGGCGTTGCTGCGGGCCACGGCCAGGGCATCGGCGCTGGCGTCCACGGCGATCACCCGGGCTGCCGGGCGATGGCTCTGCAGGGCCAGCGCGATGGCGCCGCTGCCCGTGCCCAAATCCACCACGCGCGCAGGCTGCCCTTCAGGCATGAGCTCCAGCGCCCAGTCGACCAGGGTTTCGGTATCGGGACGCGGGTCCAGCACCCTGCTGTCCACACTCAGTTCCAGGCCATAGAACTCTTTGCTTCCGGTCAGATAGGCGACAGGCGTGCCTTGCAGGCGCAGGGCGCACAGCTGGTCCCAGCGCTGTTGCTGCTCCTGAGTCAGTGTGTCGCTGTCATGGGTGATGAGCCAGGCACGGGCATGCGCTGGCTGATGCATCAGATGCAGCAGCAGCATCTGTGCATCGACACGGGCCAGGCCCAGGCTGGCGGCCTGTGCCAGCGCCTGCGCCACGCTGAGCGGGCCGGGCATGGGGAGTTCTTTCATAGTCTTAACGTCCGGGTGCCGAGATGAAGGGACGCGCCTGAAGGATGATGAGCTGATCGCCCTGCATGGCCCATTCGATGTCCTGGTCCTTTCCGCCAAAGCGTTGCTTGATGCCGGCTCCGGCGCGGGCCAGTCGCTGCACCAGTGCGTCGCTGAGCACGGCGCGCCCGGCAGTGACCGCCACTTCGCGCACACCGCCACTGGCATCCAGCTGCAGCGCCACATCGTCCTGGGAACGGTTGAGCACCTGAACGGCCTTGCTGCGGCTGGAGTAGAGGATTTGCTCCGCGACCCGCCGGCCCTCGACCACGCGGATGCCTATGCCGCGCTTGGCGGCGATATAGCTCATGTGGCGGTGCGAGGCATCGAAGGGGTCGCGGGTGATCATTACGCCCGATGCGGAGGAGTCCACGGCTTTCTGCACAAACACCGACATCATCACCTGCGCATCGTCGATGCCTGCTGCCTGCCGGGCTTCCCAGGCTTCGAAGTTGTAGACCGATGCCCAGACCTTGCGCACGGCGGCGGCCAGATCCGTGCCGCTGCGCACATTGGGCAAGGTGGTGTAGAGACCTGCTCCGCTGAAGTGGGGCAGATCCTCGGAGCTGGAAGAGCTGCGTACGAACACGCCCTGGCTGCCCAACTGGCCCGACCAGCGCTGGACCCAGGCATCGGCCAGGGCCTGGCTGATGGGCCATTGCTCGATTTCGGCCTGCAGCGCGGACAGGGCTTGCCTTCGGATGCCTGCATCCGTCGCGAAACCGGGCTGCTGGCGCATGCGGGCAATGCGCTCGGCCAGGCCGTTGGCGCGCATGAAGTCGGCATAGGCGGCAAACGGAATGCAAAAGCCGTCGGGGACGCTGACGTCCGCCAGGCCGGCAGACTGGATCTCGCCCAGATTGGCAGCCTTGGCACCGCACCGGCGGCGGTCTGCGCTGCGCAGCGCTGCCAGAGGGACCAGTTCGCTGCGACGCAGGTCGGGTTGAAGCAGGACCTTGCTGCCCTTGGCGGGCTGGCGCAGGGCCTGCTGTTCCGCGCTCTGCTGTTCGGCTGCTGTGGCGGCGCGCAGCGCAAGGCCGGCGGGTTGTACGTCGATATGCACCCAGCGGCCGTTGAAGGCCGCGTATTGCTCGGCCGCTTTGTGCACATAGGCATTGGGTATGCCCCAGCCACGCGCCAGCAGGTTGACATGGGACAGCACCGTGGAAGGGCGCTCCGTCACCACGCCGGCCACGGGCGGCAGGCTGATGGGCACTTCGCGCAGCAGCACGATGTCCGCGGGTCCGAGGTCATTCACTGCATCGGCCTGGTCCAGGATGCGCAGCCGGCCCACGGCCCGGCCCTGGTTCAGCGGCAGATAAGTCTGGGCCCCCAGAAGCTGGGCCTGGGTGACCGCCGCAATACCGGCCTGCCGGGCCACGGCCTCCTGCTGTGTGGAGTTGGCCTTGAAGCGAGTCGGGGCGAAAAAGCCGGCCTTCAGCGCGGCGGCCGTGGTCTGCAGCAATTCCGGGGTGAGCTGGTCCCCTTCCCAGAATTCGTAGCTGTAGTCCCTGAGCGTAGGCTGCCAGCTCAGCGTGCCGAGAATGAAACGGCGATCCGGGTCGCGGTAATTGCGGTTGAGCTCAGGCTTGCCGCCCCGCAGCAGGCCTTTGGCACGCAGAAAATCCTCGTGAAATGCGTAGCGTGGCGTGTTGATGAAATGCAGCGAAGCGCTCTTGCGGCTCCGGTCGATCACAAACAGCACATGGGGCATGGCGCTGGCCGGGTCGAAGATGCGGGCCACGCGATCGAAATCGGCGCGGTTGGCCAGAACCGGCAGGCTGGCAGGGGCGTCGCGGCTGCCGCTGGCATCCACCGGGCGCCCTGCGCCCGATTCATAGGCCGACGGCTTGCGCAAGGCCTGAGCCTGAGCGCCGGCCGAAGCGAGCAAAAGGCCGCAGAGCAGGGCCGAAACCAGAACCGGCATTAAGCGCTGTGTCATCTTGAAATTGTCCCCATGTCTGGCGAAGCGTTCGAACGGACCCGGTTCGGGCTGGCGGGCGACCTGAGGGGTCAGGACGCGGCCAGCTCTGCCAGCAACTCGGCCTCGCGCGCGTGTTGCAGGGCCTGGATGACGTCGCCCAGATCGCCTTCCATCACGGCCAGCAGCTTGTACAGCGTGAGGTTGATGCGGTGGTCGGTGAGGCGGCCCTGGGGGAAGTTGTAGGTGCGGATGCGATCACTGCGGTCGCCCGAGCCGATCAGACCCTTGCGCATGGCCGCCTCCTTGGCAGCTCGCTCGCTGCGTTCCTTTTCCTGGATGCGGGCCTGCAGCACCTGCAGGGCCTTGGCCTTGTTGCTGTGCTGGCTGCGGCCGTCCTGGCACTCGGCCA
>NZ_SPEY01000077.1 GCF_009360615.1 Comamonas sp.
CCGCCACCTGGGCATCTCAGGAAAGACATAGATTGTATATCAAAAAAATGAACCCTCGCGCAAAAGTTGCCGATATGAACGAAGAAATTTTGGGCACTGTGCAGGGCCACCGCGACGGTCACGGCTTTGTCGTCCGTGACGATGGTGAGCGTGACATCTACCTTCCACCCAATGAAATGCGTGCAGTGCTGCACAAGGACAGAGTCCAGGTGCGCATTGCCCGTCATGATCATCGCGGGCGCCCCGAAGGGCGCGTGGTGGAAATCGTGGAGCGTCCCGATCAGCCCATCATCGGTCGCTTTCTGCAGGAAAGCGGTGTGTGGCTTGTGGCCCCTGAAGACAAACGCTACGGCCAGGACATTCTGATTCCTTCCAACGCCACGGGGGCCGCCAAGCCGGGGCAGGTGGTGGTGGTTGAACTGACGGAGGCCCCGGCCCTGTTCGGCCAGCCCGTGGGACGCATCACCGAAGTCCTGGGCGAAGTGGATGACCCCGGGATGGAAATCGAGATTGCGGTCCGCAAGTATGGCGTGCCGCATATCTTCTCCGACGCCTGCCTGGAGCAGGCCAAGGCATTGCCCGAAAAAGTCCGTCCTGCAGATTGCAGGCATCGCATCGACCTGACCGATATTCCCCTGGTCACCATTGACGGTGAGGATGCGCGCGACTTTGACGATGCCGTGTATTGCGAGCCTGCCAAGGTGGGGCGCAGCAAGGGCTGGCGCCTGCTGGTGGCGATTGCCGATGTGAGCCACTATGTGACCACGGGCAGCGCCATCGATATTGACGCCTATGATCGCGCCACCAGTGTGTACTTTCCGCGTCGCGTGATTCCCATGCTGCCGGAAAAGCTCAGCAACGGACTGTGTTCGCTGAACCCCGACGTGGATAGACTGTGCATGGTCTGCGACATGCTGATCACGTCGCAGGGCGAGATCCACGCCTATCAGTTCTACCCTGCGGTCATGCACAGCCATGCACGCTTCACCTACACCGAGGTGGCGGCAATCCTGGCCAATACACGTGGCCCCGAAGCAGCCAAGCGCAAGGAGCGGGTTCAGGATCTGCTGAATCTGTATGGTGTCTTCCAGTCCCTGCTCAAGGCGCGCGAGGCGCGTGGTGCCGTGGACTTCGAGACGACCGAGACGCAGATTGTCTGCGACGACAACGGCCGCATCGAAAAGATCGTGCCGCGCACCCGCAACGATGCGCACAAGCTGATCGAAGAGGCCATGCTGGCGGCCAATGTCTGCAGCGCAGACTTCATCGACCAGAGCGGGCAACTGGGGCTGTTCCGCGTGCACGACAAGCCTTCGCTGGAAAAACAGGAGATCCTGCGCAACTACCTCAAGGCCATGGGCGTGAGCATGAGCATCAGCGAGAACCCTTCGACCAAGGAGTTCCAGCAGATTGCCAATGCCACCAAGGACAGGCCTGACTCGCAGCAGATTCACACCATGCTGCTGCGCTCCATGATGCAGGCCTTCTACACGCCGGAGGGCTCGGGGCACTTTGGTCTGGCCTTCGAGGCCTATACCCACTTCACCAGCCCGATTCGCCGTTATCCCGACTTGCTGGTGCATCGCGTGATCAAGGCGGAGCTGAACGGCACGCATTACAAGCTGCCGAACCTGCCCACGCCGGGCGAGGCCGAAGCGAAGATGGCCAAGCGTCTTGCCTCGCGTGTGGTCGAGCCGGGCCAGAAGCCGCGCAAGCGCTCGGCGGCCAAGGAGTTTCAGGCCTGGGAGGCTGCCGGCCTGCACTGCAGCGCCAATGAGCGCCGCGCCGACGAGGCCAGTCGCGATGTGGAGGCCTGGCTCAAGTGCAAGTACATGCGCGAGCATCTGGGCGAGGAGTTTGCGGGCACGGTGTCCTCGGTGACGACCTTCGGCGTCTTTGTGACGCTGGACGCCATGTATGTGGAGGGGCTGGTGCATATCACCGAGCTGGGCGGCGACTACTTCCGTTTCGACGAAGCCCGGCAGGAATTGCGCGGCGAGCGCTCGGGTGTGCGCTATGGCATCGGCGCGCGAGTGCGGGTGCAGGTCAGTCGCGTGGACCTGGACGGGCGTCGCATCGACTTCCGCCTGGTGCGCGACGGCGAGGACGGTCTGGTGCAGCCTGCCCGCAGCGGCCGCGGTCAGGCCAAGGATGAGGGACGTGGTCGCCGTGATTCGCGTGACGAGCGCAGTGCGGGCGGCTATTCCGACAAGTGGAGTCGTCGTGACGCCAAGGCCAATCGTGCGCAGCGCAATGCTGCTGCAGGGCCTGCTGCTGCGCCTGAGCCAGATCGCTCCAGGCAAGGTCGTAAAGCAGCCAAGAAGGCCATGCTGAAAAGCGTGAATCTGGCGGCGCTGGAGGCGGAATACGCGCAGGCTCCCAAGCCCGAACCTGTAGCGGAGCCCGTCGCGGTGGCCGTGGTTGCCAAGCCGCGCAAGGCGGTGGGAAAGAGGCAGGTCGCAGCGCTGCTTGCGGCGCCTGATGCCTCGACGTCCTCTGTGACGAAGACCGAGGTCAAGCCCGAATCCAGGCCGAGGTCCAAGTCCGCATCCAAGCCCGCGACGAAGCCGGCCGTGAAATCGACGCCCAAGGCCGTGAAGACTGCGGCCAAGCCTGTGGCGTCTGCCAAGACGGCAGCGGCCGGCAAGACCAGCAAGCGCAAGACCGAGCGCTGATTCTTGTCTCGTGCAGAACCCCAGGCCTTGTCAGAGATGGCAAGGCCTGTGTCTTTCAGTCTTTCATGCGGCGCCGAGCTGCATTGCCAGGGCACTGGCGCTGAACGGACGGTCTGCGGGCCAGCGATCTGCGAGCTGGCCGTGGCGGAAGGCTCCCGCGATGGCCGCCATATCGGCACTGAGGCCCTGCGCCCATAGCGCTGCGATCAGCCCGGCCAGCACATCGCCCGTGCCGCCCGTGGCCAGGCGGGCATTGCCGCTGGCGTTGATCCAGGCTTGCTGCTGCGGGTTGGCGACCACCGTGCCCGAGCCCTTGAGCAGTACCGTGCACTGAAATTTTCGGGCCAGCTGCAGGCAGGACTGCAGGCGGTCGGCTTGCACTTGGACGGTACTGGTCTCCAGAAGGCGTGCGGCTTCCAGCGGGTGGGGTGTCAGAACCGTGCCTTGCTGGCGCGCGGCGCGCTGGCTCAGCTGCTGTGCCAGCGTGGGACTGGCGGCAACGGCGTTGAGGGCATCGGCATCCATTACCAGCTGCGGTGCCTGGTTCAGTACCTGTGGCAGCCAGGGCTTCACCGCTTCGCCGCCACCGCAGCCGCAGACCACGGTGGCCTGGCTCCAGTCCTGCTTCGCAGGCTGGCGCAGCATGATTTCCGGCCAGGGTGCAATGCCTTGCGGCAGCGGCTCGTCCAGCAAGGCCAGCATGACGCGGCCGGCTCCGGCGTGCAGTGCGGCCAGTGCCGCCAGCCAGGCCGCACCCGTCATCGAGCGGCCGCGCAAGCCCAGGCCTTCGCCGCCGAGCACGGCCACATCGCCAAAACTGCCTTTGTGGCTGGCGTGCGGACGTGCTCTTGCGAACGCAGGGCCTGAGGCGCTCAGATACGCGCTGGGGTCTGCGGCCGCAGGGGCTGCCGAGTCTGGAGGGGCTGCAATGCCGCAGCCCAGGTCGTCCCACCAGATATGACCGCAGGCATCGCGGCCCTGGCCGGTGAACAGGCCGGGCTTCAGGGTCAGCAACGCAAGCGTGTGGCGCGGTTGCCGGGCGGCGGCAGGGGCGTGCGCGAACTCCCTCAGGTATTGACCGGTGTCGGCATCGAGGCCGGAGGCGAGGTCGACGCAGAGTACGGTGCAGGCGCATTGCCGAACCTGATCCAGCAGTTGCAGCAAGCGCTGATTGTCAGTCGAGGCCTTGTGAGAAGGGCGCGGACTCAGTCCGATCCCCAGCAGTGCATCGATGCAAAGGTCCTGTGGTCCCAGGTCGGCGGGAGCGTCACGCGTCCACTGAACGCCCGCATGCCCGGCCTGGTTCCGGGAGATCCTTGCATCCGACGGCAACTCGGCAGGTGCGCGCACTTCGCTGACCATGACTTGCGCATGGGGCAGCATGGTCCGGAGCTGCGCGGCCGCCTCGAAGCCGTCGCCGCCATTGTTGCCCGGTCCGCAGGCAATCCAGATGCGTTGTGCATGCGGTGCGATGGCCATCGCCAGCCTCGCGATGGCAAGGCCTGCGCGCTCCATCAGTCGGTGGGGAGGCAGACCGCTGGCGCACGCCTGCTCGATCCGTCGCGTGGCGGCGGTGCTGAACAGCGGCCAGCCCTGGCCGGGAGAAGCGGAGGCGGGCGGTGTGTCTATGGAGGAGATGCGCAGCATGATGTGAGGATAGCCTCTGGCTGCACCTTTGTGGGATTCTGATTTTTTGCTCTGCAGTCGAATGCCTTCGGGTGCTTGCAGCTATCAAAATGGAAGTCATCCCCGGTGCAGTGCCGCTTCGATGCCGGCGCTGATATTCAGAATCGCATCGTCGTGCAGGGCCGCATGCCAGACCATCAGGCCCATGGGCAGCTCGTCGGGGCGGTGGCACGGCAGTGACAGGGCGCAGCCATCCAGCATATTGACCACGCTGGTATTGCGCAGCAGCAGGCCATTGACGCGGAAGAATTCCTCGTCACGTCTGAGATCGGCCGCAGCATCGAAGCCGTTGGCCGGTGCAACGGATGCAATCGTCGGGGCGGTGATGGGCGTGGTGGGCGAGAGCAGGGCGTCATAGCCGGCAATGGCGCTCTCCATCTTGGCAATCCAGCGGCTGCGCGCGGCCAGCAGATCCAGATAGTCGGCAGCGCTCATGCTCGCGCCGCGCTCTATGCGCGAGCGCACCCGAGGGTCGTAGAGCGCGGCTGTTGCAGGATCCGCCAGATGGCGCCGGTGCCAGGCATAGCTTTCGGTAGGCGAGAAGCCGCCGATGAGGTTGATGCCGCCCAGTTCCTCCAGCTCGGGCAGGTCAATCCACTCGATCTGCGCGCCGCCTGCCTGCAGCTTGGCGATGCTGCGCTCGAAAGCGACGCGCACGGCAGGCTCGATCTGTTCGAAGAAGAGGGGGCGTGGTACAGCCAGGCGCCACCGGTTCAGGCTGCGCTCGTCCTGGGCAACCTTGCGATCGGCCAGAATCTCGTGCAGCAGCACGGCATCCCGCACGCTGCGGGTAATGGCGCAGGCGGTGTCCAGTGTGGGCGAAAGTGGCACGGTTCCTTCGGTGGGGACCAGTCTTGCCGTACTCTTGAAGCCCACCAGACCGTTGAGCGCAGCGGGGATGCGAATGGATCCGCCGGTATCCGTGCCCAGCGCGGCCCAGGCAGCGCCGCTGGCGACGGACACGGCTGCACCGGACGAGGAGCCGCCGGGAATGCGGGCGGCACGAGTGGGGGCCAGCTGAGGGTTGGCCGGGTGGCGGGCATCCAGCGCGGCGGGGGTGCCGAAATGCGGGTTCACGCCCACGCCGGAAAAAGCGAACTCGACCATATGGGTGCGACCGATGATGGCGGCGCCTGCTGCGCGAAGGCGGGCAACGGCCGTGGCGTCTGACCGGGCGACGGGTGCATTCTGCAGCACCAGGGAGCTTGCGGCACTGCGCGCTCCTCGGGTATCAAACAAATCCTTGACCGAGATGGACAGGCCGGCCAAAGGCGCCGCGGACGGCGTTTCCGCTGCGGCCCAGCGTGCCTCGTCAAAAAAAGTCTGGCTGAAAACGTTGGCGCACAAGGGGCTTTGTGCTGCGGCAATGCTCATTTGCATGAGGTTTGCGGCAGTCTGGCGGCCTTCGCGGATCTCGAGAGCGACGTGACTGAGGTCGAGTTGCATGGCGATGTGCTAAAATTTTGCGGCTTTGCTAAGGGTTAGTCCGAGAGGATTGACTCGAACAGCTCTGGAGATGGTTGATGCGATGGCGTTTTTACGCGTTGCAGCGCTTGCTTCCAGAGGCCGGCAAGGCAAATAGCAAACCGGCCTATCCAAGGTGTTGTGATCGCTTTTTTCAAGGGGTTGCAATCGTTGGGCCGGATTTTAGACCCAACCTTTGAGGTAATTAACATGGCAGTAACAATGCGCGAGATGCTGGAAGCCGGCGTCCACTTCGGTCACCAAACTCGTTTCTGGAATCCCAAGATGGCTCCGTTCATCTTCGGTGCCCGTAACAAGATCCACATCATCAACCTGGAAAAGTCCCTGCCGATGTTCCAGGAAGCCCAGAAGTTCGCCAAGCAGCTGACTGCTAACGGCGGCACCATCCTGATGGTGGGTACCAAGCGTCAAGCCCGCGAACTGGTGGCTGAAGAAGCCAAGCGCGCCGGCGTGCCCTACGTCGACCAGCGCTGGCTGGGCGGCATGCTGACCAACTTCAAGACCGTCAAGACCTCCATCAAGCGTCTGAAGGACATGAAGGCCCAGCAAGAAGCTGGTCTGGAATCGATGTCCAAGAAGGAACAGCTGATGTTCGTTCGCGAACTGGAAAAGCTGGAGAAGGACATCGGCGGCATTCAGGACATGAACGGCCTGCCCGACGCCATTTTCGTGATCGACGTGGGCTTCCACAAGATCGCTATCGCTGAAGCCAAGAAGCTGGGCATCCCCCTGATCGGCGTGGTTGACACCAACCACAACCCCGATGGCATCGACTACGTGATCCCTGGTAACGACGACTCCGCCAAGGCTGTGCAGCTGTACGCCCAAGGCATCGCCGACGCTATCCTGGAAGGCCGCGAAGCCCGTCTGAACGACGTGGTGAAGGCTGCTGCCGGTGAGAACGGCGACGAGTTCGTGGAAGTGGAAGAGTCCGCCGCCTAAGCGAAGTCCGGCTGCGCGACCGCATCGCGAGAAAAAGCGGGGCTCTAGGTAGCCCCGTTTTTTTAGCCGGAATCCTGTAACGAATCGAACTGATACTGGAGAAATACGATGGCAATTACTGCAAGCATGGTCGCCGAACTGCGCGCCAAGACCGACGCTCCCATGATGGAATGCAAGAAGGCTCTGACCGAAGCTGATGGCGACATGGCCAAGGCTGAAGAGCTGCTGCGCGTCAAGCTGGGTACCAAGGCTGGCAAGGCTGCTTCCCGCGTGACTGCCGAAGGCGTTGTGGCTGCTTTCATCGAAGGCGGCAAGGGCGGCCTGATCGAAGTGAACAGCGAAACCGACTTCGTGTCCAAGAACGACAGCTTCTTGGCCATGGCCAACGCCGCTGCCAAGCTGGTCGCCGAGCACAACCCCGCTGACCTGGAAGCCCTGGGCGCTCTGGCCTACGAGCAAGACGGCTACGGCCCCACTCTGGAAGATGTGCGCAAGGGCCTGATCGGCAAGATCGGCGAGAACATGTCTTTCCGTCGCTTCAAGGCGTTCAGCGGCGCTGGCCTGGCTGCCTACGTGCACGGCACCCGCATCGGCGTGGTGGTCGAGTTCGACGGCGATGCAGCGGCTGCCAAGGACGTGGCCATGCATGTGGCTGCCATGAAGCCTGTGGCTCTGACTTCCGCCGACGTGCCTGCCGAGCTGATCGCCAAGGAGCGCTCCGTGGCCGAAGGCAAGGCTGCCGAATCCGGCAAGCCTGCCGACATCGTCGCCAAGATGGTGGAAGGCTCCGTGCAGAAGTACCTGAAGGAAGTGTCCCTCGCCGACCAGGTCTTCGTGAAGGCTGCCGACGGCAAGCAAACCGTGGCCCAGATGCTCAAGGCTGCCAACACCACTGTGAAGGCGTTCACGATGTTTGTCGTGGGTGAAGGCATCGAGAAGAAGACTGACGACTTCGCCGCTGAAGTGGCTGCCCAGGTGGCAGCAGCCAAGGCTGGTGCTTAAACCTAAGCCTTAGCAACAATCGCGGCCTAGAGCCGCGATTGATTTATTCCCCCTCTCGTTTTCACACTTATTCAACTTCCACCGGAGAAACACCATGTCCAACGCCATTCCAGCCCACAAGCGCATCTTGCTCAAGCTGTCGGGGGAGGCGTTAATGGGGGATGACCAGTTCGGCATCAACCGAGCAACCATCGAGCGCATGGTGGCCGAGATCGTGGAAGTGACCAAGGTGGGCGTGCAGGTTGCCGTGGTGATCGGCGGCGGCAATATCTTCCGCGGCGTGGCAGGTGGTTCGGTCGGCATGGACCGCGCGACTGCCGACTATATGGGCATGCTGGCCACGGTGATGAACGCCCTGGCCCTGGCCGATGCCATGGACAAGCAGGGCCTGACGGCGCGCGTGATGTCGGCCATCGGCATCGAGCAGGTGGTCGAGCCCTATGTGCGTCCCAAGGCGCTGCAGTACCTCGAGGAGGGCAAGGTCGTGGTGTTCGCTGCCGGTACGGGCAATCCCTTCTTCACCACCGATACCGCCGCAGCGCTGCGCGGTGCCGAGATCGGTGCCGAAGTCGTGCTCAAGGCCACCAAGGTGGATGGCGTGTACACGGCCGACCCGGTCAAGGACCCTTCGGCCACGCGTTACGACAAGCTGGCTTTCGACGAAGCCATCTCGCGCAACCTGGGCATCATGGATGCCACGGCTTTCGCATTGTGCCGAGATCAGAAGCTGCCGATCCGCGTGTTCTCCATCGTCAAGCCCGGTGCACTCAAGCGCGTGGTCATGGGTGAAGACGAGGGCACTCTGGTGTACGCTTGAGCGTTTTGCCGCCCAATGCTCGCAAAGGAACAAGAACATGACGATCGCTGAAATCAAAAAGAACACGGAAACCAAGATGGGTCAATCCATCGAGGCTCTGAAGAACAATCTGGCTCGCGTGCGCACCGGTCGTGCCAACCCCGCGCTGCTGGACGCCATTCACGTCGAGTACTACGGCTCCATGGTGCCTCTGTCGCAGGTGGCCAATGTGTCCCTGCTGGATTCCCGCACCATCAGCGTGCAGCCCTGGGAGAAGAACATGGCTGCCAAGGTGGAAAAGGCCATTCGCGAAAGCGATCTGGGTCTCAATCCCGCTTCCATGGGTGACCTGATTCGCGTGCCCATGCCTCCCATGAGCGAAGAGCGCCGCAAGGAAATGACCAAGCTCGCGCGCAACGAAGGTGAAAACGGCAAGATCGCCATCCGCAACCTGCGCCGCGATGCCAATGAAAGCGTGAAGAAACTGGTCAAGGACAAGGAAGCTTCTGAAGACGATCAGAAGCGCTCCGAAGCCGAAATCCAGAAGATCACCGACAAGCACATTGCCGAGGTCGATGCGCTGGTGGCGGCCAAGGAACAGGACATCATGGCGGTCTGAGCCTTCCCGAAGGACCTGCACTTTTGACATCCAAGAAAAACGGCGCGGTTCCGCGCCATATCGCCGTCATCATGGACGGCAACGGGCGGTGGGCCAAGCGCCGCCTGCTTCCGCGTCTTGCCGGTCACAAGCAGGGCGTGGAGTCCCTGCGCCGATGTGCTCGTGCCTGCGTCGAGCGTGGCGTTCAGGTACTCACGGTATTTGCGTTTTCCTCCGAGAACTGGAACAGGCCCCAGGAAGAGGTGTCCGGCCTCATGAGCCTTCTGGCCAATGCCCTGGCCAAGGAGGTCGCGCAACTCAGCCGCGACGGCGTGCGCCTGTACTTTGTCGGCGACCGTCAAGGTCTGAGCGACAAGGTCCGCGAGGGCTTGGCCGAGGCCGAGCGCATCACGGCGCACAATACGCGCCTGGTCCTCAATGTCTGCTTCAATTACGGTGGCCGCTGGGATATTGCGCAAGCGGCGCAGAAACTGGTGGCCCAGGGTCTGGAGCTGACCCCGGAAAATCTCGACAAGGCCATGGCCCTGGCGCATGTACCGGATCCTGATCTGATGATCCGCACCGGCGGTGAAACCCGCATCAGCAATTTTCTGCTGTGGCAGGCGGCCTACACCGAGCTGTTCTTCAGCAAGGCCCTGTGGCCTGATTTCGACGAAGCTGCTCTCGATGAGGCCATTGCCGTGTTTGGCGGCCGGGAGCGCCGCTTTGGCCAGACTTCGGAGCAGGTTCAACCATCATCTGCCGTCACCTTGACGGCATAACCATAAGAGGTGCCATGCTCAAGCAGCGCGTCATCACCGCCTTGATCCTGCTGGCCATTTTGCTGCCGGCATTGTTCTACACGGCCAGCACCGTGCCTTTTGCCGCACTGATGCTGTTGTTCATGGCGGCTGGTGCCTGGGAATGGGGGCGTCTGAATGGTTTCGGACAGGCAGGCTCGCTGGGTCTGGGTGCTGTCTGTACAGCGCTCTGCGCAGGCTCCTGGTGGGCCGGCTGGATTGATCAGTCCCTGTCCATGTTGTGGCTGATTGCGGGCGCTTTCTGGGTGCTGGGTGGTGTGCTGCTGCTGCGCGCCGGTGTGGCGGGCTGGCCGCATATTCCGGCGATGCTCCGGCTGGTCGGTGGCGTGCTGGCATTGTGGCTGGCCTGGCTGGCCGTCGTGCAGGCACGCAGTATCGGCATCAACTTTCTGCTTTCCATCCTGGTGCTGGTCTGGGTGGCGGATGTCTTTGCCTATTTCGCAGGCCGCACTTTCGGCCTGAAGTTCACCAGGAGCAAGCTGGCTCCTTCCATCAGTCCCGGCAAGAGCTGGGAAGGTGTCTGGGGGGGTATGCTGGGGGTGATTGTGCTGGCTCTGGTCTGGAGCTGGGCAGATCGCCGCTACGGTGCCAGTGTCCCCAGTTTCTATTCGGTGCTGCAGTCACGAGGACTCTGGTTCCTGTTGCTGGCTGCAGTGTTTATGGCTGCGATGAGTGTGGTGGGCGACCTGGTCGAATCCCTCATCAAGCGCAGCGTCGGTGTCAAGGACAGCAGCGGCTTGCTGCCCGGCCATGGTGGTGTCCTGGATCGCATTGATGCCCTCCTGCCCACACTGCCGTTGGCGATGATGCTCTCATCCTTTGTGCATCCATGAAGCAGAAAATCACGGTTCTGGGTTCTACCGGTTCCATTGGAACCAATACCCTGGATGTGGCGGCACGCCACCCCGATCAATATGAAATCTTCGCGCTGAGTGCCGCCACGCAGGTGGATCTGATGCTCAGGCAGTGCGCGCAATTCAAGCCGCAGTTCGCCGTGATGGCCAGCGCGCCTCATGGGCAGCAGCTGGCGGAGAAGATCCGGCAGAACGGACTCAAGACGCAGGTCCTTCAGCAGCAGGATGCTCTTGAGGTGATAGCGTCTCATCCCGATGTCGATGCGGTCATGGGCGCGATTGTGGGTGCCGCCGGGCTGGCCCCCTGCCTGGCTGCAGCCAGAGCGGGCAAGCGCCTGCTGCTGGCCAACAAGGAAGCCCTGGTGGTGGGCGGTGCGCTGTTCATGGACACTGTCAAGCGGCACGGTGCCACCCTGCTGCCCATCGATAGCGAACACTCGGCCATCTTCCAGTGCCTGCCCGAAGACAGCGGTACCTGGGCCGAGCGCGTCGACTCCCTGCTGCTGACGGCCTCGGGCGGTCCTTTCCGTCAACGTGACCCGGCGACATTGTCTGACATCACTCCCGAGCAGGCCTGCTCGCACCCCAACTTTTCCATGGGGCGCAAGATTTCGGTGGACTCGGCCACGATGATGAACAAGGCGCTGGAGGTGATCGAGGCGCGCTGGCTGTTCGATATGGCGCCCGAGAAGATCAAGGTGGTGATCCATCCGCAACAGATCGTGCACTCGATGGTGCAGTTCCGGGATTCGTCAGTGCTCGCTCAGCTGGGTACGCCCGATATGCGGGTGCCGATTGCCTGCGGCCTGGCCTGGCCCCGGCGCATCGAGAGCGGTGCTCCGGTGCTGGATTTTGCCAAGCTGGCGGCGCTGACCTTCGAGGAGGCAGATGCACGTCGCTTTCCTGGTCTGCATCTGTCCTGGCAGGCGCTGCGCGCACCCGAGGGGACGACCACGGTGCTCAATGCAGCCAATGAAGTGGCGGTTGCTGCCTTCCTGGAGCGTCGTCTCTCGTTTGACCGTATTCATGCCGTCAACCTGCAGACGCTGGAATCGGTGCAGCCGGGCGCCGTGAACAGTCTTGAGGATCTGATGGCCCTCGATGCGCGCGCACGCGAGAGCGCGGCCGCCGTCGCCCGGCTGTGGGTGCGCTGACCCGGTGCCGATTCCCGGTGGGTGAGGGGCTGCAGTTGAACTTGCAGCCAGGCGCACACTCCAAGCATCGATTGGCAAAAAGGAGTTTCAGGTGTTGCTGACAGTTGGTGCTTTCATCGTGGCGCTCGGTGTTCTGATTGCGGTGCATGAGTGGGGCCACTATCGCGTTGCCGTGGCCTGCGGTGTCAAGGTGCTGCGTTACTCCGTGGGCTTCGGCAGGCCGCTGTTGCGCTGGGTCGGCAAGAAGTCAGGCACCGAGTATGTGATCGCGGCGTTGCCTCTTGGCGGTTATGTGCGCATGCTTGACGAGCGTGAGGCGGTGGTCAGGCCCGAGGAAAGGCACCTGGCCTTCAACAACCAGCCCCTGCGTTCTCGCGCAGCCATTGTTGCAGCAGGCCCGGCGGCCAATCTGGTGCTGGCCGTGGTGCTGCTGACCGTGGTCAACTGGGTGGGCACGAACGAGCCTGCAGCCCGGCTTGCCGCGCCTGCGGCCGGCAGTTTGCTGCAGCAAGCCGGCATTCAAAGTGGCGACTGGGTGCAGCGTGCCTCCGTGGGAGGCCACGAGTGGCAGCCTGTGCGTGCTCTGGGTGATTTGCGATGGCTGGTGACGACGGCGGCCATTGAAGGCGAGTCCCTGCAGCTGGAAGTGGCTGATCAGGCACATGGCGCGGCGCGCATCGTGCCACTGGATCTCGCTTCTTTGCAGCAAAAGGAACCGGATGCGGCTTTCTTTGACAAGGTAGGGCTGCAGGGAGCCTGGAGCCGTCCGGTCATTGATGAGATTGTCGCTGGCGGCCCGGCGGACAAGGCGGGTCTGCAAAAAGGCGATGTGCTGCTCAGCATCGATGCTGTGGCAGTCCAGGATGGAGCGCAGGCGCGAGCCGTGATTCGTGCCGCGGGGCAGAGCGGGCTGGCGCCGCCCCAGGCCTGGGTGGTGGAGCGCGCGGGCCGGCACCTGAATCTGCAGGTGCAGCCGGAAATGGTGCCCGGCAAGGACGGGCAGGCGCCAGCGGCGCGGGTGAATGCCTTCATCGGCAGCCAGCCGGAGATGGTGCTGGTGCGCAGAGGCTTCCTGGATGGGCTGGGTGCCGGTGTTCAGAAGACCTGGGAGCTGTCTTCGATGACGCTGCGCATGATGGGGCGCATGCTGATCGGTCAGGCCTCGCTCAAGAATATCAGCGGCCCCTTGACGATTGCCGATTACGCGGGCAAGTCTGCCAGCATGGGGCTGGTGCAATATCTGTCTTTTCTTGCGCTCATCAGCATCAGTCTGGGCGTTCTCAACCTGCTACCATTGCCCGTTCTGGATGGTGGGCACCTGATGTATTATCTTTGGGAAGGTCTGACGGGGCGCAGTGTCTCTGAAGTCTGGGCTGAAAGACTGCAGCGTGCAGGCATCGCGGTCATACTGCTGATGATGTCAGTCGCCTTTTTCAACGATATCAACCGGCTCTGGGGCTAATTTTTATCGCTACGGTAGGCCGCATTCGCGGCGATTTCCACTCATGAAAAAACATTTCAATCGCTTGGGCATGCGCTCTGCTACTGCCCTGGCTGCTATGGTTTTAGCTGCGCAGGCGGCATGGGCGCTGGAGCCCTTCAAGGTTCAAGATATCCGCGTCGAGGGTTTGCAGCGAGTGGAGCCCGGTACGGTTTTCGCCTCCATGCCTTTGCGCGTGGGTGACGACTACAACGACGAAAAGGGCGCAGCGGCCATCCGTTCGCTGTTTGCACTGGGTCTGTTCAAGGATGTACGCCTGGAAGCCAATGGCAATGTGCTGGTGGTGGTCGTGGAGGAGCGTCCCACCATTGCCGAGGTGAACTTTGCCGGCACCAAGGAATTCGACAAGGACACCTTGCTCAAGGCCATGCGCGACGTGGGTCTGGCGGATGGCCGGCCTTTCGACAAGGCCTTGGCGGATCGTGCCGAGCAGGAGCTCAAGCGCCAGTACATCAACCGCAGCCTCTACGGTGCGGAGGTGGTGACCACGGTGACGCCGATCGAGCGCAACCGCGTGAACCTGACCTTCACCGTCTCGGAAGGCGAGCCCGCGAAGATCAATGAAATCCACATTGTGGGCAACAAGGCCTTCAAGGAGTCCACGCTCAAGGATCTGTTCGACCAGGACACGGGCAACTGGATGAGCTGGTACACCAAGTCCGACCGCTATGCGCGCAACAAGCTGAATGCGGACCTGGAGTCCCTGCGCTCCTACTATCTGCAACGCGGCTATCTGGAGTTCCGCGTGGAGTCGACCCAGGTCGCCATATCTCCTGACAAGCAGAGCATCGGCCTGACCGTGAACATTCACGAAGGCAATCAGTACGTGGTCTCTGGCGTGAAGCTCGAAGGCAACTACCTCGATCGCGATGACGAGTTCAAGTCGCTGGTCAAGATCAAGCCCGGCGAGCCCTATAACGCCGACCAGGTCTCCGAGACGATCAAGGCTTTTACCGACTATTACAGCAATTTCGGTTTTGCCTTCGCCAAGGTGGAGGCCGTGCCCGAAATCGACCGCACGAACAACCGTGTGGCCCTGGTGCTGCAGGCCCAGCCCTCGCGCCGAGCCTACATCCGGCGCATCAGCGTCAGCGGCAACAACAAGACCCGCGACGAAGTGATTCGTCGCGAATTCCGCCAGTTCGAAGCGTCCTGGTATGACGGCCAGAAGATCAAGCTGTCGCGCGACCGTGTGGACCGTCTCGGCTTCTTTACCCAGGTTGAAATCGAAACCCAGGAAGTGCCTGGCTCTCCCGACCAGGTCGATCTGATGATCAACGTGGTGGAAAAGCCCACGGGATCGATCCAGCTGGGTGCCGGTTTCTCCAGCGCCGAAAAGGTTTCGCTGTCCTTTGGCATCAAGCAGGAAAACGTTTTTGGTTCCGGCAACTATCTGGGCCTGGACATCAACACCAGCAAGTACAACCGCACCATGGTGGTGTCGACCACGAATCCCTATTTCACGGATACGGGTATTTCGCGCACCTATGACCTGTACTACCGCACCATCCGTCCCTACTATGACGATGGCGCCTACAAGATCATCACCAAGGGTGCCAGCGTGCGTTTCGGCGTGCCTTTCAGCGAAGTGGATACCATCTTCTTCGGTGCCGGTGTCGAAGGCAATGAAATCAAGCCGGGCACCTATATGCCCGAGGTCTACAACGAATATTGCGGCGGCGCTGTCGGTGCGAATGTCGGCTGCTCCAAGACCGGCATTCCCCTGACGCTGGGTTGGTCTCGCGATAATCGCGACAGCGCGCTGGCTCCGAATGCCGGCCGCTATCAGCGCGTGAATCTGGAAGCCTCGTTCATGAGCGATATGCGCTATGCGAAGGCCAATTACCAGATTCAGCAATATATCCCGCTCAACAAGAAGTACACGATCGCCCTGAACGGCGAGCTGGGCTGGGGCAAGGGCCTGGGCGGCAACCCCTATCCCATCTTCAAGAACTTCTATTCGGGCGGTCTGGGTTCGGTACGCGGTTTCGAGCAGGGCTCCCTGGGCAAGCACGATTCCGTGAACACCAACCTGGCCCTCGGCGGTACACGCAAGCTGACCTTGAATGGCGAGTTCATGGTTCCATTCCCCGGAGCCGGCAACGACAGAACCCTGCGTCTGTTCGGCTTCGTGGACGTGGGTAATGTGTGGGCGGAAGGTGAAAGCATGGATCTGGGGACCTTGCGTGCTTCCACCGGTATCGGTATCAGCTGGATTTCGCCGCTGGGTCCGTTGCGTTTGGCGTATGCTCAGCCTATCCGTAAGGAAACCGGCGATAGAATCCAGAAACTGCAATTCCAAATCGGAACATCTTTCTAATGAAATCTCTCTCTAGCCATCTTTCTCTGGCTGTGCTGCTTGGCGCCATGGCCGTCTCTGCGCATGCACAGGAATTCAAGGCAGGTTTTGTGAACACGGATCGCATCTTCCGTGAGGCATCCGCTGCCAAGGCTGCCCAAGCCAAGCTTGAGCAGGAGTTTTCTAAGCGTGAAAAGGATTTGGTCGATCAGGGCAATTCCTTGAAGAATGCTTCGGACAAGTTCGAGCGCGAGGCTACGACCATGTCCGAGAGCCAGCGCGCATCGCGCCAGCGTCAGCTGGTGGATCAGGACCGTGAATTCCAGCGCAAGCGCCGTGAGTTCCAGGAAGACCTGAACGCCCGCAAGAACGAAGAGCTGGCCACGGTGCTCGATCGTGCCAACAAGGTTGTCAAGCAAGTGGCCGAGGCTGAAAAGTACGACGTCATCCTGCAGGAGGCCGTGTACATCAACCCCAAGTTCGATATCACCGACAAGGTCATCAAGGCCCTGAACGGCGCAAAGTAATCCCAGGGATACTTTTGTGAGCGTTCTATTGGGACAGATTCTCGATGCGCTCGGTGGAGAACTGGTCGGAGGCGAGCGCGAGATGCCCATCTCGCGCATCGCTCCGCTGGACTCTGCGGGTCACGGCGATCTGAGCTTTTTAAGCAATCCCCGCTATCGCCAGCAACTGGCCGCCTCACAGGCGGCCTGTGTCATTGTGGCGCCGGCGCTGCGCGATGAAGCGGCGCAGCGCGGCGCCTGCATAGTCACGGCCGATCCCTATGCCTATTTCGCGCGTGCCACCCAGTGGTGGAAGGCGCATCAGCAAGGCGGCAGGCCGAGCGGCATTCATGCCAGCGCCGTGGTGGATGCCACGGCCCAGGTGCATGCCAGCGCCTATGTGGGTCCGCAGTGCGTGGTGGAGGCGGGCGCCGTCATCGGTGCCGATACGGTGCTGAAGTCGCGGGTCACCGTCAGCCAGGGCTGTGTGGTGGGCGAGCGCTGCATCGTGCATTCGGGTGTGGTCATCGGTGCCGACGGGTTCGGCTTCGCGCCATCGGACGGCCGATGGGAGAAGATCGAGCAACTGGGGGCCGTCCGCATCGGCAACGATGTGGAAATCGGTGCCAACACCTGCGTCGATCGTGGGGCTCTCGATGACACCATCATCGAAGATGGCGTCAAGATCGATAATCTTGTGCAGATTGCCCACAATGTGCATATCGGTGCGCATACGGTGATTGCCGGCAATACCGGTATTGCCGGCAGTGCGCGCATCGGAAAGCACTGCCAGATCGGTGGCGCAGCCAATATCCTGGGGCATCTGACGATTGCGGACGGTACGGTCATTTCGCCGACCTCGATGGTCACTCGCTCCTTGCCCAAGGCAGGTTTTTACACAGGCATCTTTCCGTTGCAAGAAAACGAGCAATGGGAAAAGAACGCTGCAACCTTCAGGCAGTTGTACACGCTCCGGGAGCGGGTCAAGAAGCTTGAACAAGCGCTGGCTGAGGGCCGGCAAAGCAACAACGGAAATTGATGATGGATATTCAAGAAATTCTCAAGCAACTGCCTCACCGCTATCCCTTTCTTCTGGTGGACCGGGTGCTGGAGCTTGAGCGCAACACACGCATCAAGGCGATCAAGAACGTGACTTTCAACGAGCCGTTCTTCACGGGGCACTTTCCTGGTCGTCCCGTCATGCCCGGCGTGCTGATTCTTGAAGCGCTGGCCCAGGCTGCAGGCCTGCTGGCTTTCGATGCCATGGGTCAGGTTCCCGATGAGAACAATATCTACTACTTCGTGGGTATCGATTCGGCGCGCTTCAAGCGCCCCGTGGTGCCGGGGGACCAGCTCGCCCTGGAGATCACCATCGACCGCGTGCGCGGCGGCATCTGGAAGTTCAACGCCGTCGCCAGCGTGGATGGCGAAGTCGCTGCCGAAGCCCAGCTGATGTGCACCATGCGTCACGTGGGATAAGCATTGATGGCGGCTGTGAGCTTGATTCATCCCACCGCCCTGGTGGACCCTGCGGCCCAGCTGGACACCACGGTGTCGGTGGGGCCGTACGCCGTGATCGGTCCCAGGGTGCGCATTGGAGCCCGAAGCAAGGTGGGCGCGCATTGCGTGATCGAGGGCGACACCACGATTGGTGAAGACAACCACATCTTCCAGTTCGCATCGCTGGGAGCCCAGCCCCAGGACAAGAAGTATGCGGGCGAGCCCACGCGTCTGGTGATCGGCGACCGCAACACGGTGCGCGAGTTTTGTACCTTCAACACGGGGACCACGCAGGACCGCGGCGAGACCACCATAGGCCATGACAACTGGATCATGGCCTATGTGCACATCGCGCATGACTGCGTCATCGGCAATCAGACCACGCTGGCCAACAACACCACGCTGGCAGGCCATGTGCATGTCGGCGACTGGGTGACCATCGGCGGGCTCACCGGCGTGCTGCAACGCATGCGCATCGGCGCGCACGCCATGGTGGGCTTTCAGGCCCATGTGAACAAGGATGTGCCGCCTTTCATGACGGTGGATGGCAACCCGCTGGCTGCGCGGAGTGTGAATCTGATCGGTCTCAAGCGCCGCGGTTTCTCGGATGCGCGCATTGCCGCGGTGCGCGAGATGCACAAGCTGCTGTACCGCCAGGGCCTGACGCTGGAGCAGGCCATCGCGGCCATGGATGCGATCAAGTCGGCAACGCCCGAAGCCGTGCAGGATGTGGACTTCATGCAGTCCTTTCTGGCATCGGCGACCAGTGGCATCACACGTTGATGGCAGCTTGCGCTGTCTCCATCTGGATTTGAGTCGTGAATAGCTCTGAAATGCCTAACAAGCAAGCGCAAGCTGCTGCAGATTCCGTAGCGCCCCGCATCGCCATGGTGGCAGGCGAGGCCTCGGGCGATCTGCTGGCTTCGCTGTTGCTCGACGGTCTGCGTCAGCGCTGGCCCGATGCAAGCTCCATGGGGATCGGCGGCGACCGAATGCAGGAGCGAGGCTTTGATGCCTGGTGGCAGTCCGAGCGTCTGGCCGTGCACGGCTACAGCTGGGAAGTCCTGGCCCGCGTGGCCGAGCTGCTCGGAATTCGCAAAAAGCTGCGTCAGCGCCTGATTGCGCATCCGCCCTCGGTCTTCGTGGGCGTGGATGCG
This sequence comes from Comamonas sp., assembly GCF_009360615.1. GTDB lineage: Bacteria > Pseudomonadota > Gammaproteobacteria > Burkholderiales > Burkholderiaceae_C > Comamonas. The sequence goes on from NZ_SPEY01000077.1 coordinate 18,977, forward strand.
CCCGACTTCAACCTGGGGCTGGAAACCGGCTTGCGCGAAGCGGGCATCAAGACCGTGCATTTTGTCTGCCCCTCGATCTGGGCCTGGCGCGCCGATCGCGTGGAGAAAATCCGCCGCGCGGCCGACCATGTGCTGTGCATCTTTCCGTTCGAGCCCGAACTGCTGGCCCGGCATGGCATCGAAGCCACTTACGTCGGCCATCCGCTGGCGCAGGTGATTCCCTTGCATCCCGACAGGGCGGCTGCGCGTGCGCGCCTGGGCCTGGCCGAAGAGGGGCTGGTGCTGGCCTTGCTGCCCGGCAGCCGCCGCTCCGAGGTGCGCTACATCGCCTCGGGTTTTTTCAAGGCGGCAGCGCTGGTCCGCAAGGCGTTGCCGCAGACCCGGATCGTGGTGCCGGCCGTGCCTTCCCTGTACGAAGAGGTGCAGCGCATCGCCGCCGAGGCAGGCATGCAGGAGCAATGCCTCATCGTCAAGGGCCAGTCCCACGATGTGCTGGCGGCCTGCGACTGTACGCTGATTGCCAGCGGCACCGCCACGCTGGAGGCCGCGCTCTACAAGCGCCCCATGGTCATCAGCTACAGCATGCACCCCTGGAGCTGGCGCCTCATGAAGCGCAAGCAACTGCAGCCCTGGGTGGGGCTGCCCAATATTCTGTGCGGCGACTTCGTCGTGCCCGAGCTGCTGCAGGATGCGGCAACGCCCGAGGCACTGGCCCAGGCCGCGCTGGGCTGGCTCAGAGCCAGCCAGGATTCTCCTGTCACCATTGAAGCGCTGGTTGAGCGCTTCACCGCGCTACATCACGAACTGCGCCGCGATACCGCCGAACTGGCTGCCCATGCGATCCAAAAAATCATTGCCACCCCCGCTGCTTGAGCAAGGCTGCCTGCCCTGGCATCCGCCCGGGCTGGTTGCCGGGGTGGATGAGGCAGGGCGCGGCCCGCTGGCCGGCCCGGTGGTGGCGGCCGCCGTCATCCTGGACGACATGAAGCCGATAGCCGGGTTGAATGACTCCAAGAAGCTCACGGCCAACCGCCGGGAGGTGCTCTACGATGAGATCCGTGCCAAGGCGCTTTGCTTTTGCATAGCCCAGGCATCGGTGCAGGAGATCGACGAGATCAACATCCTCAAGGCCACGCTGCTTGCCATGCGCCGTGCGGTGATGGGCTTGCGCCTCAAGCCCGTGCTGGTGCTGGTGGATGGCAATCAGTTGCCCCAGATCGATGTGCAGGCCGAGGCCATCGTCAAGGGGGACTCGCTGGTACAGGCCATTTCGGCAGCTTCCATTTTGGCCAAGGTCACGCGCGACCGCTGGTGCGAGCGGCTGGACGCCCAGTATCCGCAGTACGGATTTGCGGGGCACAAAGGCTACGGCACGGCCGCGCATCTGCAGGCCTTGCGCACCCATGGCGCGACGGCCGAGCACAGGCGCTCCTTTGCGCCAGTGGCCCAGGTGCTGCAGGCAGGGCAAGTGTGCGAGGGCGGTACGGCCCAGCCTGTGCTCTGTGAGACCGGGCTCTCGGGGGTGACGTCGAACCTGTTGATGTCGCAGGCATCGCTCTACGCCTGATACGTGCCTGACCGGTCAGGGCCTGCAATCCCGACTGCGGTGCAGGGCCGGCCAGGGCGCATTATCTTTTTGTTTCAAACTCGGCCAGGTGCTGGCATGCCGGGTTTTTTTTTCTCAGAGGTCGACATGGCTGCACGCCCCCAGGTCACGGATATTCATTCGCGTGACAACGCTTTCGTCAAGGAACTGCGCCGTCTGTCCCAGGACAGCACGGCCTACCGCAAGCAGGGTCAGGTCTGGCTGGAGGGCGATCATTTGTGTCGTGCGGCCCTGGTGCGGGGTCTGAAACCCAAGGTGGCTGTGTTCGCGCAGTCCTTCTGGCCGCAGGCACCGGAGGAGTGGGTGCAGGCCGCCAGCAAGGTCGTGGTGCTGGCCGATGCCTTGTTCGACGAGATCAGCAGCCTGGAGTCTCCCGCCCGCATGGGCTATGTGATGGACTGGGACGCGGCAGTGCGGGTGCAGCCGGGGGCGGCTACCGTGGTGCTGGACCGCGTCCAGGATGCCGGCAATGTGGGCAGCATCCTGCGCAGCGCGTCGGCCTTTGGCTTCACCCAGATCGTGGCGCTCAAGGGGACGGCCGCTCTGTGGAGCCAGAAGGTGTTGCGTGCCGGAATGGGGGCTCACTTCGGCCTTCTTCTGATCGAGGCGGCCTCGGTCGAGCAGGTGCAGGGTCTGCAGGTGCCCCTGGTAGTGACCAGCTCCCATCAGGGGACATTGATTCATGAAGCCGACCTGCCCTGGCCCTGTGCCTGGGCCATGGGCCATGAAGGGCAGGGTGTGGGCGAGGCGCTGATGGGCATGGCACAGCACCGCATCAGCATTGCCCAGCCCGGAGGTGAGGAGTCACTCAACGTGGCTGCCGCCGCTGCGATCTGCCTGCATGCGAGCAGCGTAAGCATGCTACGCCGCAGAGGGTAATCCCGGGGCGCTTCAAAGGGGTGAAGCGGACAGAGCCTATAATGGGCGGCTTTCAAGCATTCCTTCATACGCCTAGCGACGCTTCCTCGCCATTCCCTGCAGACACAAATGTCCCAGCGCACATGCCGGGGCTTCGTTGGGCGTAACCGTAATTAAAAAACCGGAGAACCCAGTGCTTTTGTCTCTCAAGGGAAATTTCCCATCCGCCATTCTGGCGCTCGCAGACGGCACGGTCTTTATTGGCAACTCGATTGGTGCGCAAGGCACCACTGTTGGCGAAGTCGTTTTCAACACCTCGCTGACCGGCTACCAGGAAATCCTCACCGACCCCAGCTATTGCCAGCAGATCGTGACGCTCACGTATCCGCACATCGGCAACTACGGTGTCAATCCTGAAGACGTCGAGGCTGACAAGATCCATGCCGCAGGTCTCATCATCAAGAACCTGCCTTTGCTGGCCAGCAACTTCCGAAGCACCCAGACGCTGTCCGAGTACCTGACCGCAGGCAAGACTGTCGCCATTGCCAACATCGACACCCGCAAGCTCACGCGGCTGCTGCGTGATCATGGTGCGCAGAACGGCGCAATCGTGGGCCTGGCCGCTGGTGAAGAAGTCACCCAGGCCAGGATCGACGAGGCCATCGCCGCCGCCAAGGCCGCGCCCAGCATGAAGGGGCTGGACCTCGCCAAGGTCGTGACCACCGTCAAGTCCTATCCCTGGACCGAAACCGAATGGAAGCTGGGTCAAGGCTACGGCAAGCTTGAGGCGCCCAGGTTCAAGGTCGTGGCCTACGACTTCGGCGTGAAGAAGAACATTCTGCGCATGCTGGCCGAGCGCGGCTGCGATGTGACCGTGGTGCCTGCCCAGACGCCTGCCAAGGACGTGCTGGCCCTGAATCCCGACGGTGTGTTCCTGTCCAACGGCCCTGGCGATCCCGAGCCTTGTGACTACGCCATTGTCGCTGCCCAGGAGATCATGGCCGCCAAGAAGCCTCTGTTCGGCATCTGCCTGGGTCACCAGATCATGGCGCTGGCCTCCGGCGCCAAGACCTTCAAGATGCAGAACAGCCACCACGGCGCCAACCACCCCGTGAAGGACCTGGACTCCGGTCGCGTCAGCATCACCAGCCAGAACCACGGTTTTGCGGTGGAGATCGATTCGCTGCCCGCCAACGCCCGTGCCACGCACATCAGCCTGTTTGACGGCACGCTGCAAGGTCTTGAGCGCACCGACGTGCCTGCCTTCTGCTTCCAGGGCCACCCCGAAGCATCGCCCGGCCCCAACGATATCGGCTATCTGTTTGACCGCTTCACAGCGCTGATGGAGAAACACAACAATGCCTAAGCGCAACGACCTTAAAAGCATTCTGATCATTGGCGCCGGTCCCATCGTGATCGGTCAGGCCTGCGAGTTTGACTACTCCGGCGTGCAGGCCTGCAAGGCCCTGCGCGAAGAGGGTTACAAGGTCATCCTGATCAACAGCAACCCTGCCACGATCATGACGGACCCGGCCACGGCCGACGTCACCTACATCGAGCCCATCACCTGGCAGACGGTCGAGAAGATCATTGCCAAGGAACGTCCCGATGCCATCCTGCCCACCATGGGCGGCCAGACCGCGCTGAACTGCGCGCTGGACCTGTGGAAGAACGGCGTGCTGGACAAGTACAAGGTCGAGCTGATCGGTGCCAAGCCCGAAGCTATCGACAAGGCCGAAGACCGTCTGAAGTTCAAGGACGCCATGACCAAGATCGGTCTGGGCTCCGCGCGCTCCGGCATCGCCCACTCCATGGACGAAGCCTGGGCCGTGCAAAAGCAGATGGGCTTCCCCACCGTCATCCGCCCCAGCTTCACGCTGGGCGGCACCGGCGGCGGCATTGCCTACAACCCCGAGGAATTCGAAACCATCTGCAAGCGCGGTCTGGAGGCTTCGCCCACCAACGAGCTGCTGATCGAAGAATCCCTGCTGGGCTGGAAAGAGTACGAGATGGAAGTGGTGCGCGACACCGCTGACAACTGCATCATCGTCTGCTCCATCGAAAACCTGGATCCCATGGGTGTGCACACCGGTGACTCCATCACCGTGGCGCCGGCCCAGACCTTGACCGACAAGGAATACCAGATCATGCGCAATGCATCTCTGGCTGTTCTGCGCGAGATCGGTGTGGACACGGGCGGCTCCAACGTGCAGTTCTCGGTGAACCCCAAGGACGGTCGCATGATCGTCATCGAGATGAATCCCCGCGTCTCGCGCTCCTCGGCGCTGGCTTCCAAGGCCACGGGCTTCCCCATCGCCAAGATCGCGGCCAAGCTGGCCGTGGGCTTCACGCTGGACGAGCTCAAGAACGAAATCACCGGCGGCAAGACCCCTGCTTCGTTCGAGCCCTCGATCGACTACGTGGTCACCAAGATCCCGCGTTTCGCCTTCGAGAAGTTCCCTGCTGCCGACAACCGCCTGACCACGCAGATGAAGTCCGTGGGCGAAGTGATGGCCATCGGGCGTACCTTCCAGGAATCCTTCCAGAAGGCCTTGCGCGGCCTGGAAGTGGGCGTGGACGGCATGAACGAGAAGACCCAGGATCGCGAAATCCTGGAAAAGGAACTGGGCGAGCCCGGTCCCGACCGTATCTGGTATGTGGGTGACGCGTTCGCGGCAGGCTGGTCGCTGGACGAGGTGCACCACATCACCAAGATCGACAAGTGGTTCCTCGTGCAGATCGAAGAGATCGTCAAGATCGAACTCGAGCTGGACAAGCTGTACGAAGAAAAGGGCGAGGGCGCCCTGGCGGCTCTGGATGCGCAGACCCTGCGCAGCCTCAAGCAAAAGGGCTTCTCCGACCGCCGCCTGGCCAAGCTGCTGCACACCAGCGACAAGGCCTTGCGCGAGGCGCGCAAGGCGCTGAAGGTGCGCCCCGTGTTCAAGCGCGTGGACACCTGTGCGGCCGAATTCGCTTCCAACACCGCATACATGTATTCCACGTATGACGAAGAGTGCGAAGCCGCTCCCACGGACAAGAAGAAGATCATGGTGCTGGGCGGTGGCCCCAACCGTATCGGCCAGGGTATCGAGTTCGACTATTGCTGCGTGCATGCCGCCATGGCCATGCGCGAAGATGGCTACGAAACCATCATGGTCAACTGCAACCCCGAGACCGTGTCCACCGACTACGACACTTCCGACCGCCTGTACTTCGAGCCCCTGACGCTGGAAGACGTGCTGGAAATCGTGGATGTGGAGCAACCCGAAGGCGTGATCGTGCAGTATGGCGGCCAGACGCCTCTGAAGCTGGCTCTGGGCCTGGAGCGCGAAGGCGTGAAGATCATCGGCACCACGCCCGACATGATCGATGCCGCCGAGGACCGCGAGCGCTTCCAGAAGCTGCTCAACGACCTGGGTCTGCGCCAGCCTCCCAACGCCACTGCGCGTACCGAGGCCGAAGCCCTGGAAAAGGCGGCCGGCCTGGGCTACCCCCTGGTGGTGCGTCCTTCCTATGTGCTGGGCGGCCGTGCCATGGAAATCGTGCACGAGCAGCGCGACCTCGAGCGCTACATGCGCGAAGCCGTGAAGGTCTCCAACGACTCGCCCGTGCTGCTGGACCACTTTCTGTCCAATGCCATCGAGTGCGATGTGGACTGCGTGCGCGACAGGACCGGCGCCGTTTACATCGGCGGCGTGATGGAGCACATCGAGCAGGCCGGCGTGCACTCCGGTGACTCCGCATGCTCGCTGCCTCCTTACTATCTGAAGGCCGAAACCGTCGCTGAAATCAAGCGCCAGACCGCAGCCATGGCCGAAGGCCTGCATGTGGTGGGTCTGATGAACGTGCAGTTCGCCATCAAGGAGGCGGACGGCCAGGACGTGATCTACGTGCTGGAAGTGAACCCCCGCGCCTCGCGCACCGTGCCCTTCGTCTCCAAGGCCACGGGCGTGCAGCTGGCCAAGGTGGCCGCACGCTGCATGGCCGGCGACACGCTGGCCGAGCAGGGCATCACCAAGGAGGTCACGCCGCCTTACTTCAGCGTCAAGGAAGCCGTGTTCCCATTCGTGAAGTTCCCCGGTGTGGACACCATCCTGGGCCCCGAGATGAAATCCACCGGTGAAGTCATGGGCGTAGGCAAGACCTTTGGCGAAGCCTTTGTCAAGAGCCAGATGGGTGCGGGTGTTCACCTGCCTGCCGAAGGCAAGGTCTTCCTGTCGGTGAAGAACAACGACAAGACCCGCGCCGTGGCCGTGGCCAAGGAACTGGCCGCCATGGGCTACAGCCTGTGCGCAACCCGCGGCACGGCTGCGGCGATTGCCGAGGCCGGCATCGAGGTGCAGACCGTGAACAAGGTCACCGAAGGCCGTCCCCACATCGTGGACATGATCAAGAATGGTGAAATCGCCCTGGTCATCAACACTGTGGAAGAGCGCCGCAACGCCATCGCCGACTCGCGCCAGATCCGTACCAGCGCGCTGCTGGCACGCGTGACCACCTTCACCACCATCTTCGGCGCGGAAGCGGCCGTGGAGGGCATGAAGGCCATGCGCGGCAATCTGGACGTGCACTCCGTGCAAGAGCTGCATGCCATGCTGACCAAGGCCTGAAAAGGCTGACGCCCGAGGCAGCCCGCAAGGGCTGCCGGGTTTTTACCGCACTTGTGCCGCGGCAAACACGGCATAATCTCCGGTAATGTATTTGAACCGCCGCGCGGCAACGTGCGGCGGTTTGCTTTTGGGGCACAGGCCCCTGTTTGACGTTGTCACTCAGGCCTGTGCGAGAGGTGCCGCGCTGGGCGCGGCGTTTGCTGAATTTGGAGACTCGATCATGGCCACCATCCCAATCACCAAGCGCGGAGCAGAAAAGCTCAAAGTCGAACTGCAACGCCTGAAGACGGTGGATCGCCCCGCCGTCATTCAAGCCATTGCAGAGGCCCGTGCCCAGGGCGACCTCAGCGAAAACGCCGAATACGAATCCGCGAAGGAGCAGCAGGGCTTCATCGAAGGCCGCATCCTCGAGGTCGAAGGCAAGCTGTCCGCCGCGCAGGTCATCGATCCGACGGAGCTGGATGCCGGCGGTCGTGTGGTGTTTGGCGCGACCGTGGACCTGGAAGATGAAGACAGCGGCTCGGCCGTGACCTACCAGATCGTGGGCGAGGACGAGGCCGACCTCAAGCACGGTCTGATCAACGTCTCCAGCCCCATTGCCCGTGCCCTTATCGGCAAGGAAGAGGGGGATACCGCCGTGGTGCAGGCGCCGGGCGGCGAGCGCCGCTATGAAATCGTGGGCGTAAAGTACATCTGATCACCCCTGAGGCGCTGCGCGCCTGCCCCTCTCTCTAAGCGCTTCGCGCTGCGGGGGGGCGATGCCCTGCTGCGAGGCGGCTCTTGTCCGGCATCACTGGTTTGCGCTCTGCCATGCTGAAATTTCACCATCATGTTTGAACGCCTGCCCGTTTTCTTTGCGGCTCTGTGGTGGGGCAGCCTGAGCGCCATCGGCTTCGTGGCCGTACCCATGCTGTTTGCCCATCTGCCCACGCCGGCTCTGGCGGGTTTTATGGCGGCCAAGCTGTTCGCCGCCCAGACCTGGATTTCCATTGCATGTTGCGCTCTTCTGCTGGTGTTTTCAAAACGAAAACATGCTGAAAAGATTGAGCAATGGGCACAGGCAGCTATCGGTTTTGTGATCGCCGGCATGTTGCTGGCGCTGCTGGTGCAGTACGGCGTATCGCCCAGGATCGTGGCGCGCGAGAACCTCAGGCTCTGGCACAGCGTGGGCACCGGCATGTATGCGCTGCAGTGGCTGTGCGCCGCCATCGTGCTGTGGCGTGTGGCGGGCGCACGCAAGCCGGCTTGATCCAGTGCAAGCCTGTTCCATCCGCGGGGAGTAAACTGCCGAAGCCATGGAATCTCAAATCGTAAGAATCGACGCGACGGACTGGAGCAATGTCCGGGGACGCGATGAATGGACTGCCGCCGTCGAGGCCGGCAAGGTGCTGTACTTTCCGCAGCTGACCTTCCAGCTGACCGAGCAGGAGAGAACGCTGCTGCGCCCCGATGTGCGCGATCCCAAGACGCGCAATATCAGCCTCAATGTGGACGGCTCCATCAAGGGCGTGGCGGGCGATGTGGCCACCCGGCAGCAGGTGGCGGCCATGGTCGGACGCTTTCGCGAGCAGGCCAAGGCGTTGATCGCAGGCCTGTTTCCTGCTTATATGCCGCAGGTGCGAATGGCGCCCACCAGCTACCGGCCCTCGCAGGTGGAGACGCGGGCGCAGTCCTGGCGTGCCGACGACAAGCGCATGCATGTGGACGCTTTTCCTTCTCGGCCCAACTATGGCGAACGCATTCTGCGCGTGTTCACCAATGTCAATCCCGACGGCCAGCCGCGGGTCTGGCGTGTGGGCGAGCCGTTCACCGATGTGGCCAAGCGCTTCGTGCCGCGTGCCAAGCCATACAGTGCCTGGCATGCCAAGGTGCTGGAGCTGCTGCATGTGACCAAGTCCTATCGCAGTGAATACGATCACCTGATGCTGCAGCTGCACGACGGCATGAAGGGCGACGCCGACTACCAGAAGAACGCACCGCAGGAGACCGTGGCGTTCGCGGCAGGTTCCACCTGGGTGTGCTTCTCCGATCAGGCCGTGCATGCCGTCATGTCGGGCCAGTACATGCTGGAGCAGACGCTGTTCCTGCCGCCCGGCAGCGAATACAACCCGGCGGCCAGCCCGCTGTCCATACTCTCGCGCATGAAGGGGCATCCGCTGGTCGATGCCAAATATCGCTGATCCATCGGTCAGGCGAGCACAAAAAAGGCGTTGAACCTTGCGGTCAACGCCTTTTGTTTTTGAGGCTGCAACAGCAGTCGTCCTTCAGCCCCAGGCCTTCTCGATCCACCTGGCCGGCTCGATATGGCGAAAGCGCTTGTTGCGACGGCCTTCCAGTGCGTCGGGCGGGTTCACCTCGCCGTGGAAGATCACGATGCGCGCATCGGCCGGAGGCAGCGGCTCCTTCCAGTAGTTGGTCGGCCAGGTCGGAATGCAGTAGTACTTGAAGCTGGGGCACCAGGCGGCAGGCCAGTAGTCCAGCTTGCCCTGCCGGTGCAGAAAGTGCGACAGGTACTCCTGCTCGTTGCGGTACTTGGCGCGCATTTCTTCGGTGTGCGCCCGGAAATGCTCCAGCACATCGGCATGGGCACCCAGCTCGAAGCGGTAGACTGAGGAGTTGCCGACAATGCGCTCGCCGAAGCGCCAGAAACGCGGGTAGTCGTGAATGATGCGGAACTCGCCAGGAAGCGTGAAGAACTCGTCGAGGCTGCCCACGATCACCACATCCAGGTCCAGGAACAGCGCCTGACCCTTGAGACCGTGCAGGTCCCGCTCGAAGGTGGTGAGCTTCTTCCAGGCGCCGTCACGTTGGCCGGGAGCCAGATGAATGTTCAGGTCGGGAATGGGGAAGCACTCCACCTCGGAGCGAATCCCCTCTGTGCTGTCGGTCAGGCAGACAAAGCGAAAATCTCCGCTGAGATGGCGGCGCACCATGGCGTAGAGTCGGTTGACGTACTCCGGGCCGTATTTGGTGCCCCATTTCATGCAAAGAATATGGCGTGGCTGCTGTGTGGTCTGAACCATGGGTTGGCGGTCTTGGCGAGGAAATATGGCAGATGGGCGGGCAGGCGGTGCTGATCAGCAGATCAGTCCTGACGGCCTTTCTTGACCGACTTTTGCTTGGGCTTGGCGCGCTTGATGGTGCCGCCGGCGGTCAGGCGCTGATTGCCGAGCACGCGCAACTGCTTGACTTCGGGCTTCTGGCCGGCGCGACCGAACTTGAGCACCTTGACGTCGCGAGGACCGGGCATGCGGTCTTCGTCAAAGGCCTTTTCCTTTTCGGGGATCGGGCGCCACAGCACCAGCAGCTTGCCGATGTGCTGGATGGGTGCGGCGTTCAGCTCGTCGCACAGTTGTTGGTAGATCTGCTCGCGGGCCGCTCGGTCGTCGCCGAAAACGCGGACCTTGATCAGGCCATGGGCATTGAGTGCGGCGTCCACTTCCCTCTGAACGGCAGTGGTCAGACCATCGCCACCGATGAGGACGACGGGGTCCAGGTGGTGGGCTTCGGCGCGGTGTTCCCGGCGCTGCGCGGGAGTTAATTCAATTTGGGGCATACCCGTATTATCAAGGCTGCGAGAATTCAGGCATGAAAACCAAAACCAAAAGCAAGAAGGTCAATAAGAATTGGCTGCACGATCACATCAACGACCCGTATGTGAAAGCCGCCCAGAAGGACGGTTATCGTGCCCGCGCGGCCTACAAGCTCAAGGAAATTGACGAGTCGCTCAAGCTGATCCAGCCTGGCCACACCGTGGTGGATCTGGGCTGCGCTCCCGGTGCCTGGAGTCAGTACGTGCGCCGTCGTCTCTCGCCCAGCGGTGCGGCGGTGGGCGAGCTCAACGGCCGCATCATCTCGCTGGACCTGTTGCCCATGGAGCCCATCGAAGGCGTGCATTACATCCAGGGCGACTTCCGAGAAGAGGCGGTGCTGGCCCAGCTGGAAGAAGCCATGGGCGGCGGCAAGGCCGACGTGGTGGTTTCGGACATGGCCCCCAATCTGTCCGGTCATGGCGCGACGGACGGGGCGCGGGTCGCGGTGCTCATCGAGATGGCCGTCGACTTTGCGATCAACAACATGAAGCCCGAGGGTGCGCTGGTGGTCAAGCTTTTCCACGGCAGCGGCTACAACGAGCTGGTGGATCTGTTCAAGCAGACCTTCAAGGTGGTCAAGCCCATCAAGCCCAAGGCATCGCGCGACCGGTCTGCCGAAATTTTCCTCGTGGGTGTGGGCCTGAAACAGAATTCTTGATGCAGCCGCCGGATTGCATAGGGGCATTTGACCTCATGCTTTGCTGCAGCAAGCCAGTGAAACTGATAGCGTAAAGCCCTGATAAAACACAGGCTTAGAGCCGATTGTCCGTCGAGCCATGGCTTGCCTATGGCCGCTATAGGGGGAAATAGGCGTCCCGGGCGCTTGAAACACCTAAAATGAACCTCAACTGGGTCTGGAGTCCCTTCCGGGCCTCTACGTCTGAATATTCCATTGGAGCCCCCTTGAACAATCAGTGGTTTTCAAAAGTCGCCGTCTGGCTGGTCATCGCCATGGTGCTGTTTACGGTGTTCAAACAGTTTGACACCCGAGGTGCTGGCGGTGCCTCTCATGTTGGCTACTCGGAATTCCTGGAGCAAGTGCGCAACAACCGGATCAAGAGTGCCACCATTCAGGAAGGTGCCGGTGGTACCGAGGTCGTCGCCACCACTACCGACGACCGCAAGATCCGCACCACGGCCACCTACCTGGATCGCGGCTTGGTGGGCGACCTGATCAACAACAACGTCAAGTTCGACGTCAAGCCACGTGAAGAAGGCTCGCTGCTCATGACGCTGCTCGTGAGCTGGGGCCCCATGCTGCTGTTGATCGGCGTATGGGTGTACTTCATGCGCCAGATGCAGGGCGGCGGCAAGGGCGGAGCCTTCAGCTTCGGCAAGTCCAAGGCACGCATGCTCGACGAGAACAGCAACACCGTCACCTTTGCCGACGTGGCGGGTGCCGATGAGGCCAAGGAAGAGGTCAAGGAAGTCGTGGACTTCCTCAAGGACCCCAACAAGTTCCAGAAGCTCGGCGGTCGTATTCCCCGTGGTCTGCTGCTGGTCGGTCCTCCCGGCACCGGCAAGACGCTGCTGGCCAAGTCGATTGCGGGCGAGGCCAAGGTGCCTTTCTTCTCGATCTCGGGTTCCGACTTCGTTGAAATGTTCGTCGGCGTGGGCGCGGCCCGCGTGCGCGACATGTTCGAAAACGCCAAGAAGAATGCACCCTGCATCATCTTCATCGACGAAATCGACGCTGTCGGTCGTCAGCGTGGCGCCGGCATGGGCGGCGGCAACGACGAGCGCGAGCAGACTCTGAACCAGATGCTGGTCGAGATGGACGGTTTCGAGACCAATCTCGGGGTGATCGTGGTGGCGGCAACCAATCGCCCCGATATTCTGGATGCGGCCTTGCTGCGTCCCGGTCGCTTCGACCGCCAGGTCTATGTGACGCTGCCCGATATCCGTGGCCGCGAACAGATTCTGAATGTCCACATGCGCAAGATCCCCGTGGGCCAGGATGTGAACCCGGCCATCATTGCGCGCGGAACGCCCGGCATGTCGGGGGCCGACCTGGCCAATCTCTGCAACGAAGCGGCGCTGATGGCGGCGCGCCGAAATGCGCGTACCGTGGAGATGCAGGACTTCGAGAAGGCCAAGGACAAGATCATCATGGGTCCCGAGCGCAAGACCATGGTCATGCCCGAGGAAGAGCGCCGCAACACGGCCTACCATGAGGCAGGCCATGCCCTCATCGGCAAGCTGCTGCCCAAGTGCGATCCCGTGCACAAGGTCACCATCATCCCGCGCGGCCGTGCGCTGGGCGTGACCATGAGCCTGCCCGAAAAGGATCGCTACTCCTACGACAAGGAGTACATGCTCAACCAGATCGCCATGCTGTTCGGTGGCCGTATTGCTGAAGAAGTGTTCATGAACCAGATGACGACTGGTGCCTCGAACGACTTCGAGCGTGCGACCCAGATCGCCCGTGACATGGTGACGCGCTACGGAATGAGCGATGCACTGGGCACCATGGTCTACTCCGAGCAGGAAGGCGAACCCTTCCTGGGCCGTACCTTCAGCCGCGGCTCCAATCTGTCCGAGTCCACCATGCAGAAGGTGGACGATGAAGTGCGTCGTATCATCGATGAGCAATATGCGCTGGCGCGCAAGCTGATCGAAGACAATAGCGACAAGATGCACGCCATGGCCAAGGCCATGCTGGACTGGGAAACGATCGACGCCGAACAGCTCAACGACATCATGGCCGGCAAGGAGCCTCGTCCTCCCAAGGACTGGACACCTCGCAATCCTCCCTCGTCGGATGGCGGCAACTCCTCCGGAGGCAATCCCGCATCGAATGCCGAGCCTTCACCGACTACGGCCTAAGCGCCACGTCTCCGCGACAAAAGGTCCCTCAGGGGCCTTTTGTTTTTGTACTCTCAGATATCGGAAGATCTATGTCGCAACAGTGGCAAACCTCGCGTTTTCTCTTGCAACTCGACAAGCCCCTGGTCATGGGCATCGTGAATGTGACCCCGGACTCTTTTTCTGACGGAGGCAAGCATGCCGGGGTATCCCAGGCCATGGCCCATGCAGAACGGCTGCTCTCGCAGGGAGCCCATATTCTGGACATAGGCGGTGAGTCCACCAGGCCCGGATCACCCGCAGTCAGTCTGGAGGACGAGCTGGCGCGCGTTCTGCCCGTGCTGCGCGAGGCCGTCAAGCTCCAGGTGCCCATCTCCATCGATACCTACAAGCCCGAGGTCATGGCAGCATCTCTGGATCTCGGCGCCGACATCATCAACGACATCTGGGCGCTGCGCCAGCCCGGTGCCTTCGAGACGGTGAGCCGGCACGACAGTTGCGGGGTCTGCCTGATGCATATGCACAAGACGCCGCAGGACATGCATCTGGAGCACATGCAGGGCAACGCCGTGGCGCAGGTGCGGGACTTCCTGCTCCAGGCAACGCAGCCCTTGCTCGATGCCGGCGTCGCGCGCTCGCGCATCGTCTGGGATTACGGCATTGGCTTCGGCAAGAGCGTGGTACAAAATTTTGCCTTGCTTGCACATCAGCGTGAGTTGCTGGACCTAGACTTCCCGCTGCTTGCAGGCTGGTCGCGAAAGGGCTCCCTGGGGCAGGTCAGCGGACTGTCAGTGGACCAGCGCATGGTGCCCAGTGTGGCTGCGGCGTTGCTGGCAGTCGAGCGAGGGGCCAGAATCGTGCGTGTCCACGACGTGAAGGACACGGTGGCCGCCCTGGCCGTCTGGCAGGCCGTGCAGGATGCGCAGGCACTGCAGGACTGATGACAGAGTATTGAATCTGAAAAGGATAAAGAAACTATGGCAAGACAGTACTTCGGCACGGACGGGATTCGCGGCACGGTGGGCAAGTCCCCCATCACTCCTGACTTTGCCCTGCGCCTGGCGCATGCCGTCGGGCGCGTGCTGCGCCGTACCCAGGAGCGCCCTCTGGTGCTTATCGGCAAGGACACCCGTATCTCGGGCTATATGCTGGAGAGTGCGCTCGAATCGGGCTTCAACTCTGCGGGCGTCGATGTCATGTTGCTGGGTCCCTTGCCGACGCCGGGCGTGGCCTATCTGACGCGTGCCCAGCGTGCCAGCCTGGGTGTGGTGATCAGTGCCAGCCACAACCCGTTCTATGACAACGGCATCAAGTTCTTCAGTGCCGAGGGCACCAAGCTGCCTGATTCCTGGGAAGAGGATGTGGAAGCCGCCCTCAAGGAGGATCCCGTCTGGGTGGATTCCGCCTCGCTGGGCAAGGCGCGACGCCTGGCCGATGCCGCCGGCCGCTACATCGAGTTCTGCAAAAGCACTTTCGATCACAGCCTGTCGCTGCGCGGTCTGAAGATCGTGGTGGATGCGGCCCATGGCGCGGCCTATCAGATTGCTCCCAAGGTCTTTCACGAGCTCGGTGCCAGCGTGGTGGAAATCGGCTGTTCTCCGGACGGCCTCAACATCAACGAGGGCGTAGGTGCGACCCATCCCGAAGCGCTGGTCAGGGCCGTGCGTGCCAACAATGCCGACTACGGCGTGGCACTGGACGGCGATGCCGACCGGCTGCAGCTGGTCGATGCCCAGGGCCGCCTCTACAACGGCGATGAGCTGCTCTATCTCATGGCGGCCGATCGTCTGGCGCGCGGCGATGCCGTGAGCGGCGTGGCCGGAACCCTGATGACCAATATGGCGGTGGAACAGGCGCTCCGGGCTCAGGGCGTGGGCTTTGTGCGCGCCAAGGTCGGAGACCGCTATGTGCTGGAAGCACTCACTGCCAAGGGCTGGCAGCTGGGCGGGGAAAGCTCGGGTCACCTGCTGGCGCTGGACAAGCACACCACCGGCGACGGCCTGGTCAGTGCCCTGCAGGTACTGCAGGCCTGCGTACGCTCCAAGAAGACCATGGCCCAGTGGCTGGAGTCCGTGAAGCTGTTTCCCCAGGTCATGATCAACGTGCGTCTGCTGCCGGGGCAGGACTGGAAGAACAATGCCAAGCTGCCCGGAGAGCAGGCGGCAGTCGAGAAACTGCTGGGCAGTGACGGTCGCGTGCTGATCCGTCCCAGTGGCACCGAGCCCCTGGTGCGCGTCATGGTGGAGGCCAGAAGCGCGGACATGGCCAGCAACTGTGCCGAGCGCCTGGCCGAGGTGGTCAGGGCCAGCTGATGCTGTGCAAAACCGGGTGGTTGTCATGCTGTCATGATGACAGTCATATTTTGGTCATGTAATTGTCATAAACCACCGGCAGACTGCGGGCATGCCCCCAAGGGCGCTTCGAGCTTTCGCAGGCTGCTGCCACATGTCCCAATCCGTACCCGGTCCCGACTCTTTTTTTTCCGCTGCCACCGACTCTTCTACAGGACAGGTCCCGGCCTCAGCCTCTCACTCCGTCTGTCAGTTGCCAGAGGCAGGGCCCGCATCCCTGGGCCTGGCGAACGGCCCGCTCATGCCGGCGCTGGCCGGCGGCCCGTCTTCGGTTGCGCTGGCCGCCGGCACCGGGCACCATGAGGTGCCCGGTGCCGTCTCCGATGCGGCCCCTGCGTCATCATCCGTCCCTGCCAGAGCGCCGCGCCGACGCCGTGCGGCGTCCAAGAACGAGGTACTCATGCCGCCTGTGATCGAGCCGACCCTGGAGCTGCTGGACCGCGATCAGAGCATTCTGGTCTTCAACGAGCGCGTGCTGAGCTGGGCCGAGCGCGAGGATGTACCTTTGCTTGAGCGCCTGCGCTATCTGTGTATCGTGTCCTCCAATCTCGACGAGTGGTTCGAGGTGCGCTGCGCCCCCCACGTCTCGGCAGCCAAGGTGGGCGACGAGCAGGGGCTGTACTCGCGTGCCAGCTTCCAGCGGCTGATGACCACGGCCCACGGTCTGGTTTCCAGGCAGTATCTGCTCTACAACCAGGCCATCATCCCGGCGTTCGACAAGCATGCGATCCGTCTGGTCTCGCACGGCGAGCGCAGCGTGGCGCAGCGCAAATGGGTGCGCGAGTACTTCATGCGCGAGGTTCAGCCCCTGCTGATGCCAGTGGGCCTGGATCCGTCCCACCCCTTTCCGCAGGTCGCCAACAAGGCCCTGAATTTCATCGTGCGCCTCAATGGCGTCGATGCCTTCGGGCGCGCCAACGAGGTGGCCATCGTCAAGGTGCCGCGCGCCTTGCCGCGCCTGATCCGTCTGCCGGAGAAGATTTCCGGCAAGCAAAAGCTGTTTGTCAGCATCTCCAGCGTCGTGCGCGCACATCTGGCCGAGCTGTTCCCGGGCCGGGAGGTGTCCGAGTTCTCGCAGTTCCGCGTCACCCGTCACTCCGATCTGGCCGTGGACGAGGACGATGTGGTGGATCTGCGCATGGCCCTGCGTCAGGGTCTGCACCACCGTCATTACGGGCAGGCCGTGCGCCTGGAGGTATCGTCCTCATGCTCCGTGGTGCTCTCGGATCTGCTGCTGGAGCAATACGGCCTGCCAGCCGAGGCGCTGTTCCGCGTCAAGGGGCCTGTCAATCTGGT
The DNA here is from genome assembly GCF_009360615.1 of Comamonas sp. Classification (GTDB taxonomy): domain Bacteria; phylum Pseudomonadota; class Gammaproteobacteria; order Burkholderiales; family Burkholderiaceae_C; genus Comamonas. Next base: position 36,096 of record NZ_SPEY01000077.1, read on the forward strand.
GCGCCAGATGCAGCTGATCGATCTGGTCGATGATCCGGCCCTGCTGTTTCCGAAGTGGAAGCCGGCTTGGCCCACCCAGCTCGTGCCCGGCCGCTCCATCCTCGCGCAGATGCGCAAGAGCGACATCATCATCCACCAGCCCTTCGAGAGTTTCGACGGCGTGCTGGAGTTGCTGCGCGAGGCCGTGAACGATCCCCAGGTGCTGGCCATCAAGCAGACCATCTATCGCACGGGTACCGACTCCGAGATCATGAGTCTGCTGGCCGAGGCCGTCAGCCGTGGCAAGGAGGTGCTGGCCGTGCTGGAGCTCAAGGCGCGCTTTGACGAAGAGGCCAACATCAACTGGGCGGAAAAACTGGAGTCGCTGGGCGTGCAGGTGGTCTATGGCGTGGTCGGACTCAAGACTCACGCCAAGATGCTGCTGATCACGCGGCGCGAAAAACGCAACAACCAGCTCAAGCGCTATGCCCATCTGTCCACGGGCAACTACAACGCCCGCAGCGCGCGCCTGTATACCGACATCAGCCAGTTGACCTGCGATGACGAGATCACGGCGGATATGGATGCGGTGTTCCGTCATCTCTCCAGCCATAACACCATGCCCAAGCTGCAAAAGCTGGTCATGGCGCCATTCCATCTTCAAAATCGCATGCTGGAGCTGATCGACCTGGTGGCCGCGGCCGCAGAGCGGGGCGAAAAGGCCCGCATGGTGCTCAAGATGAATGCGCTGACCGACGAGCCCCTGATCCGCGCTCTGGTCGATGCCGGGCGCAAGGGCGCGCAGATCGATCTCATCGTGCGCGGCTCCTGCATGCTGCCGGCCCAGCGTCCGGGCGTCACGGACAATATCCGCGTGCGCTCCATCATCGGGCGCTTTCTGGAGCATTCGCGTGTCTTCTACTTTGCCTGGGGCCAGGGAGAAGAGCTGCTGCTTTCCAGCGCAGACTGGATGAATCGCAACATGCTCAGCCGCGTGGAGCTGGCCTGGCCGGTGCTGGACAAGAAGCTGCGCCAGCGCGTGATTGACGAGTGCCTGGTGGCCTATCTGGGTGATGACCGCGATGCCTGGACGCTGGATGCGTCGGGCGCCTACCAGAAGCCCGAACGTCCCCTGGAGGGAAAGGGGGCGCAGCAGGCGCTGATGGTGCGCTACGGCGGCCAGAGCTTCTGACTCCTCAAGAAAGGGAGCTTGCGGCGCCAGGTATTCAGACTTTCCAGATGACTTTCACGTTGAAAGCGCCGTCTGACATGCACCTGCGGCACTGTTTTTGAAGGCCGGACGACAAAGGGACTGCGAAGCAGTCCCTTTGTCTGTGCCGGGCGCCTGCGTCAACGCAGCTGCAACTTGAGGCTCCAGGGCGTCTTGCTCCAGGCCATCGCTTCCTCTTCCAGCAGGCGTGCCGATTGCGGATAGGTCAGCATCCAGCCCGCGCGGGTGGAGAGCTTGCATTCCGTGCCCGAGCGCTTGATCTGCATGCCCTTCATGTCCGGTTCGCGGCGGGTATGACACAGCTGCACGGCGACGCGCAGCGCCATCAGCGGCAGGGCCAGCTGGGGCGAGTCGATGGCGTCTTCCAGCTTGCGCAGCTTGCCCTGGTGGCCCAGCACCAGCTGACAGATGCGCTGGCGCAGCTCCGGCTCCCAGGTGGCCAGGCCGCAATGCTCGACGATGTAGGCCCCGTGGCGGTGGTAGTTGCTCAGGGCCACACGCATGCCGACCTCGTGGAGCTGCGCAGCAATGGTCAGGGCCTGAGCGCTTTGCGCCGACATGTCGGCAGGCAGTATCTGCTGGTACAGCTCGGCAGCAATGCGCTGCACGCGCAGCGCATGGGGGGCGTCCACGCCGAAGTCCAGCTGCAGGGCGCTGATTTCGGCGGCTTCCTTGTCGGCGGGAGGCTCATGGTCGAGCAGGTCGTGCAAGGCCCCCTGGCGCAGCGCACCCTGGGCGACCTCCAGTTCGGTAATGCCCAGCAGGTCGACCACGGCCATCATCACGCTGATGCCGCCCGCGACCACGGGGCGGCGATCCTCCTTGAGACCCGGCATGCGAAGTCGGTCCACATGGCCGATGTCCAGCAGCATCTCGTAGAGATGGCGCAGCTTGGCGGGCGTGATCACCTGTCCGTCCAGGCCCTGGGCCGTGAGGGCATCCGCCACGGCATTCGCCGTGCCCGAGGATGCGTAGGCGCAATCCCAGGCCGTGCCGGGATAGGCGAACTGGGCCCGGGCCAGGCATTGCTTGGCGGCGGCCACGGCGGCCTGGAAGTTGGCCTTGTTCAGTGCGCCATCACTGAAGAAGCGGCTGCTCCAGGAGACGCTGCCCAGCGCAAACGACGCCACCTGCAGCGGCTGGCTGTGCTGACCGATGATGATTTCCGTGGAGCGCCCGCCAATGTCGATGACCAGACGCTTTTGCTGGCTGGGCACTAGCGAGCTGGCCACGCCGCGATAGATGAGCCGGGCTTCTTCCTCGCCGGGGATGACTTCGATGGGAAATCCCAGCAGGCGGCTGCCATGCGTCACGAACTCGTCGGCGTTCATTGCCTCGCGCAGGGTCTGGGTGGCGACGGCGCGGACATGCGTGGCATCGAAGCCCCGGAGGCGCTCGCCGAAGCGCGCCAGGCATTCCCAGCCGCGTTCCATCGCCTCGCGAGAGAGTTCCTGGCGCGAGTTCAGGCCGTTGCCCTGGCGCACGGTTTCCTTGAGGTACTCCACACGCTCGATCCGTTGATGCGAGCCGATGCGGCCTATTTCAAGGCGAAAACTGTTGGAGCCAAGGTCTACGGCGGCAAGCAGCGATTCTGGAGCCATTTCTGAGCCAATCAATGCGTTGTAGTTATGCGGGTCGTGCACGAGTGGAGCATGAACGATAGGGGCGCTGACGGTACATGTATCGGGCAGTGGAATATGCAATATGCGCCGTCATCGGGCCTTCCGGAAGCTTAGTTCAGCCTCTGTCAAGTCAGGTATTTGCCGCTATTTCCAGCCCGGGCCATTCCCCCGCAGGTCGGCTATTGTGCGGGACAGACTATGTCATACATTGGCAGCACGCCGGCACCAGCCTTGCGACAAGCTGTTACCTGTGATCTGGCGCGGGGACCGAGCATGCAGGTCAAGGCTCAGCAGTTTGCGAATGAAATATGACAATCGCATGACCTGATCAGGCGTCTTTCACTCGGTTGCGCCTTGAAATTTTCATGTCACGACCTTGTCATAAAAGGTTTTTACAGTCCACTCCATCGAATCTTTCAACCCTAAGAGGTCGTTTCATGAAGTTGTCCTTGATTCACGTTCTGGTGGCTGGTGCTCTGTCTGCCGCGGGTATTGCCAACGCCGGCCAGGAAGCTACGGGTGCCGGTGCGAGCTTCCCGGCTCCTCTTTATTCCAAGTGGGCCGCCGACTACCACAAGGCCACAGGTGTCAAGATTAACTACCAGTCCGTGGGCTCCAGCGCTGGTGTCAAGCAGATCGAAGCCAAGACCGTGGACTTCGGTGCTTCCGACGAACCCCTGAAGGACGACGAGCTGGCCAAGAAGGGACTGGTTCAGTTTCCCACTGTGATCGGCGGCATTGTGCCCGTGGTCAACATCAAGGGCGTGGCTCCGGGTCAGCTGAAGCTGTCGGGCCAGGTGCTGGGCGACATCTATCTGGGCAAGATCTCGAAGTGGAACGATCCCGCCATCACGGCGCTGAACCCCGGTGTGGCACTGCCTGATGCGGCCATCGCTCCCGTGCGCCGCGCAGACGGCTCCGGCACCACCTTCGGCTTCACCAACTACCTCTCCAAGGTCAATGCCGAATGGAAGGAAAAAGTGGGTGAGGGCAAGGCCGTCAACTGGCCCACCGGTGCCGGGGGCAAGGGCAACGAAGGCGTTGCCGCCTTTGTGGGTCGTCTGCCCAACTCGATCGGCTACGTGGAGTATGCCTATGTGAAGCAGAACAAGCTGACCTACGCTCAGCTGCAGAACAAGGACGGCGTCTTCGTCGCCCCCGACGATGAAACCTTCAAGGCTGCCGCAGCCGGTGCGGACTGGGCCAAGAGCTTCTACCAGATCCTGACCAACCAGCCTGGCAAGAACGCATGGCCCATCACCTCGGCCACTTTCATCCTGATGCACAAGACCCAGGAAAAGCCCGAGCAGGCGGCCACTTCGCTGAAGTTCTTCGACTGGGCCTACAGGCAAGGTGACAAGACGGCCGCAGACCTGGACTATGTGCCCATGCCCGACGCCGTCAAGAACGTGATCTTCAAGTCCTGGAACGACATCAAGGACACTTCGGGCAAGGTTGTCGCCAAGTAACTCGAGCCATCAGTGAGCAGCGGACTGCCGTGCCGGACGGCATCTCCGCTGCCTGTTTCAACCCTTTGCGAATAAAGGCGCTCACGTGTCCACTACGTCGCCCTCCAGTTCGCTGGCTGCTGCCCCCACCGATGCCGCCAAGCGACGCTCTCCCTCTCCGCCACGTGCTCCGATGATCTCGGGACGTATGGCGGATCGTTTGTTTGGCGGCCTGGCATGCAGTGCAGCGGTTCTGACGCTGGTGCTGCTCCTGGCCATCATGATTTCGCTGATCTTCGGTGCCTGGCCCGCCATCTCGGAATACGGCCTGGGATTTCTGACCAGCAGCGTCTGGGACCCGGTTCAGAACCAGTATGGCGGCCTGGTCATGATCTACGGCACGCTGGCCACTTCGGCCATCGCGCTCATCATTGCAGTGCCCGTGAGCTTCGGGATTGCCTTGTTTCTCACGGAACTCTCGCCTGCGTGGCTCAAGCGCCCCCTTGGGACGGCCATCGAGTTGCTGGCCGCAGTTCCATCCATCGTCTACGGCATGTGGGGCCTGATGGTGTTCGGCCCCGTGCTGGCCACCTATGTGCAGCAGCCGCTGCAGAACCTGCTGAGCGGAGTGCCCTATCTGGGTGCCTTCGTTTCCGGGCCTCCCGTCGGTATCGGCATTCTGTCGGCCGGCATCATCCTGGCCATCATGATCATCCCCTTCATCGCCTCGGTGATGCGCGATGTGTTCGAGGTCACGCCGGCGCTGCTCAAGGAGTCGGCCTACGGTCTGGGCTCCACGACCTGGGAAGTGGTCTGGAAAGTGGTGCTGCCTTATACCAAGACGGGCGTGCTGGGCGGCGTCATGCTGGGCCTGGGCCGCGCGCTCGGCGAGACCATGGCCGTGACCTTCGTGATCGGCAACATGAATCAGCTCAACTCGCTGTCCGTGTTCGAGGCGGCGAACAGCATCACCTCGGCCCTGGCCAACGAGTTTGCCGAAGCCGGCGAGGGTCTGCATCAGGCATCGCTGATCTATCTCGGTCTGGTGCTGTTCTTCATCACCTTCGTGGTGCTGGCCCTGTCCAAGGTGCTGCTCAACCGCCTGCAGAAGAATGAAGGAGCCCGCTCATGAGCCCGACCTCTACCTCCGCCAGGATGATCGATGCGGCCGACCTGGCTGCAGTGCGTCAGGCCAAGTACGACAGGCGCAAGCGCCTCAATCAGGTTGCGCTGACCCTGTCCATGGCCGCCATGCTGTTCGGTGTCTTCTGGCTGGTCTGGATTCTCTGGGAAACCATACGCCAGGGCGTGGGTGGCCTGAACTTCGCCCTGTTTTCGCAGATGACGCCTCCGCCCAACGAAGAGGGCGGTATTGCCAACGCCATCTGGGGCTCGCTGATGATGGTGGCACTGGCCACCTTTGTCGGCACGCCGATCGGTGTGATGGCCGGTGTCTATCTGGCCGAGTACGACAAAAAGGGCTGGCTGGCGTCCACCACGCGCTTCGTCAACGACATTCTGCTGTCGGCCCCGTCCATCGTCATCGGCCTGTTTGTCTACACCGTGGTCGTGGTGCGCTTCAAGAGCTTTTCCGGCATGGCCGGAGTGATCGCGCTGGCGCTGATCGTGATACCCGTGGTCATCCGGACCACGGAAAACATGCTGGTGCTGGTGCCGGCCAGCCTGCGCGAAGCGGCTTACGCGCTGGGCACGCCCAAGTGGAAGGTCATCATCATGGTGACTCTGCGTGCGGCCCGCGCCGGAGTGATTACCGGTGTGCTGCTGGCCGTGGCCCGTATTGCGGGGGAGACGGCTCCGCTGCTGTTCACGGCGCTGAACAACCAGTTCTGGAATGCCGACCTGAGCAAGCCCATGGCCAGCCTGCCGGTGACCATCTTCAAGTTTGCCATGAGCCCCTATGAGAACTGGCAGCAACTGGCCTGGGCCGGTGTGTTCCTCATCACGGTGGCTGTGCTGGGGCTGAACATCCTGGCGCGCTTCATCACCCGCCAGAAATAATTCCAAGGTTCAAGATCATGACTGCAACCATTGCTCCCGCCAACGTCAAGCTGGCCGTGCGCGACCTGAACTTCTA
>NZ_SPEY01000013.1 GCF_009360615.1 Comamonas sp.
TTCACGGTGATCTTCCTGGCGATTGCGATCTCCGGCACGCTTTGGGTCATGTTCCACATGAACACCAACATGATGCCCGGTCATGAAATGCACCAGGGCGCAGAGCACGCAGGTCACACGGCTCCCGCAGCGGTCACACCTTGACTGACCTCATGAAGAACCAGAGCGCTGCGCGGCAGCGCTCTCCCTTCGCCAAGGCGATGCTCGCATTTGTGGGCATCGCCTTGTTTTTGGGGTTCATGGCCCTGGGCACCTGGCAGGTCCAGCGCCGTGCCTGGAAGCTCGACCTCATCGAGCGCGTGGAGCAGCGCGTGCATAGTGCCCCGGTGGCCGTGCCCGAGCCCGGCCAGTGGCCGCAGATCACTGCGGCCAGCCACGAGTATCTGCCCGTCAAGGCACAGGGCCAATGGCTGGACAAGCAAAGCGTGCTGACCAAGGCCTTGACCGAAGCAGGTGCAGGTTTCTGGCTCATGACACCGCTGCAGCTGAACGATGGCACGCAGGTTCTGGTCAATCGCGGCTTCACGCCCGAGAAGCTGCGCAGCGAATGGCTCAGGCAGATTGCCGAAGCCGGCCCGTCCGCCGAGACCGTCACGGTCATCGGACTGATGCGCATGAGCGAGCCCGGCGGCGGCTTCTTGCGCAGGAACGACCCGGCCACCGGCCAGTGGTTCTCGCGCGATGTCGCGGCCATTGCCCAGGCCCAGGGTCTGAGCCGGGCAGCCCCCTACTTCATAGACCAGGGGGTGCCCGCCAGCAACCCGGCCCATGCCCAGACAGAGGCCGGCAGCGACATCCTGCGCCCCGGCATGACAGTCATCCGGTTCTCGAACAGCCATCTGGTCTACGCGCTGACCTGGTATGGGCTGGCAGCCATGGTTCTGGTCGCAGCCTGGCTGGTGCGCCGGCATGACAAGACCGTTGCCAGAAGCTGATGCCCTCTGAAAAGCGCTCCCCCGGAGCGCTTTTTCATGCCCGGCCCGACTGCTGCTGCCTCAGGAACGCATAGCCCCAAAGCCATCCGTGGCAGGCTCGCTCGGTGACAATTGCGCGGTGAGCCCAATATCCGATTCCCTGTTCCGCGTACAGCGCCTGACCGAGCGGCAGAACATGCAGCTGCTGATTCAGCTGCGCTGGATTGCCGTGGTCGGCCAGGTTGTCACCATCTCGCTGGTGCACTACGGCTTTCAGATCCCCCTGCCCCTGCTGCCCATGGCACTGGTCCTGGTGGCACTGGTGGCCACCAACCTGGCCTATATCTACTGGAGCCAGGGCCTGCACCGCCCCGTGACCTCACGCAGCGTCTTCCACGCGTTGCTGGCCGATGTGCTGGCCCTGACCATTCAGCTGTACCTGAGTGGCGGTGCCAGCAACCCCTTTATCTACCTGTACCTGCTGCAGGGGATTCTGAGCGCCGTGCTGCTGCCTGCCCATTTCACCTGGTGCGTGGTTGCAGCCTCGTTTGTCGGCGTCATCGGCCTGACCCTGTTCCACCAGCCGCTGCATGTGCAGTTCGTGAGTCAGGAAGGTTTGCCCAGCCTCTACGTCGTGGGCGTGCTCATCAGCTTTGCGCTGACCAGCATCCTGACCATTGTCTTTCTGACCCGCATCGTCGAGAACACGCGCCGCCGCGACAAGCGCATCTCCAATATGCGCCAGCGCGCCAGCGAGGAAGAACACATTGTCCGTCTGGGCCTGCTGGCCACCGGCGCGGCCCACGAGCTGGGCACGCCCATGGCCACCATGTCCGTGATCCTGGGCGACTGGCAGCATATGCCGGCACTCATGCAGGACAGCGATCTGCGCGAGGACCTGCAGGAAATGCAGCGCCAGCTGCTGCGCTGCAAGTCCATCGTTTCCGGCGTGCTGCTGTCGGCCGGCGAGACACGGGCCGAAGGCACGGAAAGCACCACTTTTGCAAGCTTTGTCCAAGGCGTGGTCAGCCACTGGCAAGCCCATAACAACCTGCAGCACTTTGTACTGCACCAGCAGGACGTCAGGGACTTTGCCATGCTCTCGGATACTGCCTTGCAGCAAATGATTTGCAATTTGCTGGACAATGCCCTCGAAGCCTCGCCCGACTGGGTGGAGCTGACCCTCAGCAGCGATCACGACCAGATACGCATCCAGGTGCGCGACCATGGACCGGGCTTCGATGCCTCCGTGCTGCAGCAACTGGGCCAGTGCCATGTTTCCACCAAGCAGGAGCGCCCTGGCCGCGGCCTGGGCCTGTTTCTCGTCACCAACGTGGCCCGCGCCCTGGGCGGCCGCGTTCATGCCGGCAATCTTCCGGCGCAGCAAGGCGGAGGTGCGCTGGTGGAGGTCAGTCTGCCCCAGTCCGCTCTCGCGATTTAGGACACTGTTGATTGCATGGAAGAAGAACGTTTACTGCTGCTGGTTGAAGATGATGCGGCATTTGCACGCACCCTCAAGCGCTCGTTCGAGCGCCGGGGCTACCGCGTGCTGCATGCCACCAGCGGCGAGGAAGTGCAGTTGCTGCTGACCCAGTACAGGCCGCAGTATGCAGTCATGGACCTGAAGCTGGCCGGCAATGCCTCGGGCCTGAACTGCGTGCAGATGCTGCATCTGCACAACCCCGCTGCGCTGATCGTCGTGCTCACCGGTTACGCCAGCATTGCCACGGCCGTGGAGGCCGTCAAGCTCGGCGCCTGCCACTACCTGGCCAAACCCTCGAACACAGACGACATCGAGGCAGCCTTCGGACGTGTCGAAGGCCGTACGGACGTCGAGGTCAGCAGCCAGACCACGTCCATCAAGACCCTGGAGTGGGAGCATATCCACGAAACGCTGGCCGAATCCGGCTTCAATATCTCCGAGGCTGCGCGCCGGCTGGGCATGCACCGGCGCACCCTTGCGCGCAAGCTTGAAAAGCGCCAGGTCAAGTGACTGACCGCCGCCTCAATCAGCAATAGTGATAGCTCCCTCCGCTTTTCAGCATTGCCTTTCATGCACAAAAGCACCTGAAATCGACATGCAGCAAGCGATCACCGCTCTCTTTTTCTCTGGTTTCGTGGCCTGTCCTCGGCGCGCGGGCACGTGTCCATGAAGCGGCATCAGAACCCGCCCCGAATCATCGGAGCCACCGGCCTCACCCTGCTGTGCCTCTCCTATGTGACCGCCCTGCCCTGGCTCGTGCGCGGCGAAGCCGTGCATCTGGTGCCCTTTCTGTGTGCGCTGGTCTTTGGCTGCTGCCTGATACGCCCGCTCAGCGTCGCCTTCCGACGCGCACCAGGGTCTGCGCGGGCTGCAGCGCTGCTGTTCCTGGCCCTGATCGTCGCTGCCATCGCCTTCATCGCGGCTGGCGGGCATGGCCAGCGCCTGCTTGCGCATCTGCGGACCCTGCCGCTGTGGCAGGTCAACCACCTCTTCTTTCTGTTCTTCGCCCTGCTGCCGCTGAGCAAAGGCATCGTGGTCGCCGCACTCAATTTCATCAGCATGATCGCGCGCGGCACCGGAGGCAAGCCTTAGGCAGGCGCCGGATCCAGTACCGTTTTTTGCAGCTGCCCGCCACCATCTATAGTTGCTGCGGAGATGCACATCATGAAAACCCTGGGCCGACTTGTTCTCTCTGCCTTTCTGGCACTGCTTGCCAGCCTCGCCGT
>NZ_SPEY01000011.1 GCF_009360615.1 Comamonas sp.
TGTTCGTCGATCACGGCCTGCTGCGCCTGAACGAAGGCGATATGGTCATGGACATGTTCGAAGGCAAGCTGCACGCCAAGGTGGTGCGCGTCGATGCCTCCGAGCTGTTCCTGGGCGAGCTGGCCGGCGTGTCCGAGCCCGAGCAAAAGCGCAAGATCATCGGTCGCCTGTTCGTCGATGTCTTCAAGGCCGAAGCCGAGAAGCTCAAGGCGGCCAACGCAGGCTCCAAGGGTGCCACCTTCCTGGCCCAGGGCACCATCTATCCCGACGTGATCGAGTCGGGCGGCGCCAAGAGCAAGAAAGCCGTCACCATCAAGAGCCACCACAACGTCGGCGGTCTGCCCGAGCAACTGGGTCTGAAGCTGCTGGAACCCCTGCGCGACCTGTTCAAGGACGAGGTGCGCGAACTGGGCGTGGCCCTGGGTCTGCCTCGCGGCATGGTCTACCGCCACCCCTTCCCCGGCCCCGGCCTGGGCGTTCGCATTCTGGGAGAGGTGAAAAAGGAATATGCCGACCTCCTGCGCCGCGCCGACGCCATCTTCATCGAAGAGCTCAACAACTGGATCGACGAAAAGACCGGCAAGAGCTGGTACGACCTGACCAGCCAGGCCTTTACCGTGTTCCTGCCTGTCAAGAGCGTAGGCGTGATGGGCGATGGCCGCACCTATGACTACGTCGTGGCACTGCGCGCGGTGGTCACCAGCGACTTCATGACTGCCGACTGGGCCGAGCTGCCCTACGGCCTGCTCAAGAAGGCATCCGGCCGGATCATCAATGAAGTGCGCGGCATCAACCGCGTCACCTACGACGTGAGCACCAAGCCACCAGCAACCATCGAGTGGGAATAATCCACAGTGAATCCAAGACGCCGTGCTGCGTCTTGGATTTCCCATGATTCTTTGAAACTCAAGGATTTACGTGTTTTTCGCAAGCCTATAAGGTGCAACGGGAACCACATTTTTCGGCACATTTGACGGTCAATCCTTGATTTTCCGAGGCGCTGCATCCTTTACCGACATGCGTTGTGGCGGTAAAGCTCTTCAAGCAAGACGCCCATACTCACAGACACGGAACTGGGCAAACTACGCTCTGGAGACAAGGCATTCAAAATTGCCGCCAGAGACCGCCTGCACGCCCCGCCCCCCCTGCGGGAACCAGACCGTGCCGATACGACTACCGCCCCAATGGTGGACGTGAAACGCTGGCCATTGGCCGCCAAGACGAATCTCTCGGCGCCAAGTCCACTCCCGAGCCAAGCGAACTTGGGTTCGGTCTGTCCATTTCCCTTGCAGAAGCCAGAGCACTGCCGGCCATAGCGAGACGCAGTGTCGAAGTCAGAGAGCCGCCGCCCAGAAGAACGCTGAGAAGCAGCAGACGCACAGACTTTCTCAAGCCAGGCTGAGCACTATTGCGCCGACAGATCAGACCCAACAGCAGTACTGGAACGGGAGCATTGCAGTCGTCCGCACTGTGCGCCCTGCCCCCCCATTAGCCGCATTCCGGCTATGAGCCTCCTGAGAATCAACACCCAGATCGTGCTGGGTGCGTCGCGATCGCTCTCCGCAGGACAAACGCAATGCTGGCGATCAGAGCATCAATAACCGGAGGGCACTCCAAGCTCGAGTCGACCGCTTGGTGCCTCTGCATCCAGGTTGAGGATGCACTGGCAACTTGTACCAGCACGAACGGCAACTCCCGGCTTGGAGGAGCCCTCCGGACCGCTTGCAGATAACGTCTTCAGCCCGATAGTGATGCGACCAGGAATTGCGAATCACTGCCTATTCGATTCCTGCGGATTTCGATGCCAGACGCTCCCGTGAATCCGGATCGTCTGTACAACAGCATCATAAAAAAGTTTCTTTTTTTTTCATGAGTAGTAAAATTTAACAATTATTTGCAGAGCTATATGTGCGTCATACCTGCGCAAACATGGCTGATCTCATGTCTTCGTCATCCAGCCCTATCCAGATTTCGGCTCTGCCATACAGCATGTTCAAGCCGTCGACCATCTGGCTAACGGGGCTCAGCGGAGCAGGGAAATCTACGCTAGGCAAGGCCCTTGCCTCCTCACTAAAACACCAGGGCATTCCCTGCTGTTCGCTTGACGGCGATGAACTTCGCCATGGATTGAACAAAGACCTGGGGTTTTCAGAAGCTGACCGGCGAGAAAACATCCGACGAGTGGCCGAAGTGGCTCGGCTGATGAACCATGCAGGTTTGGTGGTAGTCGCGTCCTTTATATCGCCGTACCGGGCGGACCGCGAGAACGCCAGAAACATCATCGGTCCCTCAGCCTTCCATGAGGTCTACCTGAGCACCTCCCTGGAGGTATGTGAAGCCCGCGATCCCAAGAAACTGTATGCCCGTGCGCGTGCAGGCGAGATAGCCTATTTCACGGGACTTTCCGCACCCTACGAGCCGCCGCTTCAGGCGCAACTGACGCTAGACACTGCACATCTGGGTCTGTCGCAGTGCATTGACACGCTCTGCGAGTTCGCCAGCAGATGCATCGCGACGCCCGATCCCTAGCGCCAGCGACCTCCAATCGATTGCGTTAGTTTCGACCAGATGCCGCAAGCGGTAGGCTGGGCTGATAGGAAAAAAATTGAAAATACAACTCGCCCCGATAGCTGTTCTCGTTCTTTGCAGCAGCGCAATGGCAGCCGACTTTCCTGGTGCAGGCAGCCAACTACAGCAGGTTCCGCCTGCCCCGGCTCCCAAGCCCATCCCACCACAAATACGGATCGAGAAAGGCGCTCCCGTTGCGCAGCCTACAGAGGACAAGACCCGAATCACCGTCGAAAAGTTGCGAGTGATCGGCTCCACTGTGGTGCCTGAAGCCGAACTGATTGGGGCGAGCGGTTTTGTCTCAGGTAGTGATGTCACATTGACCGAGTTGCGGGGGATGGCGGCAAGGGTTGCAGCGCACCTTCAGCAACGTGGCTACTTTCTGGCCCAGGCCTATCTGCCAGCGCAAGAAAGCGAAGATGGAAGCATCACCATCGCGGTGCTGCTGGGTCAATATGGTCAGGTGACGCTGAATAACCAAAGCCCCGTCTCCGATACCCTGATCCATCAGATTGCGGATGGCCTCAGCGGCCAGCCTATCACGGCATCTACGCTGGAGCGCAAGCTGTTGCTGCTGTCCGACCTGCCGGGCAGCCAAGTCAGCTCTACCCTGGCGCCTGGTGCATCCGCCGGATACTCGGATCTGCTGATTGATGTAAAGCCTGGAGCACGCATCAGTGGCAGTGTCGATGCGGACAACACAGGCAATCGTTATACCGGGCGTAATCGTGTTGGTGCCACGGTCAACATTGCCGAACTTGCCGGTTGGGGAGATGTCGCCAGTGTGCGCGCCTTCACCTCGGCAGAAGGACTGAACTACGGGCGATTGGCCTATCAACTCCAGGTGGGTGAAGCGAAGATCGGTGCTGCCTACGCCAGTATGGACTATCGCCTTCGCAAGGATTTTGCGGCCCTGGATGCCAGCGGCAACGCCAAGATTGCGAGTCTGTACGGCAGTTATCCATTGATTCGTTCGCGTAGCGGCAACCTGTTTGTTCAACTGGGTTACGACAACAAGAAATTCAGCGACAGCGTCAACGCAACCGGCTCAGTTACCAAAAAGAACATCGATGCCTGGATGCTCAATTTCAATGGCGATCTGCGTGACCAGCTCGGGGGCGGCGGCATCAATGCATTCGCATTGGGGTGGACCTACGGCAAGGTGGATATTCGCTCTCCACTATCGCGCCAGATTGACGAGTTGGGTGTGCAGACCCAGGGCGGCTTCAACAAACTCAGCCTTTCGCTCAGCCGGTTGCAGAGTCTGAGCAGCAACACGATGTTGTATGCAGCATTGAATGCGCAATGGGCATCAAAGAACCTGGATATCTCCGAAAAGATGGGCTTGGGCGGCGTCGGCGGGGTGCGCGCCTATCCGGGTGGCGAGGCCTATGGTGACGCCGGCTACCAGTTCACGCTGGAGCTTCGCCATCAATTGAGAACGCCTGAATTCCTGCCTGCCGGACAGTTCCAACTGGTCGGTTTCGTCGATACAGGAACTGTCAAGCTCAACCGTCACCCATGGACTGGTGGCGATAACCACCGCACCTTGAGTGGCGCAGGCATTGGCGCCAACTGGAGCGGGAGCAATGGGCTGGTGCTCAAGCTGTCCTACGCACACAAGCTGGGCACTGAAAAAGCCACTTCCGTGCCTGACGCATCAAGCCGTGTCTGGTTGCAGGCTGTCAAATACTTCTGACCCGAGCGGGCGTGTAGTCGCCACCAAGAGCAATTATCTGAATACCGGAGACCGACATGAACCACATCTACCGCTCAGTATGGAACGCGCATACCAATACCTTCACTGCGGTGCCGGAGCACAGCAAGAGCGCGGGTAAGGCCTCCATGCCGGGGCGTAGCGGCGGCAGCCTTCAACCCCCCTGGTTTGCTATGACGTTGATCGCAGCGTCGCTGATGTTCATCGGTATGCCTGCGATTGCTGCACCTGCGGGAGGTGAGGTCGTCGCCGGACAGGCAACGGTTCAACAGACTCCAGGATCAACCGTTATCCAGCAAGGCAGTCAGAACGCTGTGATTAACTGGAACACGTTCAATATCGGTCGCGGCGAGTCGGTGGTTTTCCAGCAGCCCAATACCAGCTCCGTGGCCTTGAATCGGGTGCTGGGCACCGAGGGGTCGAGCATCCTCGGCAACCTGTCGGCCAATGGCAAGGTGTTCATCGTCAACCCCAACGGTATCTTGTTTGGCCAGGGCGCTTCCGTCAATACGGCCGGTTTGGTCGCCTCGACACTCGATATTTCCAACCGCGATTTCATGTCGGGCAAGTACCAGTTCAGCGGCAACGGTACGGGCAAGGTCTTGAACCAGGGCAGCATCAGCGCTCCGGGGGGATATGTGGCCTTGTTGGGCGCCCATGTGTCGAACGAGGGAACGATACAGGCACGCCTGGGCTCCGTTGCACTGGCGGCCGGCAATGCCATCACGCTAGACGTGGCGGGCGACGGCTTGCTCCATGTGGCGATCAACGAGGGTGCCGTCGGTGCGCTGGTCAAGAACGGTGGTCTGATCAAGGCCGACGGCGGCAGCGTACTGCTGAGTGCGCAGGCGGCGGGCGACCTGCTCAAGACGGTAGTCAACAACACGGGCATCATCGAGGCCCATAGCATTGATACACGCAGCGGCACGATCAAGCTGTTGGGTGACATGCAAAGTGGCACGGTCAACGCCGCCGGCACCCTGGACGCCAGTGCACCCACGGGTGGCCACGGCGGCTTTATCGATACTTCGGCCGCTCACGTGAAGATCGATGACGCGCTGAAAGTCACGACGGCGGCGGCCAAGGGCCTTGCTGGCACCTGGCTGATCGATCCAACCGACTACAACATTGCTGCGTCCGGTGGCGACCAGACGGGCGCCTTCTTTACGAATGCGCTCAAATCGAGCAATGTTCATATCCAGAGCGTGTCGGGCGGCAGCGGCACGCAAGGCAACATCAACGTCAACGATACGATCTCATGGTCGGCCAACAAGCTGACCCTGACCGCGCAAAACAATATCAACATCAACAAGTCGATGCGCGGTACTGGCTCGGCCAGCCTGGCGCTCGAATATGGGCAGAGCAACGTCGCAGCAGGCAATGCCAGTACCTATAACATCGCCTCTTCCGTCGCTGTGGATCTGCCGTCCGGGAACAATTTCAGTACCAAACTGGGCAGCGACGGTGTCACCAACACCTATCAGGTGATCAATAGCTTGGGCGCATTCAATAGCGCCACCGGAGCCGACCTGCAGGGTATGCAAGCTAACCTGTCCGGTAAGTACGTCTTGGGCAGCAATATTGATGCCCGTCCAACAGGTAGTTGGAACAGCGGCAAGGGTTTCATGCCGATCGGCAGTGCGGGATCGGCCTTCACCGGCACCCTGGACGGATTGGGCCATGAAATCGTCGGTTTGACGATCAATCGGCCGGATGTGGATGTCGGCCTGTTCGGGAACATCGGTGCCGGCGGCGTTGTACGCAACCTGGGCTTGAGCAGCCTCAGCGTTTCTGGTTCGCAAGCGAACTACGGCAGTACCTATGCCAGCATTGGCGCGCTGGCTGCCGTCAATAATGGCAAAGTCGCTAATGTTTATAGCAACGGCGCCGTGAGTGGCTCCGGCTACGTCAATCTGGGTGGCCTAGTCGGCACTAATGCAGGAACGATCATCAATAGCCGCGTTTCTGGTACGGTTGGAGCGGGCGGCTATGGCGCAGCAGGCGGCTTTGTGGGCCTCAATACTGAGGGCGGCTTGATCAAGAGCAGTTCCAGTTCCGCCACTACAAGCTCCACGCACTACGTCGCGGCCGGCCTGGTTGTCACCAATTCGGGCACGATCACCGATAGCTATGCAACGGGCACTGTTAACGCAGGCGGCAACTATGGCGGCGGCCTCGTCAGTATTAATAATGCCACGATTAGCAATAGCTATGCGACAGGCGCGATGAACGGCACAGGCAGTGCTGGCGGCTTGGTTGGTATCAATAACAGCCCCAGCGCGACCATCACCAATAGCTACGCGACAGGCAAGGTGACTTCCACCGGCGGCTATGTCGGCGGCCTGGTGGGGCTGTTGCGCGGCAGCTTGAGCAACAGCTATGCGACGGGTGATGTGCAGACCACCTCGCTGGCAGGTGGGATCGTCGGCTATAACGTGGGCGGCACCATCACTAATGTGTATACCACTGGCAAGGTCACGGGCGGCGGTGCCAGCGTCGGTGCCATCGTCGGTGAGCACAATTCCGGCTCCGTCAACCGCGCCTATTTTGACAGCACGATTAACTCTGGTCTGAATGGCGTCGGTCAAAGCTTCAATGGCGCTACCTCGAACGCCCAAGGACTGAGCACGGCTCAGATGCTGGTATCGAGTAATTATGTAGGGTTCAATTTCACGACCACGGGCGGCGCCACAGGCAACAACTGGGTGGCGGTGAGTGCCGACGGCACGCTCAATGGAGGTGCCGGCACGCGTCCGATGCTGGCATCCGAATGGTCGACGAACATCAACTCGGCGCACCAGTTGCAACTGATGACAATGAATCAATCGGCCAACTACACCCTGGGCAGCAGCTTCAGCGCTGCCACGACGGCGGCCAATGGTAAGGATATCTGGGGCACCACAGGCTTCATTCCCGTCGGCACGGTGGCTTCGGCCTTCACGGGCAGCCTCGATGGGGCCGGGCATATTATTTCCAGTCTGAATATTGCCAAGTCTGGTACTACGGGCGTGGGCCTGTTTGGCGTGCTCGGCGGCGGTGGTGTGATCGCGAATGTGGGTTTGTCTGGCGGCACGATCATCGGTGGTGACGCTACAGGCGCCCTGGTGGGCAGTAATGGTGGCAGCATCAGCGGCAGCTTTGCCACCAGCACTGTTACGGGCGTCAACAATGTTGGTGGCCTGGTCGGTACCAATATGAGCACGGGGACAGTCAAAGATAGCTATGCCAGTGGTTCCGTGACTGGCAGCAGCTCGGCGGGTGGCTTGGTAGGCAGCAATAGCGGTGGCGTCGCGACTAGCTATGCGAACGGGAGCGTGACGGGCGCCGGTGGTGGCTTGATCGGTACTGGCGTGGGTATCGTCACTGGCAGTTACTGGGATACCACGTCGAGCGGGAAAGCGGTCAGTGCAGGTGGCATTGGCTTGACTACGAGCCAACTCAAAAGCTTGTCCAATTACACCAGTAAGGGCTGGGACTTGGGCCAGATGTGGGTCGCTTATGATGGGCAGAGTTCGCCATTTCTGCGTTCGTTCATGAAGCAGATCGTTGTCAGTGTCTCGTACGATACCAAGGTATATGACGGCGTGGCCTATGCCGGAGGGGCCAGCAGTCTGAGCTATTCGAATGTCTATGACAACACGGTTTTGCTGGGTACACCCGTCCTTACCGGCAATGTCGTTGGCGCCGTCAATGCTGGCACATACACGGTATCTGCAAGCGGCCTCTACTCCACGGGTGGCCAGTCTGGCTACGCGATCAGCTATATCGACGGCGGCTTGGTAATCAAGCCGAAGACTGTGACCTTGAGTGGTGCGGCAGTAGCCGACAAAGTGTACGACGGCACGACCACGGCCACTATCAGTGGTACTTTAGATGGCGTGCTGGCCGCCGACCAAGCGAATGTGAGTCAGGCACTGAGCGGAACCTATGTCAGCAAGAATGCGGGCAATGGCATCTCGGTGATGGTCAACGCGAGCCTCGGCGGCAGCGCTGGAGGCAATTACGCATTGGCACCAGTGTCTGGTTTAACCGGCAATATCACCAAGGCCACCATTGCCAGCGTGGGCGGCATCACCGCCGTCAACAGGACGTACGACGGCACACTCACGGCGGGTCTGAACACCGCAGGCGCCTCGTTCAGCGGCATGGTCGCAGGCGACAGCCTGAGCGTGGCTACGGCCAGCGGCAGCTTCAGCGACAAGAACGCCGCCACCGGCAAGACCGTCTCGGTGAGCGGCATCAGCCTGGGCGGCGCCGATGCCGGCAACTACACCCTGGCCAGCAGCACGGCCACCACCACCGCCGATATCTCCAGGGCCACCATTGCCAGCGTGGGCGGCATCACCGCCATCAACAGGACGTACGACGGCACACTCACGGCAGGTCTGAACACCGCAGGCGCCTCGTTTACCGGCATGGTCGCAGGCGATAGCCTGAGCGTGGCTACGGCCAGAGGCAGCTTCAGCGACAAGAACGCCGCCACCGGCAAGACCGTCACGGTGAGCGGCATCAGCCTGGGCGGTGCCGATGCCGGCAACTACACCCTGGCCGATACCAATGCTATTGCCACGGGGACCATAACTCCCAAGGCTTTGACGGTCACTGTTGACAGCGTGTCCAAGAATGTTGGCCAGGTGAACCCCACTTTTAGCGCCACCTACGTGGGTCTTGCGGGAACAGATACTCCATCAGTTCTGGAAGGGGAACTGATCTTCGCGACCACCGCCAATACATCGTCACCAGCAGGCAGCTACCAAATTTCAGCAACAGGAAAAAAATCGCTCAACTACGATATTCATTTTGCTAACGGCCAGTTAGTAGTACGCGATGCGCCTAATAACGGGATCCAGAATGCTGTCGCGAACACTGCGGCACAGATCAATACAGTCCCCACACGAGGAGATGTATTCGTACAATCAGGCGAAAAGGTTGTAAGTCAAGAAAATGCTCAACCCTCCTCCACGGTAGGGGGAACAACACCGAGAGTTGGAAGCACAGAGATCACTTCCCTCGCAGGCTTAAACCTTTCGATACGGGAACTAGGCATTAACCTCCCTTCTGACTTTATTGAAAGTCCGGAATTTCCTGAGAAGAAACATCTGGATGCGAAAAGATAGCTTGAACATGGCCCCAAACTTCATCGGAGTCACTGGCCTGCCACGAGCGGGGTCAACATTGCTGTGCCAGCTGCTGGCGCAACATCCGGAGCTGGACTGCGAGAGTCATAGCTCACCTTTATGCAACACGCTGCTGGGGATACGTAGAACAATTAGCGATGATTCATTTTTTCTGTCTCAGCTCGATCACTCGTTCGCCAGTAGCTATGGGCATTTGCAAACAGCCATGCGAGGCTATTTGCGCGGCTGGTATCACGGTTCGTCCAAGAAGGGAGTCGTTGACAAGAATCGGGCATGGCTACATGCAATCGAACTTTTACTTGACTTAGCCCCAGAGGCGAAGCTCGTTATTTGCTTGCGAGAGCTGGGGCAGATATATGGATCGATCGAGGCTCAGCACCAGAAAACCGTGCTACTCGACTTTGCTGATCACTTGGCAGACTTCGATCGTTTGGGAAGAGCAGACATGCTTTTTGCAAAGGATCGGACGATCGGTGCGCCACTCCAGTCAATTAATGCTGTGCAGGATTTACCAGATGAGGTCAAGAAGCGTCTTTATTTTATGCGCTTTGAAGATCTGATATCTCAGCCAATTGCTTGCATGGCACATTTATATCAATGGCTTGGCGTTTCAGAGTTTAAGATCAATCCTGAAGAGATAGCGGTAGGCATTCAGGAAAGCGATAGCCACTACAGAATGAAATATTTGCACAAACAATCGAGCAAAATTTCAATGAGCTTACCTCATCACATTATTCCCGTGCGTATACAGTCGCACATCGAAAATGCCAACCGTTGGTATTACGAACTTTATTATCCTGGGAAAATTGGCGTCTGATTTCCAGTTTTCCTATTGATGAGCATGATGACTGCTAGAATCAAGATATCCCCGATTCAAATCGCAGAAAAAAATTGAATCTGACAATTAGAAATATTTTGTCATGCATACCATTCTGTAAATTCACGCGTAAGCTATCTTTCAGGTCGATTATTCAGCCCTGCTTTTCAACACACTCTTTGATAACAAAATTGCCGTTAGGGCAATGAAGCCGGTGATTCCGCGCTGCATCGCTCTTCACAGTGATGTGCGGCTTGAAGCCGAGATAGCCCCGCTACGTGGAGTTAGCGTTCATTTCCCGAACCTCCGGGGACCTGGAGCTGAGAAGCCAATCAATCTGGTCATATTCGCACGAATGCTCCAGCGTTGTCGGATGGAGACGGCCTGCACGTCTCGGCCTCCCTTGCCGGACCCATGTTGTTCCGATACGAATGCCTCAATGGCAGGCACGATTGACAGGTGTGACGAACCTCCCGGCTCCGGGGTATGCTGCAAGCCAAGCGAGCCAGAATTCGGTCCAACCGTTTCCCAGCTCCAAAGCAAGAGCACTGCATGCATTCGCGAGACACATGCTCGAAGCGGGCGAATCGCCCTCCAGAAGCGACATTGAAAAGCAACAGCCCGCACCGGAAACACCGACATTTTCAGCCTGGCCCGGGCAATGTTTCGCCGACCAGGCCAACCCAGAGCCCTCAAGGTAGCGGCAAAATGACCTTATCCAGCACATGAATGACACCGTTGGAAGCAAGCACGTCGGTGGCAACGATGTTTGCCCTGCGTGAGCGTTGATCGGTGATCGCCAGATCGGCACCTACTGTGAAAGATTCACCCTCGACAGTCTTGACCGGTGCATTCAATGGCACTTCAGCCTTGAGAATCAGCCCCGACACCACATGGTAGGTCAACACCTTGGACAACAACGGCTTGTCTTCCAGCAACTGTGCCTTGGTCAGACCCAGCTCGGCAAGCAATGATGAAAATGCCGCGTTTGTCGGAGCAAATACCGTGAATGGACCGGTCCCAGCCAGAGAATCGACCAACCCTGCGGCCGTGACAGCTTCCACAAGCACACTGAAATCCGGGTTTGCAATCGCTGTCTGCACAATGCTCTTGTCCGCCGGCAAAAGCACGCGGTCAACGGCATGGATGACACCGTTGGACGCTTGAATGTCTGCCTGCACAATTTTGCTGGTCCTGTTGCGCCCGTCCGTCACCACCAGGTTGCTCCCGGTTCTATCGATCTTGAAAAATCCGCCTCCCACCGGTTTGACCGCCTTGCCGAGTGGCAGTGCATTGACAGGCACTCTTCCGGACAAAACGTGATACTTGAGAACAGTCTGAAGAAGAGTCTTGTTGGAGATCAACTGATCTTTGCTGACACCAAGCTCGGCAAGCAGTGCAGCGAAGGCATCGTTGGTGGGGGCCAACACGGTCACCTGAGTGGAGCCGCTCAGCGTATCAGCCAGGCCCGCCGCCTGAACGGCCTCCACAAGGATGCTGAAACGACTGTCGCGCTGTGCCACTTCAACAACATTGCCTGACGGGCCGTCACCACCGCCACCACAGGCGACGGTCAAGGAAAGCAGAAGGACACTAAAAAATCCCGAGATCCAACGTAGCATGTTTGTTCTCCCGTGCAATGAAACCAGGCAATTTGCCAGTAGCGATGAGTCAATGTGGGCTGAGCGATGTCTAAAGTCGATGGCTTCTCCTTGGACTGAGGATGTAGAACAGTGGCATGGGCCTACCACTCCAGACTGCGCTGCAATGGCGCCGGAGATTGGTCCGGGCGATTTCTGCGTTGCGACAGGTGGTCGCGAGAGCCGTGCTTCTGAAGGATCGCGGCCTTGGCACTGCGCACGGAAGGCCGGGCTCGCACGGCGTAAACCCGCGACTTGGCAACCCTCGTGGCCTCGGCAAGGTCGACCAGCGGCGATGCAATATCCGTCCCCACGCGAACGCCACAGCGCGCCTGTAGCTGAAGTGGCATCTGCCAAGGTTCAAAAATCCAGGCATCGGGAACCTGCTGCAGGGCGGGAAGCCAGTGACGCACGAAGACGCCGCCTGGGTCGTGATCTTGCGCCTGCTTCAGGGGGTTGTAGACACGCAGGGCGTTGATGCCCGTTGTGCCAGCCTGCATTTGCATCTGGCTCCAGTGAATCCCTGGCTCATAGTCGAGGAACTGACGCGCCAGCCACAAGCCCACGGGACGCCAGTGCAGCCATAGGGGAAAGGAAGCCACGGACACGAGCATTGCGCGCATCCGGAAATTGAGCCACCCCGTTTCCCTAAGCATGGCTACACAGGCATCGACCAGTGGCCAACCGGTCCTGCCTGCCTGAAGGGCCTCAAAGTAGTCGGCGTTGTGAGCGCTCTCGCGCAGACCGTCATAGCCTTGGTGCAAGTTACGCCATTCAATTTCAGGCTCGGACTCCAGCTTCTGGATGAAGTGGCAATGCCAATGCAATCGGCTCATGAATGCAACCAGGCCCTGGTGGAGTCGCCGAGACTCCGGATCGCGCAAGCCTGTAAGCTGCCGTTGCTGCTGTCGGGTCGCCTGTACGACCTCACGCATGCTCAGACTTCCGCTTGAAAGATAGGGCGAAAGCCGCGAGCAGGCGTCTGCTGCAGAAAGCGGCGAGGAAATCCCACCGCGATAGTTCGCGCAGCGTACATTCAGGAAATCGTCCAGCACTTGCTGACCCGCGGTCCTGCCTCCGCGCTGACGAAGAGGAACCTGGTGATCGTCAAGCAGGCCGATGGCCGATGGCTCAGGCCAGGCGGTACGCCAGGGCAGGCACACAGAGCGGAGACTGGCAGGCAAAGGAGCCGCAACACGATCTGCCGCCATATGGCTTTGCCACATGCCCAGCCATCGGTCACGTGACGGCAGGCATCGCACCACGCCATGCTGGGGCCACTCCTGCCACGACACCCCTTGCGCACGACACCAGCGTGCCACCGCCAAATCGCGCGCATATGTCACGCTGTTGCCGGTCTCCTGGTGAGAGACCAGACGGGCGAACGGTTGCAGAGCGTGAAGACGCGACAGCACGTCGGTCAACTCGCCCACGGCAAGTTGCAGGCGAGCCCCCAAGACCCTCAGTTGCTGCGCCAAGTCGCGCAGAGACTCCCTGAGAAACTCGTAGTGCTGCAATGCGCAATCTGGCTGCCGCCAGATACCGGGCTCCAACACATACAGGCACAGCACGGGACCTCGCGCGGCAGCATGGGCCAGAGGCGCATGGTCAAAAATGCGCAGATCTCGCTTGAACCAGACAACGGTATAGGTCATGCCGAATCGTGCTCAGGAAGAAGGGCAGGCCGCCACAAACTGGCAAAGTCAGCGCAGATCCGGCGGTTGAGGTCTGAAAGAAACCAAGCGCATGTATCACCCCTTTCCGAAATGGCGAAGCACTGCACAACTGCCGTGGCAACCCCGCAGACGCAAGGCCTCTGTGCCAAGACCGCGTTTTTCAGCAGGAGCGACGCTCCAGGAGCCCAAAGATCGCGATCGAATCATCGCCAAGAGGCGCCTGGGTGGCCTGTCAGGGACGATGCGGTCTGGCAAAAATTACACTGGGGGTAAACAGTAATTTGTCTTAGACAAAATTGCAAGAAACATCAAAATTCACAGGTCAATGAAAGAGAAGATGCGACATCGGAAATCCGAATGCGCTGCAGGGGCCATCAACATGCACGCTCGCGATTGCAGCCCTCACCCAAAGGGCGTACCGACCAGGCAAGCCCCTCTAGAAAGCGGACTGCTTCGTCCGGACTCTCAGACCCCTCTTCCTGATCCAAGTTTCTCGGGACGCACCCAACAGCGCGGCGACCTCGACCCAAGAGGCATGAGAGGCACCAGCGAACCAGGATGGGAAGTTCGATTTGTACATCTATGTCTATGACAATATTGTGCAGACTACCGCCTGACTTGCAGAGCACGGCGATTGACACAGACCGCCAGACACCGGATTTCGGCTGAGCAGGATGAGAAATTGCCAAATCGATGGAGAACGGACATATGGAGATCAGAAGTCGATCGATGGAGCCAGGCATGGGTTGAAACGCCATGAACTCCCGCGATCCTCTTTCCCGCAGCCCGGGCACATCTGGAGAGCCGCTTGTCCTCAGCGACACATCCATCGCATCCGTATTGCGATGATGTGTAGGACGATCTATGGTGCCAAAGCGGAAGAAGAAAACCCGTTGATTGCGGGCAACTCTTCGAAAGCAGGCTTCGCAAAGAAATAGCCTTGAAACAAGTGCACTCCCATCGAGCGCAAAGCGAGAAATTCGGCCTCGCTCTCAACACCCTCTGCAATAATTTCAATACCCAGAACCTTGCAAACCCCGATAATTCCCTGAACGATTGCCTGACGTACGGGACTGCAATCAATATTACGCACCAACTCCATATCCAGCTTGATAATATCTGGCTGAAACTCCGCAAGCAAATTCAGGCCCGAGTATCCGGCTCCAAAATCATCGATTGCGGTCTTGAAACCACGTCTGCGATACTCATTCATAATCCGTTTCAAGTGTTCCTTGTCTACAATTCGTTCATTTTCTGTAATTTCGAAAATGATTTGACGAGCCGGAAAATGATGCTCACGAGCAGCCTCCAGGGTTTTTCTTATACACGCTGATGGTTCATATACTGCGTTAGGCAGAAAATTGATGCTGACATGACTGGAAATACCCAGACGCGCAGCCAGTTCTATGGCTTTGACGCGGCAGGCTTGGTCAAACTGGTAACGATTTCCATCATTGACCTGACCAAGAATCCTTGCTGCTCCGCATCCATCGGTGCCACGCACCAATGCCTCATAGGCAAACACAGCATTGCGGCTCACATCGACAATCGGCTGAAAAGCCATACTGAATTCAAAGCTCAATGGCCCACGATCATGGCATTTCGAACAAGGCACAAGTGCTGCTTTATCAATTACTGGAAATATCGACATTGGTTCTCGCTGACTGGAATGCCAAATGGATAAGCATCAGATTCAACAGAACATCGAGAACAGCCCCGGCTTGGCCGTTTGAAAGACCAAACCAGACGCTGATTGATTTGTATAGATCTGGTGAAGTACTGACCGCCACACATCAATGCCGATCTGAGCTGCTAGGCAGCCCCCATCAGCGCTGTTCGCTCAGCCGGGGCCGGCTGAAGTCGCGTCGAATCCGGTCCCGTTCGGATGGTATTGACGGAAACGGACGCGTTGTCATAGCCCTCGGGGGACGCGGTCGCTGTTCCAGCCAGACGGAACACTCCGACCGCAGCCGCCATCTCGGCGGCTTGCTGCCTCAGAGCCTGGGCTGCAGCAGCACTCTGCTCGACCATTGCTGCATTTTTCTGGGTCGCCTGATCCAGATGCGCGACGGCGTGACCCACTTGCGCAACCCCATGAGTCTGCTCCACTGTCGCATCACTGATCGCTGCAATCAGTTCTGCGACTCGCTGCGCTTGGCTGACGATGTCGGTCATGGTCGCCCCAGCCACATTGACCAACTGGGTGCCCTGCTCCACATTCATTACACTGGTCTCGATCAAGGCCTTGATCTGGTGCGCAGCCTCGGCACTCCGCTGCGCCAAAGCGCGCACCTCGGCGGCCACAACGGCAAATCCCCGGCCGTCTTCGCCCGCCCTGGCCGCTTCCACCGCAGCGTTCAATGCCAAGATATTGGTCTGAAAGGCAATGGAGTCAATGACGCCAATGATGTCGGCAATGCGATGGCTGCCGGCACTGATATCGTCCATCGTGTGCACCACCTGCAAGACGACCGCGCCACCTTTTTGTGCGGCCTCGCTGGCAGCGGCCGCAAGCAAGGCCGCTTGCCGCGCACTGTCGGCGTTGTGCTTGACCGATGCAGTCATCTGCTCCACGGAAGCCGCCGCCTGCTGGAGACTCCCGGCTTGCTCTTCGGTGCGACACAGGAGGCCATGATTGCCATCCGCAATTTCATCGGCACCCTGCGTCACGTTGTTCGACGCATCACGCACCTTGCGAACCACTTTTGCAAGGCTGGCCTGCATCGCCCCGAGCGAGAACAGGACGCTGTCAGGTCGCGCCTGCCCGCCCCGTGCCAGGGACTGCAGATCTCCCTGCGCCACCTGACGAGCAATCTCAGCAAGCGCAGCGGGCTCCGCCCCCAACTGACGGACGATGCTGCGCCCTGCACTCCATGCAATCGCGATACTGAGAAGAAGCGAGAGTATTAATGCCGTAAACATCACCCTCAGGAATCCACTGGCCTCATCGATGGCGCTTTGATTGGTCCTCTGAATATGGCGCTCCTTGAAATCAATCAGCCGATTGATTGTCGCAAGCCATTCCACATACTGCGGTTTGGCTTGACCCCACAGCATACTGACTGCCGATGTATCGCCTCCTCGAACCTTGTCGATGATGGCCTTTGTGGTTGCCACTGCAGGCACTTCAGCCTTTTTGATGTCATCAAACAATGGAAAAACCTCGGGACTCACCCCAGGCAATTGAAGCAGCGAATTCAAAGATTCTGTAGATTTTTCATAGAAATTGGCCAAGGCATCGATATTTCCAATCTCTATTTCACGCTCTGATTCCGTAGGGCTTAAAACCAGGTCTCTGACAGCGATGGCACGATCATGCGCTGACCCTCTGAAGTTGATTGCATTACGCTGTACCTGAGAATAAATTTCCGAGTTTGCTCGCAAAGCAGTTTCAATGTGATTGACTTTCACGACTGCGACGCCCGTGACAACTACAAGCATAAAAACTATCACACCGAAACCGAGATAAAGTCTGGCCGCAACCGGCATTCTTGAGAAAAACATGATTATCCCTGGGTAGTTATTTTCTACCACGAACATTTATACTGCCACCTATGGAAATACCACCGTATCATCGAATGAAAAAAAATTTCTTCATCTGAACCTCTTTCAAAGAGCAGGATTTTCATCAAATTGGAGAACTGCCTTCGATCCGGACCTTCAGCGAAGCGTCATGCACAGAGTGTCTGGAAACCGGCAGAACAAGAGAGTGGAATTCACAACCCCTGAGGCGGCTGAAGTCCACAAGGCGGATTGGGTGAGGGGAACCCCATGGGTATGCTGGAAACATTCTTGTGGGTGCCGGTTGGCCATGGGCTACAAGGGATGCACTGACTTGTGCAGAAGGTGTCGTCATTGGCTTGGCAAGAGGAATTGAGTGCACGGAAGCACTCTTTCCCTCAAAATCCAAGCTTCGCCCTCTAATGTACTAGACAAACCTCGATTTGTCTTAGACAATTTCTAACAAATTCAGGCAACGGCATGCGCTATCGCCCAACCGGACATCTGTCCACCCTGCCCATGAGTTCACCTGCGCCTCAAAGTCTTCAAGTAGCCATCCCCATCCTGGCCGTGGAGCGCGAAACGGGTCTTTCCAAAGACACACTCCGAGTGTGGGAGAAACGGTATGGCTTCCCACGCCCGCTGCGCAATGCAGCTGACGACCGCCTGTACCCCCCCGAACAGGTTCGCCGCCTGAAGCTCATCAAAAGGCTTATGGACGGAGGCTACAGACCGGGAAAGATTGCAGCCCTTGAAGAGGAGAAGCTCCAGGAATTGCTCGGACAAACAACAATTTTGTCCAAGACAAAAACAGAAAGTCCTCCGTATCTGGAGAATATTGAGCCGATGCTCAGTGCCATCACCGCTCACGATGGTGCAGCCTTGCGCGAAGCGCTTCTTCATGCACAGATGCGACTGGGCTTGGGCCGGTTTGTCCTTCAGGTGATCGCACCACTCACCCGCGCAGTGGGTGATCTTTGGGCAGCAGGACGGTTCGAGATCTTCGAGGAGCATCTGTACACTGAAGTGGTCAGCAACGTTCTGCGCACATGTCTGAGCACCTTGGGGAATTCCGGACTGAAGCAGAAGCCCAAGGTACTACTCACGACGATTCCTCAAGAGGCGCATGGATTGGGATTGCTGATGGTCGAGTCGCTGCTGATGCTGGAAGGATGTCAGTGTGTGTCGCTTGGGACTCAAACACCGATAAGCGACATCGTGCGTGCAGCGCAAGCACACAAGGCGGATGTCGTTGCACTGAGTTTTAGCAACCTCAACACACCGGCTTCTGTTCAGAGCAGCCTGCGAACTCTCCGAAGCGAACTACCCGTTGAAACCTCTTTGTGGGTTGGTGGCTCATGCGCCATCCTCTACCAGAAATCATGGGAAGGAGTCACCGCATTGAAAGAACTGAGTGGCATCGGTGCCTTGGTGGGTCACTGGCGTGAAGCGCACTTGCAATAGCCCGCCTCCTGCAGACCCTGCGCGGACGATAGACCCGGTCCGTCAGACGCGCACAGATCATCCCTGCCCACCTTCGGCAGCGCTTATGGATATCCAGTCCTCGTGCAGAGCGGATGTGCAGCGCGTGCCAATGCCTGCAAAGCATCCGAATCGCGCTCCCTGCACGGAGCCTTACCGCCTCCGTGCTTGACGGCAGACGCCGGCTTGGCGTTTGCACGCACACAGTTTCACGGGCCTTGTACAGCCCATCCTCGCAGGACTCGAATCGTGCCCGCCCCTGGGCCACCCCGCAGCCCCGACGGCTCGCACCACTGACACTCGTCAACGACCGAGTGATTCCGGCATCCACACGATGTGCCGCATGGAGCCGAGCCAGCCGACCTCTGTGAAACTGCCGTGTCGTGACGCCCCGGGGGCCTGGCGGCCAGGGCCCATGAATGCCGCCCGACGCCCATCGATCGCAACATGTCCACCCGAATGCATGACCTGGTACATCAATCAGCTGACAGACTTCAGCGACGTTCCTCTCGCATTTGCCCCGCCATCGCCCAACGCCACGACCCTAGCCGCAGGGTGGAGCGAAGTCCTGCGGTGGCATACCTGTCTGCCGCCCGGACAGGATGCGATGCAGAGGGCTTGCGCAGACGGCGCGCCTGCACGCACCGCCTCTGGAAAGAAGGATGATCACGCCAGCCACGGTCGATCCAGCAGATGCTGGCGGGCCATCGCGCCTGATGGCAGCGGTGGCCATGGCTGCTCTGCCGGAACCTCCCGACAAATGGGGCTAGCCATTCTGAACCCGCACCGGAAATCGCAGGGTGAATCGCGTCTCTTCGTTCTGGCTGCTGACCTTCACTTCGCCGCCATGCATTTGCATGATGGACTGGACAATCGCCAGACCCAGTCCGCCCGAATCATCGGGGTGGGAGCGCGAGGAGTCGCACCGGTAGAAGCGGTCAAATATCCGATCCAGATGCTGCGTTGGAATCTGTTTGCCTTGATTCATCACCTCGACATCCATCCACCGGCCTTCTGAAGCATTGCTACGCAACGCAATGACAGTGTGGGGATCACCATACCGAATGGCATTGACCAGAAGATTGGCCAAAGCGCGTCTCACCAAGCCACAGTCAGCAATCAGCTCACCACGGGCTGCGGCGTCGATCTGCATCCCGCGCTCCTGGGCCATGCCCTCGAAGTACTCCGAAAGCTGTTTTGACAATTGACCCAGATCGACGGACTCCAGCTGCAGCGCAGAATCATGCTTTTCTGCCCTCGCCAGGAACAGCATATTGTCAATCATTCGCGCCAACCGTTCGTATTCTTCTTGCTGAGAGTCAAGCAGCTGCTCATAGTCTTCGAACGTTCGTGACTGACCCAGCGCCAACTGACTCTGAAGCATGAGATTGTTCAACGGAGTACGCAGCTCATGCGCCAAGTCTTCCGAGAACTGCGAGAGCCTCGCATATCCCTCGTCAAGCCGTGTCAGCATCGCATTCAAAGCCGCCGTCAGACCTTGCAGCTCCTGCGGCTGCTTCTGCTCATCCAGGCGCACCCCCAGCGATTGCGGGCCAACGACGGACGCTTGTCGACTCAGCCGATGCAAGGGAAGCAGTCCGCGGCGCACCACCTCCCATCCCAACGCGAACGATAAAAGCACCCCGACCAGCCACGCAAAACCCAGGTTCAAGCGATAAGCGGCCATCATCTGCTCACGCTCGGCCAGGAGTTTGATCGCAACGATAAAAACAGTGGAATTTCCAGTGCTCACCCGCCTCCACGCCGTCCTGGTTGGCTGAGCCCCCTCGGAAGTGAACAAGGATGAAGACTTCAGTGCGGAAACACTGGGTGGCGGCAAGTTTTCAGGATTCACCTCGATTAATATATCACCTGATTCTCCGATAATCCACAAGGCATTATCTTTATTACCAAGCATGTTAGAGTACAATTTTGGCTGATTCTTCAAGTAATCTATATTCTTATTATCTTTTATAATATCCTCAATGCGTTCAATACGTCCCAGCAAGGCGATGTCGTCACGAAAGGCGACCTCTCTTTCGAGTGCTTGGAATACATAGCTGCCCATCAAGCCGAACAACAAGGCACTGGCCAATGAAAACAGCAATGCCAGCCGCATTCTAAGGCTGAGGTTCTTCTGA
Source organism: Comamonas sp. (assembly GCF_009360615.1). Taxonomy (GTDB): domain Bacteria; phylum Pseudomonadota; class Gammaproteobacteria; order Burkholderiales; family Burkholderiaceae_C; genus Comamonas. The sequence goes on from NZ_SPEY01000011.1 coordinate 20,681, forward strand.
TATTTCACGACAGCGGATCCTCGATGCGGTAACCCATGCCGCGCACTGTCTGGATCAGTTTCACGGAAAAGCCGTCATCAATCTTGGCTCTCAGACGTCGAATGGCGACGTCCACCACATTCGTATCACTGTCAAAGTTCATGTCCCATACCTGGGAGGCGATCTGGCTGCGTGACATGACCTCCCCTTGATGCTGGAGCAGCAACTGCAGCAACGCGAACTCCTTGTTCGTCAGTTCAATACGCCTTCCGCCACGCAGGGCGCGACGCTTGAGTATGTCGACCTCCAAGTCCCCGATTGCAAAGATATCGTGCTGCCGCATCGGTGTTCTGCGCAACAGGGTGCGCACGCGAGCCAGCAGTTCCGCGTATGAGAAAGGTTTGATCAGGTAGTCATCCGCTCCCAACTCCAGGCCCTTGACCCGATCTTCCACAGTATCCCTCGCCGTGAGGAAAAGCACTGGGGTCTGACTGCGCTCGCGAAACCGGCGAATGAAGCTCCAGCCATCGATGCCAGGCAACATCACATCCAGTATCAACAGATCAAAGTCGCCAGATTGAGCGATGAAAAGGCCATCTATTCCATCATGGGATACCTCAACCTGATAGCCGGAACTCGTGAGTCCCTTCTTGAGATATTCGGAAGACTTGACTTCATCTTCTATTATCAATATTCGCATAATTTCTTGACGGCAGTAGTCAAACAGTAAAAATCATATCGATGAACTACCAGTGCAACATTAAAAAAATGTAATGATCGTGCAATCTTGACGTTAAAAGAGCTGGGCAGAATTTCATCCGTCACCGAGAAAATCGAATACAGGATGATGAAAATGCGACTTTTATCTTTAAAGCCACTTTGCGGATGCCTTCTCATTACCTCAGCGCATGCATTTGCGATCCAACCTGCACCACTGCAGCAAAGCAATATGTCTCTGAACCTGGCAAATGCCTTGGTGCAAGCCACCATGACTGCGTGCCACTCGCAAGGCCGTGTCGCGGTTGCCGCAGCGATTGATCGTGGTGGCCATCTGCTCTCTTTGCAGCGAGACGACAGTGTGGGCCCCCACAACACAGACGCCGCAATCAAGAAGGCATTCACCGCTTTATCAACCAAGACACCCTCACGAATTTTTGCAGAAAACGCAAGGAAGAACCCCGAATCCGCCAATCTGAACACGATCGACAGCCTTTTGCTGATCGGTGGTGGAGTGCCCGTAAAAGTCGGTGACGAAGTCATCGGTGCAATCGGCGTTGGCGGAGCGGGCGGCTCCCTGATCGACGAAGGCTGCGCACTCGAGGCAGTCGACAAGGTTCTGGGTTCTGCCAAGTAACTCGATTGGATGCTGACCTTTTCACTGACCTCACTCTAGGAACTCTCATGCCAAAAACCAAACTGCTCATCGCCGGCCTGCTGTTGAACGCAGCCATCGCCACCTCCGCACTGGCGGCATCGAACCCTTTGAGCGTTCACGTCTTGAACCTGCAAGACGGCCTGCCTTCGGCCGGTGTGAACGTAAAACTGGAGAAAAAGATTGATAACGACTGGGTTCAAATCAGCGAGGGCGTGACTAACGCCCAGGGGCGAATCCCCGCGCTCTACCCTTCGGAAACCGTCATGGAAAAAGGAAGCTACCGCGTCACTTTTCAGACGGAAGAATGGTTCAAGAAGCACCAGACCACGACATTCTTCCCTGAGATACCGGTGATCTTCAAGGCAGACGGTTCCGTTCCGCACTACCACATCCCGTTGCTGCTCAGCCCTTACGGCTTCTCCAGCTATCGCGGGAACTGATCAGACCCAACGAACCGGCCCACCCACAGGAATATCGGAGTGGGGAACACCGGTGAGGCAAGGCGAGCCAGCGGTTGCGTCCGGGCGTGACCACGGCAGGGTGCAGCGCAAGCCATATCCCGCCGTCGCAATCACGGCCCTTGCGCCCCCGCTTCGGAATGCACGCGCCTGCCACGCATCACACCACACTGCCTGAGCCTGCACATCGGTCACTCGACCGTGCAGCGGGCCTCGACAGTGCCCAGGCGTAGCCGTTGGAGCAACGCCTGGTCGCGGTGCTGACCGGCCTGCCAGGCACTGTCATTCGCTCGCATCCGCCTCTCGTTGCGATGAGCCCTGACATGCCGCGTGGGGAGTTCGCGCAGTTGCACCGCATGTCCGTGACATGCCGACGAGAGGTCTCGCAAGACCCTGCACAGCGGCTCTACCCCGAAAGCGTCACGATGCCTGCCGACACAGTCCCTCAGGGCCAGGCCGCACGACTGGAGACCGCTGCTGCCCTCTTCACGGCATCCCCCGCTGGCAATCTCGGCAGACGGGGATCTCTTCCAGCAACGGACATCAGGGCTTGCCGCAGTGTGAGAAGCAAGGCCAGGCGGATCCGCCCAGCCAGCATCGACGGGCGGCCGCGCTTTGTCACGGTTGGGGCGAATGCAATCGTGCAGACTCCGGCGTTGCTGTCGAGGAGGCAAGAATCATTGCCATCGGCCTCCCGGAATCCCGACATGCCGAAATGACTGGATGCAGTTGGCAGGCCCCGGAGGGCAGACGGGAGACACGGCTTTTCACGGGGAAAGTCTTCAGCGCGCTTGGTCGCGCCCATCCGCAAACTGCCCCTGGTCCAACGATGCAATGCCATAGGGCAACAAGGCTACGCTTCACCATTTCCGGCCCAGCCGCACGGCTGCGCAAGAAAAGGCATGGGATGTATCAAAGACCGCCTGCCACTGCTCGCTATCACTGGGCAGGGCATGCAAGCGCTTGGTGCATGGAAGCCGGCTTGACCATGAAGTCACTTCATGCGTTAACCTGTTGCGCATGCGTTCTCCCTCCCGTCCATTGTCTGCCCTGAACCTGCGTGTACCACCATTGGCGTTGTTGGCCGTGTCTGCTGCGCTGACGTGGCTGATGCCCCGCATCCTCCCGATTTCGTTTACGGGATCACGGGTGACGGCCGCCCTACTGGCCATGTCGGGCGGGTTCTTTTGTGTCGCAGGTCTGCTGGCATTCCAGCGAGCCCAAACCACGGTCAACCCTTGCACGCCGGCAGCCTCGACATCACTGGTCGTCAGCGGGGTCTATCGCATGACGCGCAACCCCATGTATCTGGGCTTTGCACTGCTGCTTCTGGCCTTCGCCCTCTGGCTGGGCACGTTGTCCGGTTTGCTTCTGGTTCCCCTGTTCATGGCCTATCTGGACCATTTCCAGATTCGTCCAGAGGAAGAGGCGCTGCAGGCCCGATTTGGCGCAGCGTTCTCGACCTATCGTCAACAGGTAAGACGCTGGCTATAGATGGACCGCCATCTGCTCACGAACCAGGCGTGCCCTACAGCCGGTCCAAGGCTCCAACAAGGCAATACCGCCAGAGTCCGTCCGTTCTATGACCAGTCGTCCCTGACCTCGTAAATCACCCAGGCCACCAGCAACACGAGCAGTTGCAGGCCGATCAACTGGATCATGAGGGTAGACATCGCCGCTCTCCTTGAGTGCATCGATGCTTACATCATCCCACTTCGCCAGCCCTTGATCCAATGAAGTCAGCTCGCGCATCGCGGTTTTGCGAGTTAAACATTGGGCTGGTCTACGGGATTGCCAGGCAACTCCACCGGCGGCTGGTCATCGGGCGGATCAATCGGATCGGGCTTGGGCTCCGACTCCTTGAGCGGGTTCTTTTGCAAACTCATGACGGCCATCTCCTTTCTTTTCTTGACAAAGAGACCAACAGACAGGGGCTTCTAGAGGTCGGTCCTGATTGCCACAGGCGTGATTGGACATTGCAGCGGAGAAACCCTGCTCAATGGCAGCCCGTATAGGCGAAGCCGGACTGGTTCGGCACCGCGACGAGGCGGCAGCAGACCAAAGCGCCTTGAATGCCGGCCAGAACGGCTCCGGCAAAGTCAGGCCAGCGCCAGCCAATCGACGAAACGCGCACAAGCGACACCATGCCCGACGGAGGCCCACAGCAGACCACGGTTTGCCTCCAGAGTCGGAAAGACCTAAAGGATCTCGAAAATGTCGCCATCCGACAATGATGCCCCTTCGTGGAAGATGTCGTAGAGATACTGGGGCAACTCCTCATGCGAGACCTCGGAAGGAACCGCCAGATCCACGGGGCCGAGCTTTCCATCGGCACCCACGGCAAAGCAGCGCCAGGCCAGGTCCCTGCGCTCGATGAGCAGGATGTCGCCGAACACATTGAACCGATATTTCTCCATGTCTGTCCCTTGTTGCTGTCCTGCATCCTAGATGCTTTTGGCAGGCCGCTCTGGACCGTTTCCCTGAAAAGAGCGCTGCACCAGAGTAAACACCCTGCCCTCCGGCTGGCCCTGCAGGAGCCCGTGCCGCTCACAAGGACCTGCCCGGCCTGGCACCCGGCAGCGGCGGGCCAAAGCGGCGTGCGCCTTCACTGCCGCAGATTTCCTTCGCGGTGCACGGCGATCACATGGCTGCCCGCGGACTGAACCGCAGGGGACATACAGGCAATGGGACATCGGGGCATCGGAAAAAGGGCGCTGTCTTGATGCAGCAGCCCTTTGCCGGCAGGCCGTGTCTGGGCTGACCTACCCTCTCGGCTTTGCGCAGAGCACCACCTCCGCCGAGGATGAGGCTGCGGGAACCAGAAGCGGCACTCAAGAGTCGGTTCGGTGGCTGCACGCTTGCATGCACCCGATCGCGACCGCACGCTGTGCGCCAAAGCTGACGCCTTGCTGATCGGATACCGTGGAAGGTTATTAAAAGGAGTACCGTGGATTCCGATGATCGATCCTGATTCGCCATCCAGGAATGGAGGTCTGTATGCCAGATAGCCGTATTCCCCCGCCCCTCCGAAAGTTCTGGGAAACCACCAAGGAGCTGTTCTCCATGGACAGAGATTTCCCTGCCCCGACAGAGCCAGACCAGCACCAACCCACAGCGATGGAAGAGAAGCGGGAGCAGGAAAGGCTGCTGCGCATGCGCCACTACTACCGACATTGGTAGTCGGGTGCGTCACATGCGCGCCCGCCATGGCTCCTGTCCCTGGGCCCCTGGCTTGCGATCGCCCTGGAAAAAAGACAAGAGCACATGGAGCATATCTAGCCCGCGCCCCTGGGTGCAGGGCGGCGACAGGATGAATGCCAGGCCGTGAAGTCCATGGTCGGATGCGCGGCACATCCCTACAGACCGTCCACGAGCTCCATGAAAAACAAAGCCGTGCTCATTCCCTGAGACAACCGCAGCATCGGTGCAGCCACTGCACTGCAGACAGCGAGTGCTGGCGGGGAGGTACTCCTCAGCTGGCACACCAGGCCGGCGGCCGCCGACGCGGTGGCTTCGCAGATCACGGGATTGGGCCGGCATCCCATGGCGATTCAGGCGGATATGGCTGCTGAAGATCAGAGTCGGCGTCTTTTCGCGGTGGCCGATGTACAGTTCGGGCGCCTGGATGCCCTGGCCAACAACGCCGGCATCATGGACAAGGCCTAGGCGATGGCGAAGTTCAGCGTGGATCGCCTGGAGCGCATGATTCGCATCAATACCATCGAAGCTTTTCTCTGCACCCGAGAGGCGGTGCTGCGCATGAGCACTGCGCGTACCCCCCATGGAGGAGCGATCATGAATGCATCCAGCATCGCGGCCCGGTCCGGCGACCCACACCAGTATGTGGACTACGCGGCGTCCAAGGGGGCGATGGATGTGATGACTCTGGGACCGGCAAAGGAAGTGGCCGCTGAAGGTATACGCGTGAACGCTATGCGCCCCGTGTCATAGCGACGGAATTCATGCCAGCGGCAGACAAGCGGACCGGGTTCAGCGCCTGGCGCCGAGCGTTCCCATGCAAGGCGATGGAAGCCCCCTCGAAGTGGCCAATGCGATCACATGGTTGATGCCGTACGTATCTCCCTGCAACACCAGCAGTCTGATCGAGATTTCGGGCGTAAACCGGTGAAAGCATACCTCGGGCTCAAACGCCAGGCTCGCCGAACCGGGCTGCTCGGGCTGCACGGCGTCCGACAGCCCAGCAGGCAAGCTGCTTGGAAAGCATTGGACCGACGACGCTGGACCGAAGGGGTCCGGTATTGCGGCCCAGCCATCGGGCAAGCGCCGCTGCACCGCATGCGGCTGACGCTGCCCTTGCTTGCTCGTCTGCAAGACTGATTGCGTCCAGCAGGCGCAGGCAGGAGCTGCCCACCTCGGTCAGGGCAGCTGCAACTCAACGATGTCCGTGTCCATGACCGCTGCCCGGCCTGTGTCCGCCATGCGGCGGGCGATGATTCCCATGTCCTCCATGTCCGGGGTGTGGCCTGTGGGGGGGTGGACGATGGACATGATGGTGATGGTAGCCAGGCCCGTATGCAGGCCGCCCGTAGTAGTAGCTGCCGCCATACGGTTGATAGATGTAGGTATCGCCATACCCGTAGCTGTATCCTGGGCCAGTTGCATAGCAGCCCGACAAAAGCAAGACGAGTGCAGAGACTCCAAACAGTTTCTTCATGCACAAAGTCTAGCCGCCCGGAAATCATGCGGTTTTTCAATCTGTAAGCACATCGCTTCGCCAGCGTTTGCCGTCACCTCACCGGCCTTTCCTGCCATCGGCCGCACGGTCCGGCAACCCGCACAGACAGGGCGCAGCTCAGTCAAGCGGTGAAGGTGTCGTTCCCGCCACCACCGCCGCTTGCCTATCGCCCCGATTCTGAGGGCTGAGGGCGCCAGACAGACAGGTGCTCAATGCCGGACATCCGCAAACATGAGTGCAAAGGCTGGCGCCTGCATAGGTGGGCAATCACTGCCTGCGCAGCCGGAATGCCAATGGACCGCAGCCCGGGCAAACCTGGCTCGAGGACGGCGACGGACGCAGCCCTGGGAAGCCCTGCAAGCAGCGGAGCTGCGCATTTACAGCGCGTGGGTCAACGAACATCCGAACTGGTAGCAGACATTGCAGAAACGCTGTGCGTCATCCTCTTCGGAAAAACGTGATCTTTTGAGGCTCGTCCAGCCTATCAAAGCTTCGTTGAATTTCTTTGCCGCCGGAGACAGCGAACGGGCGGAATGCAGCACCAGCACGACCTCTCGCTCAAGCCTGGGTTGAGAAATCGGCTTGAGAAGCAACCCCAATGCTTCGGACAAACGGCGGGTGGAGCCCGTCAGAATGCCGACCCCCAGGCCTCCGGCCACCATCCCGATGATGGTCAAAGGCAGAGCGGCCTCATGCACGTATTTCAGCGCAATGCCCTCACTGGCCAGAGAGAACTCCAGGGCTGTCCGCACCGGATTTCCTTTGCGCGAGCCAATCAGCGAAAACTTCTGCAGCTCCTTCCAGGTCACGCTTTTCTTCTTTGCCAGGGCATGATCGGGCTGTAGCACTGCGAAAAAAGGCTCCGACCAGAGCGTTTTCATGGTCAGTTCGCCATGATCTCCAAAAGCCGTGCCCACGCCAAAATCCACAGCGCCGCCGATGACCATCTGAATCACTTCATCCTGTGTCACATCCATCAATTCAATGCGGATGCCGGGATGCATCTCGTTGAAGGCCTTGACCATCCGGGGCAGCACCAGGGCCGCCTGCATGGACGATGCCGCGATGGATACCCGACCCCGCTCCAACGTCTTGAGCTGGGCGGAGCCGTCCAGCATGGCACCCAGATCCGCCAGGGTCTTCTTGGCCAGCGGCAATATTTCCATGCCGCCCTCGGTCAGCCGCAGCATGCGTGTATGACGATCAAAGAGCTTGAGGCCCAACAGCTCTTCCAGCTCCTTCAGCTGTGTGCTGATGCTGGACTGCGGCAGGCCCAGCACCTCCCCGGCCCTGGTGAGACTGCCTTCCTCCGAGACCGCCACGAACACTTCCAGCTGACGTAGGCTTATCGACATATATTTATCGCAAAATCCTATGAATCAGCGATGAATATATAAGCTTGCGATAGTTTTTCAAAGCCGGAGGTTCTGCCAGCATTGACCCATCCCCGTGACGAAAAGGCTTCGTCGGGTTGGTGTTCCGAATGCAGGAGACCAAGATGCTGTGCTCCACCCTCATGTTCTCAAGGGGGGCTCCAGATCTAGCCGCCAAGGGCCTGGGCCGTGGCAGATCGGGCCTGGTACGCGTCAAGCCATTCGCAGAGCATCCGTATCTGCGCGCGCTCGGCCTGCAACTCGGCGGCTTGGATCTGCGCTCGAATGCCGGCGGCCTCGACCACCTTCGTCTGCAAAGGCTTCATGCGCCTGCGCAGCTGTCTCAATGGCTGCACCACTTCGGCACGCCAGTCGTCCACCAGGGCTGCTGCATCCTGCCTCGCCTGCTCGCTCAAGCGGATTCCACGGGCCAGCGCACATTCCCAGAAAAGCTCCAGCACCACATCCAGCCCCTGCTGATCCTGACGCTGCAAAAGCTCGGCCGCATAGGCGCGGTCGGCAAAGCGCTCTCCGATTTCCTTCCAGACCTGTTCAGGGTTCATGGTTTTGAGATGTGTTGTGTTGCAGGCAAGCGCCTGAAGCGGAGTGTCTGAATGCAGCTGCAGCCGATCCCTCACCCGCGCCTGATTGTGGCAATTTCCGGAGCTTCCGGCTTTGTCTACGGGCACAGGCTACTACAGCTGCTGCAAGGCAGCGACATCGAAGTGCATCTCATCCTGAGCCGCGCCGCACTGATCACCATGGGCGCGGAAACCGAGCTCAGGCTCAGCGATGTCACGGACCTGGCTGCCCGGGTCCATAAGAACGAGGACATTGGCGCCTGTGTGGCCAGCGGCTCATACAGGACGCTTGGCATGGTGATCGCGCCTTGCTCCATGAAGACACTGGCAGAGATCGCCAACGGCATCGGCTCCACCCTGATCTCCCGCGCCGCCGATGTGATGCTCAAGGAGCGTCGCCGCCTGGTGCTGATGGCGCGCGAGACCCCGCTGACGCTGACGCACATCAAGAACATGCTGGCCGTGACGGAGATGGGGGCCATCGTGGCACCACCCGTGCCCGCTTTCTACACACGACCCGCCGAACTCAACGAGATGGTGGACCACACGCTGGGCCGCGTACTCGACCTTTTCGATATTGAAGTGAATACGGTCAAACGCTGGCCCGGCCTCGCCGCCCAGCGCCGTGCAGAAGTCTCGTGACACAGGAGTCCCCGCATGAAGTTCTTTGAATATGCCGAACCCGCCAGCCTGGAGGAAGCCACGGAGCTGTTGCAGCAATGTGCAGGTGCGGCCAGCCTGATGGCCGGCGGCACCGACCTGATGGTCATGATGAAAGAGCATGTGCGCACGCCATCGCATGTGGTAAACATCAAAAAGATTCAGGGGCTCGATGACTTCCGCTTCAACGCAGAAGACGGCTTGCACATTGGCGCGCTGGTGACCACGCGCCAGATCGAGACCTCGGCCGTCACGCGCAGGCATTACGCCAGCCTGGCAAAAGCCTGTACCGACTTCGCCTCCATCCAGGTACGCAACCGTGCAACCCTCGTCGGCAATGTCTGCCACGCATCGCCGTCCGCGGACAGCCTGCCCGCACTGATCGCCGACCGGGCGCTGGTGCACATTCACGGCGCCCATGGCAAGCGACAGTGCAGGCTCGAAGAGTTCATCAAGGGCCCGGGCCGCACGACCCTGGGCACCGACGAGCTTGTCACCCACATAGAAATTCCCGCGCCTGCCGTGCGCACCGGCAAGGTCTATATCAAGCACGGCCGGCGCAGCCAGATGGAGCTGGCCACCGTGGGCGTGGCCGTCACTCTGACGCTGGATGCACAAGGCTGTATCAAGGCCGCCAGCATCATTCTGGCCGCTGTCGGCCCCACCCCCATTCGCGCGTCTGCAGCCGAGGCCTTGCTCCAGGGCCGGTCGCCCGACCAGGCCTTGATCGCAGCCGCCAGCCAGAGCGCCGCGACGGCTGCGACCCCCATCAGCGATGTACGTGCCAGCGCCGAGTACCGCAGCGACATGGTGGACGTGCTGACCGCCCGCGCACTGGCACTGGCCATCAAGGAGGCAAAGCAATGAAGAAGCTCCATGTTTCATGCAGGATCAATGGCGAAGAGCGGGACTTCGAGGTCGCGCCCAATCGCAGTCTGCTGGATGCATTGCGCAGCGAGATAGGGCTTACAGGCACCAAGAAAGGCTGCGATGTGGGCGAATGCGGCTCCTGCACCATCCTGCTCAACGGTCAGCCCACAAATGCCTGTCTGGTACTGGCAGCGGAAGCCCAGGGTGCCGAAATCACCACCGTCGAAGGCCTGCAGGGCCAGGATGGCCTGCTGCACCCGCTGCAGGAGTGCTTCATGCAGTGCGGCGCCGCGCAATGCGGCTTCTGCACCCCCGGCATCCTGATTGCGGCCAAGGCCTTGCTGGATGCCAACCCCAACCCGACGGAAGACGATATCCGCTTCGCAATCGCCGGCAACATCTGCCGTTGCACGGGCTACACCAAGATAGTGGACGCCATTGCCGCGGCCAGTCCGCTTGTACGGGAGGGCTCCGCATCATGAGCAAGAAATCCATCATCGGCACCAGCGTCAAGCGCAACGACCTGCTGGCCAAAGTGACGGGCAGGGCCAAATACGTGGCCGATATGCACCTGCCCGGTCTGCTCTACGCCAGAACCAAGCGCAGCAATATCGCCCACGCACGCATTGTGAAAATCGACACCCGCCGCGCTCTCGCCCTGCCGGGAGTGAAGGCGGTGCTGACGCATGAAAACGTGCCTCGCATTCTGCACGCCGGGTCGCCCCACCCACGCTCGGCCTCGGTCACTTGCGACCAGTACATCCTGGACAACAAGGTGCGCTTCTGGGGCGAGAGCGTAGCGGTGGTCGCGGCCACCAGCGAGGAAATTGCAGAGCAGGCACTGGATCTGATCGACGTCGAATATGAGCCACTGCCCGCCTTCTTCACCACCGAGGACGCGCTGACGGCGCCCGACACACAGCTGATTCACGAGCGCGAGCCGGGCCGCAACCTGGTGCTGCCACCCGTGAGAATCCAGCGCGGCGATATTGACAAAGGCTTTGCCGAGGCCGACTTCATCATCGAAGGCGAATACGAGGGCGGCCGCCCCACCCCAGCGTATATGGAGCCGAATGCCTGCATGTGCCAGTGGGATGGCAACGGCAATCTCACGGTATGGATCTCCACGCAGACTGCCTTCATGGTGCGCGGCATCATGGCCGAGGTGCTGGGCCTGCCGCTGCACAAGGTGCGGGTGCTGGTCGACCATATGGGCGGCGGCTTCGGAGCCAAGCAGGATTTGTTCCAAAGCGAATTCCTCTGCGCCCTGCTCGCCAAACAGACGCGCAGGCCGGTGCGCATGGAGTTTTCGCGCGAAGAGACCTTCCTCGGCGGCCGCACGCGCCACCCCGTCAAAATCTGGCTCAAGCAGGGCTTTCGCAAGGACGGCAGCATCACCGCACGCCAGGCCCGCGTTGTCTTCAACTCGGGGGCCTATGGTTCACATGGCCCCGGCGTGACCCATGTGGGAACCGCAGCAATGACTTCGCTGTACCGCTGCGAGAACGTGGATCTGGAAGGACTTTGTGTCTACACGAACAGCCCCGTTGCCGGCGCTTTCCGCGGCTATGGCGTGGTGCAGACCTACTTTGCCCTGGATTTGCAGCTGGACGAGGCGGCCCAGGCCCTGGGCATGAACCCCGCCGAGCTCAAGCTCAAAAATGCCGTGTGCGAAGGGGATCAGGCGCCTTCGGGGCATCCCATTGTCGGTCACGGACTGCCGGACTGCATACGTCGCGGCATGCAGGAGGTGCATTGGCCCCGCACTCGGGTTCAGGCCGAAGGTCCTCTGCGTCTGGGCTGGGGCATGGGCTGCGAGATGCACGGCAGCAGCGCCTACCCCGGGATCCAGGAGCAAGGCAATGCCATCGTCAAGATGAACGAGGACGGCACTGCCGTGCTGCTGACCGGGACGGCAGGACTGGGCACGGGCGCCCATACCGCTTTGGCGCAGATCGTGGCCGAAGAGCTGGGCCTGTGCTTCGAGGCCGTCAGCGTCACCCACGGCGACACCGATGTCGTGCCCTGGGACATAGGCGCTTTTGCGAGCCACACCACGTATCTGGGCGGTCGCGCCGCGCAGATGGCGGCGGCCAGCGTCAAGGAGCAGTTGCTGGAGAGAGCGGCCGGCTATCTGGATACAGAAGCCCGCACGCTCGAAATCTCGCAAGGGGTGATCCTCGCCCCGAATGGCAAAAGCATGAGGGTGCGCGATGCGGTCGCCGCCCGCAAAGGCATTCCCGCAGCGCAACTGGTGGGCACGGCCAGCTATCACCCCACCAAGTCCTACTCCTTTGCCGCCCACTTTGCCCAGGTCAGCGTGGACACCGAAACCGGCCAGATCAGCGTGCTGCAGGTGGTGCCCGTACATGAAATCGGCAAGGTCATCCATCCCATCGCGGCAGCCGGCCAGATCGAGGGCGGCATACAGCAGGGCCTGGGACACACGCTTTACGAGGACTACCAGATCGACATGCAGACAGGGCGATCCCTGAACGCCAACTTCGTCGACTACAAGATGCCTCTGTCCATGGACATGCCGCAGATCCGCACCGTTCTGCTGGAAACAGCACCCGACCCCGGCGGCCCGTTCGGTGCCAAAGGCGTGGGAGAGGATCCCATCATCGCCATCGGCCCGGCCATCGTGAATGCCGTCCACGACGCCATAGGCGTGCGCTTTCGTCACTATCCCATCCGCGCCGAGCAAGTGCTGCAAGCCCTCAAGGCCCGGGACGGCCAAAGCCAATCTGTCACCGAAGGAGCCCATGCATGACCTCGACCCGCCAGCGCCCCATACCCGTCACCATACTCACCGGCTTTCTCGGGGCCGGCAAGACCACCCTGCTCAACTATATCCTCACGCAAAAGCATGGCCACCGCATTGCCGTGATCGAAAACGAGTTCGGTGAAGTCGATGTGGATTCCGATCTGGTGATGGCCTCCGAGGAGGAGATTTTCCAGGTCGCCAATGGCTGCATCTGCTGCGTGGTCGATGTACGCAATGACCTGGTGCAGATTCTGCAGAAACTGCTCGATCGCAAGGACCAGTTCGACCACATTCTTGTGGAGACCAGCGGCCTTGCTGACCCCTCGCCTGTGGCTGCCACCTTCTTCATGGACAACGAAGTGGCCAGGAAAGTGGTGCTGGACAGCATTGTGACCCTGGTCGATGCCGTCCACGTGCAGCCTCACCTGGACGATCCGGCGCTTGCCGAATACGACAACCAGGCGGTGACGCAGATCGTGGTGGCCGACCGCATCCTGCTGAACAAGGCCGATCTGGTCAGCGAAAGCGAGCTGCAGGAAGTGGAGCGCCGCATCCGCACGCTCAACAGCAATGCACCACTCATTCGCAGCGTACAGGCGCAGGTGGACCTTTCCCAGATTCTGGGGCTGCAGACTTTCGAATCCGTGGCACTGTCCATGACCGATCCCGATTTTCTGCGGCAGGCGGCCATGGGCAGCCATGTCTGCGATGCGCATTGCTTGCACGACCACAAGCCGTTGCCGGAAATCGGGCAGTCCGGGGAGGCCCACACGCATGACCCCTCTGTAGCTTCGGTGTCGTTCGTCTTTGATCGCCCCTTCGAGATCGACGCACTGATGCACACCCTCAATGCCTTGCTGGCCGAGCAAGGTGCCGACATCTTCCGCCTCAAAGGCATCTTGCATGTGCAGGGCGACGACCGCCGCCATGTGCTGCAGGGCGTGCACCAGCTGCTGGAGCTCAAGCCCTCCATGCCCTGGTGGGACGAAACGCCCGTCAGCAAGCTGGTTTTCATTGGCCGCCATCTCGATGCCGCGCAGTTGCGAAGCGCGCTCAGCCGCCACCTGGTTTCCATCCAGGCTCAGGAAGCCGCCTGAAGCGCTTCAACCGTCAACCCCCAAGGAGACTCCCCAATGATCATCGACATCAGCTGCTACCCCACCGACCAGGTCGACCTGGCGTGGTGGCATGACGGTCAGCCCTACACGGTGGACAGGCTGCTCAAGACCATGGACGGCCCCTACTACGTCAACGGCAAGCCCCGCCGCATCGACAAGGCCTTCATCCAGCCGCCCCAGGGCAACACCATCTACACCTGGACCGACGGAGAGAAGTCGGGCCGCGAGTCCATAGACGACTACATGGCCTACACGCTCCAGTGCGTGCAGCAGCATCCGGACCGCTTCATGGGCTGCTTTGTCTACAACCCGCGCTGCGGCGTCAAGAACGGCGTCGAGGCGATCGAGCGCTATGTCAAGGAGCATGGCTTCCGGATGGTCCAGATGCAGGCCAACATGCATGCCTACCGGCCCGACCGGGCGCTCGACTGGGTGCGTCCCGCCTTCGAGAAATGTGCGGAGCTGGGCGTTCCCGTCAAGCTGCACACGGGCGACGGCCCCTACAGCATTCCATCGGAATGGATTCCCATGATCCAGGAGTTCCCGAATGTGAACTTCATCATGGCGCACTTCGGGGTGCAGACCGGCGGCGTCTACTGCTTCGAACCTTTCCAGGCAGCCATGGACCTGCCCAACGTGTACTGCGAGTCCGGCTGGTGCCTGCAGTCGCGCATCGTCGAGTTTGCCAAGGTCCTGCCCAAACACAAGATCCTCTTCGGCACGGACACCCCACCCAACGAGCCCGGCATGTGGCTGCGCCTGCTGGAAGTGCTGTGCACCAACCCGCCGCAGGGCATGAACCTCGACGAAGCAACGCTTGAGGACTACCTGGGCAACAACATCGCACGAATGATCGGTCTTGAGCCCACGCCTGCGCCCCGGACATTCGAGGAAGCCGAGCGGATGCTGGGTCGCAAGGCCGAGCGCCAGCCCGTGATTGAACTGTACTGATCCCAGCGAGGAGACAACACATGATCATCGATACCCACCTGCATCCCACCAATCTGGTGGACGAGGCATGGCGCCACACAGGCACCCCCTTCAACGGCGAGCGCATGCTCAAGCTCATGGACGGCCCCTACATGATCAACGGCAAGCCGCGCCGCATCGACATGGGCTTCATCCAGCCGCCGCCCGGCAACACGGGCTACCGCGATGGCAACCGTCGCGGACGCGATGGCATCCGCGACTACATGTCGTATATCGCCGAGCTCACGCAAAAATACCCGGACCGCTTCATCGGCAACTTTACCTACAACCCCCGCTGGGGACCGGAAAACGGCGCAGCCGAAATCGAATACCACCATCTGGCCTATGGCTTCAAGATGATCAAGCTGCACGCCAACATGCATGGCTACCGTCCCGATCGCGCCCTGGAATGGCTTCGGCCAGCGATGAAGGTCTGCGCCAAGTACAACATCGTGGTGCTCATCCACACGGGTGATGGTCCTTTCACCATCCCGACGATGTTCTACCCCATCATCCGCGAGTTCCCCATGGTGAACTTCGTGATTGCGCACTTCGGTATACAGACGGGCGGCAACTACTCGTTCGAAACCTTCTGGATGGCCATGGACACGCCCAATGTCTACGTGGAATCCGGCTGGTGCTTCCAGGCACGCATTGCGGAATTCGCCAAGGAGTTGCCGCGCAGCAAGCTGGTGTTCGGCACCGACAGCCCTCCCAACGAGCCCGGGATGTGGCTGCGAGAGCTGGAAATGCTGTGCCGCCCTGCACCCCACGGCATCGACCTGGACGAGGACACGCTGGAAGACTACCTGGGCAACAACATCGCACGACTGGTCGGCATTGAAACCACACCGCCGCCCAGGACCCTGGACGAGGCTCAGGCCCGTCTGAAGGACACCTATGCAGGTGTTCGCGAAAAAGAGGCCGTGACCTTCGCAGCCGCGAAGTAGTCCCCCTGGCTCACGGTCCAGCCCGCCGCCGCCCGAACGGCGGTGGGTTGCCGATCACCGAATACGCCGCATCCGTGCCGCAGACCGTCGGCACATCGCCCTTGCTTTGCCGGAGCCACTCGATGAACGCCAGAACCGCAATGACAGACACCGCTCAGGACCTGCACGACTTCTACGCGGCCTATGCCGACAGCTGGCCCGACGATGTCCTGACCATCGACCAGCCTGCAAGCCGCGACGAGGATGTCACGGCGACCGTCTGGTCTCTCGCCGCTCAGGGGCGCCACCCCCTGCTGCGTTTCAACCGGGTGCAGAACGTGCAACGCCCTCTGCTGACCAATCTGTTTGCCTCGCGCGAACGTGTGGGGCGCTTGCTGGGCGGCGTCGGCGCTGCGGGCATTCATGCCGAATACCAGGCGCGCAGCAGAAATTTGCTCAAGCCCGAGCTGGTAGGGGACGGCAAAGTGCTGCAGCAGGTCAGGAGCAGCGGAATCAATCTGTACCGGGACATCCCCAGCATCCGGCATTTCGCCAGCGACCGCTGCCCCTATATCACCAACTCGATTCTGATTTCGGAGTTCGACGGCATCAGCAATGTGAGCTATCACCGCTCCATGGTGCACTCCGACAGCGAGATCGCCACCAGCTTGCATTCGCGCGGCCACCTCTGGCGCATGCTGCGGACCGCCGAGGCGCAAGGCAAGCCACTGCCCGTGGCCATGGTGATCGGGGCCCATCCCCTGTTCATGCTGGCCGCCGCAGCACGCCTGCCCTATGGCGTCGATGAGCGCCATGTGGCGGGCGGTCTCATGGGGGCCGCGCTGCAAGTCGTCAGGACGCCCCAATACGGCATCTCGGTTCCTGCCAACGCCGAGTTTGTGCTTGAAGGAGTGATCGACCCCGCGCTGCGCGCCGAAGAAGGGCCGTTCGGTGAATTCACAGGCTATTCCTCGGACCGGTCGACCAACAATGTCTTCAGGGTCGAAACCCTGATGCAGCGCAGCGATGCCTGGCTGCTGGATGTGGTCGGCGGCAACTCGGCAGAGCATCTGAACCTGGGCCGCATCCCGCGAGAGTCCGAGATGGTGGAAAAGCTCAAGGAGCGCTTTCCGGGGGTCACCGCCGTGCACTACCCGAACTCCGGCACCCATTTTCATGCGTACATCGCACTCAGACAGTCGAGACCCGGCGAGGCAAGACAGGTCATGCTGGGGCTCCTGGGCTGGGACCCCTATCTGAAGACCGTGTTTGCCGTGGACGAGGACGTGGACATCACCCGGGACGAGGAAGTGCTCTGGGCCATGGCTACGCATTTCCAGCCTCATCAGGACCTGTTCGTGGTCGATGGACTGCCCGGCAGTCCGCTGGATCCCTCTTCCTCCGCAGACGGCACCACTTCGCGCCTGGGTATCGACGCGACGCGAGGCCCCCGGTTCGACGGCCTCCGGGCACGCATCAGCCCCGAGGCCATGCAACGCGCTCACACCCTGATCCATACCCCCCAACGCCAGTGACATGAGAGATCCCTAATACGCCAGCGAAGCACAGAGCCGCAAAGGCCGCGCATTCCTGGTCGCTCGAAACCCTGTTCAGGAGACAACCATGACGACGAGCACCGCGATCCACAGCCCTCCAGCCGTCCACCCCGTGGATGAAAAACTGCCACTGCCCCAGCTAGCAGCGCTCGGGCTGCAGCATGTGCTGGTCATGTATGCGGGGGCCATTGCAGTGCCGCTCATCATCGGCAGCGCGCTCAAGCTCACCAAGGAAGATACCGCCTTTCTGATTGCCGCAGACCTGTTCTGCTGCGGTCTGGTCACCATCATCCAGAGCATGGGTATTGGCAGGATTGGCATACGCCTGCCGATGATGATGGGAGTGACCTTCACGGCAGTGGCCCCCATCATCGCCGCCGGCAGCACGCCGGGGCTTGGGCTCAGGGCCGTCTTCGGCGGGGTGATCGTGGCCGGCATCTTCACCTTGCTCGTGGCGCCCTACGTGAGTCGCCTTCTGCGCTGGTTTCCTCCCGTGGTGACGGGCTCCGTCGTGCTCATCATCGGCATCTCGCTGATGCGCGTAGGCATCCACTGGGCCGCCGGTGGCAACCCCACCATTGCCGGCCCCAACGGCCCCATGAACAATCCCGACTACGGAATTCCGTCGCACATCGCCATCTCCGGCATCGTGCTGATGACGATTCTGTTCATCATTGCCTGGTGCAGGGGCTTTCTGTCGAATATCGCCGTGCTGCTGGGCATTGCCGTGGGCTTTCTGATCACGCTGCTTGCCGGCCAGGTCAACTTTGTGGGCCTGCAGTCCACACAATGGGTTCGCATCATCACCCCGTTTCACTTCGGTATCCCGACCATCGATGCGATGACCACCGTGACTCTGTGCGTGGTGATGGTCGTCATCATGATCGAAGGCGTGGGCCAGTTCCTGGCCCTGGCCGAAGTTGTGGAAAGGCCGCTGGAGAAGGACGATATCGCCCGGGGTCTGCGCGCTGACGGCGTGGGCGCCATCGTGGGCGGCATCTTCAACACCTTCACCTATACCTCATACGCCCAGAACATCGGGCTGGTCCAGGTCACGGGCGTGCGCAGCCGTTGGGTGTGCGTGACCGCAGGCGCGATGCTGATCATGATCAGCTGCTTTCCCAAACTGTCTTTCATCGCGGCGTCCATTCCGCAATACGTGCTGGGCGGCGCGGCCATGGTCATGTTCGGCATGGTGGCCGCGACGGGCGTACGCATTCTCAGTCACGTGGACTTCGTCGAGAACCGCAAGAATGCCTATATCGTGGCCATCAGCCTGGCCATGGGCATGATTCCCCTGGTGGCGGACCGCTTCTTCATGCGCCTGCCTGATTTGATGGCCAAGTTCTGCCAGAACGGCATCTTGCTCGGCACCTTCGCTGCCGTGCTGCTCAATGTGCTGTTCAACGCCAAGACCAGCGAGCTGCCTCATCTGCGCACTGTCGGAAAGGCGGCCTGACATGCCCAGCCTCATCCGAACCGGCGACAACCCTCTGCTGGAGCTTCGCGGCATCCGCAAGGTCTATGCATCCGTGGTCGCCAACGACGGCATCGACCTGATCCTCGCTCCCGGCGAGATTCGAGCCATTCTGGGAGAGAACGGCGCCGGCAAGTCCACCCTGATGAAAATCATCTACGGCGTGGCCGCACCCTGCGAGGGGGAAATCCTCTGGCAGGGCCAAAGCGTGCAGATGGGCAGCCCCAAACAGGCCAGGGCCCTCGGCATCGGCATGGTGTTCCAGCACTTCCAGCTGTTCGAAACCCTGACGGTGGTGCAAAACGTCGCGCTGGCGCTTCCGGGCCGTCCGGACCTGAATGACCTGAGCCAGCGCATCCATGCCGTGGGACAGCGCTACGGCCTGCCAGTGGACGCCCATCGCCTCGTCCACACGCTTTCGGTCGGAGAGCGCCAGCGTGTGGAGATCATTCGTTGCCTGCTTCAGAACCCTCGCCTGCTCATCATGGACGAGCCGACCTCGGTCCTCACGCCGCAGGCCGTGCGCAAGCTGTTTGAGACACTGCGCCAGCTGGCTGACGAGGGCTGCAGCATTCTCTATATCAGTCACAAACTCGACGAAGTTCAGCAACTGTGTCACAGCGCCACCATCCTGCGTGGCGGCAAGGTTGCCGGGCATTGCATCCCGTCCCGGGAAACGCCGGCCTCCATGGCGCGCATGATGATCGGCAAAGAGCTGGTGCCCTGCCGACGTTCCGAGGCTCCTGCCCCGGCCCCTGGAGTGCAGACTCCGCGACTGCAGGTACGGGCACTGTCCAGAGCGGCCAGCCACCCCTTTGGCACCGCCTTGAAAGACATAGGCTTTGATCTTCAGCCCGGGGAGATCCTCGGCATTGCGGGTGTCTCCGGCAACGGCCAGCAGGAGCTGATGCTTGCACTGTCGGGAGAGGCCCCCTTGGCGGCCTGCCATGCCCCCATGATCCGGCTCAATGGCCAGGCCGTGGCCCATCTGGACAGCGCAAGCCGTCACGCTCTGGGGCTGGGCTTTGTGCCTGAAGAGCGTCTGGGCCGTGGCACCGTGCCGGCCATGACTCTGGCCGACAACAGCCTGCTCACCGCCTATGACCATGGCCTTCTCAAGCTTGGCCTGATTCGCCGCGATGCGGTCAGCCAGTTCGCCCGCAGCTGCATCGAAGGCTTTCGCGTCAGATGCTCGGGGCCGCAGGCTCCCGCCAACTCCTTGTCCGGCGGGAATCTGCAGAAATTCATCGTCGGGCGCGAGCTGATGCAAAGGCCTCTGGTGCTGATTGCCGCCCAGCCGACCTGGGGCGTCGATGTGGGGGCTGCGGCCTTCATCCGGCAGTCTCTGATTGGACTGCGCGACAGCGGCGCCGGCCTGCTGGTGGTCTCCGAGGAGCTGGACGAGCTGTTCGAGATCTGCGACCGTATCGCCGTGATCGCCGATGGCAGGCTTTCCCCCGCAGTGCCCATCGAAGAAACCGATGTCGAGACCATAGGCCTGTGGATGAGCGGCATGTGGCCTCATGAGGGAACAGGCGCCGGCGAAGAGTCCGTCGCACGAGCCCGCCTTGCCGGGCATGAACTGCAAAGCGAGGTCCGCCGTGTTTCTCAAGCTTGAAAAACGCCCTGAGGCCTCGCGCCCAATGCGCTGGCTGTCTCCACTGATGGCGATTGCACTGACCATTCTTTGCGGCGCCATGCTGTTTGCCTCTCTGGGCCACAATCCCTGGCGAGGCATGCACGCCTTCTTCGTCCTGCCCGTCAGCGACCTTTACGGACTCAGCGAGTTGCTGCTCAAGGCCACGCCGCTGATGCTCGTCAGCATGGGTCTGGCTGTCGGCTTTCGTGCCGGCGTGTGGAATATAGGCGCCGAAGGGCAGTTCATACTCGGTGCGGTATCTGCCAGCGGCATTGCCCTGACGGCGGGCGACCACGATGCGTTCTGGGCCTTGCCCGCCATGGTGCTGGCCGGCGCTCTGGGAGGAGCCCTGTGGGCAGGCATTCCAGCGTGGCTGCGCACGCGTTTCGGCACCAGCGAGATCCTGGTGTCGCTGATGCTGGTCTATGTAGCCCAGTTGCTCGCATCCTGGCTCATCTACGGCCCCTGGAAAGACCCCGACGGCTACAACTTCCCCCAGACCCGCAACTTCGGCGACAGCGCATTGCTGCCGATGCTCATCGAAGGCACGCGTCTGCACGCGGGGTTCATGCTGGCCTTGCTGATGCTGATCGCAGGCTATGTGTTCCTGCAGCAGAGCATGCTGGGCTTTCGCATGCAGGTCGGCGGCCAGGCCCCCGATGCCGCGCGCTATGCCGGTTTTTCAAGCAAGCAAGCCATATGGCTGGGCATGCTGGCGGGCGGCGCACTGGCGGGGCTCGCAGGCATGACCGAGGTGGCCGGCCCGATGGGACAGCTGACCGGACAGATATCGGCGGGATATGGCTTTGCAGCCATCATCGTGGCCTTTGTGGGGCGGCTGCATCCGCTCGGCATTCTGGGCAGCAGCCTGGTCATGGCGCTGTTCTTTCTGGGCGGCGAGCAGGCCCAGCAGCAGCTGAACCTGCCCTCTTCCATCTCCAAGGTCTTCCAGGGAATGCTGCTGTTCTTCCTGCTGGCCTCGGACCTCTTCATTGCCTACCGCCTGCGCTGGCAAGCAGGCCTGAGAAGGGCTTGAGCATGGATGCCTCATTGATCTCCTCCGTTGTGGCGGCCACCCTGGTCGCAGGGACCCCGCTGATCATCGTGGCGCTGGGCGAGCTGATTGTCGAGCGCTCGGGCGTCCTGAATCTGGGCGCGGAAGGCATGATGTCGGTAGGCGCGGTTGCAGCATTTGCAGCGGCCTTCACCGGCGCGGGGCCGTGGACGGCGGCGGCCGTCGGAGTGCTCGCAGGCGCAGCACTGGCGCTGGTCTTTGCCTATCTGTGCCTGAGCATGCAGGCCAATCAAGTCGCCAGCGGGCTGGCCCTGGCCATCTTTGGCGTGGGACTGTCGGCCTTTCTGGGCAAGTCCTATGAATCGGCCTCGCTCCCTGCCGTGCCGGTGCCGGTGATCCCCTGGCTCGGCGAGCTCCCCTTCATAGGGCCCGCACTGTTTCATCAGCACTGGCTGGTCTACGGCTCCTGGCTGCTGGTGACGGGTACCGCCTGGTTTCTGGATCGCAGCCGAGGAGGACTGGTGCTGCGCGCTTTGGGCGAGTCGCCTGCAGCTGCCCATGCCATCGGTTACCCGGTGATCGCTATCCGCTACATGGCCGTGATCTATGGCGGAGCCATGGCCGGCCTGGGCGGTGCGTTTCTGTCCGTTTTCTACACCCCGCTGTGGGCAGACGGCATGGTGGCGGGCCGCGGCTGGATCGCCCTGGCGCTGGTGGTGTTCTCCACCTGGCGACCTCTGCGCATTCTGGTCGGTGCCTATTTGTTCGGCGGTGTCCTGATCTCCCAGCTCTTCGTGCAGGGCTCGGGTCTGGCCGTGGACATTCCCTCTCAATGGCTGTCCGCGCTGCCCTATATCGCCACCATCGTGGTCCTGGTTCTGATCTCGCGCAACAAGGCCACGATCAGGCTGAACTCGCCCGCCTCTCTGGGCCAGAGCTACCGGCCAGAGAGCTGAGTCCTGACGCTCACCCCGCCCCCCATCGACACAGCCACGGAGACATGAGTATGACCCCCCCTATTGCCCATCGTGCCGGCACCCTCTCTCGCCTCACCCTGTGCAGTGCGTCGTCGCTACTGCTGCTGGGCCTTGGCACTCCCGTGGCCGCCGAACCGCTCAAGGTCTGCTTTCTGTACTCCAATCCGATCGGCGAAAGCGGCTGGACCTATCAGCACGAGCTGGCGCGCAAGGAGCTGGTTGCAGCCATGGGCGACAGGATCAGTACCAAGTTTGTGGAGAACATCGCGGAAGGCCCGGATGCAGAGCGCGTCATACGCAATTTCGTGCAAGATGGCTGCAGGCTGATCTTCACGCCGTCCTTCGGCTTCATGGAGCCTACGCTCAAGGTTGCACGCACAGCCCCCAAGATCACCTTCATGAACGGCACCGGCTACAAGACGGCAGCCAATGTCGGCACATACAACGCACGCTGGTACGAGGGACGCTATCTGGAGGGCGTGATTGCAGGACATATGACCAGGAGCAATGTGGTCGGGTATGTGGGAGCGTTTCCCATTCCCGAAGTGCTGCAGGGCGTGAATGCCTTCGCCCTGGGCATGAGAAGCGCCAACCCCAAGGCGCAGTTGCGTCTGATCTGGGTGAACTCGTGGCATGACCCGGGCAGGGAGCGCGATGCCGCCAACGCCCTCATCAAGCTCGGGGCCGACACCATGGCCTATGCGACCTCGGGCGTGTCCATCGTCACCACCGGCGAGGAAAAAAAAGTCTACACCCTGGGCTACTACTCCGATATGACCAAGTTCGGCCCCGGCACCAATCTGACCTCCATCACGCAAAACTGGGGCCGTTTCTACATCAGGGTCGTCAACGAAGTGCTGGCAGGCCAATGGAAGCCCGAAAACACCATGGGCGGCCTCCATGACGGCATCGTCAAGCTGGCACCGCTGAACCCGGCGATACCCGCACCGGTGCGCGCGCAAGTCGAGACCATGGGCAGGGAAATCGCTTCAGGCCAGCGCCTGATCTTTGTCGGCCCCATCGTGGACCAGCAGGGCACGACACGGGTTCCTGCCGGTCAGAACATCTCTGCCAATGATCTGGCCAATATGAACTATCTGGTCCAGGGGGTGGATGGCCTGATGCCCAGAAACTGAGGACGCAATGATGAACCGCTATCTGATCCGCAATGCCACCGCCATCATGACCGGGCAGTCAGGAGACAAGGCCCGAAGCCCGGTCAGCGATATACGCATTGAAAATGGCGTCATCACCGAAATGGGCACAGGCCTGAGGCCTGCGCCTGCCGAGCAGCAACTCGACGCCGATGGCTGCGTCATCTATCCCGGCTTCGTCAATACCCACCATCATCTGTTCCAGTCCCTGCTCAAAGGCATTCCTTCGGGCATCCACCTGACGCTCAGCCCCTGGCTGCAGGCCGTTCCGTTCAGCTACCGACGCGGATTCGATGAAAAGCGGCTGCGCATTGCCGCGCGTATCGGCCTCGTGGAGTTGATGCGTTCTGGCTGCACCACGGTGGCCGACCATCACTATCTATTCCAGCCCGGCCAGGACTTTGATGCGGCAGCCATCCTGTTCGAGGAGGCCCGCACCTTGGGCATGCGCTTCATGCTGCTGCGCGGCGGAGCCACCGTCACACGCAAGCTGGAAGAGCATGAGAGATTGCAACAGGCCACGGAGACACTGGACCAGATGCTGGCCTCGGTACAAGCCACCGCCTCGCACTTTCACCAGAACGGGCCCTTGGCCATGAGCAAGGTCGCCGTAGCACCCACCTCGGTGCATGTGTCTCTGCCCACGCAGGAGCTCAAGGAGGTCGCCAGGGCCGCGCGCTCCATGGGCTTGCGACTGCACAGCCATATGTCCGAATCCGTGGCCTATATCGAGCATTGCCGTGAAAGATTCGACTGCCTGCCCATCGAATATCTGGCCCGGAACGAATGGCTGGGCCCTGACGTCTGGCTCGCGCACCTGGTCCATCTGAGCCCTGCGGAAATCAGGATGCTGAGCGAAACCCGCACCGGCCTTGCCCACTGCCCGCAAAGCAACGCCCGGCTGGCAGACGGCATTGCCCCCGCTACGATGCTGGCAAGGATGGGAGCACCGGTGGGCATGGGCGTGGACGGTGCTGCATCCAACGAAGCGGCCGACATGATCAGCGAGCTGCATTTCGCCTGGCTGCTGCATCGCGCCCAAGCCGGCACACTCGCACGAGCCCGACCTGAGGGCCATGGCGAGGAAGGCGGTGATGCCACCACCGTGGAACAGATCATTCACTGGGCCAGCCAGAGCGGTGCACAGATGCTGGGCTTTGACGGCGTAGGCCATCTGGCGCCCGGCATGGCAGCCGATCTGGCAGTCTACGCCCTGGATGATCCCAGATACTTTGGTCTGCATGACCTGGCCATCGGCCCCATCGTCAGCGGCGGCAGGCCCCCTATCAAGTGGCTGCTGTGCAATGGGAAAATCATTCTCGAAAACGACAAGCCCATGGGCCTCGATCTCAGGCTGCTGGGATTGCAAGCAAAGAACGAAGTCCAGGCGCTGCTGACCCTGTGACATTCATCCTCGGCCATGAACAGGCAGGTTCCGGGAGCGGTTCACCGCAGAAGCACAGGGGCAAGCCTTCCCCATCGCGGCTTGGCTCTGTCCGATCTGCAAGTGCCGTCGCAATCAGGCTGAAAGGCATGCTGGCAAGAAACAAGCCAACCAGTGGGGGGCGATTCTCTGCCGCGCGGCAGGTAGGAGCCTCCAACCTATTTCTTTCCAGAGAGCCATGCTGTCAGGCGATTGATAGGCCCCAGGCAACACATTGGGGCGATCGGAATCGAACCGATCAAGCCGGGGTTTAAGGGGGATGAACGGGGTCATCGCCCGCTGAGCGCCATCATTTCAATTCCCGTCGCGCCCCCTGAAAGTCCCAAAAAATCCCTAGGCAACTCAGTGCTTGCGGCCTCTGGTCTGCGTGGCCAGTGACACGGGAAGCAGCAACACCGAAGTCTGTAAACGACCCAATACGTCAACTGAGGCATCCATTTTACGAGGACGATTGGGAGCTGGGGATTACGGCATCTCAGTCTTGCCAATAGCATTTCGATGGCGTAAATGCTAAAAAATGCCAGCCGCGATTCCCATAGCTAGAATAACGGGACCAAAAGCTACAGAATATGGCATGTTTGCAGGAACAACATATTGCCAGATCGCAAGTGCGATAGCAGTGGGCAGCATGAATCTCCAAGCCCAGACCAAAGTGCGTAAAAGGCAAGGATGAACTGAATTGCAGTCGCATGACTCTTAAATGGCCCAACTGCGATAAATACTCCTTCCAGCAATACCGCCATGAGGACAGCTATCGCAATTTTCCGTCTACCAGCCTTTTGCTCATTTCAATTTCTTTGTCCGCTTCTGTCAGGATGCACAGGCAAGCGCAAACCGCAATACTTTGAGAGATTGACCTTCCTTAGGATCTAAGCGTAAGCCATCCGACTACTGCTGCGGTAAGGACTACCACGGCAAGATAGCCAAGCGCACGAGATAGCGCCTCCTGCCGTTTCACGCAATCAACGCAGTACATAAAGGTGTTGCCTTTGTAGTGAACTATCGGAATCAACGGGGTACGACTGCTTGCGCACGCATAGCAGCTGCCGCGTAGATTACGCCGCTTTCCGCGGACATCCCTGAACACTTGAACAACAAGCGCCACCAGGGGAAACACCCCAAGAGCTGCAATCACTAGCCCGCCAACCATCCAAAAAAATATCTCTTCCATTGGATCTATTCCTTGATGCAGAGGCTGAACGTGATGTCAGTGTTGATTGCCAACCCAATTTCAAACTATTGCCGCACCCGATGATGCCCTACTCTGCCTAAACGTCAATCTGGAGCTTGGCAAAAACCAAGTGCGTGATCGACTCTGGAGGTTCATTGACCATGTCAATGAAATGAAGTATAGCCGACAGTATTTTCCCTGATACTTCGTAGCTTTCTAATAAGCCGTTGCTGTAAAAACTTTGAAATATATACAACTCAACACAATAGGGAAACAATCCCAAAAATCAGAAGAGGAGGGTTTGATATCTCCGCATTTATCTTCAAAAATAAAAGAGCTGCCGCAATCGCGAAAATTCCAGCACAATGAGCCATTGGGGGCTGAGAGCAGTATGCCTCGTCCCCCGTATCATGGCATATCCAGCCCAGAACTCTGTTCGAGCGATTTGGCCTCATTGGGTCCGACAGCAAAGCAGTGACCGTCATCCCCTCAAAAATATGTGGCCACCCATCTATACACCACCATTGTAATTTTCCATCATCAGTCTTAAACGTCAAGTAAGCGAATTTTTGATATCTCGCCATCTCTTGAGTGGTTCTTTCCAAATTATTAATTGTGAGTGTGACTTGATGCATAGCTTGGTTTATGTCTGGTCTGCAACTCTTGGCCGATCTTCAACTGTCGCGGTCTCCTCCGCCGCAGTCGCTCAGAGCGGCTCTATCACCGATGTCTTCCATTTTCTGATCGACTCGAAGAATAGAGCGATAAGAAATGCCGATACAGCACCAGCCGCCGTCATGCTTAAGGCAACTTCGTCAAGCAGTCCTGAGCTTATAGGCAATAAGCCAGCTGCCATAAGACCAACAAGGCAAGTAACGCCAATAGCCATATAAAAAGGCCAATTTTTACGTATTCCGATCAGATAGCAGACACTCGCTGCTGCCGCTGGTAGGAGTCCTAAAAAATAACTATTTATCAAATAAATACTCAACAATTCTTTAGTGCTTAACCATGCTCGAGTGTCGATTGCTTCCGCCATGAAAAAAGGACCACCCACTGTCAATAGCCAAAAAACCATTGCACCTAGTGGAGGACCTACAACCAAAAAAGCTGGTACTACGATGTAGCCAGAGATACGCATATAAAAATCCCAAACGTTAGAGTTATTTCGTCCGCATCCTATATGAACTGCACTGCCAGCGCGCTACTGTCTGCTCCTGGCTATGCATTCACAACTCAACCCAAATTGCCACCTCATCGCGCCTGGATGACGCGGCAGACTACAGCTCATGGCTGTAAACGATAAACCCGGCATGTCTGGCCAACTTGTCATAGAGCGCGCGGCCGGCTTCATTGGCGGCCTGCGTTTGCCAGTACACCCGACTCGCGCCAGCCAGCGTGGCTTGCTCGTAGACCTTGTGAATGAGGGCCTTGCCAATTCCGAGCTTGCGCCGTGTGGGGGCCGTGAACAGATCCTGCAGGTAGCAGACCGGGCCAAGCCGGGTGGTGCTGCGATGAAACAGGTAATGGGCCAGGCCGACCACTTCTCCATCGTGCTCCGCAACCAACGCAAATACCGGCTCAATGGGATTGAAGAAGCGTTCCCAAGTGGTCTCGGTAATTTCTTTGGCCGGTGCACTAGCCCCCTTCCGTCCATAGAAAGTGTTGTAGCCGTCCCAAAGCGATAGCCACTGATCAAAGTCTTTGGGTTGAATGGCTCTTACCACGAAACCGGTTACCACGTTGTTTTCATCCATAGGACAGACCTTTTTGATTTTCATCGCGGTTGATATTCTTCTTCCAAAGAAAGAAGACTAAACATCATTTCACAATAATGAGAATATTGATTATTACATCCAATATTAATCCACAGATCAGTATCGGCCGCATAAATCCATCTTGAAATCGGATGGGGGTCGCCAAGATTGCAAAAAATGCAGCAATCAATGCAAGCAAGCCAATCTACATAGCACCTGCATAGTCTTGAAGCGTTACAAACGAACGCAGCAGGCTAAACATCAAGACCGCAAAGACTGCACTCAGTGCCACAAAAATGATGCGCGTCCACCATTGATACTCTTCCGGGACGACGGAATCCCCATCGAGCACATCAGATCGCGCTAGTTTTATGGGTGCAGAAGGAGTTCTGGGCATGGCTCGGGTCTTTACATCTCGGAACTGCGTGAGCTCTGGCGCTCCCACCAAAGACCCACACCCCCCGATAGAAGCACGACCAGCATCGCCGGCCATAACGGCAGCTCACTTGGCAACGCGAATAGGTAGATCAACGCGACGCTACAAAACCCGCCGATTACGCATGACATGCATGCGCCCATAGCTCCAATCATTGAAAAAACGAAGGCAGCGGCCAGCATGATTTGCAAGGATTTCCACATTTAGTCATGCTAACAGCGAAGGCATCGTCTTGGCCGGTAGAGCCGCCTCCGCTTGACCCACTGCGGCCTTTCAAGGCCGTACCCTTTGCCTGCCTCTCAGCACCAGGTAACCCACCAAAGCCAAGCACGAGCCCAATAGCAAGCAGATCGCTCCCGCCGAGGCGGCTCCAATCGCTGGTGTAAAAAGCTCGGCAAACAAGCGCGAGATCCCACAGATTGTCTTGCAGCTGGTTCCTTCGGCATGGATAGCACCGCGTATCAAAATGGCGCTTCCATTCGCAATACCGAACACACCAAGAGCCAAGATAAGCCCACCAAAGACCGTAGCCTCACGACGCATGTCTGACCTTCAAAAAGTGTGCTGTAAGACCTATCGCGTCCAAGTGTAACCACTCAGCCTGCGTGAGAAAATCCTGACCGACGACTGCGGCGCAATTTAAGGACACCGCCCTGCTTGCCCGGACATTTAGATTGGTCGATTCAAATATGCGTACAGCGCAAAAGTCGCTAACGATAAAAACAACAGCATCACTGCCTCCAACGCAATCAGCCCTACCCAAAAGCGGACGGGCTCATCTGCTCTGTAGGCCGTAGACGTTCGCGTCCATATAACGCCGTTCCTAATCGAAAACATCGGATAAATGATTGCAATGGCCAAAAAACATATCCAACCAAACACAGCGACACAAGTCGCAAGGGTTCCTCGGCCAAGGAAGCTAACGAGGATAGGTGAAAACAGTCCAAACGTAAGACAAGCTGCGAGTGGAGTAGTTTTTTTTTGAACGTCAGTGCGCATACACCTCACCAGATTTGGACGACAAATCAACCGCACTTGTCACCCGGATCGAAAGACTCTTGCAGGGCAATGATAGCGAGCGAACATGCAAAAGCTGCACTGTTGATCCAAGCAACGGCCATGGCGGTGGATTCAACTCACAGCCCCACCCATATTGCCGCTGACACCCCATTGCGCTAGCCTGCGGGCTCCACTATTGCTCAGGAGCCTGCCATGTCCCGTCGTTTGGTTCTTTCCGCCAGCACCGCCCTTGCGGCTGCCGCACTGATTGTGGGTTGCGGTGCCATGGGGTCGTCGGGCGGCAACCGCATGAGCTTCTTCATCACCAGCACCAACCCCGGCAAGGGCGGCGACCTGGGCGGGCTGGCCGGGGCAGACCGCTACTGCCAGTCGCTGGCCGCCAGCGTGGGCGCGGGCAACAAGACCTGGCGCGCTTACCTGAGCAATGCGGCGCTGAACGGACAGCCTGCCGTCAATGCGCGCGACCGCATCGGCAACGGCCCGTGGCGCAACGCCAAGGGCGTTGTCATTGCCACCAGCGTGGCCGACCTGCACAGCGCGAATGCCAAGGTCGGAAAAGACACCTCGCTGACCGAAAAGGGCGAAGTCGTCTCGGGCTTTGGTGACGAGGTCAACCGCCACGACATCCTCACCGGCTCGCGCCCTGACGGCACCGTAGCCGTGCCCGAGCCCGGCAAGGACACCACCTGCGGCAACTGGACCAGGAGCGACGGTGGCTCTGCCATCGTGGGCCACCACGACCACCAGGGCACCAACCCCGACCCTGTGGCCAATGCCTCATGGAACTCATCGCACGGCACGCGCGGCTGCAGCATCGAGCAGCTCCAGCAAAGCGGCAGCGCCGGGTTGATGTACTGCTTTGCGACCAATTGACCGGGGGACAGAGCCCTCCTCACGAACCTACGCCACGCGCACCCATCGGCTTTCGATGGTCGATGACACAGATGCCAATCGAGTGATGCAGAGGTCTTCCTTGCCCCGCTTGGCCGCAGACCAGCGCCAGCGCCGGGCATGCTGCGCATGACGCCCAGATCGTCTGCTTTGATCGCCTCGAGCGCCTGCCTCTACCAAAGCACTTTTGGGGGAGCTTTGGTTCAGGCCTCTTCCTTCGGGGGCCAGAACATCTCTCGCACTTCGGGTGCATAGTACGGCAATGCAAGCACTGCGCCAAACAGCGCAAAGCCCAAGCCCGATGTCGCGTTCCCCAAGCCGGACAGCACAATCGGCGGGCTGAAACATGCGACGACGGCAGTCGCAACAGAAGACCATAGGGTCAACCGAGGCGCCCATGCTCTGAACCGCAGCAGCCCGTAAAAGGAAATGAGGCCGAGCACCACGAGCACCGAGAGCGCCAGCAAGAAGATCCAGTCCGTGGGGCCGACCTCCGACTGCATCAAAAGGCTCTGGGATAGATCGGTCAGCTCTCGGGGCACCAGATCGAAGCCATATTCCGCCAGCATTCCGAGCAAGGGGATGCCCAGCGAAGCAATCACCAATGCGCGATACGTCGATTTGCCCATACCCACTCCAAGTTGCTACAGGCGAATCGTACTACCGCGCCGATCTGCACCACCGATGCGGAAGGCTGTGCGCCACCGGCAAGCGACGTCCGGCATCCCTCAGGCTGCACATACCGCCAGGTGTACTTTCGATAGCAGCCTGAGCTTGAAAGGTAATCGCCGAGGCCGGATTTCCCTGAATTTCAGGCCTTCGCTTGCCCATCAAACACCGCTTGAATACCCACTTAAGGGTGTTGCATCGGCGACCCCGGAGTGTGAGTATGGCTTGTGCAAGCGTTCGGCTGGATTGACAACCACCAAAGCGCACGCGCACAAGGAGGCTGAAAATGTTCAAGCACATTCTGATTCCGACAGACGGCTCGAAACTCTCCGAAGCCGCGCTACGCGCCGGCCTGCAGCTGGCAAAAGAGCAAGGCTCCGAAGTGACGGTGCTGTATGTGATGCCGGATTATTCGGCGCTGATGTACAGTGGCGAAGGAATGGTGGCCTACAACCCCAGCGAGCTGCGCAAAGATGCCGAACACACCGCCGACAGGGTGCTGCAGGCCGTGCTGGACATTGCCAGGACCGAGGGAGTGGGCTGCAAGACGGCAAGGACGATGAACTTCTCGGTGCACCAGGCCATCATCCAGCAGGCCGAGGACAGCCACTGTGACCTGATCTGCATGGCATCGCACGGCCGCAAGGGCATCGCCGGCATTCTGCTGGGCAGCGAAACCCAGCGCGTGCTGGTCAACAGCAGCATTCCGGTGCTGGTGCACAGACCGAAATAAAGACGTCGTCGTCCCTCCTCACCATGGCCTATCCGGGGCGCATGTGACGCGAGGGCAGTTGTCCGGGTCATGAAGCAGGTCGGCGGGCGCGGGCCGTTACCCGTCCCAGGTTCCTGCCACGTTCCGGAGCGCATGCCGGGATCGTTCATGTGCGAACCCAGTTGGAGAATCGTCGGCTGCGTCAGGACGCGGTAAACGCTGGACGCGGCCGAAGACCTGATCACCAAGTCGACAGCCGCGCAGAGCATCAGAGGTCCTCTGCACGGTACAAGGCCTTGCGCGAGGACATCGGGCACAAGCAGTCGTGGCAACCGCCGAAGGCGTGCCCTGCCCGGCCCTCCGTTCAGACAAAGCGGCCATCAAGGCCACGCGGCAGAGACGGGCCTACGCGTTCAGCGCGGCCGGGTTGCCTCAGTCGCAGGATCGTTTCTCGGCACCGTCGCCTGCCTTGCAGGATCTGGCGGTGGTTTCTGCCCCCCCTCGACAGCCGAGGGCATGGCCTCCAGCTGGGGCTTCGGGGTTTCGTACTTGCAGGCACTCAAGGCACTGACAACCACCAGCAATCCGATACCAAACAGAGATTTCATGATCGCACACGCCTGAACTGCGCCGATGAGCCATGCCAGGTTCACCGTGGCAAAAAGCGGGAAAGAAGCCCGCACCTGGCGGGCTTCTGCGCTTGCCAACCGCTCAGAAAGTTGACGACCTCCTGGCGGCCGACCCAGTTACTCGATGAGCAACCTCTGTGACGTAGTTTGCGCCTTCTTGGGAAGCGTCAGCCTCAATACGCCGTCGGTGTATTTGGCCTTGGCCTGGGCGGAATCCACCTCAGAAGGCAGCGTGAATCCGCGCGAGACCGCGCCGTAGTAGCGCTCGCTACGAATCAGGCGACCGTTGTCGCGCTGCTCGTCTTTTTGCTCAACTTCAGCACGGATCTGCACCGTAGACCCCTCCACGGACACGCTGATCTTGTCCTTGGACACTCCGGGCATCTCCGCATGCACCACGAAATCGGCATCATTTTCCTGGACGTCGATCTTGATGTCGGAGGCCGCTGGCAGGGACTCACCATGCAGCGGGCGCACAAAGAAGCCAGACGCCACATCTTTGAAAAGATCATCGAACAAACTTCCACGGGTGATCAGAGAGTTCATTTTTTGCTCCTTCGAAAAAAGTACATCCGGTCAAGTTCTTGCGATGTCGACCTTGCCGTACCGAGTACATAGGAGCTGCATGGAGCGTTTCAAGAGCGGAGATTGGGCCAACTTCGAAGTTGAAAAAGTTTGTCGATGCCTGGTTGATTCATCTCAAATATTCGATGCTTGAGCGCCACGGCAAGTCGCCATCATGCGCCGGTGCTTACAGCCGTGTGCACTCATCGAACCCACCCGGGCTTCACCATGCAGCCCATTCGCCGAGAGCTCGAGAGCGGTGTCCGGATCGAGCAACGCGAGTCTGTCAGTCCCTCGGAGTCACACCGCCCTGGCCAGAGCCCGGTTGCGGCGGCCCCCGTACCAGGGGGCAGCGGGATCCACCCGACCGTGCCGACGTCGACATCATTGCCGGCTGCGCGCGCCCACACCGCGCCCACGGTCACCCACCGGATCGCCGTCTGATTCCTCTCCGGCCTGTGAGCCAACGACATGGCGGCCCTGCGCTGGCACAACATCGACTGGCACAAGAAGCAGGTGCCGATCCACGAGGCGGTCGTCAAGGGCCTGCGTAAACAGACCAAGACCAATAAGGCACGCCTCGTCAGCCTGAACTGCCGGGCCCTGGATACATTGCAAAGGCAGAAGGAACAGACCCCGAGGTCGCATATCGGCAGCCTGGGCGGCGGCATCCTGAGCCCGGCTGCGCCCGGGGATGCACAAACGGTCTTTGCCAATCCGACGCATGGGGATTCCTGCGCAGACGAGAGGCGCTTTCACAATCCGATCTGCGTGCCCAAGGGCAAGGCGCGGGGAATTCGCTACCGCCCGCCCAATCCCATGCGCCCACACCCATGCGACGATGCTGCTCATGGCAGTAGCCTCGCCGGCCTATGCGGCCAATCAGATGGAGCATTTTTTGGAGATGTTTTTGAACGTCTATTCCAGGTGGCCGGACGACGGTCAGGGAATATCGAGCAGGCGAAGCTGAAGTCCTTGATCGGACAAAACTCGCCAGGAACTCCCCCCCAAAAAAAACAAAGATCGCGATAAGTCTTTGTTTTAAAAAAAGAAAATCTGGAGCGGGCGATGGGAATCGAACCCACGTTATTTGCTTGGGAAGCAAGAGTCCTGCCATTGAACGACGCCCGCACAATGCAAGCCGCATGATTTCGTGCAAGAAACCGCCGCAAGCCGAAGTCTTTGCAAAGAAAGACATTGTTGTGCTTCGAAAATTCTAGCACAACGAAACCCCGTGAAACCCACGTGCACTGAACGGTCCCATACAGGTTTTCGACAATACGAAGGTCCAGGGGAACGCTGCCCAAGCTCCATCGAGGACGCAAACAGGCCAGCTGTCTGCACGCCCGCGCCACAGCGGGGCCCGCCAGCTCGCTACGCCATCTCGAAATGTCCCGGCCGCTGCAGCGCTACTCGCTCTTCTCTCCAGCAGCAAACCATCAGGCACAAGTCCGCAGCACGACGCCCGGTCCGGGCTGCGAGCGCTTCTTCAGCCTTGAGGCCTGCACGCCAGTGATGCGTTGCAGACTGCTTCCTGTTCGACGGCATGGGTGTTGGCAGGGATGCTTCAGACCCTGCATCGCACCGGTTTGGACATCGCAACTCGCACCATCGCAGCACTGACGAAATTGACCAGACTGCGAGTCGCAGCCATTTGGCCATGATGGCTCAGGGTCCTGGTTTCCGTACACCTCCCCCCCGGAAAATGTGCCCTCGCCGGCATGCATTTCATCGTCGCCGATGAGCGCCTTGCCCACGAGAATTGTCCAACCTGGGCACGGCGGAGCCTTGCTGGACTGCCCGCCTATCGGTCGGAGGCAAACACCCGCAAACACAGAAAGTCCACCAAGGCTCTGACTTTGGGTGAGGCCTGTCGGCCAGCCGGCCACAAAATGTGAAAGACCCCCTCTCGTTGCACCTGTTCGGACATGACGCGCACCAGCCTGCCGTCAGCCAGTGCCTGCCGAACGGCGAAGTCCGGCAGGCAGGCGATGCCGCAGCCTTGCAGAGCGAAGCACGCACGCGTCTCGATGTTGTTGCAGACCATGGACACCGGTAGTCTAGGGGACTCTCCATCCACCTCTGGAGGAAGCGGCCAGGCCTCCAGCTTGCCACTGTGGGGCCAACGAAAATGCAGGCAGCGATGGGACTGCAGATCCTGCACGCTGCACGGCGTGCCATAGGTGGCGAGGTATTCGGGGGACGCGACCAACACCATTTGGAAGTGACCCAGCGTGCGAGCCACCAGCCGGGAATCGGCAGGCACACCCGTGCGGACCACGGCATCGAAGCCCTCCTCCACCACATCAACCAGACGGTCCGAAAAATCGAGGTCCAACTGGATATCGGGGTACTCGCGCATGAAATCGGCCAGCACCGGCAATACGAGGGTGCTGACCAGCGGCAGGCTGACACGCAAGCGTCCTTTCGGGGCCGCTGAGGCCTGAGACAGCTCCGCCTGCGCGGCCTCGACCTCCGCGAGAATCCTCCTGCTGCGCTCTAGCAGCAGCAGGCCTTCGGCAGTAGGCGTGATGCTTCGGGTGCTGCGATGAAACAGCCGCACTCCCAGTCTCTCCTCGAAGCGCGCCACGCTCTTTCCCACAGCAGAAGCCGAGACACCCAGCAGGCGGCCGGCCGCGACAAAGCTACGCGTTTCTGCGACCTGAACAAACACCGTCATTGCATTGAGGCTATCCATGCGTCGTTCGCCGAATTTCGGAGTGTGCCTCCTTTATTGCGGACATATTTGTCTTTAAACACCGGAACTCTATCCTACTTTTTCTTGGATCGCATGCCACATAAGGTCTGGGTCTCTCAGCAAAGAGGACCACAATCCCATGACTTCTCCCCCTTCTTGCCCTCCG
Source organism: Comamonas sp. (assembly GCF_009360615.1). Lineage (GTDB taxonomy): Bacteria > Pseudomonadota > Gammaproteobacteria > Burkholderiales > Burkholderiaceae_C > Comamonas. The sequence goes on from NZ_SPEY01000011.1 coordinate 56,431, forward strand.
ATGAAAGAGGTGCAGCCTTCCATTTACGGGCTTCAGGTGCATGTCGAGCCGGTCGTGCACCGTGCCCTGGCCGAGCAGCGCCTGGTTGGCGCCGTGGTGCTGGCCTATCGGCACGGTCAGGCGCTGTGCCGATACGCCGCAGGCTGGGCCGACCGCGAGGGCGGCACCGCCATGGCCGAAGACACATTGTTCCGGTGGGCTTCGGCCAGCAAGCCTGTGATCACCGCTGCCGTGCTGCGGCTGGTGGCACAAGGCCGCATCTGCCTGGACCAGTCCGTCACGGCCTGGCTGCCGGCATTTCGACCCCGAATGCCCGATGGCTGCGAGGCCTGTGTCACGGTGCGCCAGTTGCTCAGCCATACCGCCGGTCTGGGCTACCGTTTTCTGGAACCCGACATGCACGGACCATATGCGCGGGCCGGTGTATCGGACGGCATGGATGCGAGCGGCATCAACCTGCAGGAAAATCTGCGCCGCATCGCCAGCGTGCCACTGCTATATGCGCCAGGCACTGGCTGGGGCTATTCCCTGGCGACGGATGTGCTCGGCGCGGTGGTGGAAGCAGCGAGCGGCATGGATCTGCCCCTGGCCATCGAGACGCTGGTGACGCGCGACCTGGGCATGGCCGATGCCGGCTTCGCCTGCCGGGATGCAGCGCGCATGGCGACCGCCTACGTCAATGGAGGTCCGCTGCCCCACCGCTTGCAGGAAGGCGAGGTCGTGGCGCCATTCGAAGGCACGGTGGGTATCACCTACAGCCCTTCACGCGCTTTTGATGAACACGCGTTTCCTTCCGGCGGTGCCGGCATGGTGGGCACGGCAGATGATTTGCTGCGCCTGCTGGAGGCGCTACGCACGGGTCGGGACGGCTGGATGCCGGACCATCTGATCGCCGAAATGGCGCGGGACCAGACTCAGGGGCAGGCGCTGGCAGCCGGCCCCGGCCTGGGCTTCGGCCTGGGCTTTTCCGTGCTGCGCGACCCGGCACTGGCCCAGTCGCCCGAGTCCATCGGCACCTGGCGCTGGGGCGGTGCCTACGGCCATGCCTGGTGGGTGGACCGCACTCTGGGTCTGACAGTGGTTGCCATGACCAACACCATGTACGAGGGGATGTCGGGTCAATTTGTGCCCGCATTGCGGGATGCAGTTTACCGGGGGCTGCAAGCATGACATCGTCTATCCCCCGACAAGGTCTGCCCTGGGCAAACTTGCTGGCCTTGTGCATGGCAGCGTTCATCACCATTCTCACCGAAGCCTTGCCCGCAGCGCTGCTACCGCAGATGGCCCTCGACCTGGGGGTCTCGCAAGCCTGGATCGGCCAGACCGTGACCACCTATGCTCTGGGTTCGCTGGCAGCCGCCATTCCCCTTGTGACATGGACAGGCAGCATGCGCCGCCGGCCGCTGCTGATGACCGCCGTGTCGATCTTTGCACTGGCCAACAGCGTGACCGCTTTCTCGGACCATTTCCCCATCATCTTGGCGGCACGCCTCGTGGCAGGGATGGCTGCCGGATTGCTGTGGGCGCTGCTGGCGGGCTATGCCGCCCGCTTGGTTGCGGCCCAGCACCGGGGACGTGCCATTACAGTGGCCATGGCTGGCACGCCGCTGGCATTGTCCCTGGGCATTCCCGCAGGAAGCTGGCTGGGACTGGCATGGGGCTGGCGCTGGTGCTTTGGCTTGACCAGCAGCCTGGCACTGCTGCTGTGGGCATGGATGTGGCTGCGGCTTCCCGACTTTCCGGGACAGGACCAGCGCCAACGCAGGTCCCTGGCCGCCGTGATTCGCACCCCCGGCGTGCGGACGGTATTGATGGTGGTGCTGTTCTACGTGCTTGCCCACAACATCCTCTACACCTACATCGCGCCTTTTTGGGCTGCCAGGGGAGTGCCTGTGCGCATTGACCTGGCGTTGCTGATCTTCGGTATTGCGGCCTTGCCGGGCATCGGGCTGACGGGACTGTTCGTGGACCAGCATTTGCACCGCCTGTCGATGGCGAGCATTTTGCTTTTCTGTGGCGCTGTTCTTATGCTGGGGTCAGGCTGGGGAGGTTCGCCGCTCGCCCTGGCCGCAATGGCCGCCTGGGGATTCGCCTTCGGTGGCTCTGCCACGCTGTTCCAAGCCTCCCTTGCACAGGTCGCCGCCGAGCAGGTCGACATGGCCCAGTCCCTGTTGGTGACGACGTGGAATTGCGCCATCGCAGGCGGAGGAGTGGCAGGGGGACTGCTGATTGCCGCATGGGGGACTCAAGCCTTCCAGCCAACACTCCTGGTACTGCTTGGCTTTTCCATCGGCTGCCAGCGGCTGCTTTCGGACACCCGCTTCAAATGCGCTGAAGCGATGCTGGCTGATGACAGAACGTGAGTCTGCTGCGGGCCCGGTCTGTTGACTCGCTGCGATGACCGACTCCGGCATCCCATTGGCAATCGCTGCCAAGCAATCCCGCGGCCTGTCTGAGAGCCTCGTTGCACGGCGATCAGCACGGGAACCAGGCCGGGCATGTACAAGATCCTGTCGACCAGCCATCAGGCGATCACGATAAGCGCCAGTGTCTGCCGACATGTCAGTCTCGACGGCCGCAGCGCGCTTCAAACAATCCTCTTCCAACGACCCCGGCAGAATTGCCGACGTCGAGGCCGGAGCCCCAGGGGGCCCGGCATTCTCCCCGGGAGCTTGCCTTGCCCTTTCTCATCGCGCCTATGATGACCCCTGCTATGTCTGTACGGGAGATCGCCATGAGCACTTTCCACATTCAACGCATCGATCACATCGTGTTGCGCGTCAGCGACCTGGAGCGAAGCATCCGCTTCTACCGGGACGTGCTCGGCTGCGAACTTGCAAAGCGTCGTGAAGATCTGGGCATGGTTCACCTTCGAGCCGGGGCCTCCATGATTGATCTGGTGGATGTCCAAGGCCCTCTTGGGCGCAAAGGCGGCCCTGCTGCCTCGGAAGAGCGCAGGAACGTGGATCTTTTCTGCCTGCGCATCGAACCCTTTGATGAAACAGCCATCCTCGCCCATTTGCACGGCCATGGCCTCAAGGCCGGCAAAGCCGAACGACGCTATGGAGCGGATGGCACCGGCCCCTCCATCTATTGCGACGATCCGGACGGCAATCAGCTGGAGCTGAAAGGACCTGCAGACACGCATTGATCATTCGGAGCGGAGAGGTCCTACCATTTTGCGATGGCAGCCAGCTCCACCCTGAGCCACAAAAACCCAGCCCGCTCCGAAGCGAGCCACCGCATTGCCATGGGAAGCACTATCCTGTGATGCTGGCAGAAGCGGTCGAAGTCAAGGGCCTATTGGTACAGATGGTCTGCGCCACGGATGCAGGCTGTACAGAACGGAGATACCGGGGATACCCTCAGACCGCCTTCACGTAGGTCATCCACACAGTCAAGCAGAGTTGATGAGATCGATTCGCTTCATCGAAGCAACAACATGAATGTATTTCGCAGGTCTGCATTTTTCGGTCACTCCAACTCCATCTTTGGTGCCCCATATGCAATGCCGCTGGTCGCAGGGATTGTTGCGCTATCGATGACGGCGATCTGTACCTTCATCCTCTATCAGAGCCGCCTGGATGCAATGGAACATGCGGTGGACACATCGCGAGATGTTGCCCTGCTCGCCGAACATGATCTGGTTCGGAACTTCGAGCTCTACGCGCTGTCGCTGCAAGCCGTGGTCGAGGGACTCGGCGATCCTGAATTGATGGCCGCGTCGCCACGCGTGCGCAAAGCAGCCTTGTTCGACAAGGCTGCAAGCGCGACGTATCTGGGTTCGATCCTGGTACTCGATGCGCACGGAAAAATCACCCTCACTGCCGGCGCAGAGAATCCGGTGGACGATAGCTATTCTGATCGTGATTTTTTCAAAGCCCACCAGGAAAGCGCCAACCTGGGTCTCTATGTCGGCGATCCCTATGTATCGCCACGGCATGGCGATTCCATGAGCATTCCTCTCAGCCGACGGATTTCCGGGGCCGACGGCTCATTCGCCGGCATCGTGCTGATTGACATCCAGCTGGAGTACTTCCAGAAATTATTTTCTGAACTGTCGCTGGGCACAGATGGATCGCTGGCACTGATCAGGAAGGACGGAACCATGGTGATGCGGCAGCCCTATGATGCCCAAGTCATAGGACGCAATATCCGCAGCGCCAGCACCTTCAAGCAGTTCATGACAGCGCCAGAAGGCAGCTTTTCGGACACCTCGTATATCGACGGTACGAGACGGCTCTATTTCTTCAAGAGTCTTCCGAACCTGCCTTTCATCATCATGGTGGCCAAGGCGCATTCCGATATTTATGCGGTCTGGCGACAAAGAACATTGCTCATTGCCTCTGTCATGGGGGCACTCACATTGGCATTCATTGGTCTGTCCTGCGCTTTTGGAGTGCAACTCAAGCGCAAAATGCGCGCAGAGTCGGAGCTGGCAATGTTGGCGCGCACCGACGGGCTGACCGGCTTGAGCAACCGACGCAAGCTCGACGAAATCCTTGACCAGGAATGGCGAAGAGCCAGGCGTCATCAGCGCGCCCTGTCGTTCTTATTCGTGGATATTGATTGTTTCAAGGCCTACAACGACAGCTACGGACACCAAGCTGGCGACACCGTTTTGGCGACAGTGGCGAAATGCATCGGCAACCACATTCGCCGCCCGGGAGATAGTGCGGCTCGCTATGGAGGCGAAGAGTTCCTCGTCGTTTTACCCGACACCCCCTTGGATGGAGCGCAGCTCATTGCGGAGACTATTCGTGATGCAGTGTGCAGGCTGGCCATTGAGCACAGAGAAAGCGCTTTCGGCCACATCACGGTCAGTATCGGATGCGCAACGTGGGAACCTCAGCAGGCGGATGCGGATATGGCAACGGTGATCCGTGCTGCCGACGAAGCGCTCTACAACGCCAAGATGACTGGCCGCAACAAGGTAGTCCTGTCGGCGCGACACCGTTGCGGTGACCGGCAGGCCCACGGCTGACCAGGACGGCTGTATCCGGCCAGCGCCGCAAGCACCAGCGCAACAGTTTCCAGCGCCAAATTCAGTGTGCTTGCGAGCTCAGGGGTTCTGTGCCACCGTCGCGGCGGGCCGCATTTGCAGCGCCATCCGCTCGCCGCCCTCGCTGGGCCCGGGCGCGAATCCGCAATCCGGGCACCTTGCTCTGCCTGTGCTGTGCACGCCGACAGTCGTTGCACTCAAAAGTCGAACGACTGCTCGGGAGCCGCATGTCTGGTGCAGACCGGCAAAGCATCTGCAGCGCTATGGCTCAAGGCACAAATCGCTTCAGGACCAGGGACGCATTCACACCGCCGAATCCAAATCCATTGAGCATGGCGTGCTCAATTGCATGGGCTCGCGCATTGCCGGCGATCAGGTCCAGACCGCCTGCCATGGGATCCGGGTGCTCCAGATTCAACACGGGTGGTGCAATCTGGTCACGCAAAGCCAGTACGGTGAAGATCGCGGCGGCTCCACCGGCTGCTCCCAGCATGTGACCCAAAGCGGATTTGGTAGCCGTGATGGAAGGGCCCGCGTCTGCGCCAAACACCCGGCGAATGGCCGCCAGCTCGCCCCGGTCACCGACGGGTGTGGAGGTCGCATGGGCGTTCAGATGTTGAATGTCGCCGGCCAGCAACCGCGCCTGACGCAGAGCGGCGCGCATGGAGCGCACAGCACCAGCACCGTCTTCGGGCCCGGAAGTGACATGGTGGGCATCGGCGGACGTTCCATAGCCCACGACCTCCGCCAGCGGCTTCGCACCGCGCCCCAGGGCATGATCCAGTGCCTCCAGCACCAGCAACCCCGCACCTTCGGCCATGACAAAGCCGTCCCGAGCCTGGTCGAAAGGACGGGAAGCCTTCGCCGGCTCCTCGCCGCAGAAGGTCGTCACTGCTTTTGCCGCCGCAAAGCTGCCGAGCGCAACACGGTCAATCGTGGCTTCGCTGCCACCGCAGAGCGCCATGTCCGCTTCGTCATTGCGAATCAGCCGCGCCGCATCGCCTATGGCTTGAATACTGGCTGCACAGGCCGTCACGGGAGCGCCCAACGGCCCCTTGAGCTGATGCCTGATCGACACCTGCCCAGCCGCCAGATTGGCCAGGAAAGCAGGCACCGTGAAGGGAGACAGGCGCTGGGGGCCCTTCCCGTCCGTGGTTCGCACGGCTTCTGCGATGGTGCTGAATCCGCCCACGCCGGAGCCGATGACGGTCGCAGCACGCTCCTGCTGTTCGGCAGTCGGGCAAGCCCACCGGGCGTGGGCCAAGGCCTGATCGGCAGCGCCCAAAGCAAACGCAATGAAGCGGTCCATGCGGCGCAGCTCTTTCGCTGCAATGACGGCTTCAGCGCTCCAGCCGGCTTCCGGATCCTCCAGGAGGCCAGGCACGCGTCCCGCGACACAGACGCCTGTTCCCTCGGCGGTGCCAGCGCTCAGGGTGCGTACCCCGGACTGACCGGCCAGCAGCCGTTGCCAGGCCAGCTCCACATTGCACCCTAGAGGCGATACCAGTCCCAAGCCGGTGATGACGACCCGACGATCCATGCTGCACCTTTCGCTGGTCCGTCTCAGTCTCTGTCAGGAACCGAGCCGAACGTTATTGATGATGATCGCAATCATAAATGAGTTTTGATGACGAGTATCATCTAACGCATGAAAGTGAGCAAAGCACAGGCTGCCGAGAACCGCGAAGCAATCGTGGATGCCGCTGCACGCCTCTATCGAGAAAAGGGCCTGGATGGCGTGGGCGTGGCGGAGATCACTCGCGATGCAGGATTGACCCATGGCGGCCTGTACCGGCACTTCGAGTCCAAGGATGCCCTCGCGCGCGAGGCATGCCTGCGCGCCTTCGATTGGACAATCACTCCACTGGACGGATTGGAACCTCCAGAGCCATGCACCACTGCACACCGCCTCCGTGCACTGGTGCACGGCTATCTTTCAGAGAGCCACCGCGATCACCCTGGAGAGGGCTGCCCTGCGGCAGCAATGGCCAACGATGCCGCAAGAGCAGGACCCGAAATGTCAGAGGTTTTCGCGCAGGGTGTGGAGCGCAACATTCAACGCTTCATGAGCGTGCTGGCAGGTGATGACGAGACCAGGCGCACCCAGACTTTGGTCACCCTCAGCAGCATGGTGGGGGCATTGGTTCTCGCTCGTGCCACGGCGGCGGGAAACGCGGCGCTTTCCGAAGAGATACTGACCACCGTGCGAGAGCAATTGGCACCCTAGTCGCCTGTTGGGGGCACTCTTTCCTGTCCTGCACGCGCATGGCCGGAGGTGTCTGGCTGCGGAAGCAGACATCGGACGGCGTCCCCTTCAGGGGTTGAAACCTCCGGCTCAGATGGCATGACAGCTGAGGGGCTCCCCGCACCGACCACAGAGACCTGCGCCCCTAGCCAATGACCGCTACAGCGACCTGCATGGCACGCCGTCGGTAACCGCATGCAGCAGGGAGCAGGATCGCGTTTGAAACTCTGGCGATCGGCAACGGGAATGCCAAGGACGGCTTGGCCCGCCTATCTCATGCCGCAGAACGCACCATCAGGCCTTCTCCAAAGCACAGCGACGCGGTGCTTTGGAGAAGGCCCAGGGACACGCCTGGGACATGGCTGGAATGTGCCCATGGCCCAGGGTGTTCAGCCGACGAGCGCCTGGACGGCCCTCACCCGCAATCCCGTCATCTGGATCTATCGCGCAGACCTTCGCTCCAGCGCGCCAGCCAGCCCGAGACGGTCACCAGCGCCCGGCTGCCTTTGCCCAGCAGCGAGGACAGCTCTGACTCGGCACGCCCGCGCAGCGTCTCCTCGCCTTCCGGAAGCGGCGGCAGCACATGGGCGTAATAGCTGTTGCCGAGAAGCCGATGCAGCAGGCGTTCTCCCGGAAATGGCTCGTTGTTGTTCAACGCCCGCGCGCCTTTGAGAATGTTGCGGATGTCGTACTGCGTTGGGCTGATATCGGCCACCTGCTTGGGCAGGCCCAGCAGCGTATAGACGCCGATACGCGCGGTCCGCACCGAACTCTCCATCGTGAAGATCACATCGTTGCTGGTCTCGACGAACTGACCCAGCAAGGCCAGGTTGGTGCACCCTGGCGGCACCACGCGGGGCCGGTCACCTGCGGCGCGCGGCATGAACTGCGCCGTGATGTAGGGCATCAGCGCCAGGCGCACCTTGGTGTTGGCGGCCACGGCATCGAGCTGATCGACGATGCCCAGGTGGTAGCACAGCTCGGCCAGGATCTCGCGCCCGGTGCACGCTGGCATGGGCTTCTTGATATGGTTGCCTTCCTTGTCCATCAGCAGCGCATAAACCCAGAGCACCAGCACGTCGTCAGGCTGATCGGGGAAATGCGGTTGACGGTTGCAGGTAAAGCTCATCACCCAGCTGGAATCCGTGAAGGTGATGATGCCGCCGGTGACCGTCCTGCCCGAATAGGGATCATTGACCGCCAGTTCCTTGAGCTTGTCGATCAGGGGAGAAGGCTTGCAGGTCAGCGTGGCCGACTCCCACATCGAACGAACAACATCACCGCAGAACTTCTCGGGCTTGCCGAAGACCGGAGATTTCTTCGCCAGGTTCTGCCACAGGGTCCAGTCGCTGTCCGCACCCAGCTCCTTGTTGCCGCGCGTCAGCACCGGCACGGTGTCCATGTCGCCATAGGCCGTGCCCTCGGTCATAGAGCCGGTGAGCGCAAACACCACATCGTCGGCCCCCATGACGAGGGTCTCCTCGCGTCCCGAGACCTTGCAGCGGATCGCGGTCACGCTGCGGCAGCCCCCCTCTTCACGCATATCCAGATCATGGGCCCGGGTGTCGAACTGCATCCGCACGCCCTGCTGCCGCAGCATGCGGGTCAGAGGCACGACAAAGCTGTCGTATTGGTTGTACTTGGGGAACACCAGGGCCGACATGTCGGCAAGACCGTCGATGGCATCGAGGAAGCGGTGCATGTACAGCTTCATCTCGAGCAGGCTTTGCCAGTTCTCGAAGGCGAACATCGAGCGCCACAGATACCAGAAGTTGGTCTCGAGGAAGCTCTTGCTGAAATACTCCTCGATCGTGATGTCGTCCAGCTCCTCCTTGCGCTTGAGCAGCAGCTTGACGATCTCCCACTGGTGGGACTTGCTCAAACCCAGCGTCGCGAAATCCCGGATCTGACCTTGCTTGTGCATCAGCCGGGCCTTGGACCAGTTGGGATCGTTGTCGTTGACCCAGCGGTACTCGTCCAGCACGCTGTAGCCTGCAGGCAGCTCCAGCGCCGGCACATCCTGGAACAGATCCCAGAAGTTGTCGTAGTTCCAGTTCATCTCTCGGCCACCGCGCACGAGGTAGCCTTCCTCGGGATTGCCAGAACCATCGAGGGAACCACCGGCAATGCGCAGACTGTCGAGGATGGTGATGTCCTCGCCCTTCATTCCCCCGTCGCGGATGAGATAGAAAGCGGCCGCCAGTCCGGCAATGCCGCTGCCGATGATCCATGCCTTTCGGCCCGGCACCGGTGGACCCTGTGGCGGGCGATTGCGCATGTAGGGGCCAACCATGTCCGGCGGCGGCAAGGCATCTTTTGCAGTCTTGCGCCAAAAGCTCTCGCCGGCATTCGCCTCCACGCGAACTGGAGCCTGGGACTGGCTACGGGTACTGGACTCTGCACGATTCATGGTCTTGCCTTTCATGGATGTCATGGATGGTGACGCTCGACGTTTAGCAGCAATGCACCGACTGCGATTTGATCTGTCATAAGCGCATGTCAACGCATCTGCGCAAGCCCCTGGGGCGATGACGATCATCCTTAGCGGCAAACGGCCCTGTGCAGGTACCGCGAGTGCTTTCATCCTTGCATTCTCTGACCGCCCATCCGCCGCAAGGGTACAAGCGAGATCACTGCTCCATTTTCTGGGTCAACGGCTCGGCGGGGCCCATAATGATGTGCATCTGAATAGCGGCTGGCTGTCGCTTCCTGAATCCGTTCCGTTTAATGACCCGGAGATGTAATGTTGCGCATTTTGGGCAAGGCTTCGTCGATCAATGTTCGCAAGGTACTCTGGGCCTGCGTCGAGCTGGACATTCCCTTCGAGAGGGAAGATTGGGGTAGCGGTTTCCAATCGACGCTCACCCCCGAATTCCTCGCGTTGAATCCCAATGCCATGGTTCCTGTCATCCGGGATGGCGATTTCACGCTGTGGGAGTCCAATACGATCATTCGCTATCTGGCCAACCGCTACAACGGGACCTGGCTCTACCCCAGCGATGCAAAAGCGAAGGCGCGTATCGATCAGTGGATTGACTGGCAGGCGTCGGACCTCAACAAGTCATGGAGCTATGCCTTCATGGGCCTCGTGAGGCAATCGCCCGAGCACCAGGACCGCCGTGCACTGGACCGGTCGTGCGACGACTGGACACGCCATATGAAAATCCTCGACCGGCAATTGGCCTCTGGCGGAGCCTACGTGGCCGGGACCGAGTTTTCCCTGGCAGACATACCGATAGGACTTTCGGTGAACCGTTGGTTTGAAACTCCGCTTGACCATCCGGACCTTCCGGCGTTGCGCGAATACTACGAACGCCTGAGCCTTCGGCCGGGATTCCGTCAGCATGGAAGAAACGGCACGCCATGAGCGCGCCCGCCACCGCTCAGGCATGGGCGCAGGCCATGCTGAGGCTGCATCTCGCCCAAGATGCGGTTGCCGCGCCCGGCCGGGTATGGCGGCCGATCAAGTCCGCTTCGCGGATTGGCGCCTGGGCCGCAGGTCCAGTTTCACTGTCCACCATGAAAGCAGAACAACATGTCGATGTCACGGGATGACCGCTTCGCCGCAATGGAAGCGGCACTTTCCCTGAGCTTTGGCGGCGAGATAAAGATCGGCGGAAACTATGTCTCCGTGATCCGCCACGACAATCAAGTCTATGTCAGCGGGCAGATTCCCCGTGTCGGCGACACCGTGATCGCCACTGGCAGAGTCGGCACTGAAGTGTCGCTGGAGCAAGCGCGCTATGCGGCCAAGGTTTGCGCCATGCGCGCACTGGCACTGCTGCGACACGAGCTGGGATCGCTGGACAGAGTTTCACGAATCTTGCGCATCACCGTCTTCGTCAAATGCTCGGAGGACTTCAGCCAGCACAGCGAAGTGGCAGACGGCGCTTCCGAACTGCTGCATTCCGTGCTGGGCGACGCGGGCATTCCTACGCGAACATCCGTCGGGGTCTACCAACTGCCCAAGAATGTCCCGGTCGAAATCGACCTGATCGCGGCAGTGGATGGATGCACTGACGCGAGCCCCCCATGAGTGGCTCGGCGTTGCATGGGCAACCTCCGGCAGACCTCGGCCCCAGGCGCACCGGCCATACTGCAGCACCTGGAAGCTGATTGCGTCTTGCAGGCAGAGACCATCCGACGAGCAGTACCGCCGATCGCGGCGTCCCGTCGGGCCAAGTCGCCACGACGATTCCGGTGAGGGACATGGCCAGAGCCCGCGACTTCGCTGCGAGGGCTCTCGGTGCCGCAGACTCAGACAACCGAGAACCTGTCGGGTTCATCTTCCTGGAACCCCATCATGGCGAACTGCACCGAAACCCACGGCCCGGCCACAATGCCGTGAGCCTCGACATCGCACATCTCCTGATCGCCAACAAGGACGCGTTGCACGCAACGCCTGCATCACTACGGCTTGAGATTCACCGGGGGCCTGGAGCAAGGACCATGCAATCACCTGCAGGCACTCGTGCGTGAAGCCCCTGATGATCGGGGACGGATCATCTGGCGCCTGCGTCAGGGGCGGGTCGAGGCGGTCTTGACGTGCTCACCGCCCCCTCGGTGGCAACCTGGGAGCAACTGGCCACGGGGTGCGACCATGCCTGAACAGCGCCTTGGCACGCCGCAGTCCGCGCCTGGCTGGCACCAGGGTCCGACCAGGGTTCACGACAAGCCGCATCTGACGGCCCATTGCCTCCGTGCGTCGTCACCTCAATGGCCAGGGATGACTGCCGCAGGTGCTGCGATGACCGTCCCAGCCCATACCCGAGGTCATCACGGTGACCTCAGAGGGACCGTCCGGCTGCGGACAGCCCCTGAGGTCCTGGTACCACGTCGATGGATTTGGCCCGTTCCAGGCTCCAGGCCGTCAAGGAAACAGGTCGGATGACAAACCTTTCTGCCACTTTGTTAGGGGCACTCCGGTCACGACTGCCTAGCCTCAAATCACATGGGTAAAATTGTGCGGGATCAAAAAGCCTGCATTCAACGCCTGCCCCTGGCGTCGCGCTGAGTCCTGGCCCTGGCGTGGACCGGTTTCGCCTGGGACTGCCTGGTCGCATCCCGTTCTGCGCTTGACCAAGATCTTCAATAATTTCTGTAAATACTGGCCATGCATTGGTCACTCCTGCCGAACCATGCCGCTCTGCTTTTGCGATTTTGCCCTGACTGCTGACCGCCCTGCCCTGTCCGGAGTGCAGGCTGGCGGGCGTTGGAAGACGGCGTCCGGAGCCATCGCATGACGGGCGAGCAACTGTATGACCTCGCTCCTGCACTGGAGCTGATGGCGCTGGGCCTGGTGCTGGCTTTGGGACCTTTATGCTGGGTCTGGTGGCGCAATCGCGGCACTGGCACCAGCAGGCGCCTTCAGGCGCTCTGCGTACTGACCCTGTTTCTCACCTTCGATCTGGTTCTTTTCGGTGCCTTCACCCGCCTGACGGACTCAGGGCTGGGTTGCCCGGACTGGCCCGGCTGCTATGGAACCGCCAGCCCCATTGCAGCACATGCCCAGATCGCCGAGGCACAAGCGGCCATGCCGACCGGCCCGGTCACCCATGGCAAGGCCTGGGTGGAGATGATTCACCGCTACCTGGCGACCACGGTCGGCGTACTCATCATTGCGATGACAGTCATGAGCTGGAAGCAGGCAGGTGCCGCCAGACGGGCAGGTCAACTCGCAGCTTTCCGTGGCGCTGCCAATCCCTGGTGGCCGACTCTGGCCCTGGCATGGGTCTGCATCCAGGGTGCATTCGGGGCGCTGACGGTCACCATGAAGCTGTTTCCGGCCATCGTCACATTGCATCTGCTCGGCGGCACCGGCTTGTTGGCGTTGCTGGCCATCCCCGCATCGGGTCTGAGCCTGCAGCAAGCCGGCAGTTCTCCGGCCCTGATCGACAGACACTTGCGCAGCACGCTGTGGCTCTGCCTGGTGCTGCTCGTCGCCCAGGTCAGCCTGGGAGGCTGGGTGAGCACCAATTACGCCGTCCTGGCCTGCACGACTTTCCCGGCCTGCCAGGGCAGCTGGTGGCCTGCCATGAACTTTGCCGAAGCGCTGCAGCTATGGCGCCCTTTGGGCATGCTCAAAGACGGCAGCCACATCAGCTTCGAAGCACTGACCGCCATTCACTATACCCACCGTATGGCGGCCTGTGTGGTGGTTCTGGCGCTGGCCGGCCTGTGGCGGGCATTGCGCCGTGCTCCTGCGCTCGCCAGACAGCGCCGGCTGCTGGCATTTTTTGCTGTGCTGCAAGTTTTGACGGGTCTGTCCAACGTCGTGCTGGACTGGCCCCTGGTTGCGGCCGTGCTTCACACCGGTGGAGCGGCGGCCCTGGTAACGATTGTGGTCTGGAGTCTGGCCGTGACGCGCACACATGCCGTCCCCGCCTCTGAAAAGGCGCCCCCCGGCCTGAGGCAAAGCGTAATAGAGTGATTGCATGAGTCAAAGTGAAGCCCTGTCGAACAACACCTCGCGAATCAGCCAGTTCTACGCGCTGACCAAGCCGCGTGTGGTGCAGCTCATCGTGTTCTGCGCCCTGATTGGCATGGTGCTGGCCATTCCCGGATGGCCCACGGCAAATCAGTGGATCCATATGGGCGTTGCCTGCGTCGGCATCTGGCTGGTCGCCGCTGCCGCTGCGGCCTTCAACTGCCTGGTCGAGCGTCACATCGATGCCAGAATGAAGCGCACATCCTGGCGCCCCACGGCGCGCGGCGAACTCTCCAGCCAACAGGCACTGGCCTTCTCGGCCATTCTCTGCATGATCGGTGCCACGATTTTGCTGGTCTGGACCAATGCGCTGACCATGTGGCTGACGCTGGCCACCTTTGTCGGTTATGCGGTGATCTACACCGTGGTGCTCAAGCCCGCCACGCCACAGAACATCGTGATCGGCGGAGCTTCGGGCGCCATGCCGCCCGTGCTGGGCTGGGCCGCCATGACCGGCAATGTCGGCCCCGAGGCTCTGATTCTGTTCCTCATCATCTTCCTGTGGACTCCGCCCCACTTCTGGGCGCTGGCCCTCTATCGTGTGGAAGACTACCGCCAGTCCGGCCTGCCCATGCTGCCCGTGACCCATGGCAGCGAATACACGCGCCTGCAGATTCTGCTCTACACCCTCGTGCTCTTCGCGGCCGGTCTGCTGCCTTTCATGTACGGCATGAGCAGCTGGCTGTATCTGTTGGCGGCCGTCGTGCTGGGTGCGGGCTTTATCGCCTATGCGGTGGCCCTGTATCGCAATTATTCCGACGAGCTGTCGCGCCGAACCTTCCGTTTCTCGCTGCTTCACCTGAGCCTGCTGTTTCTCGCCCTGCTCGTGGATCACTACCTGTTCATGGCCTGATCTTTGAGGTTTCGCTCATGCCAAAGCCCGGTTCGCCGGGCTTTTTTTCGACTCTTGAAAGTGAGCTATCAACGCTTTGTGATCCTGCGTTTGAGTGCAGATTCACGGACATTTTTCACCCCTGCGCCGCTTCGCAGCCCGCAGGCCGAGACCGCACGCAGTGCCGTTGCCCCGGCGAAGACCTGACCCAGCGTGCATTCCCATCAACGGGATCGAAAAAAGGCCAGTCCCTGCTGCAGGACTGGCCTTGCGCTTGCACACGGCAAGCCGATCCGTCAGCTGCCTACAGCCCCTTGAGCAGCTTGCCGTTCACTTCCTTGCCGTACATGGAGTATTGGCCATGGTGTTTTTCGGCCGTTGCCTGCAGATTGCCGTTGAAGCGCGGGTCCTGGCCGCGCTCCTGGCTGTTGATGAAGGTGGCCACATCCCAGGCCTCCTGATCGCTCAGCGTTGCATTGCCGTAAGGCATATTGTTCTTGATGAAGTTGGCGGCCTTGTCGATGTCGTGCATGCCGGCACCCCAGTTGTAGGAGTCCCTGCCCCATAGCGGCGGGAACACGGCCACCTCGCCGACAAACTGGCCCTTGCCGTCCGCCCCATGGCATAGCGCACACTTGGCTTCGTAGACCTTGGCACCGGCTTCGTATGTGGGGGTCGCTTCGGGCTGGCCCGCCTTCTTGAAGCCGGCTCCGGGCAGCTTCTCGCCCGTGGGTGCCTTCTGCGCCATCCAGTAGGCATAAGACTCCAGCGCCACCAGGATGTCATGACCGTCGTCCGGTGCCTTGCCATTCATGGAGTACATGAAGCAGCCGCGCACGCGCTCGGCAAATGTATCCACATGGTCGGTCTTCTTGCGATAAGCCGGGTACATGGGATAAGCCCCCCACATGGGGGCCGCGCCCTTCAGGCGACCTGCGTCCAGATGGCAGTTGGTGCAGCTGAGCGGGTTTCCCGAGAAGCCCACTGCATTGGTCGGCGTGCGCGTGAAGATGGCCTCGCCGCGTCGCACCCACTCACCCATGGGGCCTTCCGGGTAATCGCTCACGCCGGGTGGCGTGAATTCGCCGGGCTTGGCAGCCACGGCCACGCTCTTGGCCTCTGCGGCAGGTGCAGCCGTCGTGACCGGCTCCTCGGCTTTCGTGGGGCGGCTGATGCTCACGCCATACCAGAGCGCGCCGCCCAGACCTGCAAACAGGCAGGCCACCACGGCATATTCCGCGACATTGGAGCTTCTGGAGGCTGTTTGTGTTTTGTCCGACATAGTCAACTCCGAATCACTTAGGGCTTGGCCGCAGAAGCGGGGGCATGCAGGCGCTGGTAATACGCGGCCACTGCCTGGATGTCGTCCGCCGTGAGCTTCTTGGCCACTGCGCCCATCAGACCCAATGGGCCGGCTTCTCGCAGCCCCTTGTTCCAGGCGTCGATCTGGCTTTGCATGTAGTCGGCCGTCAGATGCCCGATGGCCGGAAAATCCTGCCCGACGCCCACGCCACCGGGGCCATGGCACTGCGCACAGGCGGGTATACCGTCGGCCCAGCGGCCGCGCTCGACCAGCCAGGCGCCGCTATCGTCGCTCTTGCCGGGCAGGGCTCCGCGTACGCCCTTGATGGGCAATTGCAGGCTGGCGTAATAGGCAGCCACATCGGCTCGCTCCTGCTCGCTCATGGCCTTGGCCATGGGAGCCATGACGACGGACTTGCGGGCCCCGGCCGCAAGCTGGGTCAGCTGGCGCTCCAGGTAGCCTGCATGCTGGCCCGCCAGGGCGGGGAAGCCGGCCTGGCCCTCGCCCTTGGCACCATGACAGCCGGCACAGGCAGCGGCACCGCCCGCCGAGCCGGACTGTGCGATTCTGGCCCCGGCAGCGACGTTGCCATTCAGCGGGGCCCTGGTGGCGGCAGGTTCTTGTGCCCAGGCGCTGGTCGCCATCAGCATGGAAATGCCGACAGCCACCCACGACCGGGGCAGAGTCTTTGTATTCAAGCGATTCATCTTGGGAATGAGGTTTAGGCGGCGCAGGTCGGCCGCACATGAGGCCTGTGCCGGACGCTGACGTCTGACCCGGGCACTCACGGCTGAAGCCGCCCGGGGCGGCAAGCACATGGCCCGAAGATACCGAAGGAAGATTAAGAGCCAATTAATGCCGCTGTCCGTTGGCTCTCCCTCCTCGCCCGTCTAGACGGACGATACGGGACAGGGCTTCACCGGCAGGCACAGGCGCACCACCAGCCCCGTGGCCCCCGGATCCGCTCTTCCATGCTCCTGCAGCCATTGCGCCCGGGGCAGCAACTCGAGTTCACCGCCGCTGCACTGCGCAATGCGCTGCACGATCGCCAGCCCCAGACCACTCCCGTGGGCCTGATGTTGCCTGCGCCAGAAGCGCTGGGTCGCCACGTGGCAATCCTCGCGGCTCAACCCGGGCCCGTGGTCGAGCACCGTGAATTCCACATAGCCTGCGGGATGGGCTGGCGTCGCCTCTGCCAGCTGCGAAACATGACGCAGGCCCAGCAGCACCGAAGAGTCGCCGGACAGTCCGTTTACCGGCTGCCCATGGCGCAGGGCGTTCTCGGTCAGGTTGCGCAAAGCCGATACCAGCAGGGGCTGAGGCAAGGCCACACGCAAATCCTGCAGCGAGGCATCTCCCAAGTCCTGCCCGGACAACCAGCCCATGTGCTGCGAGCCCGAGGGAATGGCTGTGGCAGCCAGCTCCCAGGCTTTTTCCAGAGACTCCCAGGCACAGGCCGGCTCGCTGCCGCAGGCCATGGCGAGGGATTTGCCATCTTCTTCGCCTGCCGGCTGGCAATCCAGCCTGGCCAGCAGCAGCAATTGCTCCAGCGTGTGCTGCAAATGCTCCACCCCCTGCCCTGCCTGCTCCAAGGCCTGCCGGGTCATCTGCCACTGCGTGGTCTCGGAAACCGGCGTGGGAGCCACATCCGGGTTGCCGGCCTGCGATGGTTCCGGCATGGTCACCATCTGTGAACCCGCGTGGGCCACCGCCATCTGCGCCACCTGCACATGGGTCTTGACGGCGGTCAGAGGGGTGCGAAGTTCATGGGCGGCATCGTCGCTCCAGCGCCGTTCGCGCTCAATGGCTCGGTGCACGCGTTGCAGCAGGTGATTGATGGTCAGCACCAGCGGCGCCAGCTCCCGGACCTGACGGCCTTGGACCACTGGAGAGTCGTCGCCGGGCGGACGCTGACTCAACTCCTGTCGCAGCGACTCCAGAGGCCGCAGGCCGCGCGTCACACCCCACCCCATCAACACCATGCTGGCCAACAGCGCAAGCACAAAGGGCAGGATGATGGTGTAGGCAAAGCCATGAATCAGGCCCTCGCGCACATCGATGCGATCGGCCGTGGCAATGCGCACCCCGTGCTCCTCCAGCACATAGGTACGCCAGGGCTTGCCGCCTTTGGTGATGCTGGAGAAGCCCAGCGGCAGCGCCCCCTGGAAGCTGGGGGCACCGGCGGTGCGGGCCAGCACCTGTGGGTCGTCAGGCTCGATCTCCTGACCGGGTGCCGCAGTCGCGCCAGGACCGGCATCGCCTGTCCTGGCGGCCCTGAAACGCGGCAACTCCAGAGGAGACGCAGGAATCAGGGCCTGGCGCACCGCCCCCTTGCCCGTCGCTTTGTCGCCCGCTGCCTGGGCAACGGCCGCGTCGACTCCAGGCGCAGGAGCCGTCTGCACCTCGCTGCGAATCATGCTCACCTCGCAGGCCACACCATCGCGCGCCACCACATTGAGCATGGGCCCCCAGTCCTCGGGACTGGCGTTCTGCGGCTTGAACTGGTGGACAATGCCCGCCACCATGCGGGCCGAGGCGATCAACCGGTCGTCAAGCACCGAGCGCAGCTCATGCCGCATGTCGGCAAACATCCAGGCCGCCACAGCGCCCCACAGCGTGCACAGCGCCAGACTCGGCCAGACCAGCAGACGCACCCGCAGGCTGCGCATCAGCGCACGCCCTCTTGCACGCGCCCCAATCGGAAGCCCACGCCGCGCACGGTCTCCACCATGTCCGGGCCCAGCTTGCGACGCAGATGGTGCACGTGCACGTTCACGGCATTGCTCTCCACGTCCAGGCTGTAGCCGTAGAGACTATCGCGCAGTTGCTCCAGACTCAGCACCCGCCCTGGAGACTGCAGCAGCGCACGCAGCAGCGCCCACTCCCGGCGCGACAAATCCACGGCACGGCCCTCGCGCATAGCCTGGCCGGCTGCCAGATCCACCGTGACATCGCCCAGCACGATCCAGTCCACGGTGCGACCTGCCGCACGTCGCAGCAGCGCATGCAGTCGCGCCGCCAGCTCGTGGAGGTCGAAGGGCTTGACCAGGTAGTCGTCGGCCCCGGTCTGCAAGCCTTCGATACGCTGGCCCACTGCATCACGGGCTGTCAGCACCAGCACGGGCAGCGCCAGTCCCTGGCTGCGCCAGCGCGCCAGAAGATGCAGACCATCCTCATCGGGCAGACCCAGATCCAGCACACACACGTCAAAGTGGGAGGATTTGAGCGCCGCATCGGCCTGTCTGGCGCAACCCACCACATCCACGCCAAACCCCTGCAACTGCAGGCCCGCCTTCACCCCGCTGGCGACCAACGCATTGTCTTCCACTAACAGCACATGCATTTTTTCTTTGCGCAACCGCCACGCGGACCATCGACCCCATGGAGCGAGCCCGTGTTGCGCACCTTTTCATCCGAACCGCCAGAGCATCGCAGATTTGTCTTTTCGCAGTGTTAACCCCTGCTTAATCCCTTGCATCCAAGATCGAGGCCAGCCCGTCCGGCACAGTCCGTCCCGCCCGCTCATGTCTCTTCGCCCCATCGCAGTCCTCGCTCTGCTTTCAGCCCCGCTGCTGGCGGGGACGGTTGCGTGGTCGCAGCCTCCGAGCGCGCCTGGCCTGAACACTGACAAGCCCGCAGCGCATTCCTTGATTCTGGAAGCGGAACAGGCCTTTGCACTGACCCCGCCGGAGCACACCGCCCGCGGGACGGAGGCTGATGGCCGTCGCCTGCTGGAGCTGCACTGGACGATTGCCCCCGGCCATTACCTCTACCGGGAACCGTTGCGCCTGCGCGATGCGCTGGGCCAGACGCTGCCGCTGCAGCTTCCTCATAGCCAGACACTGAGCAACGCTTTCTTCGGCAAGGTGCAGGTCTTTCGCGAGGAGTTGCGCGTCCAGGCCGTTCTGCCCGAGAGACCTGAGCAATGGCCGCTGGAGCTGCAATGGCAGGGCTGCGCCGATGCCGGCATCTGCTACCCGGTGCAGCAGCGAAGCATCCACGCCGCTCCAGTTGACATGGACCGGAAGGCGCAGGCAACGACCTCCGCCTCCGGCAACACCGAAGCCGCTTCGACCGGCCTGCTGCGGGCACTCGCCCTGCCGGCCAGCGTGCTGATCGGCCCTCTCGTGCTGCCCACCATGGCCGTGGCCGTTTTGCTCTCCATGCTTGCCAGCCAGTGGTGGGCACGGCGCAAGCAGCGCCAAGACGGTCAGCCCATGGAGGCCCTGCTGCTGCATGCCACGCTGGCAGGACTGCTGGCGGCTCGTGCGGCCTATGTGGCTCAATGGTGGTCCGAGTACCGGGCACCCATGAGCGCATCGCCCGCCTCCGCGTGGAAGATCCTGGATGTTCGCGATGGCGGCTGGAACCTCTGGGCCGGACTGGTGGCGGCAGCGATCTGGACGATCTGGGGCTCTCGCGCTCATGCGCCGCTCAGGCGGGGCGTGCTGCAGTCCCTCGGACTTGGAGCCTTCGTCCTCGTGGCGGCCTACGCACTGCGCAACTGGGTACCCGCACCCCGGCCCGCGCTCCCCGCACTGACGCTGGTCAGCGCCGCCGCTCAGCCCACGAACCTGCGCAGTTATCGGGGCCAGGCGCTGGTCGTCAACCTTTGGGCCAGCTGGTGTCCGCCCTGCAAGCGCGAAATGCCGGTACTGGCCCAGGCACAAAAAGAGCATCCCGAGGTACGTTTCGTCTGGATCAACCAGGCAGAGGATGCGGCCACCGTGCTGCGATATCTGCGATCCATGCCCTTGCCCGCCTCCCAGGTGTTGCTGGACCCGGAGCAGCTTGCAAGCCAGCACTGGCGCCAGCGTGGCTTGCCATCCACCTATTTCTATGACGCGCACGGTCAGCTGCAATCCCAGCGCATGGGAGAACTCTCGCGTGCCAGCCTGGCCGAACAGTTGCGCACTCTTGCCCCGGGAGTGCCTGTTTCATGATTCAAGACTGTCAAGGGTTGATCGTGCCCCGTTCTGTCCCGCTGTCGAGCCCTCTGCATGCACTGGTTCTGCCCCTGATTGCCGTCACCGCCGCCTCCGCAGTGGCCATGGCCCATGCCCGCGACACGCTCACCGCCAGCAAAGCCGCTGCAAGCCATGTCGGCGCCGGTGAACTGCCTTCGACCCAGTTTCTGGCCGAGCAGGGCCTACAGATCGTGGGCCCCATGCAGAGCACTGGCGGCCTCAAGGCCTGGGCGGCCTACCGCGACCAGCAACCAATTCCCATCTACCGCATGCCTGACGGCAAGCACTGGGTCATCGGCACCGTCATCGATGCCCAGGGCAAGGATGTGAACGCCAAGGCCCTGCACAGCGCGGTGCAAAAGCCCATGGGCCTGGAACTCTGGGACGACCTGGAAAGCGCCCGATGGATTGCCGATGGCAAGCCCGAAGCCCCCCGCATCGCCTATGTGTTCACCGACCCCAACTGCCCCTACTGCAACCAGCTCTGGCGCGAAACAAGGCCCCTGGTGCAGGCGGGCCAACTGCAGCTGCGCCATATTCTGGTGGGCATGCTGCGCCCCAGCAGTGAGGGCAAGGCCGCTGCCATTCTGGGTTCCAGGGTCCCGGAGCAGGCTCTGGCCAGTCACGCCGCGGCCTATGCCGATGCCCATGGCAAAAATCCCGATGCCCTTGGCATTGCCCCGCTGCAGCGCATCCCCGTGTCGACCCGGGATGCCCTGACCCGCAACGCCGCACTGATGAACCATGCAGGACTGCGCGCCACGCCCGTGACGATCTGGAAGAACGCCCAGGGTCTGCTGCGGATCCGAACCGGCATGCCGCCGGGACTGCTGGACGAGCTGATGGACAAGGCCCCTGGCAAGCCAGGGCCTCGATAAGAAGTGCACCGTCTCGTCAACAACGCACACATGACTGCGCAGCTATCATCCAGCTCGCAACACCAACCCTACACCGTGAGCCTGCCCGCCATGAGCCTGCCCGACTGGAACGCCCTGCTGCCTGCCCTGCGCCCTGCCACTCGCATCGTCCTGCATGCCCCCAGCCCGCAGGCGCTGATACGCGCTCGCGGCAATTTCAAGAACCTGAAGGCCACCCACCCCGGACTGGAGGTCTGGATCGTTGTCAACGCCCAGGCTGTGCAGGCCGTGCTGGACGAGCCGCACGAGATGGGGCCTGCGCTGACGCAAGTGCTGCTGTGTCCGAATACCCTCAGAAACAACGGCCTGCACGCACCGGCACACATTCAGGTGCTGCCCATGGGCGCCGTCGAAGCCATTGCCCGCATGCAGCAGGACGGCTGGATCTATATCCGCAGCTGAGCCGGCGGGCACTGCCTTGAGGACTACAGGCCCCAGTCCTTGAGCGCAGGCAGCGCAAGCTGGGTTGCGGCATAGCCTTCGTCGATGGATTCGCGCCCGCGGTAGAAGTCCATCAGTCCGACATGCGAGAGGCGCGGCGCTATCAGCACCTCGGCCGGGTCTCCCGCCATGCGGCTGCGCGTGATGCGCATCTGCATGATATTGACGCTGGCCATGAGCACATTGACCAGCGAGGGCACAGGCGTGGTGTCCTCCTCTCCGTCAAACCCCTCTCCCTTGCGCGCCCTGCGCATGACGGTTGAGGACAGCATCCTGACGCCGGTCATGCTGCGCTTAAAGGCCCCTGTCCAGCCGGCCGCCGATCCGTTCGCTGCCAGAACCTCGGGAATCTGTCCCAGCGGCAGAGGTGGCTCCTCGACATCCGCATGCAAGGGCGAAATCCTGGGGTCGCTCCCATGTACCCTGAGCTCGTTCTCGCTCATGTCTGCGGATCTCATATGCCTGCGCATGATGTCGGCATTCAGATCGACGGCAATGACGATGTCTGCGCCCATGGCACGCGCCAGCGATACGGGGACCGGATTGACCAGGCCGCCATCGACCAGCAGCCGCCCTTCGCGCATCACGGGGGTGAACAGACCGGGCAAGGCGATGGAGGCACGCACGGCTTCGGCGATCGAGCCCTTGCGCAGCCAGACTTCGGCGCCCGTCTGCAGGTCGGTAGCCACGCAGCCGAACGGCGTCCCCAGCTCCTCCACGGTTTCCTGCACAAAATTCTGGCGCCAGAACTCGATGATCTTCTCGCCCTTGAGCAGGCCACCTCCCAGATTGAAGTCCATGAAGCCGAAGACCTTGCGCTTGCCCAGGCCCAGCACCCAGCTCTCGAAGGCATCCATCTCGCCGGCCGCATAGGTGGCACCGACCAGTGAACCGATGGAAGTGCCGCAGATGATGTCGGGGCTGATGCCCGCCTCGCGCAGCGCGCGCAGCACGCCAAAGTGCGCCCAGCCTCTCGCAGAGCCGCTGCCCAGAGCCAGCCCCACCACGGGCTTGCGTCGCAATTTGTTCATTAGGCCTTCCCTGCCGCATTCACAGATGGTTCAACCGGGCTGCTCTCCGCGCAGCAAAGCCAGCATCCCGGCCTCGTCCAGTACGGGCACGCCCAGTTCCTCGGCCTTGGCCAGCTTGCTGCCCGCCTCGGCCCCCGCCACCACGTAGCTCGTCTTTTTGCTGACCGACCCCGAGACCTTGGCACCCGCAGCCTCCAGCATATCCTTGGCGGCGTCTCGACCCAGTGTCGGCAGGGTGCCGGTCAGCACCACGGTCATCCCGGCCAGGATCTGGGGCGCTTTCTCGGCGGGCTCGCCCTCCTCCCAGTGCACACCGCAGGCACGCAACTGCTCTACCACCTCGCGGTTGTGGGGCTGGGCAAAAAAGGTGTGGATGCTGTCGGCCACGACCGGCCCCACGTCCTTGACCTCCAGTAGCGCTTCCACGCTGGCATCCATGATGGCATCGAGCTTGCCGAAATGCTTGGCCAGATCCCGGGCGGTGGATTCGCCCACATTGCGGATGCCCAGGCCGAACAGAAAGCGCTGCAGGGTGGTGTTCTTGGATTTTTCCAGGGCAGCCAGCACGTTCTGGGCCGATTTCTCGGCCATTCGGTCCAGCGCTGCCAGCGAGCTCAGGCCCAGCCTGTAGAGGTCCGGCAGCACGCGCACCACCTGGGCATCCACGAGCTGATCGACCAGCTTGTCGCCCAGCCCTTCGATATCCATGGCCCGGCGATGCGCAAAGTGCAGGATGGCTTCCTTGCGCTGCGCGCCGCAGAACAGACCGCCCGTACAGCGGTGATTGGCCTCGCCTTTTTCACGCACCACCGCGCTGCCGCAGATGGGACAGTTCCTGGGCATGCGGAAGTTGGGCACGTAAACCGGCCGCTCGCCCGGCACGCGTCCGACCACTTCGGGAATCACATCGCCCGCACGGCGCACGATGACCTGGTCGCCCACGCGCACGCCCTTCTTGCGAATGTCGAACAGATTGGACAAGGTGGCATTGGTCACCACCACGCCGCCCACCTGCACGGGAGCCAGGCGCGCCACCGGCGTGAGCTTGCCCGTGCGTCCCACCTGTACGTCGATGGCCTCCATCAGCGTGGGCATCTCCTGCGCGGGATATTTGTGCGCCACCGCCCAGCGCGGCTCGCGCGACTTGAAACCCAACCGGCGCTGCAGGGCCAGACTGTTGACCTTGTAGACCACGCCGTCGATTTCATAGGGGAGATGGGCGCGCTCGGCACCGATGCGCTGGTGAAACGCAACCAGCTCGGAAGCCCCGTGTGCCAGGCTGACCTGCGGTGCCACCGGAAACCCCCAGGATTTCAGCGTCTGCAGCATGGCGTAGTGCGTGCCGAAGTCCGGCCCGCCAAGCTCGGGTGGCGTGATCTCGCCCAGGCCGTAGGCGAAGAACGACAGCGGACGCTGGGCCGCGATGTTCGAGTCAAGCTGACGCACCGACCCGGCCGCCGCATTGCGGGGATTGGCAAAAGTCTTGGCACCGGCAGCCTGCTGCCGGGCATTGAGCTTTTCCAGATCCGCCTTGGCCATGTGCACCTCTCCACGCACCTCCACCACGGGCGGCACATTGAGACCTGCAGGCAGGGACAGCGGAATCTGGCGAATGGTGCGGATATTGTGCGTGACATCTTCACCCACCTCGCCATCGCCGCGCGTGGTGGCCTGCACCAGGCGGCCGTTTTCATAACGCAGGTTCATGGCAAGGCCGTCGAACTTGGGTTCGGCCACATACTCGATGGCGGCAGCGGATTCATCCAGCCCCAGCTCCTTGCGCACGCGCTGGTCGAAAGCCATGGCGCCCGTGGCCTCGTTATCGGTCTCGGTCTGGATGCTGAGCATGGGCACGGCATGGCGCACCGGGGTCAAGCCTTCCAGCACCGCACCGATCACGCGTTGCGTGGGAGAGTCCGGGGTGACGAGGGCCGGATAAGCGCCCTCGAGCGCTTCCAGTTGCTGGTAGACGCGGTCGTATTCGCCGTCTGGCACCGTGGGCGCATCGAGCACATAGTACGCGTGCGCCCATTGCCGAAGCTGGGAGCGCAAGGCCGCCACTTTGCTCATCACGCTTTCCGGCACCCCCGCATTGATAGCAGCTGGCGCTTTCTGGCCCTGGGGTTCAGCGGAAAAAAGGTCTAAATTCTCGGTCATGCTCTGCCCGCAGGAGATTCACGGTCTGGGATAAAAAAGGCCAACATCGTTGGCCCTGTTTGTTTTAGCTGAAAAGCCTTCTGGCGAGAAGTGAGCCGGCCGACAGCTCTGCGCTGTCGAGCTTGTCGTAGAGCAGTTCCAGGTCATGCTGAATCGGGTCCAGCGCCGAGACCGGCAGCAGATAGCCATTCTGATCGCAGAGCACGCCGTCCATGGTCTGGCACAGTTGCTCGGCCACTTGACGCAGGCGCGCAAAAGGCTGCTGTCCGCGAGGCACCTGGGCCACGTCCAGACTGAGCAGGAATTCGCGCACGACCGACTGATCCAGATCGTCGCCCATGGCGGCCTGGGGGTCGTAGTTCAGCACCAGCACGGGTGGCAGTCCCTGGATGGGCGAAGCAAGCACCATGCGACCCGGCATGGGCGTGATGACAAAGCCCAGGCGCTGTGCATTCTGCTGCACATAACCGGCACTCCAGGATGCCTGACGCGCCCGCAGCATAAAGCTCAGCTGCGCATCGTGCTCGCTGGCGAACTGGTCGAGCTCGCGTGCCCGAGAGACCTCATTGAGCATATTGGGCACATCGGCCATGGCGCCCAGGGCATCGGCAAAGCGCTGCACCTTGGTGACGAACTCAGAGAACTCGATCTCGTTGAGTGCGCCGGTACGGTTGGCCAGTTGCACCCCGGCCTGAAAACCCAGATAGCGCTGGCCGGTCTGCAGCGGCTCCCACTGCTTGCTCTCCTGGTTCATGCCCTCGATGGCGAAAGGCTTGTTGCCGGCACGGCGGGTGCTCGGCTGGGCCTGCAGCGCCACTTCGCCGGGAACAATCTGCGCCACCGTGACGGGGGCGATCGCATCGATCAGCGCATCCAGATGACCACGCCGCTCCACGGACGAGGCAGGAGGAATCGAAACGGCCAGCGGCGCGTCCGTCAGCACGGGCTCCACGGCCTGCGCGGCCGGCTCGGTCACGGCTGCAACGGCGGCATCCGTGCGCTGAACGGTCGCCTCTTGCTTGGCACCGGGGTACGCGGCTTCGGCGAGCTCGGGTTTCTGCTGGGCGGCAGCCAGTGCCTCCTGGCGCTGCGCTTCTTCATGGGCTTCACGCGCCACGAGCCGGGCCAGCTCGGCATCGGCTTCGGCAAAGCGACCGGCGGACTCCGGCATCTGCAGGGGCTCGGTACCGGGAATCGCCTTGCCGAAATCGCCCAGAACGGGCTCGTGCTGATACTTGGTCAGATCCGCGCCATGGCCGACCGTGTTCATGCCGGGCTCGAGACGCTGAGGATCTGTGCTCTCTTCCTCAGGCTCTGCGCGCTTGGGCGCGTTGCGACGTGCCGTCCAGGAGTTGTAGGCAACGATCAGCGCCAACAGCACCACACCCAGGACGGCCAGACTGATTTGCAAGTTACTCATGTGAGAAAACGGTTCTTCAAAAGGGGAATGACCGGCTCAGGATAGCTCAGCCATGGAGAGGGCGGACTCCATGTCCACCGCAACAATTCGTGAAACGCCCTGCTCCTGCATGGTCACACCGATCAGCTGCTCCGCCATTTCCATGGCGATCTTGTTGTGACTGATGAACAGGAACTGGGTTCCCTTGCTCATGCTGTGTACCAGCTTGGCATAACGCTCGGTATTCGCGTCGTCCAATGGCGCATCCACTTCGTCGAGCAGACAGAAGGGCGCGGGGTTGAGCTGGAAGATGGCGAACACGAGCGCAATCGCGGTCAACGCCTTTTCACCGCCCGATAGCAGGTGAATCGTCTGGTTCTTCTTGCCGGGAGGCTGGGCAATCACCTGCACGCCGGCGTCAAGGATTTCGTCGCCAGTGATCACCAGCTTGGCCTGGCCGCCGCCGAACAGCTCGGGGAACATGCGGCCGAAGTGGCGATTGACGATATCGAAGGTGCCGGTCAACAGATCCCGCGTTTCCGCATCGATCTTGCGAATCGCCTCTTCCAGGGTGTTCATGGCCTTGGTGAGGTCGTCCATCTGCGCATCAAGGAAGGTCTTGCGCTCGCGCGCCAGGGTCAACTCGTCGAGCGCCGCCAGATTCACCGCCCCCAGGGCCTGAATTTCGCGGTGCAGACGATCGATTTCACCCTGAAGACCATGAAGACGCACATTGCCCTCGGCAATGGATTGCGACACTGCAGCCAGGTCGGCATGGGCCTCGCTCAGCAGATTGCTGTATTGCTCCAGGCCCAGGCGCGCGGCCTGCTCCTTGAGCTGGAACTCGGTGATGCGCTGACGCAGCGGATCCAGCGCCTTTTCCAGACTCTGGCGGCGCTCGTCACTGGCACGCAGCTTGTTCGTCAGATCCTCATAGGCGCTGCGGCGCTCGGCGACTTCCTTTTCACGCTGCATCTTCAGATCCAGCGCATCTTGCAGACCGCCCTGCGCCGCCGCGTCCGACAGCCTGGCAAGTTCATCCTGGGCCCGCTGCTGCTCATCGGCCAGGGATCGGGTTTGCTGGCTTGCGGTTTCGATGGTGCGGGACAGTTCTGCACGGCGCGCGTGCAGAGTGCGCTGCGAAAAGGTCGCTTCCTGGGCCTGACGCTCCAGGCTGCGCAACTGCTCGCGCGACTCGTTCAAGCGACGCTCGGCATCCAGCACCCGGTCGCCCAGCTGGGCATGGCGCTCCTGGCTGTCGGCCAGCTGCATGTCCAGCTCCTCGAAGCGCGCTTCGGCAGCCACCTTGCGCTCTTCAATATCGGAGAGCTGGGCTTCGACTTCGGACAGATCCGCCGTGATCTGTGCATTGCGGGCACGCGCCTGCTCGGCCAGCTGCGACAGACGCAGGGTTTCGACCTGCAGCTCATGGGCACGGCTTTGCGACTCACTCGCTTCGCGGCGCGCGGACACCAGACGCTGAGACGCATCGGCATAAGCGCTTTCGGCGCGCACCAGAGCCGAGCGCGACTCATCGGCAATCAGTGACTGGGCGCGGACTTCCTTCTCGAGATGCTCGATCTCCTGCGCCCGTGCCAGCAGACCCGATTGCTCGGAATCCTGGGCATAGAAAGTAACGCTGTGCACGGTCACCGCATGGCCTGTGGGCACATAGATGGTCTCGCCGGCCTGCAGATCGGCGCGCTTGGCCAGGGCCTCGTCAAGCGTGGGCGAGGTATAGCAGCCCGTCAGCCAGTCCACGAGGACGGAGCGCAGGCCGGCGTCACTGATCTTGAGGAGATCGCTGAGACGCGCAAAGCGCGCAGCTGCCGTGACACCGGGAGCCTGAGCCTGGCTGAAGAAGGCCAGCCTCGCTGGCGGAGCATCCTGCCCGCCCGAGCCCAGAAAACCGCGCACCATGTCGAGGCGACCGACTTCCAGCGCCCCCAGACGTTCGCGCAGCGCGGCTTCCAGCGCGTTTTCCCAGCCCGATTCGATGGCAATGCGGCTCCACAGCCCCTGCAAGCCGTCCAGCCCATGCTTGGCCAGCCAGGGCTGGAGCTTGCCATCGGTCTTGACCTTTTCCTGCAAGGCCTTCAGAGCCTCCAGCCGCGCCGACAGATCGGCATGCCGGCTGTTCTCCGCATTCAATGCCTGCTGGCGCGCGCGCCGATCCTCGTCGAGCTGCGGCACGCTGTCCTGCAGTTCGTTGAGCACGGCATCCGCCATCTCGGCCAGCTCCTGGGCCTCGGCCAGCTGTGCCTGCAAATTGTTCAGACGTGCCTCGTCCGGCGTCTCCAGCGCATTGCGGTCGGTCCGCAAACGCTCGTAACGGGTTTCGAACTGGCGACGCTGCTCGTCCAGGCTGCGCTGCTCGGCGGCCAGCACCTGAATCTGCTGCTGCACCTGCACCACGGAGTTGCGCTGCTCGGCGTCGGCCTTCTGCGCCTTGTGCAAAGCCTCTTCCAGATCGGGCAGACGACTGCTTTGCTCCTCGAGCTGCGCGGCCAGCATCTCGGCCTGCTCCTCGGCATCCATGCCCGCGCCTTCGATGTTCTCGATTTCGCCCTGGGCCTCTTCGCTGCGGCTGCTCCACAGCAGCAGTTGCTCCGCCAGCTGCTGCAGGCGCTGCTGCACACGCTGGCGTCCTTCGACCACGTAGCGTATCTCGGCTTCCAGCTTGCCGACCTCGGCCGTGGCTTCGTAGAGCTTGCTCTGCGCCTGATTGACCTGATCGCTGGCTTCGTAGTGCGACTGACGCAGGGTCTCGAGTCCGCTCTCGTTGTTGCGGATATCGGCCATGCGCTCCTCGAGCTCGTTGACGACCTTCAGGCCTTCGACACGCACGCGATCCTGCTCGGCCTCGGCCTCGGCGCGCTTCATGAACCACAGCTGATGCTGCTTGAGCGTGACCTGGGCGTTCAGGCCGTTGTACCTGGCCGCAACTTCGGCCTGCTTTTCCAGCTTGTCCAGATTGGCGTTGAGCTCGCGCAGAATGTCTTCCACACGGGTGAGGTTCTCGGTCGTGGCCGAGAGGCGGTTTTCCGTCTCACGACGACGCTCCTTGTACTTGGAAACTCCGGCCGCTTCTTCGAGAAACAGGCGCAACTCCTCGGGGCGCGACTCGATGATGCGGCTGATCGTGCCCTGGCCGATGATGGCGTAGGCACGCGGCCCCAGGCCCGTGCCCAGGAACACGTCCTGCACGTCGCGGCGACGCACAGGCTGGTTGTTGATGAAGTAGCTGCTATTGCCCTCGCGCGTGAGCACGCGCTTGACGGCAATTTCACCGAACTGTCCCCACTGCCCGCCTGCGCGATGGTCACTGTTGTCGAACGTCAGCTCCACACTGGCGCGGCTGGAAGGCTTGCGGTGCGTGGTGCCATTGAAGATCACGTCCTGCATGGACTCGCCACGCAGTTCGCTGGCCTTGCTCTCGCCAAGCACCCAGCGCACCGCATCCATGATGTTGGATTTGCCGCAACCGTTGGGTCCCACCACCCCCACCATCTGCCCCGGCAGAATGAAGTTGGTGGGCTCGGCAAAGGATTTGAAGCCCGAGAGCTTGATGGAATTCAGGCGCACAGTGTCAGTGTCGGTCTAGAAGCTGGCCTGCAAAGGCTTGTGATAGGGAAGACAAACGGCAACAGCAACGGCATCGACGCTGGCCCCTAAAGCCCCGCGCATGCTCGCAGCCATTCACACAAGGGAATCATAACGCGGCCTGCCCCTTCGTCAGCCGAGATTGCGGCATACACACAAACCATCGCTGCCTGTGCTTGTGCTCCAAGGGCTGACGACGGATTTCGATCGCGTGAAACAGTCGTTGGCGGCCTCAGACGCGGGGCTGAAAGGCGATCAGGCCGGCCCCCAGCAGGCAGACGGCAACTCCAGCCATATCCCAGGCGCTGGGCTGGATGCCATCGACCAGCCACAGCCATACAAGTGCCGTACTGATGTAGATACCGCCATAGGCTGCGTAGATGCGGCCGGAAGCCGATGGATGCAAAGTCAGCAGCCAGACGAACAATGCCAGACTGGCTGCTGCAGGCAACAGCAACCAGACACTGCCACCCTGCTTGAGCCAGAGCCAGGGCAGATAGCAGCCCACGATCTCCGCCACGGCGGTCAGGGCAAACAGCATCATGGTCTTGACTTCAGGCAATTCGAACTCTCATACAGCGAAGGTCAGGCATTGTAGAGTCCCGCCACCGCCTCAGCGCATGGACACCGGGCTCAGCGCCGGGGTCGAGGATCCCGGCACATTGCCATTCGTGACCAGGCTTTCGAATTCGCCGACCGGCACGGGCGGGCTCATCAGATAACCCTGCCATGCATAGCAGCGTATGCCTTCAAGAAAACGGGACTGCGCCTGCGTCTCCACGCCTTCGGCAATCACATGCAGACCCAGGCTCTTGGCCAGGGCCACGATGGTGCGGGCAATCGCTGCATCATTGGGATCGGTCAGCACATCACGCACGAAGCTGCGGTCGATCTTGAGCTGATCGAGCGGCAGCCGCTTCAGATAGGACAGCGA
Source organism: Comamonas sp. (assembly GCF_009360615.1). GTDB lineage: Bacteria > Pseudomonadota > Gammaproteobacteria > Burkholderiales > Burkholderiaceae_C > Comamonas. The sequence goes on from NZ_SPEY01000011.1 coordinate 87,749, forward strand.
CGAGTAACCGGTGCCAAAGTCGTCCAGCGAGAATCCGATGCCGTAGGACTTGAGACGCATCATCTTGGCGATGGTGTCATCCACATCGGCCACCAGCATGCCTTCCGTCAGCTCGAGCTTGAGCCGGCGCGCATCGGCCCCATGCTCGGCCAGCGCCTTGAGCACCTGCTCGACAAAGCCGCTCTGGTGAAACTGCTTGGGGCTGACGTTGACCGAGAGCACGAGTTGCGCATACCGGGGATGCTTGGCCCATTTCGCCAGCTGCTGACAGGCCGCCCGGAGCACCCAGTCCCCCAGAGGCAGGATGACGCCGGTTTCCTCGGCCAGCGGGATGAAGTGCGCAGGCGGAACAAAACCCTTTTCGGGGTGTTTCCAGCGCAGCAGGCCTTCGGCCCCGATCACCTTGCCCATTTCCACCTGGGGTTGATAGAACAGCTCGAACTCGCCGGCCTGCAGGCCGGCACGCATGTCCTGCTCCAGCGTGCGGCGCTCCTGCAGCGCCGATTGCAGCTGCGGATCAAAGAAGCAGCTGACATTGCGCCCCTGGCTCTTGGCCTGGTACATGGCCATTTCAGCGCGGCGCTGCACTTCCTCGCCCGTCAGCTCGGGCTCGCCAAACAGGCTCAGCCCCATGCTGACGGTAATGGAGCGCGGGACACCGCCGATCTCTATGGGTTCGCGCAAGCGGTTCAGCCATTGGTCGGCCTGCTGCTCCAGACGCGCGGCCGCCGCCACGGAATCGCTGCCGAGATCTTCGATCAACAACACGAAATCATCACCGCCCTGGCGGGCAATCGTGGCCCCCGAGGGCAGCAGGCCACGGATGCGCTGACTCAGCGACTGCAGCAGCAGGTCGCCCTGATCCAGACCGTAGGTCTCGTTGAAGGACTTGAAGTTGTCGATGTCCAGCAGCACCACGCCGCCAAAATGGGCCTTGCGCTGGGCCACCGCGAGGGCCTGCTGCAGCCGGTCGGCCAGCAGGCGCCGGTTGGGCAGTCCTGTCAGTGCGTCGTAGAAGGCCAGACGACGAACCTCCTGCTCGGCCGCCATGCGCTGGCTCTGATCCTGCAGCACCATCAGACATCCATCGGCCTGCAGCACGGCGCTGACCGCCACCGGGCGGCGCAGGCCGTCAAGACCCCTGAGCATCAATGTCTGCGCAGACACGGTGCAGGCCGAGGCTTCGGTCGAGAGCTCGTCCCACGGCGCATCCGTGCCATCGACGCGCTCGGAACGGCGCAGCTGCAAGATCCGGGCGGCCTGGGTTTTGGCCACTTGCCAGCGCTGGATCACCCGCTCGCGCTCTGCGGAATCGGGGAACATGCGCTCCCACCACTGCTGGGTGGACACGCTGGGCTTGCCACCATGGCCTGCCAGACGCAGAAACTCCTCGTTCCAGTACACCAGACGCCCGTCCAAATCCTCCATGACCAGGCCTACCGGCAGTCGTTGCATGAGGCTGCGCAACTGCTGATGCCCCAGCCTCTCCATCTGCTGAAGGCGCTTGCGCCCGCTGATGTCCTGCACCAGCACCTGCAATCGCCGGGACTCGTGACGTCCGGTCAGAAACGCATTGAGCTCCACCCAGATCGGCTCGCCGATCTTGGAGCGCAGACAGAACTCGCCCGCGTTGTGCTGAAACTGCTGCCGGTCCAGCCCTTCGAGCAGCTGCGCGCACTGCGCCTGGTCTTCAGGCATGATCAGCGCCAGCACGCTGCCCCCCTGGATTTCCTCCGCCTGATAGCCCAGCAGCCGGCAGAAATGCTGATTAACCTTGAGCACGCTGCGCGTGGCGATATCCAGCTCAAGCACTCCCATGGCGGCCTGCTCGCACATCGCATGAAAACGCGCATCGCTCTCCTGGCGGGCCTGGGCGCTGAATTTGAGGCGCCGGCTCCAGCTCCAGCGGCTTTGCCACCAACCCGAAACCCAGGCGGCCAGCGCCAGTCCCGCCAGCAAGCCGGCTCCCAGCACCATCCAGGGCAGGTAGCGCTCAAGCCTTCTCTGACTGCTGAGTGCAGGCTTGAACTGCAGCGACCAGATGCGGTCGTACACCTGTATCTGCCGCTCCAGAGGCTTGATCGAGGCAAATTCCGCCTGGGTTTCCGCTTCCGCCCACAGGGAGCCCGTGAACAGAATCTCCGTACCGCTGGCCGACAGCGACAGCGGCAAGGCCTGCTTCTTGTGGTCCTGCCCGACCTTGGGCAATGGGTCGGCAGGACTGAGGTCCACCAGCTTGAAAGCAACCTGCGGATAAAGGTTGGCCGGGACCAGCCCTCTGGCAAATTCACCGAGGCGGATCCGGGCATCGACCGTTCCGAGCAGCTTCTCGGAAACGCTGTTGAGTCCCTCCTGCGCTGCGGCGGGCCACAGCGGCGCACGCAACACAACGCCCTTGGGGCTATCGGGCAGCTGCAAGAAGCGAAATGGCGCCGACATCGACATCTGACGAGAGGTCCAGGCCTGCATCAAGCCGTGAAATGCCGCCGCAGGCTGACGGGCATTGCTGGCCGCCAGGGCCTCGTTGCCGATCATCGGCCAGACATAGGAAACCTCGAAGGCCTGGAAATCCCGCGCGAGATCGGTGTTCAGCTCTTCGGCCACCGCGCGCGTCAGACTCAGCGCCTGCAGCCCGACCAGGCTTTCCCGGCTGAGCAAGGCGTGGGCATGCTGCGAAAAAACCTGCTGACCCGCATCCGCATCATTGCCCATTTGCTCGGCCAGCTTGGCGAGCAGTCGGTCATAGCTTGCCAGGCGCTGCTCCAGCGACCGCGTGGCCATATCGGCACTGAGCTGCAAACGCTGTTGCATGCGCGACTCCAGCGTTTGATGGAGCAGCCAGCTCCCCAGACAGCCACAGGAGATGCCGAAACCCAATGCCAGCAGCGTCAACCAAGGTTTGCGCACTTTCATCAGTGGCTGAGTTGCGAATTGCGGCATGCAAAAAACACAAGATTCCTGAGTTGCGAAGTGACTCCGATCCGCAGCAGCGCCGTGAAGCGGAGGCTGCCATACCCAGAGCCAACATGAGGAGCGACATAGTTTGTAGGAACAAACCTACAACCAAAGAACATTCACGCCAAGTAGTTACCCTGAATGACTTGCCATGATTGCCTCTAGATTTAGATCAAATCATAGGCACAAGCTTGTATATCCAATACAAAGTGCTGCAAAATCAAGAGCACGCAGCGATCTCAAAATTGACAAATGTCAATATTTGTCGGAGCTTAGTCCTATTCCGACTTCCTCACAAACCGGGACAACGCGTATCTTTTTTGCAACAATCAGACAGAACCACAGTACAGCATCCGGTTATTTCTGCCAGAAAGAGACTGGATAACGATGGATAACGAGACTCTTCCACCGGCAACAGCGCAACCATGTCCCACGGACCGACCCTGCTGATCGTCTACCATTCCCTGACGGGCGGCACCCTGCAGATGGCCGAAGCAGCCCGCAGCGGCGCCCGGCAGGAAGCATCCGTCCAGGTCCGCCTGCTGCACGCGACCGCCGCAGGCCCTCAGGACCTGCTGCAGGCTCAGGGCTATCTGTTTGCCACGCCGGAGAATCTGGCGGCGATCAGCGGCCTGATGAAGGATTTCTTCGATCGAAGCTATTACGCCGTGCTCGACCGGATCCAGGGCCGCCCCTACGCCAGCCTGGTCTGTGCCGGCAGCGACGGCCGCAACGCAGCCCGGCAGATGGAACGCATTGCCACCGGCTGGCGCCTGAAGGCGGTGGCAGAGCCGATCATCATTTGCACCCACGCTCAGACACCTCAGGCCATACTGGCGCCCAAGCAGATCCCGACCGCCGATCTCCGGCGCTGCGAAGAATTGGGCCAGTCGCTGGCCGTCGGTCTGGCCTTGGGCATTTTTTAGGAAAACAAGGGATTACCCGCATCATTCCTCGCAGGACAGGCTCCAGACAGAGGCAAGAATGGGGCCTTCGGATCGGGTTGAATAAATGTGCCATGATTGCGCGCGCATGCCCTCACCCGATGCGCGCTCCCAAGCAGGCATAGTCTGCGACTCCACCAGCTCTTGCGTCATGATTGAACCAGACACCGCACGTCCCAAGCGCACGCCACGCGGCCCCAGTCCGCAGAAGACCCAGGCCACGCGCCGCTCCATTGTGGCGGCTGCGTTTGCAGAATTTCTGGAACACGGCTACGCACGTGGCACCACGGCGTCGGTGGCACAGCGCGCAGGACTGTCAAAGGTCACGCTGTTTCGCTATTTCGACAGCAAGGAAGCCCTGTTCGAGGCTGTGATCCAGACACATATCGCCTCCGCCGCCGTGGCCTTGCAATCCAGTCCGATGCAAGAGCATGAATCGGTGGGCGAGTATCTGCTGCGCACCGTGGGAGCCGCAGCGGAGGTCATTGACAGCAGCGGCCGCTCGGCCACGGCCAGACTGGTCGTCGCCGAAGGCCTGGAGTTTCCGCTGCTTGCGCAGATGTATCGCCGCTACGTGCACGATGCATTGCTCGAGCATTTCACACGGCTTGCACAGCTGGCTGCCACACGCGGCGAACTCAAGGCCCCTGAGCTGGTGCAGCACCCGGAATTGCTGCTTGCACCGCTGTGGCTGGCCATGATGAACAATACCGTCATCCACCCCGAGGTACCCATGAATGCTGAAAAGCTGTTCCGCCTTCAGGTGGCGCTGCTGTTCAAGATGCCTTGAGCGGCCACGCGTGCTGCTTTGGTCACCCCGCCTGCTCCACCACCTGCTGGATAGGCGCTACTTGCAGAACGCGTTCGCCCATCACCCCTGCTGGGCGACCTCTTCCCCACCCAGTGCCTTCCACAAGGTCACACGGTTGAGCTGCTCCGACAGGCGCAGACCTATCAAGGTCTGCTGCGCGGCATAGAGGCTGCGCTGCGCATCCAGCACCGTCAGATAATTGTCCACGCCAGCCTTGAAACGGGCGTTGGACAGATCGAAGGCTTTCTGCGTATTCGCCACCATGCTCGTCTGGGCGGCCAGCCGCTCCCCCCACTGGGCACGATCGGCCAGGACATCCGCCACCTCCTTGAAAGCTGTCTGCACGGCCTTCTCGTACTGACTCAGCGCAACACGCTGATTGCTCTCGGCCACCCGCACATTGGCGCGATTGCGGCCGCCATCGAAGATCGGCAGCTTGACCAGAGGAATGAAACTCCAGGTGCTGTTGTTGTTGCCAAACAGCCGATCAAGCTCGTTGCTGCCGGTACCGACACTGCCGGTGAGCGTGATGCTGGGAAACAGCGCTGCTCTTGCCGCGCCGATATTGGCATTCATGGCCTGCAGATTGCGTTCCGCAGACTGCACATCCGGGCGCTTGAGCAGTACCGATGAGGGCAGCGGTACGGGCACGACCTTGAGAGCCGCCGCGTCCGGCCCATCCGTCAGGGTACCGGCCGTCGGCAGCAGTCGTGCGGGAACCGCACCTGCGACCAGCAGTTGCAGGGCATTGCGATCCCTGTCGACCTGAGAGGTATAGCTGGCCACATCGCCGCGCGCGGTGTCGACGGTGGTCTGGTTCTGGGCCAGCACCAGGCCAGAGGTCGAACCCAGCTCGTACATGCGCCGTGTCAGCTCGAACGCCTTGATGCGGCTGTCCAGCGTGTCCTTGGCCAGTTGCAGGCGCGCCTGGTCGGCCGCCAGCGTCAGCCAGGCATTGGCGACATCGGCCACCAGACCGATCTGCACATTGCGCTGGTTGTCCTGGCTTTGCAGAAACTGCTGCAACGAGGCTTCGCTCAGATTGCGGATGCGTCCCCACAGGTCCAGTTCGTAACTGGCGAAACCCAGCTGGGCCGTGTATTGCTCGGTGATGCTGGAGCGCCCCGCCGTCGTCAGGTCCCCTGCGGTGCGGGTGCGATTGCCTTGCGCCTGAGCCGTGATGCCCGGAAGGAGATCGGCTCGGGTGATGCCGTACTGCGCCCGGGCCTTCTCGATGTTTTCCAGCGCAACGCGCAGATCGCGATTGTTGCTCAGCGCCAGCGCCACCACCTCACGCAGCTGCGGCGACTGTAGCCATTGCATCGCCTGGGCCTGCTGCAGCGCAGACTCGCTGGCCTGAACCGGCAAGGCACTGCCGGAGACAGTCTCGGGCACCGGCAGATCAGGCGTTTTATAGGCCGGAGCCAGGTTGCAGCCCGCCAGCAAGGCCGTCACTGCGGCGGCCGCCATGGCCGAAAATTTCATGCTCGGGCGCCTCATGCCGCGCTCTCCTTGTTGACGTCAGCCGCCTCATCGCTGCGCGAGCGGCTCTTGAACCAGCTGCGCACCAGCAGGAAGAACACCGGCACGAGGAAGATTCCCAATACCGTCGATGCCACCATGCCGCCCAGCACGGCCGTTCCGATGGCATTGCGCCCCCCTGCTCCAGCACCGGTGCCGACGGCCAGTGGAATCACGCCGAAGCCAAAGGCCAGGGAAGTCATCAGGATCGGACGCAGACGCAGACGCACGGCTTCCACCGTCGCGTCGAACAGCTTCTTGCCCTGCTCCTGCAACTGCACGGCAAACTCCACGATCAAGATCGCATTCTTTGCAGCAAGACCCACCGTGGTGAGCAGACCGACCTGAAAATAGACATCGTTGGTCAGACCACGGGCGTAGGTTGCCAGCAGCGCCCCCACCACACCCAGCGGCACGGCCAGCATCACCGACAGCGGCACGGTCCAGCTTTCATAGAGCGCTGCCAGACACAGGAAGACAAACAGAATCGAGATGGCATAGAGCATGGGCGCCTGCGCGCCCGACTGGCGCTCCTGCAATGACGCGCCCGTCCATTCGTAGGAAATGCCGTTGGGCAGCTTCTTCAAGATGCCCTCGACCGTCTCCATCGCCGTTCCCGAGCTGATGCCGGCTGCGGCTCGGCCCTCGAACTCATAGGCAGGGCTGCCGTTGTAGCGCAGCAGCTGAGGCGATCCATAGGCCCAGTAGGTTCTGGAGAACGCACCGAAAGGCACCATCTCGCCCTTGTTGTTGCGCACCGTCCATTTGGCGATATCGCCGGGCAGCATGCGGTACTGGGCATCGCCCATGATGTAGACACGCTTGACGCGACCATTGTTCAGAAAGTCGTTCACATAGGTGCCGCCCATGGCGCTGGAGAGAACGCTGTTGATGTCGCTGTACGCCAGCCCCAGCGCGGCAGCCTTGCGGTCGTCCACATCCACGCGCAGCTCGCTGGCGTCTTCCAGATTGGTGGTGCGCACCGCCGTCAGCAGGTTGTTGGCCCGCATCTCGCCCAGCACCTGATCGCGCGCGGCGAGCAGCGCTTCATGGCCCACGCCATTGATGTCCTTGATCATGAAGTTGTAGCCCGAGCTCGAGCCCAGGCCGCGCACCGCCGGTGGCAGAACCACCTGCACGCGCGCGTCACGGATGCCGGCCAGATCCTTGGTCGCCTTGTTCGCAATGGCTGCGGCCGACTGCGAAGGCAGCGGACGCATGCTCCAGGGTTTCAGGCGAATGAAGCCGCGCGCCGAACTCTGGTCGCCGTTGAGACCGGAAACCTGGTTGAAGCTGATCACGTCCGGCTGCTTGGCCAGATACTCGCGCACCTGGTCCAGCACTTCCTGCAGACGTGCATCCGACGCGCCGGACGGCAAATTGACGTTGACGTAGACAAAGCCCTGGTCCTCGTCAGGCAGGAACGAGGTCGGCAGCTTGGCCATCAGCAGCCAGACGGCGGCCAGCACGGCCAGAAAGATCAGCATCATGCGCTTGGCCCGCCCCAGGCTGAAGGCCACGGTGCTTTGATAGCGGTTGGCTGCACTATCGAAATTGCGGTTGAACCAGCGGAAGAAGCGGTCGTTGATGCCCAGTACCCCCGAGCGTATGGGCCGCTCATGCCCGTGACCATGGCTGAGATCCGGAGCCTTGAGCAGCGTGGCGCACAGCGCCGGGGTCAACGTCAGGGCGACGAACACGGACAGCGCCATGGCCGCCACAATGGTGATGGAAAACTGGCGGTAGATCACACCCGTCGAGCCACCAAAGAAAGCCATGGGCACAAACACCGCCGACAGCGTGACCCCGATGCCGACCAGCGCGGGCGTGATTTCCTTCATGGACTGCCGTGTCGCCTCCTTCGGAGACTTGCCTGTCTCGTGCATCACCCGTTCCACGTTCTCGACTACCACGATGGCATCGTCCACCAGCAGGCCGATGGCCAGCACCATGGCGAACATCGTCAGGGTGTTGATGGAGAAACCCGCGACGGACAACACGCCGAAGGTGCCCAGCAGTACCACCGGCACGGCAATGGCGGGGATCAGCGTGGCACGGAAGTTCTGCAGGAACACGAACATCACGATCACCACCAGCACCATGGCCTCGCCCAGCGCATGCACCACTTCGCTGATCGATGCCCGCACAAAGGGCGTGGAGTCCGAGCTCACGAAGTAGTCGATCTGGTTGGGAAAGAAGGGCTTGAGCTCGGCCAGCTTGGCGGCCACCGCATCCGACACGGCCATGGCATTGGCACCATCGGCCAGGATGATGCCCATGCCCGCTCCTGGCATGCCGTTGAGCTTGGCCTGAATGGACAGATTGTCGGCCCCCAGCTCCACACGAGCCACGTCCTTGATGGTGACGACAGAACCGTCATTCGCGGACTTGAGAACGACGTTCTCGAACTGCTCCACGGTCTTGAGCTTGGTACGTGCCGTGATGGTCGCGTTCAGTTGCTGGTTCTGCACCGCCGGCAAAGCCCCGAGCTGGCCCGCGGAGACCTGGGCATTTTGCGCGTTGAGCGCATTGGTCAGATCGGAGGGGATCAGCCCGTACTTCTCCATCCTGGCCGGGTCCATCCAGATGCGCATCGCATAGGGCGTGCCGAAGACGTTGATGTCGCCGACACCCTCGATGCGTCCGATGATGTCCACCAGATTGCTGTTGATGTAATCGCCAACATCCACGGCGGTCACATCTTCATCGGGCGAATAGAAGCTGTAGGTGACCAGAAAATCCTGGCCGCCCTTGTTGATGAACACGCCACGCGTCTTCACGGCATCCGGCAAGCGGTTGACCGCACCCTGGATCTTGTTTTGCACCTGCACCTGCGCCACGTCGACATTCGTGCCCGGGGCGAAGGTCAGGGTAATGCGAGCCTGACCGGACGCATTGCTGGTCGAGCTCATGTAGAGCATGTTGTCGATGCCCTTGATCTGCTGCTCGATGATCTGCGTCACCGAGTTTTCGACAGTCTCCGCCGAAGCACCCGTGTACTGAGCGCCGATGGTCACCCGCGGCGGAGCGATCTCGGGGTATTGCTCCAGGGGCAGCAGCTTGATCGACAATGCCCCGGCCAGCATGATGATGATGGCGATGACCCACGCGAAGATGGGCCGATTGATAAAGAACTGAGCCATGTGTGCCGCCTGCCTTGCTTACTTCTTGGCAGGTGCGTCGGCGGCGGCCTGCACAGGCGGCTCGCCACGCTGACTCTTGCGCTCGGCCTTGGCCTTCAGATCCACTTCCACGGTCTGGACCTTGTCGCCGGGCTTGATGCGCTGAAAGCCATCCACCATCACACGTTCGCCGGCTTTCAATCCTGTCTTGAGCAACCAGGAGGCGCCCACCGCACGATCGAGTTCCACATCCCGCTTTTCAACCACATCGCCGTCCATGACGACCATGACATTGGCACGCCCTGTCAGATCGCGGGTCACCGACTGCTGCGGCACCAGCAATGCATCGGGTGCCAGAGCCGTGGGCAGCAAGGCCTTCACATACATGCCGGGCATGAGCATGCCGTCGGGGTTGGGCACCTCGGCACGCAGGGTCAGCGTGCCGGTCGTGTCGTTGACGATCACGCCCGCAAAGGCCAGCTTGCCCTGGTGCGGATAGTCGCTGCCATCGTCAAGCTGGATGCGCACGGGAATCTTGTTGCCTTCCACCTTCTGGTAGCGGCCGGAGTCCAGATCCCGCTTGAGTTGCATCAGATCGGAGCTGGACTGGGTGAAGTCCACATACATCGGGTCCAGCTGCACGATGGTGGTGAGCGCCGTGGCCTGGTTGGCCGTGACCAGCGCACCGGGCGTGACGGCAGACAGCGCGATGCGGCCGCCGATCGGCGCCTCGATGCGGCTGTACCTGAGATTGATGCGTGCGGTTTCCAGGTTCGCCTTGGCCACGGCCACATCCGAGGCGGACTGTGCGGCCGCCGCCTGGCTTTCCTCGAAGGCCTGCTTGCTGATGGCATCGATCTTGACCAGCTCGGTATTGCGCCGCGCCGTTGCAGCCAGCGTACGCTGGCTGGCTTCGGCCTTGGCCAAGGCCGCTGCAGCACTGGCCTCGGCAGCCTTGAGCGACGCCGCATCGATCTGATAGAGCGGCTGGCCCTGTTTCACCAGCGCACCTTCGGTGAACAGCCGCTGCTGAATGATGCCCGAGACCTGGGGGCGCACTTCCGCCGTCATGAAAGCACGGGTTCGTCCGGGCAGACTGGCGTCCAGCTGCTGGCTTTGGGACTGCAAGGTGACCACTCCGACCTTGGGCACCGACTTGGGGGGGCCTTTCTGCTCTGCTTCGGGCTTGGAGCAGCCCGCCAGCGCTGCGGCAATCAGCATGGCGCCCACAGCCAGCATGAAGCCCTGCTGGCGATGCCCCTGCCGGCCTGCACCCGGCAGGCAAGAAAAATGCGCCTCTCGGCGCGGTTTCGGCGAAGCGGGCTGGTCAATCTTCATACGTGGAGCGGTCTGAACTAAAGAACTTGTCAACATTGTGCGCCGACAATATTAATAAAATGTAAAGCAGCCGAGGGCGCAGTGACGTGCCGGCAATCACCGCTTGCCATGCGCGCTTTGCGCGAGCCTGCAAGGCCTGCTGCACCATCGGCCTTGCGACATGAGTGTAGAAAGCCCCGGCGGCAAGGCTCCTCCCCACAACGGACTAGAGCCGGCTCCGCCTCGCGGTGCAGTCGCCGGGCGGCACTTCCATCAAGGTCATTCCCCAAGCCGATTTCGCGGCCGGATCAGCGCTGCGACTTGCCCGGACGCACCCGCAACATGCTGAACACGCCGGCCAGCGCCGCAAAACCGCCGGCGACCGTCAGCGCCAGCAGTTCGGCATTGCCGCCATGCCCACCCGAGATGGCAAAGATGGTGGCCAGCACAACGGCACCCAGTGTCTGCCCCGTCATGCGGGCCGAACTCAGCATGCCGCCTGCCGCGCCGCTGCGCGACATCGGGGCCGAGGTCACGATGGTGTGATTGTTGGGAGACTGGTAGAGCGCGAAGCCGCTGCCCGCCAGCAGCATGCGCCAGACCATGTCCCAGTGCGCCACGTCGACCGGCATGGCCGCCAGCAACCACAGTCCGCAGGCGAACATGGCCATGCCGATGCCGCCCAGCAGTCCGTCGGGGTACTTGCCGATCAGACGCCCTGCCACCGGGGCGGTCAGCATGGTGGCCAGCGGCCAGGCCGTGATCAGCATGCCTGCCTCCATGGGCGACAGGCCACGGCCTTCCAGCAGCAAAAATGGCAGGGCCAGGTAGGACAGCATCTGCGCGCAGAAGGCGGAGACCGAACCGCACATCGACAAGCGGAAAACGGGAATGCGCATCAGATCCACCGGAAACAGCGGTGCTGTCTTGTGCCACTGACGGCGAAGATACACATAGCCGACCAACAGGCCGGCACCCAGCAGCCACCAGCCCGAAGGCATCAGGGTGCTGCCCGACGCGCCCTGGTCCTGCCCCATGCGCACGCCCAGTTGCTCACCGCCCAGAAACAGCAGGCTGAACATCAGAACGTTGAGCACGACGTCAAGCGCCGCGATCGGCTCGCCCTCCTTGCCCGCCACGGGGTTGGGCGGCAACGCCCGGCGTCCCATCCAGAGGGTGACCAGGCCCAGCGGTACATTGATGGCAAACAGCCAGGGCCAACTGGCGACCGACAGAATGGCTGCGGCCACCGAGGGCCCGGCCATGGACGAGGTCGCCACCACCAGCGAGTTGATGGCCATGCCGCGTCCTAGCATGGCCCGTGGATAGGTCAGTCGCACCAGAGCCGCATTCACGCTCATGATGCCCGCCGCACCCATGCCTTGAAACACCCGTGCGGCAATCAGGGTGGCCAGCGAGCTGGCCAGCGTGGCCGCCACCGAGGCCATGACAAACACCGTCATGCCCAGCAGGTAGATGCGCCGGTAACCCAGGCGCTCGCCCAGGGCCGCCAGCGGCAGCAGCAGCACCAGACCGGCCAGCTGATAGGCGTTGACCACCCACAGCGTCAAGGCCGAACCGGACTGCAGCTCGCGCGCAATGGCCGGCAAGGCCAGGTTGACGATGCTGCTGTCCAGCACCGACAGCGTCAGCCCCAGAATGATGACCAGCATGGCGCGGCCACGCGCCCCCTCGGGCAGGCCGTCGTAGGCGGCGGGAGTTTGCGCAGTGCTCTCAGCCATGGGCAACCCGGTGCATACGGCCCAGCGTGATCCACGTCAGTGCCACGCCCACCAGGGCTCCGGTCGCCATGCCCACCACCATGGGCAGAGGTTTGCCGTTGGAAAAATGTCCCACGATCTGCATGGCGGCCGCGCCGCTCAGCATCTGCAGCGTACCGAGCAGGGCCGAGGCCGTGCCGGCAATCTCGCCATGCTCTTCCAGCGCCAGCACCGAGGTCGTGGGTATCACCAGACCCATGAAGGCGCTGGCGATGAAGTACAGCACGATCAGCACCGTCAGCTGCTCGCCGCCCAGCAGGTAATAGAGCAGCAATGCGGCCATGGTCAGGCCCGACGCAGAAGCTGCAGCCTTGACCACATTGACCAGGCCAAAGCGCTGCCCCAGCCGCCCCGTCAGCTGCGCCGCACCGATAAAGGCGATGGAATTGAGCGCGAACGCCATGCTGTACTGGGTGGACGAGAGACCGTAGTAGTTGATGAGCACAAAGGGCGAGCCCGCGAGGTAGACGAAAAAGCCCGCCATGGCGCAGCCTCCGATGAACACCAGGCCCAGGTAATGCCAGTCGCGCAGCAGAAAAAGGTAGGCCTTGAGTGCACCGCCCAGGCTGCTGTCCAGCCGCGCTTCGGCCGTGCGCGTTTCCTCGATGCCACGCCAGACGGCAATCAGGCCGAGCACCGCTGCGGCAGCCACGACCCAGAACACCGCACGCCAGCCTGCCAGGGCAATCACGCCGCTGCCAGCCAAAGGCGCCAGGATGGGCGAGACGCTGAACACCAGCATCAGCAGCGACATCATGCGTGCTGCCGCGTGGCCGGTATGCAGGTCGCGCACCACGGCTCGCGGCACGGCCATGCAGGCCGCAGCGCCCAGGCCCTGGACAAAGCGCAACGCCACCAAGGTCTGGATATTCGGTGCCAGCGCACATCCCACGCTGGCAAGGGCAAACACCGCCAGGCCAAAGTACAGCGGCGGCTTGCGACCCAGCATGTCGGAAACCGGTCCATACAGCAGCTGACCGACGCCGATGGAGAGAAAGAACGCGGTCAGGCTGGCCTGCACGGCTCCGACCTGGGCCTCCAGGCTGGCGCCGATCTGCGGAAGGGCCGGCAGATACATATCGATGGCGAAAGGCCCGATGGCCGACAACAGACCGAGAATCAGGACCAGACGCAGTGAAACAGAAGCTTGCATAGGGGTGTGATTGTCGTGGTAACTTGATTTGTATGCTGGACCGGCACCGGTTCCCTGCCTTTCGGTGCAGGCTCGCGCCGGTCAGCCTCGCACCGCCTGTGCCTAAGCCGTCAATTACGAGGCTTTAGGCCCGGTCATCCAGGCCATGACTGCATGGACAACCAGCACAATGGGCTCAACTACCCTTCCCTGCTATTGCCGTGATTGCTGCAAGTTTCTCCCCACGCCTGCCCTTTTTACTGCTGACTGCGCTCGTTGCGCTATGCCTGACGTCTCAGCCGGCCAGCGCGCAGCCTGCCGCAGCGGCCCCGGCTTTTCTGCCCTCACCGGATGGGAGCATGGTGATAGACACGCGCGCCAAGCTGGCCTGGCCCCGCTGTGCCGAGGGCATGAGCTGGAATGGCAAGGCCTGCGGCGGCCAGGCCGAGGTCTTCAGCTACAAGCAGGCCATGGCCCACGCCGCCGAACGAAGCAAGGCCGAAAACCTGCGCTGGCGACTGCCGCGCGTCAATGAACTCAAGCGCCTGCTGGACCGCAACAGCAAGCCCCAGGGCCTGAACCCCGAACTCTTCCCCAACGCGCCGCGCGACTGGCACTGGACGGGGACCGCCGCCGTGAATACCCAGCGCCTGAACACCTACAACTACGCCCAGGTGGACCGATCCAGCAGCCTCTCTGCACTCTCGGCCCAGCAGGCATGGGCAATCAACACCGAGACACTGCAGGCCGTTCCCGACATGGGCAAGGGCAATGCCTTGCTGCTGCGCCTCGTGCGCCCCGCCACCGAGGCAGAGCTGGCCCCCCCGAGTCCTGCGGCACCATGAAAAAAGCCTTGCCGCTTCTGGCAAGGCTTTTTCCACGCCTTCACGCTCAGCCTGCGCGCAGCGCCGCCTTGAGGCTCTCGCCCAGTTCGGGCTTGTGCGCGAACGGATCCGTCGGGTTGCGGCCCTGCACCACATCCTCCAGACGCACCTGCACCGAGCCCAGGGCCTGCGGGTGGCTGTAGATATAGAACTGGCCCGATGCAATCGCATCGAACACCTTCTGCGCCACCTCGGTCGCCGTGACCTTGCCCGAGCCAACGGCCTTGTCGGTCATGGCCTGACCTATCTTCTGGCTGGCCGTCAAAGGCTGCGACTCCAGGCCCTGGGGACGGTTGCGCTCGCTGTGACCTATGCCTGTGGGCACGAAGAAGGGGCAGAGCAGACTGGCGCTGACCTGGTCCGAGACCAGGGCCAGGTCCTGGTACAGCGTCTCGGTCAGCGACACCACCGCATGCTTGCTGACGTTGTAGATACCCATGTTCGGCGGCGCCAGCAGACCGGCCATGCTGGCGGTGTTGACGATATGGCCTTCAAAGGCGGGATCGGCCTTGGCGGCCTCCAGCATCATGGGCGTGAACAGGCGCACGCCATGGATCACGCCCCAGACATTGACGCCCAGCACCCATTGCCAGTCGGCAACGGTGTTTTCCCAGACGAGACCACCGGCACCGACACCCGCGTTGTTGAAGACGAAGTGCGGCGCGCCAAAGGTCTCCTTGACCTCGGCAGCCAGTCGTTCCATCTGCACCGCATCCGACACATCGACCCTGCGCGCCAGCACCCTGACCCCCGTGGCCTGCAGCTCGGCCTCGGCCTTGTCCAGCGCCTCCTGCTGCACGTCGACCAGCACCAGATTCATGCCTCTGGCAGCGCCGATGCGCGCGCACTCCAGCCCGAAGCCCGAGCCGGCACCGGTCAAAACCGCCGTCTTTCCCGCGAAATTCGTGATCATTCTTGTCTCCGAATATTTTTACAGGGGGGATGGCGCCTGAAAATGGCGCGGTCCCGATCAGAGATGCCCGGCAAGCACCGCCATGCGGCGGGGCCGCTGCGGGCGCAGGCATCGTGCCCCTCCCGCATGGCAAAGCGGGAAAAGGCGCAAGGCGCGGGGCCGGCAGGGCACGGCGCCTCGGCGAGTTAAATCAGTTTCACCAGTTGCTTGCCGAAATTCTTGCCCTTGAGCAGGCCCAGAAAGGCGCCGGGAGCCGAAGCCAGCCCCTGGGAAATCGTCTCGCGCGGCCTGAGCTTGCCGGCTGCCACCAGACCGCCCAGCTCGGTCAGGGCCTCGCCCCAGACTTCCATGTGCTCGCTGACGATAAAGCCTTCGAGCTTGATGCGATTGACCAGCAGCAGCGCAGGATTGGCCAGCGGCAGGGGCTGGCCGTCATAGCCGGCAATCATCCCGCACAGGGCCACACGCGCGAAGGCATTGGTTCGCAGCAGCACGGCGTCGAAGATATAGCCGCCCACGTTCTCGAAATAGCCGTCGATGCCGTGGGGGCAGGCATCCTTCAAGGCTTTGGCCATGGTCTTGACATCGGGGTGCTCGCGGTAATCGATGCAGGCATCGAAGCCTAGCTCATGCACGGCATAACGGCATTTTTCGGCACCGCCCGCAATCCCCACGACGCGGCAGCCGCGCGCCTTGGCCAGCGCCGCAAAGGCGCTGCCCACGGCGCCGGTGGCGGCGCTGACGACCACGGTTTCACCGGCCTTGGGGTTGATGATCTTGACCAGGCCATACCAGGCCGTCACGCCCGGCATGCCCACGGCACCCAGATAGTAGGACAGCGGCACATGCGTGGTGTCGACCTTGCGCAACGCACCGGGCACGCTGGGGTCGAGCAGCGAGTACTCCTGCCAGCCCCCCATGCCGACCACCTTGTCGCCGACCTTGAACTTGGGATGACGGCTCTCGACGATCTCGCCCACCGTGCCCCCCTGCATGACCTCGCCCAGCGGCTGGGGCTGGGCATAGCTCTTGGCGTCGTTCATGCGGCCGCGCATATAGGGGTCCAGGCTCAGATAGTGGTGGCGTACCAGCACCTGGCCCTCGCCCACGGCGGGCAGCGGGGACTGCACCAGCTTGAAATTGCTCTCCACCGCCTCGCCCTGGGGGCGGTTGTCCAGAAGGATCTGCTGATTGACCGTCATGTTTCGTCTCCTGTTTGAAACTCAATTTTCATAGCTGAAAGCGCTTGATATACCTCGCACTTACAGCCAATAACATACAAAACAACCATATGAAAGGCGGTAGCCGCTCATAAAAACAGAGCAGCCTATCTGTACTCAATCCGTGGGCAGGGCTTTCAGTCCACCTTCGGCTGCAGGCCTGCGCTGCATGTACTTGAAAGTGCCTGTGGCCTGCACGCACAGGCGTCCTTGCGCGTCATAGATACGGCCTTCGGTGAAAGCCATGCTTCCGGTGCGATGCAGCAGCTTGCCCTGACCCACCAGCGGCCCCTTGGCGGCCTGCATGAAGGAACTCTTCATCTCGATGGTGACAACACCCTGCTCGAAATCCACGCTGCGTGCGGCCACGGCCATGGTCACATCGAGCAAGGTCATCGATGCCCCGCCATGCGTGACGCCGAAGGAATTCAGGTGCTCGGGCCGCGGTGTGTAGCGCAGCTCGGATTCGCCGTTTTCCGCCTTGATCAGGTCGAAGCCGAGTTCATGCACAAAGGGAATTTCAGGACCAAATGACAACACCGCCAAACCTTTCAGGAGAATGAAGCGCCGCGCACCACGCGCTGCGCCAGCCAAACCGTGAATATAAACACGCGGCAGCGGCCAAAAGACCGGCACGCACAAAAACACGGTCAGCCCGGCCCTCAGCCTCCGACCAGAGCGCTCACGCCTCCATCCACGGCCATCCACTGGCCCGTGATGTGCTTGCCGGCATCGCTGGCGTAGAGCAGCGTCAGCCCCTTGAGATCCTCATCGTCACCCAGGCGGCGCAGCGGGGCATGGGAGCGCATTTCGTCCTCGCCCAGGGTCTCGATCAGCACGGCCGCCATCTTGGTCTTGAAAAAGCCGGGACAAATGGCGTTGACGGTGATGCCATGCTCGCCCCACTCCCCAGCCAGCGCACGCGTGAAATTGATGACCGCGCCCTTGGACGTGTTGTAGGCAATGGTCTTCATGCCCGTGGGATTGCCGCCCAGGCCGGCGATCGAGGCCAGATTGATGATGCGGCCGCTCTTGCGCTCCAGCATGGACAGGCGGGCGATCTGCTGGCTCAGCAGAAAATACCCGCGCACATTCAGGTTCATCACCTTGTCCCAGGCCGCCGTCGGGTGGTCTTCGGCCGGAGCACCCCAGCTGGCACCCGCATTGTTGATCAGGATGTCCACATGGCCGAGGCGCTGCACGGCCTCCCGGGCCAGGCGGGCAATGTCGGCCTCGTCCGAGCAGTCGGCAGCAATCCAGTCGGCCTCTATGCCTGCGGCCTTGAGTTCGGCTGCGGCCTCCTGCAGGTCCTTGGCCTTGCGCGAACTCAGCAAAATCCTCGCTCCGGCCTCGCCCAGTGCATGCGCCATCTGCAGACCCAGGCCACGCGAGCCGCCGGTCACCAGGGCCGTCTTGCCCGAGAGATCGAAAAGTTGCTGCACCGTACGTGTCATTCTCATGTCTCCTGTTCGTGATCAAGGTTCAATCCGGGCCCGCAGCACCTTGCAAGGCCTGCCCGTCAAAGCTGCACGAATTGTGCGGGTGCCTCTGGCCCGGTGTTGTCACCTGCGTGTCGGGACTGTCCCGCAGGTGGCAGAGCCCGCGCTGGTGCAGCTTGCAAGGTCTGCCGGCTGCGGCCTGGCGAATCTCATCCAGCGCCTTCAATCGGCAAACAGCGACCGAGTTCCCCCCCAGGCCCCGCCTTCGATCTCCAGCATGCGCAGCTTGGTCAACGCGCCCTGACCGCCCGAAAAGCCGCCCGGTGCCCGCCCCGCCGCCAGCACGCGATGACAGGGAACAATCGGCGCAAACGGATTGGCACCCAGGGCCTGGCCCACAACGCGCGCGGCACCGGCCTCGCCCAGTGCCGCCGCCACCTCGCCATAGGTGCTGGTCCGTCCCGGCTCCAGAGCGCGCGTGAAGGCATAGACCCGGCTGTGAAATGCAGGCACGGCGAACTCGTCGAGTGCAATCTGCTGCAAGTCGGGCAGGACGCCGCCCTTGCCTTGCGCAAAGGCCTGGCGCATGTCGCCCAGCACGCCGGCAGCGACAGCCTCTGCGCCTGGCTGCACCCAGTCGTGCTCGCTCTGCGAGTTCAGGCCCGCCAGCAGAACCTGCACCCCGGCCATGGCCTGCAGGGCAAAGTCCGGAATTGCGGCGATGGACGTCAAGGCGCCATAGACCGCCGGGCCGCGCTGGGGCTGCAGCGCATGGCGCCTGGACAGGCCCAGCAGCATGCGATCACGGGTTTCGCCCCCGCTGGCCTCTGGCAGCTGCACGGCGCAGACTGCGGCAGCATTCCAGGCCAGTCCGCAGGTACCGATGCGCGTGACAAACAAGGCATGACCGGGAAAAGGCAGCGAAGCAGCGTGATTCATGCACACAGTCTACAGAGCGCAGTCTTCGGGGTCGCGTAAAAATTTTCCAAGAACTGGATGCAAAAACAGTTAATTACTGTATATTTAAACAGTCAAAACACTGTGGATATACGGACATGCAAGAAGCCCATTTCACCGTCTCTCTGTGCGACTACCCCGAGCTGCCCGAGGACAAGCGCCAGCAAGCCGAGGCGCGCTATGCGCGCGTGCTGGCCCGCCAGCTCGGCGGCGAGGAACAGGTCGGCGCGGCCCTGTCTCTGGTGCAAGGCCTGGAAGACACTCCGCCCGAAGAAATTACCGAAGACGCCAAGCTCACCTTCCAGCGCTGGATGAAAGCGGCCCGCGCCGCAGCGGAGGCCGGCCTGCAGGGCATCGGCGGTACCGAAAGCTGCTTCTTCGATGTTCGGCGGGTCTACCACTGAGGGATCCCGGCTGCCACGCGCCGGCTTTGCAATGGGCCGCAGCCAGGGTGGCAGACCATTGCAAGGGACATGCGGCGCTCCGCCCACCTGCGGTCGCGGCAATGCCTACACTGGCGGCTTGTTTCATCGCGTGACTGTTCTCCTCCCCCATGCAAGCCCTGCTAGACGCCATTGCCCAGATGCCTTTTCCCACCGATGCCCAGCGCATCTTCCATGGCCGAGGCGGGCGCTATCCGGGCTGCGAACAGTTTTCGCTGGATGCCTTTGCGCCTGCCATCGTACTGACCAGCTTTGCGCCCGTGGAAGAGGCGCAGCTGGGACAGATCGGTCAGGCACTGGAGCAGCGCTGGCAGCAGATTGCCCCGTCAGGCCAACCTCTGACCTGGGTCTTCCAGAGCCGTGAGAGCGGCGGCAAGGTCGAAACCCGCGTCATGGCCGGCGAGCTGCCCGAGCCTCATGTGGTGACCGAAAACGGCGCCCGTTATCTGGTCCATATCTCGCGCGGGCAGAACCACGGCCTGTTCCTCGACATGGCCGCCGGCCGCGAGTGGGTGCGCCAGCAGGTGCTGGCCCATGAGCGGCCCGCGCGCATGAAGGTGCTCAACCTCTTCGCCTATACCTGCGCGTTCTCGGTCGTGGCCAAGATGGCCGGCGCAGGCCAGGTGCTCAATATGGACATGAGCAAGGGCGCGCTGGCCACAGGCCAGCACAACCATCAGCTCAACGGCGTCAAGGCCGGCGCCAGCTTTGCCGCCCACGATATTTTCAGCAGCTGGGGCAAGATCAACCGCAGCGGGCCGTATGAGCTGATCATCGTGGACCCGCCCAGCTTCCAGAAAGGCAGCTTTGTCGCCACCAAGGACTATGCGCGCCTGATGCGCCGCCTGCCCGATCTGCTGGTGCCGGGCGGCCAGGTCCTGCTGTGCCTGAACGCGCCCGAGCTGGGGACGCACTTCCTGCGCGGACAAATGGCGGAAATCGCGCCCGAGCTGCAGTTCGTCGAGCGCCTGGCCAACCCTCCCGCATTTGCCGATGTGGACGAAGAACGCAGCCTCAAGGTCATGGTCTATCGCGCCCCGTCGCTGGCAGAGGATCAGCAGCCATGAACAGTGCCACAGACAATCGCCAGAAGCAGCCTCTGCCCCCCATCGACCCGGCTCTGGCACACACCTTGCAGCGCTTTGCCCGGCTCGATGCGGACACGCCGACCCCGCAGCTCGATTATGCAGAGCGCCGGCGCCTGCTCAGCGAGCTGCAGGCCGGACTGATTCGCTCGGCCCTGCCCGGCATCTCCAGGGCGGAACACTTCCTGGCGGCCGGAGGCCGCGAGATCTGCATGCGCAGCTATCGCCGACCGGGCTCCGGCAGCGGCCGCACGCTGGTCTGGCTGCATGGTGGAGGCTGGATGGTGGGTGATCTCAACACCCATGACGACCTGTGCGAGCATCTGGCGCAGTTCACCGGCCATGTGGTGCTGTCCGTGCACTACCGCCGCGCGCCGGAGAGCCCCTTTCCCGCAGCGCTGGACGATGTGATGGCCGTTCTGCAGTGGCTGGGCGACATGCGCGGATTGCGGCCTTTTGCGGCTGAACAGATCCTGCTCGGAGGCGATAGCGCCGGCGCCCATCTGGCACTGGCAGCGGCGGTTCGCCGGATTCAGCACCCTGCCGATGCGGCTAGCATTGCAGGCCTGCTGCTGCTCTACCCGCCGCTGCGGCCCGGTCAGGACAATGACAGCATGCGCCGCTTTGCCACCGGCTTCGGGCTCACGCCGGACGCCATGCAGCGCTACTGGCAGGCACTGGGTCAGCCCGAGGGAGAGGCTGCGCAATGGCTCACGCCTGGCGGCAACCGCGCGGCCATCGCCCATTTGCCGCCCACGCTACTGATGACCGCCAGCCACGACATCCTGCGCGACGAGGCCGAAGACTTTGCCCATGAAGCCCAGGCACTGGGCGCACCGCTGCAGCTGCTGCAGGCCCCGGCCATGGTTCACGGCTTTGCTCGCATGCTGGCAGCCAGCCCGGCGGCACGCCAGCAGGTCGAGCTCGCCTGCTCGTCCTGGGCGGAACTGATGGCCCGCCAGCGCCCTCAAAGCAAATGAGCTTTGCTTTCCAGAAGGGTAGCGGCATGGCCCTGCCGGTGTACGCTGAACGGCGCCGGGTGCCGCCTCGCCCCCTTCGAACACCACAGCGGCGACGCTGATGCATCACGCATCCGGCGCGCTCGCCGCCCTCGCTTTCATCGCCATGAGCCCAACTTCCGCCAACCCACAACAACTGATGCGCCTGGCCGTGGACCTGGCCCATGCCAACCGCCTTCAGGGCGGCCGCCCTTTCGGTGCCGTGCTCGCCCGGGGAGATGAAGTCATTGCCACCGGCGTCAACGAAATCATTGCCAGCCACGACCCCAGCACCCACGCCGAAATGCAGGCCCTTCGGGCGGGCACGCGCAAGCGTGCCAACCCCAGCCTGGCGGGCCTGTCCATCTATGCCAGCGGCCACCCCTGCCCCATGTGCCTGGCGGCCCTGGTCATGAATGGCGCCGAGCAGGTGTTCTTCGCCTTCGACAATCGCGACGCCGCACCCTATGGCCTCTCCAGCGAGGGCTCCTACCAGCGTCTGCGCCTGCCGCTGACGCCACCGCCGCTGCCCATCACCCGAATCGACACCGGCATCCGCGCCGCACAGCTTTATGGGGACGAGGCCTGGCCCGCCGCCTGATCGTCGTCACCGCACAGAACCACCACCTCAAACCAGGCCGCCTCCGGCGACCGCATCGTGCACCGCATTGCCGGCAGCCGCAGAGCTTCATGACATCGACATCTTCCACAACGCATCGCGTGCCGCCGCTGCTATGGCTGCTGGTGGTGGCGCTGGTCACCCTCAATCTGCGCCCCTTTCTGACAGCCCCCGGTCCCTTGGCTCCGGCCATACAGCAGGCCACTGGCATGGATTTGCGCAGTTTCTCCTGGCTCACGCTGCTACCCATGGCACTGATGGGCATCGGCGGCTGGCTGGCACCGGCCGCCCTGCAGCGCTGGGGAGCACGCGCCAGCATTGGCGCCTCGCTGCTGATGATTGCCCTGGGCTGCGCCCTGCGTCTGACGCCCGCCGGTGACGCCACCGTCTCGCTGCTGATCGCCACGGCCGGGCTGTGCGGTGCAGGTGTGGCGCTGGCACAGAGCATTCTGCCGGGGCTCATCAAGCGCCAGTCACCACACCATGTGGCGCCCATGATGGGCCTGTATTCGGCCACGCTCATGGGTGGCGGCGCGCTCGGCGCACAGCTGTCCCCCATGCTCATGCAACAGGGTTCGAGCTGGCAGGCTTCACTGGCCATCTGGGCCATTCCCGCGCTGCTGGCATTGCCGCTGGCCTGGCATGCGCTGACCCTGATGCGCGAGCCTGCGGCCTCCGTCGCCTCCGGGCGCATGGCACCATCCCACGCAGACACCGGCTGGCTGCTGCGTCGGGGCCGCACCTGGCTGCTGCTGATCAGCTTCGGCCTGATGAACGGAGGATATGGCTCCACCGTCGCCTGGCTCGCTCCGTTCTATCAGGCCCATGGCTGGACGGCCACGCAAAGCGGCTCGCTGCTGGCCGTTCTGTCGATTGCCCAGGCGGCATCGGCGCTGGTCATGCCTGCCCTGGCGCGCCGCAGTCTGGATCGTCGCTCCTGGGTCATGCTGGCCTTGCTGCTGCAAATCATCGGCTTTGCCGGTCTCGGTCTCTGGCCCGACGCCATGCCCTCGTTCAATGCCATTGTGCTGGGACTGGGTCTGGGCGGCTGCTTTTCGCTCTTCATGCTGGTGGCTCTGGACCACCTGCCCTCGTCCACACAGGCTGGCGCCCTCAATTCGCTGATGCAGGGCGGCGGCTTCATCCTCGCCGCTCTGGCCCCTCTGGTCATGGCACAGCTGCACCAGAGCAGCGGCCACTGGACGACCGGCTGGCTCTATCAGGCCGGTGTGGCAGCGCTGGTGTGCCTGCTGGCGACGCGCTTCAATCCCCAGAGGTACCCGCAAGCCATGCAGCGGCCTTGAGCACGGCATGGGATCCCCCCGAAAGCGCCTGGAAGCCTCCAGGCCCTTTTTTTGCTCGGGCTACTCGTTGACCAGCAATTGCAGCCCATGCGCCTCGGTCGGCAGGGGCACCTCCCAACGGTGCAACATGCCCAGCAACGCCGCATTGCCGAGCGTGGTGTCGCGCTTGCTGTTGCGTGCAAGCAAGTTCGATCGGGCGGCTTCCAGATGCACCAGTTCCACCTGCGCGCCATAGGCCAGGCACAGGTCCACCGTCTTGCCACGCATCTGCCTGGACAGATGCGTGGCATTCCAGACAAAAGCGTCCTTGGCGCGCAGCAGGCTCTTGGCCTTGTCCACGGCATGATGGGCTGCAGCGCCCTCGTTCTCGCCATGGCGCAGGCCCAGTTCCATGCGCGCATCGTCAAACGACACCACGGGCAATCTCGGATGATGCTGTGCCACCCAGTGGTTCTTGCCCGATGCCGGCAGGCCGCACATGACGATGACGCGCGAGCCCGGCTCTTCATGCAAGGCGTAGTCCGGGTGCAGCTCGGCACCGCGGAAATAGCGCACGGCCGTCTCTGCCGAAGCAAAGCTGCGTGGCGTGCGCAGACAGCCCTCTTCCAGCGCCAGCTCTTTGAACAGCTCGATATTCACGAGCACATTGCCCACATCGGGGCAGATGCGGCCACGAATGTCGGCACGGGCCAGCAGCACCAGCAAATGCAGGTCGACCTGCCAGGACAGCTCTCTGACCGTGAACTCGGGCGAGACGCCTCGGCGCGAATCGGCAAAGGCAAAAAACGGCACCTGATGCACGGCAATCAGCCGACAGACCGCCTCCCTCAGGGTCACGGGTGCGCCCGCCTCCCAGAGCATGAGCCGCGCATCGAGCGCACCCCGGCGTGAATGGCCGGGTTGCGAGATGCGCCCGTCGTCGGCTATCTGCGTGGTCGAGCACTTGGCGACATCGTGCAGCAGCGCAGCCAGAAAGACGATCTCACGCTCCTCAGCCATGAGCCCTGCGTAGTCGCTGTCCTGGAGCAGCTCGGTCACCACCATCTGCGTATGCGTCCAGACATCGCCTTCGGCATGGTAGAGCGGGTCCTGCGGCGTGGTCTTGGCACGCTCCAGTTGCGGGAAGGCGTCCAGGCAGGCCGCCCAGTCCACCGCATGGCGAGCGGAATGCGGCACCAGGGCCGCGATCTGTTTCCAGCTCCACATACATTCTCCTTTCACCGCAGCTATACCAAGAAACTACGGTTTTGATAGCTATCAGCACTTTATGGAAAGGGCTTACCAGCTTTTTTGAATCACATTGGCAAAGATGTCGACACCCGTGCGCAGACCGTTGGCAACGATGGGCCGCTCACTGTGGTGCGAGCCGGACTCCAGGATCACCTGCACGAAGTCGGAGCGCACGAACTTGTAGCGCTCCACGGTCTGACCGTTCTCCTCGACCTTGATATACAGGCCTTCGGCCAGCTCGGAGCTGTCGGTCTGGCGCCAGGCCAGCGGCAGATCCAGCTTCTGTCTTTGCACCTGATCCTCGAACACCGTCTTCCAGCGCGCGCTGCGCCCCAGGGACGGAGCCAGCCATGCCAGCAAGTCCTGCAGGCGTCTGGGCGCGACGCCTGCGTAGAGCACGGGCACGGAGACCACGGGCACACCGGCCAGCAGCGCATGGCGCTGAGGCGTGTCCAGAAACCGATGCGCGGCACGGTCCCAGATGTCGAACTCGCAGAACCAGTGCGGCAAGGCGTCGTAGTACAGGGAATGCTTGGCGTACAGCCACTCGCCGTACATGACATAGCGCTCGTCCAGCAGCGCCATCAGCGCGCCTTCATGGGCTCTGGCCCATTGCTTGTAGGCATTGAACTGGCGCTCGCGCCCGCCCATCTGGTCGGCTTGCAGATAGTGTCCGCGCGACTGCAGCAGCAAGCTGCCGTCGGCGCCAAAGCTCAGCGCCGCATTGGCGCCATCGAGCTTTTCCTCGACCACGATATGGCGGCCGGCCAGCGCTTCATAAGGCACGGCATCGGCCTGATCGCCAACCTGCAGCCTCGACCCCCGCAGATGTGGCGTGCGCGGATATTTGAGTATTTCGAGATTGAATAGATGGGAAGTAGTCATGTTGTGCTTTCCGAAGAGGGAATAAGCCACGCGCCTGAAGGCGTGGCAGACAAACCAGGGACAACGACAGCGGCATTCGCCGCCACCAACGGGCGAAGAGGAAACACCTGGCCGCCGAGCAAAGGGCAGGCCGGGATTCAGAGAGTGAAAGAGCGCAGGACCGGGGCACGAGCCAGGTCGGAAACGCCGGGCAAGGGCTTGCCCATCGTGAAGAAAGCCCCTTCGAGGCGGCAGCCCCCGGGCAAGACGCCTCTGGGGGCCGATATGTCCATACCGCAGCGCACACGCTGACAGATCAGCGTGTGGCGAAGTCGTTTAGCGCAAACGAATCTGGCAGGACATGGTGCACCTCGGAAATGAGAGCGGATAACGCAAGTGGGGTAAAGGCTGGCGAGTTTATTGGCTGGGTCTAGCAACTGCCAAGCGGTTTGCAGTGACTGTGGTGCAAAGGCCACGGATCGGCTTCACAGAGATGAAACGCAGGCGGGGGAGACATCGGAGTTTTCCTCCTGCATCCGCCACGCTTGTCAATGGCGTCTGCACAGGGCTTGCGCCAAGCTCTTTCTGATTTCCATGATGGCAGCCGCCGCCCGGGCCGCCGGCTGTGGTGAGGACAACCGTACGAGCAACAGCACTCCAGCGCCGACTCCGGCACCCGCGGTCCCGGCACCCGCTCCCGATCCCGATCCCGAGCCAACGCGCCTGTCTCAACCTTGCCTGAGAAGATCGGTGGCGATCAATCGTGCGTCATGGCAAGCCCTTGCTGATGGCAGGCAACAAGGTCAGCCCAGCCACCGCCGTCCACCTGCTGCATCTGCAATACCGGAAGCTGGATACAAGCAGTCGCTTTCATGCCAGGCCGCATCCCCACGGGGCTTTTTGCTATTCAAATCAAGCAAAGACTGCGCAGAGGGTTTCTCAATTACGTAACAATAAGCGCCAGCGGTCGGTGTACCGCCCATGGGTTTCCATTCGCCGCAAGCCAAACGCTTGCGACCTACTAAACCGCCGTGTATCCGGACGGCGGTGGCTTTTTGAACGGAGCACTTAATGAAGCACTCTTTCGCTCGCCGTCAGGCCCTGCGCGGCTTGGCCGTGGCAGCTCTCGCCTCCTCCTCCTTGCTGTCCGCAGCGCATGCGGACACCCCTGCGGTGCTGCGCGTCTCGGCCATTCCCGACGAGGCACCGACCGAGTTGCAGCGCAAGTTCAAGCCCCTGGGCGAATATCTCTCGCAGGCCACCGGCATGAAAGTGGTGTTCACCCCCGTGTCCGACTATGCGGCCGTGGTCGAGTCCCTGGCCACCCGCAAGCTGGACCTGGCCTGGCTGGGCGGCTTCACCTATGTGCAGGCCAAGATCCGTACCAACGGCACGGCCATCCCCATCGTGCAGCGGGCCGAGGATGCGGTCTTCACCAGCAAGTTCATCACGGCCGACCCCGCCATCAAGACGCTGGCCGACCTCAAGGGAAAGACCTTTGCCTTCGGCGCTCCTTCGTCCACCTCGGGCAGCCTGATGCCGCGCTTCTTCCTGCAGCAGGACGGCTTGAATCCCGAAAAGGACTTCAAGACCGTGGCCTACTCGGGCGCACATGACGCCACCGTGGCCTTTGTGGCCGCAGGCAAGGCCGAGGCCGGCGTGCTCAACACTTCGGTGTGGGACAAGCTGGTCGAGTCCAAGAAGGTGGACACCAGCAAGGTGCGCGTGTTCGCCACGACGCCCACCTACTTTGACTACAACTGGACGGTGCGCGGCGACCTGGACCCGGCCATTGTCAAGAAGCTGACCGCCGCCTTCCTGGCACTGGACCCCAGCAAGCCAGAGCACAAGGCCATCATGGACCTGCAGCGCGCCTCCAAGTTCATCGCCACCGACACCAAGAACTACGACGGCATTGAAGCCGCCGCCAAGTCCGCCGGTCTGCTGAAGTAAGAAATTCAGCTTTTTTTGACTGCCAACGCTTATTTATAAAGCGTTGGCAGCTATTGTTTTCAGAGTATTCGTCTCATGAGCTTCATGCTGGACGATGTGGGCCTGACCCACAGCAACGGCTTTACCGCCCTGTCCCATATCTCCTTGTCCGCCATCCAGGGCGAGAGCATTGCGCTCATCGGCCCCTCCGGCGCCGGCAAGACTTCACTGCTGAGCACCATCGGCACAGCCCACCTGCCCACGACAGGTCGCATGCAGGTGCTGGGCCTAGCCGCGTCTGCGCAATCCACCGCCGGTGAACTCAAGGCTTTGCGCAGCCGCATCGGCACCGTGCACCAGGCCGCCCCCATTCCGCTGCGTCAACGTGTGGTCACGGCCGTGCTGGCCGGCAAGCTGGGTCAGTGGCCGCTGTGGAAGGCGCTGGCATCGCTGGCCTATCCTCAGGACATCGCGGGCGCACGCGAGGCTCTGGCCCGCGTGCAGCTCGAGGACAAGCTGTTTGCACGCTGCGACCAGCTCTCCGGCGGCCAGTTGCAGCGCGTGGGCATTGCCCGCGTGCTCTACCAGCAGGCCGGCCTGATTCTGGCCGACGAGCCGGTCTCGGCCCTGGACCCTGCACTCTCGCAGGCCACGGTGCAATTGCTGGTGCAGGAAGCTGCGGCGCGCAAGGCCACGCTGGTAGCCAGTCTGCATGCCGTCGATCTGGCGCTGGCCAACTTTGCCCGCATCGTCGGCGTACGCAATGGCCGCCTGGCCTTTGACCTGCCCGCCGCGCAAGTCAGCGAAGCCCAGTTGCAAGCGCTCTACGCCCATGCCGATGGCAGCCCGGCCGATCTGCCCACGCTGCACAACCGCCTGGCGCAGCGCGATCTCGCCAGCACCGCGCCCGCTCCCATCCAGGTGAACGCATGCCGCTAGAAATGGCCGAGCCCGCACGGCCATCGCGCCGCGACCCCTCCGCTCGCGGCCGCCTGAGCGGCCTGATCCTGGCCCTGGTCGTGCTCTGGCCCATGCTGCAGACCTCGGGCTTTTCGCTCAAGCCGCTATTCGACGCCGACAATCTCAAAGTCATCGGCGGCTTTCTCGCGCAGTTTCTGCCGCCCGAAACCAATGGAGAATTTCTGGCCTACCTGGGTCAGGCCACGCTGGAGACCCTGGCCATCGCCACGGCCGGCATGGCGCTGGCCTTCGTGATTGCCGTACCCATGGCCTATCTGTCCACGGGCGCTGCGCGCGAAAGGGTCACGCTCAACCCCATCGCCCGCAGCATGCTCACCATCCTGCGCGGCATTCCCGAACTGGTCTGGGCTCTGGTGTTTGTGCGCGTCTTCGGCCTAGGGCCCGCAGCCGGTGTGCTGGCCCTGGGCCTGACCTACGGCGGCATGCTGGCCAAGGTCTATGCCGAAATTCTCGAATCCACAGCGCCTGCTCCAGCCCACGCCCTGCGTGCCAGCGGCGCCGGTCGTATCCAGGCCTTGCTCTATGGCTTGCTGCCGCAGGCGGCCAAGGAGCTGACCTCCTACACCGTCTACCGCTGGGAATGCGCGATCCGTGCCTCTGTGGTCATGGGCTTTGTCGGTGCGGGGGGCCTGGGCCAGCTCATGGATCAGGCCATGAAGATGCTCAACGGCGGGGAAGCCGCCAGCATTCTGCTGGCCTTCATGCTGCTAGTGGCAGCCGCCGACCTGCTTTCCTGGTGGCTGCGTCGCGCACTCGACGCCGCGCCTGCCGCGCGCCCGCTGCCCTGGGGCTGGCGAAGCAGCACATTTGTGCTGACTGCCTGTGCGGCGCTATGGGCCAGCCTGCGGCTTCTGGACATTGATTTCTCGGCACTGTTCACGAAAGATGCGGCCGCCAGCATGCGCGACTTTGTACGCGGCTTTTTTCCGCCCGATCTGAGTCAGCCCTGGCTGCTCAGGGTGCTGCAAGGCATCTGGGAGACCCTGGCCATCTCCATCGTCGGCACCTTGCTGGCCGCGATCGCGGGCCTGCTGCTGGCCCTGCCACGCTGGCGAGCGCCGTGGAATGTGCTGCTCAATGTGCTGCGCTCGGTGCCCGAGCTGGTCTGGGCCACTATCACCGCGCTGGCCGTGGGCCTGGGCCCGTTCGCCGGGGCCCTTGCCCTGGCCCTGCACACCAGCGGTGTGCTGGGTCGCCTGTTTGCCGAGGCCTTGCAGAACACACCGGCGGCTCCCGCCAATGCGCTCAAGCTCAGCGGCAGCAATCGCCTGCTGGCATTTTGCTATGGCACCCTTCCTGGCGCCGCGCCGCAACTGCTGGCGTACACGCTGTACCGCTGGGAGATGAATATCCGCATGGCGGCGATTCTGGGCTTTGTGGGAGCAGGCGGGCTGGGCCAGCTGCTGTATTTCGAGCTTTCGCTGTTCCACTATGCCCAGGCCAGCACCGTGATCATGGCCATGCTCTGGCTGAGCATCGCCGTGGACTGGAGCAGCGCTGCCTTGCGCCGCGCCATGCGTTGAGACGGCTGCGCGCCGCGACTGATCGCACCGCGAAGAGCAGTGCCGCTTCACACGCCCAGAGGCAGGTCGGCTTTTTTCAGCGTACGCAGCACAAAGCTGGACTGGCTGTGGCGTATGCCCTTGATCTTGTAGAGCTTCTCGCGCAGCAGGCGCTCGTAGTCGCGCGTGTCCTTGACGACGATACGCAGCAGATAGTCGTATTCGCCCGAGACCAGATGCGCTTCCACGACCTCGGGAATGGTGGCAAGCACCTCGCCGAACTTTTCCAGCGTGTTGTCCGAATGGCTGTCCAGCGTGACCATGACCAGCACCGAATCGGCCAGCCCCAGCGCCTGCGGATTCAGACGTACGGTATAGCCCTCGATCACACCGGCCTCCTCCATCTTCTTGATGCGGGCCCAGCATGGCGATGCACTCAGGCCCACGGCTGCACCAATGTCCTGCAGGCTTGCGCGTGCGTTGGCCTGCAGTGCAGCAAGAATCTTTTTATCCAAGGTATCCATATTCATGAATTTACCGCCAAAAATTCAATCACAGAAAATTTTTCTGTAGCAAAGCTGTATTCGCAGAATTTCAAGTAACATTTTCTGCGCCGCTGCATGCACACTTGAGTCCATGGAAGCACGTTTACCGACGCCGCAAAACCATTCAACATACCGCGCCGTTTACCGTCAGCATCCGGTTGGTTGATCCGCAACACGCCTACGCAACAGGCCGCATCACTCAAGCACAGTGATGCGGCCTGTTGATTTTTGGAAGCCTCCATCGTCCGGGCCAGCCGCTGCTGCGTAAAAAAACCCAGCCGGATTTCCATCGGGCTGGGTTTCGGGAATCTGCCTGGCGCGCAAAGCACCTGGCGGATACGCTTGCTATTTACGGGGCTCGCTGCGGAGCAGCATCGGCTTGCACATGCTGGCGCACCTTGCTGACCTGGCTTTCGCTCACATCCGAAGCCTGATTGCCCCAGCCTTTGCGCACGAAGCTGGCCAGTGCAGCCACTTCACCGTCGGTAAGGCGGTCGGCGTAGCCCTGCATCACCAGATGCATGGGACGGCGATCCGTAGCGGGCGAGGACGCGCCCTTCAGAATCACCGACACCAGCGGGCCGGCATCCTTGCCCAGCACCATGGCATTGCCTTGCAGCTCGGGGAAGATCTCGGGAGCGCCCTTGCCGCTGACAAAGTGGCAGGCTGCGCAGTTGTCGAGATACAGGCGCGCCCCCAGAGGCATGTCGGGAGACGCGGATTTCAGCAGTTGGGCCGTGGCCTCGCCGGCTCCATCCGCCTTGGCAACCGCAGTGCTGCGAGGGCCTGGCGTGGCCACTTTGTCAGGGGCTGCATCTGCGGCCTGGCCGTCCATGGTCTTGAGGAACCGGGCCATGGCATTCAGATCGGCATCGGTCATGTACTGCATGGAGTGCTCGACCACCAGCGCCATTTCTCCGTTGGCCACCGCATGGGCATTGCGGCCGGTTGCCAGATAGGCAGCCACCTGCTCGGTCGTCCATTGCTGAACACGCGAGTCCTTGCCGCGCAGCGCGGGAGCAGACCAGTCGTCCACCATGCCGCCGGCCAGGAAGCTGGCGTCGGACAGGCGTGTGCCCTTCTGCGCCATGAAGGCAGTGCGAGGGCTGTGGCAGGCTGCGCAGTGACCGGCGCCTTCGACCAGATACTGACCGCGAATCTGCTGGTCGTCACCGGCCATGGGCTTGAAGTCAGCTTCACCCGACAGAGCCAGCCAGTTCCAGGCGCGGATGCCGAAGCGCATATTGAACGGGAAGCTCAGGCGGGTGGCCTGCACCGCGTTTCTGACGGGCTTGACCTCGGTCTGGAGGTATTCGAACAGCGCACGGATATCGCTTTCCTTCATGAAGCGATAGTTCTCGTAGGGCATGGCCGGGTACAGCTGCTGGCCATGACCACCGATACCGTCCACCATCGCGGCGCGGAACTGGTCCAGCGTCCAGCTGCCGATGCCGGTTTCCTTGTCCGGCGTGATGTTGGAGGACCAGATCGTGCCCATGGGGCTTTCAATCCCGCGACCGCCGGCCATGGGCTCGCCACCCTTGGCGGTGTGACAGGCCATACAGTCACTGGCGCGCATGACGTATTCGCCACGACCGGCTTCGGCCTTCCAGTCGGCGGCCAGCGTTTCATTCGCCGGTGTCGGCTTGAACGGCAGGTAGATCAGCGCCAGCGCCGACACAATGCCCAGAACGATCAGCGCAATCAGAATGCTGAGGATTTTCTTCATGTCTTGCTCCTCAGACCAGCGGACGCGGGTTTTTCAGATACATGGTGCGAATCGCATGCAGCGTCCAGTACGCCAGGCCACCGACCATGCCGGTAGGGTTGTACTGGGTGTTCTGTACGAAGTTGCCGGCGCCGAAGACGAACACGTTGTGCTTGTCCCAGGCCTGGCAGTAGCGATTCACCACGCCTTCCGTAGGCTTGTCGGACATGATGTGCCCCCCGGTGTTGTGCGTGGTCTGGTAGGGGCGCACGTCGAACTTGGCACCGATATTCTTGAAACCCGACTGCAGCAGATCCGGCTTCATGGCATTGCCCACCTCCTCGGCCTTGATCTTCTGGTACTGGGTCATGCGAAGGTCGTTGTCCTGCCAGTTGAAGGTCATGCGCATCAACGGTCGGCCATGCGGGTCCCGGTAGGTAGGGTCCAAGTCCAGATGGTTGCTGCGATAGGACATGTGCGAGCCGTGCGTACCGATCGACATGGAGCGGCCATACCACTCGCCGATGCCCTTCTTCCATCCTGCGCCCCATCCCGGTGTGCCCTTGGGCAGGGGCATGGATCGGATGGGCTGGCCATTCATGGTGCCCACGCGCCAGTAAGCGCCGCCGATGAAGCCCAGCTTGCCGAAGTCGTTCTGGTTGATGCCGTAGTCGTCGATGCACATGCCGTTGGCGCCGTGACCGATGAAGGGGTTGAAGTTCTCCTCCCTGAAGAACAGGGTCACGCCGCCATTCATCTGGTAGGCGTAGTTCTTGCCGGTCACTCCGGTGTTGGTCTTCGGGTCGTAGGGCTTGCCGATGCCGGAGACCAGCAGCAGGTGCACGTTGTTGAGCTGATAGGAAGACAGGATCACGAGATCGGCAGGCTGGAACACTTCTTCGTTCGTGTTGGAGTCGAAGTAGGTCACGCCGGTTGCGGTCTTGCCGTCTTCAGCGCTTTCCACCCGCAACACCTCGCAGTGCGTGCGATAGGAGAAGTTCTTCTTGCGCTTGAGGGCATCCAGCACCGCGGTCTGAGGAGAGGACTTGGAGTACTGATAGCAACCGAAGCGTTCGCAGAAGCCGCAGAAGTTGCAAGGTGCCATCTGCATGCCGTAAGGGTTCACATAGGACGTGGACGCAATGCCGGCGGGCGCCGGGAACGGATGCAGGCCCATGCTCCTGGCGCAGGCTTCGAACTTGCTCGCATCGTAGGTCGATGGCAGGGCGGGCATGGGGTACTCCTTGGAGCGCCAGCCTTCAAACGGATTGCCTCCGGCCTGGATCTGGCCTTTGAGGTTGCCAGCCTTGCCCGAGACGCCGGCCACCTCGTCAAACCGGGTGAAGAAAGGTTCCAGCTCGTCATAGCTGACGGGATAGTCCATCAGGTTCATGCCTTCCGGAATGATGGACTCGCCCCATTTCTCCTTCACGTAGCTGCGCAGCTTGATTTCCTCGGGCTGGGGGCGCCACAGCAAGCCGTTCCAGTGCGTACCCGCGCCGCCCACGCCATTCGCAGGCAAGAAAGACCCCATTGATCGGTAAGGCAGAGCGATTTCGCTGTCGTCGCGGCGCACCGTCACGGTGGCCTGGCGTGGGTGCTGCATGTTCTTCAGGCGCACGCCATAGGTCAGCTCATCAATCTGGTTGGGATACTTGAATTCGGGCACCGTGTTCTGGTCCCCGCCGCGCTCCAGCGCCACGATTTCCAGACCTTCCGCCGCCAGCTCCATGCCGGCGATGGAGCCGGTCCAGCCCAGGCCGACGATGACCACGTCTTTCTTCTTTTCAATACGTGCCATGACTCAAGCCCTTTCGCCCTTGATCGATACCGGCCCCAACGGGTACTTCACGTTGTGCTGGTCAACCCATTCGGCATAGCTGGCGCGCGCGCCCGGAAAGCCGATGTATTTCCACGATTGCATGCCGTAATTGCCGCCATGCACGGGGTCGGCGAAGTAGCCTTCCTTGGTGTTGGCCAGCAAGGTGGCGAAGAAGAAGCTCAGTTCCGGCTCAAGCCTGATCTCGCCTTTTTGCAGCGCAGTCAGGGCTTCGTCCTGCTGCTCGGCAGTCAGGCTCCTGAACTCCTTGCCAAAGCGTTCTGTGCAAGCCGCATTGAAGGCCGGAATGGCCTTGCGATAGAGCTGAGCGGGGTTCAGAGGCGACTGCCAGCCACGATCGGGGGTGGCCGCAGGATCATGCGGGCCATCCATGTACCAGATCTCGGCAGTGCCGTAGTAGCCCTTGAGCTGGCGGTCGATGAACACCGGCACATGGGCTTCGATCGCTCCGGGGCCCTCCCCATCGGAGGGAATCAGGCGAGCGGTTGCAGCCAGAACGAAAGCCCACTCATCCGCATTGAAGTACTCGGGCCTGTATGCATCCAGTGCGAGCGACGGCTCTTTGGAATTGGCACGCATTGCAACGGCCGCTCCAGCCAGCGCGACGCCGGCACCGGAGGCGAACAGAAACGATCTGCGGTTGGGTGGGGAGAAGTTGGACATTTGCGATTCCTACATCGTGTGAACCTCGGTCATGCACAGACGGTTGCACGATGCACGAGCGTTCAAGTTTTTGAATCGGCGGCCGGTCAGAATCCCGGCTGCAGGATGCAGGCCTCAGGGCAAATGCCCGCAAAGCGGACACTCATCCGCAGAGCCAGACCCTGCTGCAAACCGCCTTCACAATTTGATAATAGTTGCGCTATCAAGTATTTGTGTCGGTTCAGCACCTTGCCTGCGAGTAGGCCGTGGTCTTTCACTGGAGCGATAAGCTCGGGTTTCCACTTAGGGATAGGACATGAGACTGTCATCCATCGGCCCAAGAATGTCACGACCCCAAAGACAGCCCGCACCGGGGCCGGACACCATGCACGGAAGAAGGCCAGGGCTGACCGGTCACCATGGCGCGGGAGACTGCAGCTCACAGCACTGCCCTGCATCAGGCATCCGGAGCCCTTGGCAGAGAAAACTGGAATACAGCGCCCACGCCGTTGCCATCGACGAGATGGATGCCGACCCCGTGCAGCTCCAGCATCTGGTGCACGATTCTCAAGCCGAGCCCCCCGTCGCGGCGGGCGCCCCCGACCGTGAACGGACGCCTGAACAGGCCCTCGCGCAGCTCTGGCGGAATGCCTGGGCCTGTGTCGCTGACTGTCACCTCCAGCTCCTGCCCCACCCTTCGGATGCCGATACTGATGACCCCACCCTCGGGGGTGTAGCGCAATGCGTTGTCCAGCAGGTTGCTCAGGACTCGCTCCATCATTCCCAGATCTGCACGAACTGCGGGCAACCGCGGTGCCAGATCCGCGCGCAGGACGACATGCCGAGACTCTGCGGCCAGCTCGAACTTCTGGAAAACGTCCTGCACCAGATCCGGCAGGGAGAACGATTCGAGTTCGGGCTGCACAAAGCCATACTCCAGCCTCGCCAGCTCGAACAGGCTTTGGGACAGCGCAACCACCCTTTGACTCTGGTCGAGCGCAATGGCCAGGTAGCGTCTGCGCTCTGCAGACTGCAGGCTTGCATCCTTGAGCAGCAAGGTCTCCAGATAGCCATGCAACGACGACAGCGGCGTGCGCAGATCGTGGGAAACATTCGCGATCAGCTCCCGGCGCTCCTGATCCTGCCGCCTCAGCGCCTGCCATTGCTCGCTGATGCGCAGCACCATCTGCCGGTAGGCCGCATCCAGTACGGCAATCTCGTCGCGGCTGTGGTCGCCCGGCTCCGCACCACGCGCCGGCAACTCCGGCGGAACGCCGTGCATGTCGAACTGCCGCACCGACGCGGTCAGACGCCGCAAGGGCCGTGTGATCAAGGTGAAAGCCACAAGACCGGCAGCCAGGCATAGCAATCCCACCATGCCGATCGACAGCAGCGCGGTCTTCAGCACCGCATCCGCCGAACCTCTGGCGGCAAGCAGATCATGGGCCTCGCCGAGCAAGACCACATAGATGAAACCGACCTCCCTCCCGTTCACGCTCAACGGCGCTGCACTGAAGACCTTGCGGCCATCCCGGCTGCGGGGATCGTCCCCCAGGATGGGCAGCATGTGACCATCGATAAATCGGTGGACCGGCTCCAGATCGACCCGGTCGCGGCGCAAACGTCCTTCGGGGGCTGCATGAGCGGCAATGCGCCCATCGGGCTCCAGCAGATAGACTTCCACGCTGGGGTTCACCATCATCAGCTGGCTGAACAGATTGCGCACCGTGCTCGGCATCAAGCCGTTGCCATCCGTCAACTGGGCATCGCGGGCGATACTCTCGGCAACGTCTCGGGACAAGGCCTGCACCACCTCCAGTTCATGCATGCGGCTGGATCGCAACTGCAGCCACGCGGAAGTGCCGCTGCAGACCAGCAGCAGCAGGGCAAACACGATCGCCAGCCTCTGCGTCAGGGTCAGATTCATTCGCCCACCCCGGCTTCGGCAAACTTGTAGCCTCTCCCCCAGACCGTGAGAATTCGCGTGGGCTGTGCAGGATTGACCTCTACCTTGGCACGAAGCCGGTTGATATGGGTGTTGACGGTGTGCTCGTAGCCCTCATGCTGATAGCCCCAGACCGCGTTGAGCAGGTCCATGCGCGAAAACACCTTGCCAGACTGGCGGGCAAAGAAATACAGAAGATCGAACTCGCGGGGCGTGAGGTCGAGAGGTCGACCGTTCAGGCTCGCACTCCTGGCCACCGGGTCCATGAGCAGCCCGTTGACCGACAGGCTGCCCGACTCCAGGCGCGCGCTTTGAGCCAGCGCGTCGACCCGGCGCAGAAGCGCCTTCACCCTGGCAACGAGTTCCAGCACGGAAAAAGGCTTGGCCAGATAGTCGTCCGCGCCGAGCTCCAGTCCCAGAATGCGATGCACCTCGCTGGAGCGGGCGCTGATGATGATGATCGGCGTGTAACGCGTCATGGCGCGCGCACGTCTGCAGATTTCCAGTCCGTCCACTCCGGGCAGCATCAGATCCAGTACCAGCGCATCCCAGCCTCCACGCTCCAGATGCGCCAGACCGTCGTCTCCCCGGGCGCAATGCACGACCTCCAGCCCTTCGTCCCGCAGATGGAGCGAAAGCAGATCGGCGATAGGGGTGTCGTCCTCGACCAGCAGAATGCGACGGGCAATGGTCATGGGTATTCAGGTCTCCGGGGCAGTTGGTGCAGCACGGCGGCGCAGTGCCGCCTGATTTCACATTGTGCTCAAACTGCTCGCGGGGAGTTATCACGTTTTTTTTAACTTTGCGTGAGGACTTCGGGACCCCCACTTCCTAAGCTCGATGCCATCGAACCCTGAAAGCCGATGCCATGACCACCCGACGCCACATGCTGCTGGGCACCGCAGCCTCCGCCGCTGCGCTCTGCGCCGCAACGCTCCACCGCCGAGCCACTGCGGCGACCGAGTCCTTCGAAATCAGCTACACCGACGCCCAGTGGCGCGCCCGGCTCAGCCCCCAGCAATATGCCGTGCTGCGCCAGGAGGCCACGGAGCCTCCGGGCAGCAGTCCGCTCAACAAGGAGCACCGCCCAGGCACCTTTTCCTGCGCCGGCTGCTCATTGCCCTTGTTTGCCTCCACTACCAAGTTCGAAAGCGGCACCGGCTGGCCGAGCTTCTGGAAGCCACTGGACAATGCCGTCGCCACCCGCAAGGATCGAAGCTACGGCATGGTGCGCATCGAGGCCCACTGCCGGCGCTGCGGCGGTCACCTCGGCCACGTCTTCGAGGACGGGCCGCCTCCGACAGGTCTGCGCTACTGCATGAACGGTCTTGCACTGACTTTCGCGCCCAAGCCCGCTTGAGGAGAAACAGTCCATGCTGCTGATCGTCCTTGCCTATCTGGGCGGCGTGCTGACCATCGTCAGTCCCTGCATCCTGCCCGTACTGCCCTTCGTGTTCTCTCGCGCGAATCAGCCCTTTGTGCGCAACGGCCTGCCATTGCTGGCTGGCATGGCGCTGACCTTTGCCGTCGTTGCCTCTCTCGCAGCCGTAGGCGGCGGCTGGGTGGTGGCTGCCAATCAATATGGCCGCTGGCTGGCTCTGGCGCTGGTGGCCGTTTTCGGGCTGACCCTGTTGCTGCCGAATCTGTCGGAGCGGCTGACCCGTCCATTGGTGACTGCCGGCTCGCGCCTTTCCGAGTCGGTACAGCAAGACGGTACGCCGAAGATGGCCTCCTCCGCGTTGCTGGGAGTCGCGACGGGACTGCTGTGGGCTCCATGCGCCGGGCCCATTCTGGGACTGATACTGACCGGCGCTGCCCTGCAGGGCGCCAATACGACCTCAAGCTTGCTGCTGCTGGCCTATGCCGCCGGGGCAGCGACCTCCATGGCTGCGGCTTTGCTGCTGGGTGGCCGGGTATTTGCCGCGCTCAAGCGTTCGCTGGGTGCCGGTGAATGGGTGCGACGCGGCCTCGGGGTAGCCATGCTCGCGGGCGTTGCCGCCATTGCACTGGGAATCGACACCGGCGTGCTGGCCCGACTGTCAACGGCATCCACCGGCAGCCTGGAACAGAAACTGGTCGAGCACCTGAACCAGCCGCAGAGCGACGACCAGCTGGCCATGCGTGGCAACCCGGGCATGATGATGCAGGCACCATCCCTTGCACCTACTGACGGGGCTGCCATGATGGCCGCGGGAGCTGCAATGCGCATGAGCGGGCCGTCCAGCACAGCCCTGGCCCTGCCCGATGAGGGCATCGCGCCGCCCCTGGACGGTGCAACCCAATGGCTCAACTCCAAGCCTCTGGGTGAGCAGGACCTGAGAGGCAAGGTGGTGCTGGTGGATTTCTGGACCTACTCCTGCATCAACTGCCTGCGCACTCTCCCCTATGTGAAGGCCTGGGCCGAAAAATACCGCGACCAGGGTCTGGTCGTGATCGGCGTGCACGCACCTGAGTTCGCCTTTGAACGCGACATCGGCAACGTGAGCAAGGCCATGAAAGATCTGGGCATCAGCTATCCGGTGGCCGTGGACAACCAGTATGCGATCTGGCGCGCCTTCCGCAACCAGTACTGGCCTGCTCATTACTTCATCGATGCCACGGGACGCATCCGCCATCATCACTTCGGCGAGGGCGGCTATGCAGAGTCTGAACGGGTGATACAGCAGCTTCTCAAAGAAGCGGGCAGCACCCGTTCGGCCATGGGCCTGACGCAGGTGGATGCAGGAGGCGTGCAACGGGCCGCCAGCATGGATGAGGTCGCCTCGCCCGAAACCTATCTGGGCTACGAGCGCGCCGAGAACTTCGCCTCCACCCCCAAAGCCGTGCACGACAAGACGACCACGTATCTGGAGCCGCGAGAGACCAGGCTGAACGCCTGGGGTCTGGGCGGTCAATGGATGGTGGGGCCGGAAAGCGCATCGCTGACCGGGCCATCGGGGCGCATCGTCTACCGGTTCAAGGCCCGTGATCTGCACCTGGTGCTAAGCCCCGGCCCCGATGGCAAACCGGTGCGCTTCAAGGTCAGCATCGACGGCAAGCCACCCGGCGATGCCCACGGCGTGGACGTGGCAGCCGACGGCAGCGGCACCGTCACCGGGCAACGTCTCTATCAGCTGGTGCGCCAGTCCGGTGCCGTTGCCGAGCGGACCTTCAGCATCGAGTTTCTTGACAGCGGCGTTTCTGCCTACGCCTTCACTTTCGGATAAGCCCCATGAAAACCAACCTCACCTCCTCGGCCACCTCGAATCGGCGCGGCATGCATAGGCGCGGCATGCTCCAGACCTTGACGGGCGGCATCGTTTTGCTGGGCAGCGGACTGCTGTGGCAATCAACGGCCTTCTCGGCCGACGAGGCAGTCCGCATCCCGCCCCCTGCCATGGACATGCCGGCCACCGGGCCCGCGCCGCAACGTGCCATCTTTGCCGGCGGCTGCTTCTGGGGCGTACAGGGCGTGTTCCAGCATGTCAAAGGCGTGCTGCGCGCGGTGTCGGGCTATAGCGGGGGCACGCCATCCACCGCTTCCTATGCGCTGGTCAGCCGCGGCAATACCGGACATGCCGAATCGGTAGAAGTTAGCTTCGATCCGTCCCTGGTGAGCTATGGACAGCTGCTGCAGATATTTTTCTCGGTGGTTCATGATCCCACCCAGCTCAACCGGCAGGGCCCGGACACCGGAACGCAATACCGCTCGGCCATTTTCGCAACCAGTCCTGCCCAGCTCAAGACCGCTCAGGCCTATATCGCGCAGCTTGAGGCGGCTCGACTGTATCCCAAGCCCATCGTCACCCGCCTCGAAGACAGGGCAAGCTTCTATCCGGCCGAGCTCCACCACCAGGACTTCATGGCCGCAAACCCGCGTCACCCGTATATCGTCTTCAATGATCTGCCCAAGGTGAACAACCTCCAGCGCCTCTTCCCCGACCGCTACCGCAGCGAACCGGTTCTGACCCGGAAAACGCCTTCGTAGCGATCCTGCGACCTGGGCCACAAGCGCAACAGCCTTGGGCGCAAGTGAGGGCGCGACTCGGTTTGCCTACAATTTGATGCATGCAGCAAAGCCCTCATTCCCCATCCGACACGGATGCCGTCGTGGAGCGGATCGTCCAGCTTTATGAACGATTGGCCCCAAGCCATCTGCAGCAACTGGACAGCTACTATGCGAGCGATGCGTACTTCAAGGATCCCTTCAATGAAGTGCGCGGCGTGCCCGCAATCGCCGGTATCTTCGCCCACATGTTCGACACGCTGCAGGAGCCGCGCTTTGTCGTCACCGAGCGGCTGGTGCAGGATCGGCAGGCCTTTCTGGCCTGGGAATTCCGCTTTCGCCTGCGACGCTGGCGGCCCGGCTCCGAGCAATGCAT
Source organism: Comamonas sp. (assembly GCF_009360615.1). Classification (GTDB taxonomy): domain Bacteria; phylum Pseudomonadota; class Gammaproteobacteria; order Burkholderiales; family Burkholderiaceae_C; genus Comamonas. The sequence goes on from NZ_SPEY01000011.1 coordinate 128,744, forward strand.
ACGAGGCGCCAGCCTGCTTTGCTTCGATGCGCAAGGGCTTGTCTGCCAGCATCGCGATTACTGGGATGCGGCGGAAGAACTATATGAAAAGTTGCCTTTGCTTGGTATCTTGATGCGCTGGCTGCGCAACGCAGGTTCGGCTTCCAGAAAGACTCCCCATGCTCACCGTTCATCATCTTGAAACGTCACGCTCGCAGCGCGTACTCTGGCTCCTGGAGGAGCTCGGCGTTCCCTACGAACTGCGTCGTTACCAGCGCGACCCCGCAACCCGCCTGGCGCCACCGGAGCTCAGGCTCGTGCATCCGCTGGGCAAGTCGCCGGTGATTACCGATGCGGACGTCGTGGTCGCCGAATCAGGCGCCATCATCGAGTACCTGGTTGAACGCTATGGGCATCTGGCGCCTGCGGAACTATCGCACCTCGAGCCCCTGCGCGGGACCCAAGAGCACCGTGAGTGCCGCTTCTGGATGCACTATGCCGAGGGCTCGCTGATGAACTGGCTGGTGATGAAACTGGTTTTCGACACCATACCGCGTCAGCCCATGCCTTTTCTCGTGCGCCCCATTGCCCGCGCGCTTTGCATGCGGGTACAGCAAAAACTCGTTGCACCCAATGTGCAGACAGCGCTGGCATTCATGGAAGCGCATCTGGCAGAACATCGCTGGTTTGCCGGCGAGCACCTGAGCATGGCCGACTTCCAGATGAGCTTTGCCGTTGAAGCGGCTCTGGTCCGCAGTGACAGCAAGAGCGCCTGGCCTCATCTGATCGCCTATCGCCAGCGCATGCATGCACGTGCGGCCTACCAGAGGGCCTTGAGCAAAGGCGGGCCGGTGCTCATGCCATCCTGAGGCTTCGGCCCGATTCCGCCAAACGGGTCCATGCTCCTGCGCGGATGGCACCAGGAACCGGCGCACCCGCGGGCCACGTCTTCAGCGGGCTGCAGCCAGCCCGTCAAACGTGGTGCTCGTCACCCAGTCGATGATCTGCGCATTCGTGTACTGACCCGACTCCTTGAGCAAGGCCACGACGGGATCGCAGGCCCTTGCGAACAGCGTATACAGCACCAGCTCGGGAGGCAGCGCGGCGTGCAATTGGCCGCTGGTCTGGGCTTCGGTGATCCAGATGCTGAGCCGGTTGCTCAGGGCAATCAGACGGTCCATGTAGGCATCGTTGGATTGCAACGACGCGCTGAGATTCGAGTTCTGCGCAGGCAGGGACGGCATTTCTCCCTCTAGCTGCGTCTGCATGGCCCAGCGTGTGACGGCCTTGAGCTGATCCAGCGGGCGCGTGGGCGAGCCGGCCTCGGCCGCCTCACGTGCCGCGTCGCGCAGGCCGTCCACAAAGGCCAGGGCACGATCCAGCACACCGACCATGGCGGCACCCGCCAGTTCCTCCTTGGAGGTGAACAGCTTGTAGAGGCTGGCCTTGGCCATGCCCGCTTCGGCCGCGACTTCATCCACCGTCATGGCGTCGTAACCCTTGGTGGCCAGCAGCCGGTTGACGGCCACCACGATGGCCTGTTCTCGCACGCGCTGAATCTGCTGTTTGATGGAGGAGCGGCTTGTCATGCTTCTATTTTAGACCTGATAGGCCATACCCCATACTAGATAGTGCAAAGTGGAAATGTTTGGTTTATAGTTTGAACTCATCAGTTCATGATTTGACCTTTTTGGTACAAACGGACTGCACAACCAGGAAAGGCATTCCCATGCATCGCATTGCAGTCATAGGCTCAGGGGTTGCGGGTCTGGCCGCGGCCCGGCGCCTGGCCGGCGCACCGGGCCAGCACCGCGTGACATTGCTGGAAGCGGGCCACCATTTCGGCGGGCATGCCAACACCGTCGATATCACGCTGGAGGGCGTGACACAGGGCGTCGACACAGGCTTTCTGGTGTTCAATCACCGCACCTATCCGCTGCTGACGCATCTGTTCGAAGAACTGCAGGTGCCGACGACGGCTGCCGAGATGTCGTTTTCGGTCCAGGTTCCCCGCACCGGTGGGCGTGCCGGCCTTGAGTGGAGCGGCAGTTCGCTGGGGACGGTGTTTGCGCAGCGAAGCAACCTGTTTCGCCCCCGTTTTCTGACCATGCTGGCAGAGATCCTGCGCTTCAATCGCCTGGCCACGCGCATTGCCCAAGAAGGCAACGAGGCCCGGCTGCACGGTTCCATCGAAGCCTTTCTGGATGAGCACGGCTTCGGCACCGGCTTCCGCCAGGACTACCTGCTGCCCATGATGGGCTGCATCTGGTCATGCCCGACGGACCAGATGCTGCGCTTCCCGGTTGCCACTCTGATCCGCTTTTGCCACAACCATGGCCTGATCCAGGTCTCGAACCGGCCTCAGTGGTACACGGTGCGAGGCGGCTCGCGCCAGTATGTGCGGCGCATGCTGGCCGCGCTGCAGCAGGATGGCCGCCACGATGCCCGCCTGAATGCACCCGTCCTGGGCATTCGCCGCGTGGACCATGGGGTGTTGCTGCAGATGGCACACGGCACGGAGCACTTCGATGCCGTAGTGCTGGCCTGCCACAGCGACCAGGCCCTGCGCCTGCTGGGCCTCGACGCCACGCCTGATGAGCGCAGCGTCCTGGGTGCCATACGCTATCAGCCCAACCATGCCGTGCTGCACACCGATGCCGGCGTGCTCCCGACCCGCAAGGCAGCCTGGGCGGCATGGAACTACGAACGCGCGGCCGATGCGGGAACCCAGCAAACTGGCGTCTGCCTGCACTATCTGCTCAACCGTCTGCAGCCCCTGCCATGGCAGCAGCCTGTGATGGTGTCACTGAATCCGGTGCGCCCCATCGACGACAGCAAGGTCCATGCTCGCATTGCGTACAGCCACCCGGTGTTCGATCTGGCGGCCATCGAGGCCCAGAGCCGGGTGGGGACACTGCAGGGCCGCCGCCGGACCTGGTTCTGCGGCGCCTGGTGCGGCTACGGATTTCACGAAGACGGACTGCGTTCAGGCCTGGATGCGGCCGATGGTCTGCTCGACGTCCTGCCGGACCTGTCTGCGAGTCCCGCCATCAGGGGGGCAGCATGAATGCCCGTCCGCTTGTCGGCTTCGGACATGTCTGGCACCGCCGCCTGAGGCCCGTCGAACATGCCTTCCGGTATCCCGGCTACTTCCTCATGCTGCCGCTGCGCAGCCTGCGCGTGCAGCCCGATGCCGCATTGCGGCGTAACCGGCCGGGCTTGATCAGCTTTCACGACAGCGACCATGGCGCGGGAGACGGCGATGCCCTGGCCTGGTTCGAGCGGGTACTGGAGGACGAGGGCATTCAGGATGCCGACGGCGAAGTCTGGTTGCACACGTTTCCGCGCGTACTGGGTTATGTCTTCAAGCCCGTGAGTTTCTGGTATGCCCACCGCAGCGATGGTTCTCTGGCCGCCGTGCTGGCCGAGGTCAACAACACCTTTGGCGAGCGCCATGCCTATCTGTTGGCTGGCCCGGATCTGGCCTGGGGCTGCGAGCAGGTGGCTCGCAAACAGTTCCACGTGTCGCCATTCTGCGACGTGCAGGGCGAGTATCGCTTTCGCTTCGAACGCAGCGAGAGCAGCACCCTGGTGCGCGTGGACCTGCACGACGACAGCGGTCCTCTGCTGCAGACCAGCGTGGGCGGCACGCTGCATCCGCTGGATGCCAGCACCGTGCGCCGCGCCTTCTTCGGCACTCCCCTGATGACACTGGGCGTCATTGCCCGCATCCACTGGCAGGCGCTGCGCCTTTGGGCCAAGCGCCTGCCCTTCCATGGCAAACCCACCAAGCCCGAGCGCTTCGTCACACGATGAACACCACCGCCGCCCCCCTGCTCAGCCCCAAAGCCGCAGCACCGCGCCGCACGCCCGCGCGAGTGCGCCGGGTGCTGAACCTGCTCGAACGCCTGCCCCAGGGTCGCCTGGATCTGGTGCAACCCGATGGACGACTGCTGCACCTGCCCGTTGCGGCCGCAGCATCGTGTATCGCCGACGCACACTGCGTGCTGCACGACTGGCAGGCGCTTGAGCGCACACTGAAATCGGGCGATATCGGCCTGGCCGAAGCCTATATTGCCGGTGAATGGGACAGCCCCGACCTCGCCGCGCTCCTTCGGCTGTGCATGGCGAACCGTGACCATGTCCAGGCGCTGATCTACGGCAGCTGGTGGGGCCGGCTGGCCTACCGCCTGCGCCACCTGCTGCAGCGAAATACGCGGGCCGGAAGTGCCAGGAACATCCACGCCCATTACGACCTGGGCAATGACTTCTACCAGCTGTGGCTGGATCCCGGCATGAGCTACAGCGCCGCCTGGTTCGAAGGTCGCACGGGCGAGTCGCTGTCACACTCAGACCTGCAGGCCGCTCAGCAGGCCAAGCTCAGGCGCACTCTGACCGAGGTGCGGCTGCAGCCCGGACAGCGCCTGCTCGAAATCGGCTGCGGCTGGGGTGGCCTGGCAGAGACTGCCGCCCGCGAATTCGGTGCACGGGTCACCGGCGTGACGCTGTCGCGCGAGCAACTGCACTGGGGCCAGCAGCGCATGCAACAGGCCGGACTTGCCGATGCCGTGGAGCTGCGTTACCAGGACTACCGCGACCTGCCTGCCCTGCATGCCCGCGAGCCCTTCGATGCCATCGTCTCCATCGAGATGTTCGAGGCCGTGGGCCGAGAGTACTGGCGCGGCTACTTCCGGACCCTGCGCGACTGTCTCAAGCCCGGAGGCCTGGCCTGCGTACAGACGATCACTCTGCGCGAAGACCTGTTCGCCCGCTACTTGCGCTCCACCGATTTCATTCAGCAGTACATCTTCCCGGGCGGGCTGCTGCCCAGCATTGCAGCCTTCGAGGACGAGGCCCGTCGCGCCGGTCTCGTCGTGGAAGGCCGCATGGCCTTCGGCCGCGACTACGCGGAAACGCTGCGACGCTGGCGCCAGTCCTTCGAGCACCAGATCGACGCCGTGCGTGCACAGGGTTTCGACGAGCGCTTTGTGCGCATCTGGCGCTTCTATCTCGCTTACTGCGAGGCAGCCTTTGACGCCGGCAACACCGATGTCGTCCAGTTCACGCTGCGCAGGCCACAGCCATGACCGCCCTTCCACCCCGCGCACACCGCCGCCAGACCCTGGTCTGGAGTGCGGCCTTCGTACTTGCCCCATCACTGACCTCCATGTCCAACCTGATCCATGCCATGACCCCTGCCGCAGAGCTTCCCGGAGAACTGCGCAGCCCCCTGCCCGCCGGACGCCTGGTCGGCAAGGGCGTACTGCGCTTCTTCGGCCTGCGCGTCTACGAGGCGCGGTTGTGGGCAGCACCGGGGTTCATGCCTGATGACTACGCCCGCCATCGGTTCGCACTGGAGTTGGTCTATGACCGCAAGCTCGAAGGCCAGGCCATCGCAGAACGATCCATCGCGGAAATGCGCAGAGTGGGCAGTTTCACGGAGGAGCAGGCACGCCAATGGCTGGAGCTGATGAAACAGGCCTTCCCCGACGTCCAGGCCCAGGATCGGCTGCTGGGCCTGAACGACGGCCAGGGAGAGGTGCGCTTCTTCCACAACGGCCGTCAGACCGCTCAGCTGCGCGATGCAGAGTATGCACGCCTGTTCTTCGGCATCTGGCTGTCACCCCAGACGTCGGCTCCCGCCATGCGCAGCTCGCTGCTGGGCCTGGGCTGATCGGCTGCGGAGCATGCCATGGACCCGCATCCGGCCCACCCACACACGCTGCCCTGGCGCACGGGCCTGGCCTATGGTGCTCTGGCGGCACCGCTGGCCTTCGCGTCGCTGCCTTTGTATGTGAACCTGCCCTACCACTACGCCAGCGTGGCCGGCGCCCCGCTGGCGGGACTGGGTGCCGTGCTGCTGGCCACGCGGGCCTTCGATGCCCTGGTCGACCCGGCCATCGGACGCTGGGTCGACCGTCTTCTGAGTCGCGGCGTGATTTGCACGGCAGGTGCGGCGATCCTGGCCAGCCTGCTCATGGCGCTGGGCTTCGGCGCCCTGTGGCATCCCCCGTTCGATGCGCAGAACTCGGCGGGCCTGCTGGGATGGCTTGCCTTCAGCCTGCTGGTGTGCACACTGGCCTACAGCATCCTTGTCATCCTCCATCAGGCGTGGGGCACGCGCTGGGGCGGCGACCCCGCCTGGCGTGCACGTGTCACGGCCTGGCGCGAGGGAGCCAGCCTGTCAGGCGTGCTGCTGGCCAGCATGCTGCCGACCTGGCTCGGACTGGATGCGACCACCGCCTTTCTCGCCCTTGGCCTGGCACTGGGCCTGGCGGGCCTTCTGCGTCTCAAGGTGCCCGTCGCACCACAGCAGCCCGCCGCCGTACCTCTACCTTCACCGTGGGCGAATGCAGGCTTCAGGCGACTGCTGGCAATCTTCATGCTCAACGGTGTGGCAGCCGCCATCCCCGCCACCCTGCTGCCTTTCTTCGTGGCCGACCGACTGCAGGCCTCCGCTCTGCAGCCAGCGTTGCTGCTGTGCTTTTTTGGCGCCGCGGCCTTGGGCCTGCCGCTCTGGGTGAAGGCCGTTTCGCACTGGGGCCTGGCACCCAGCTGGCGGATCGGAATGCTGACCAGCGTGCTGGCCTTCGGCTTCACACCCTGGCTCGGCGAAGGCGACGGCATGGCTTTCGCCGTCATCTGCCTGGCCAGCGGCCTGGCCCTGGGCGCGGATCTGGCCTTGCCGGGTGCGTTGCTCACGGGCGTGATCCACGAATCCGGCGACGGCGGCCGAAGCGAAGGCCGCTACCTGGGGTGGTGGACCTGCGCCACCAAACTCAATCTGGCCCTTGCTGCAGGTCTGGCACTGCCACTGCTGTCGGCTGCCGGATATCGCAGCGGTGCCAGCGAGCCTGCAGGCCTGCAAGCTCTGGCCTGGGCCTATGGCGGCCTGCCCTGCCTGCTCAAGCTCGCGGCAGCGGCCCTGCTCTGGCGCGCCGAGCGTCTGCATTCTTCATGGAGGCACACATGAGCCACATCACACGATCCATCGCGTTTTCGCCACTGCGGCGCGCCTGCCTGGGCGCTGGACTGGCGCTGACCCTTGCGGGTTGCGCCGGGCCTTCCGTGCAGGACTATGCCAAAGAGCAGCCCCCACTGGACCTGCGCCAGTATTTCAACGGGCCGCTCACGGCCCACGGCATGTTCACGGATCGCTCGGGCAAGGTGGTCAAGCGTTTCACCGTGCGCATGACGGGCCGTTGGCAGGGCGAGGAAGGCACGCTCGACGAGCACTTCGTCTACAGCGACGGCAGCACGCAACAGCGCATCTGGCATCTCCGCCATCTGGGCAATGGACGATACAGCGGCCGCGCTGACGACGTGGTGGGCGAAGCCCTGGGAGAAAGTGCCGGCAATGCCTTCCGATGGAGCTATGTACTGGCACTGCCCGTGAATGGAAGAGTCTGGAACGTCAGCATGGATGACTGGATGTACCTGATCGACGGCCGCACCCTGCTCAATCGCACCGCCATGAGCAAGCTGGGCCTGCATCTGGGCGATGTGACACTTTCCATCTCCAAGGAGTGATGATCATGTCGCTGCTCTCTGCACGGCTGAACCCGCCACTGCATGACTGGCAGGGTCGCTCGGCCTGGATTCTGGGAGCCTCTTCGGGCATTGGCCGCGCCACGGCCGAAGCGCTGCACCGGCAAGGAGCCAGGGTGATCGTTTCCGCGCGCCAAGGCCAGGCACTGCAGGATTTCGCGCACAGCCACGACGGCTGCATGGCACTGCCGCTGGACGTGACCGACGCAGCCGCCATGGCTGCCGCTGCCCGGACGGTGCTGGGTCATTGCGGCAAGGCACCGGACCTGATTCTGTATTGCGCTGGCCGCTACCAGCCCCAGCGCGCCACCGCTTTCGACCTCGACGAAATGCAACGTCACCTGGCCGTGAACTATGGCGGTGCCCTGCTTCTGCTCGATGCCGTGCTTCCGATGCTGCTGGCGGCAGGGCAAGGCCATCTGGCACTGGTCGGATCGGTGGCCGGCTACCGCGGGCTGCCGATGTCCCTGGCCTATGGCCCCACCAAGGCAGCACTGAACAACCTGGCCGAGAATCTCTATCTGGACCTGCACGGCCGGGGTCTGGGCGTATCCATCATCAACCCCGGGTTTGTCGATACCCCGCTGACGGCTCAGAACCACTTCAACATGCCGGCCCTGATCGACGCCGACGAGGCGGCCAGGCACATACTGCGGGGCTGGGCCCAGGGACGTTTCGAGATGAACTTCCCGCGCCGCTTCACTCGCTGGATGCGATTGCTGCGCTGCCTTCCCGACGCCTGGTATTTTTCAGCCGTGCGCCGCATCACCGGCCACTGAATTCACAGGTGCCGAGGGCCTTGCGTCCCGGCAATCCGGCTCGGCCAGGCGAAAGACAAAAACCCTCTTGAATCAGGGACTCAAGAGGGTCTGGCATCTGGTGGGTGATACATGGATCGAACATGTGACCCCTGCCGTGTGAAGGCAGTGCTCTACCGCTGAGCTAATCACCCGATGGGCTTTATTGTATCAGGGATTGACGCTCACATTTTCAAAGTTGCGCCAGACCGTCTTGCCGCCGCTGGATTTATCCATCTGCTTGAGCACGTCGTCGTGGGCGGCCCGCTCCTGCTCATTGGCGCGCAACACCGGCAACTTGAAGCTCCTCAGATCCACCGAAGCAACGACGATCGAACCGGCCACCGGGGCATCGGCAGCCTCCTCGGTCATGAGCAAGGCATCCTGACCGCGTGTGAGATTGATGTAGACATCCGCCAGCAGTTCCGCATCCAGCAAGGCGCCGTGCAGCGTGCGATTGGAATTGTCGACCCCCAGACGATCGCACAGCGAGTCCAGCGAATTGCGCTTGCCCGGGTACATCTCCTTGGCCATGACCAGGGTGTCGATGACGCCCGCCACACATTGCTTGAGCGGCGGGCGCTTGGCCAGCTTGAGCTCGTTGTTCAGGAAGCCCAGGTCGAACGGCGCATTGTGGATGATGAGTTCCGCGCCTTGCAGATACTCCCAGATCTCGTCGATCTTTTCCTCAAACCGCGGCTTGTCCTTGAGGAACTCCGTGGTGATGCCGTGCACGCGCAAGGCATCGGGATGGCTGTCGCGACCCGCATTGAAGTACAGGTGCAGATTGTTGCCAGTGAGCTTGCGGTTGACCAGCTCCACGCAGCCCAGCTCGATCAGACGGTCGCCGTCAATGGGAGACAGACCCGTGGTTTCCGTATCCAGAACAATTTGACGCGACATTCAATTTCTCCCAATTACCTGCGGCGCTCACATCGCCCAACAATTTCTAAAACAAGCGCGCACCAAAGGCAGGACACCGAGGAAGCGCCGCCGCGCACCGAGGGTGTCGTCCCCCTCCCCTAGCGCGAAGCGCGTAGAGAGAGGGGAAGGCGCAAAGCGCCTCAGGGGGTGCTCAGTGATTTTCCTTGGCGTGATTGATGGAGTACTTGGGGATCTCCACCGTCACATTCTCGCGCGCCAGAATGGCCTGGCAGGACAGGCGCGACTGGGGCTGAAGGCCCCAGGCCTTGTCGAGCAGGTCTTCTTCCTCTTCCTCCGCCTCGTTGAGGGAGTGGAAGCCCTCCTTGACGATGACATGGCAGGTCGTGCAGGCACAGCTCATGTCGCAGGCATGCTCGATATTGATGCCGTTGTCCAGCATGGCTTCACAGATCGACGTGCCGACCGGCGCTTCGATTTCCGTGCCATTGGGACAGTATTCGGCGTGAGGGAGAATTTTGATGATAGGCATTGTTCTGTTTATGCATTAAATGGTGTTGACACTCTTGCCGGCCAGCGCCTGCTGGATGCTGCGATTCATGCGTTCTGCCGCAAACGACTCAGTTCCCTTGGCCAGGGCCTGCGTCGCCCCCTCCACGACGGCAGGGTCATCGCTGGCGACGGCCACGCGCAGCGCGGCCATCAGGCCATCGATGCTGTCGCGCTGCTCGGCACTGAGCACATCGCCATCCAGCTCCAGCGCGCTCTGCGTGGCCAGCAGCATGCGATCGGCATCCACGCGGGCCTCGACCAGTGCACGGGCCTTCATGTCCTCCTGGGCCGTGGCAAAACCCTCCTGCAGCATCTGCGCAATCTGGTCGTCCGAGAGGCCATACGACGGCTTGACATTGATATGGGCTTCGACGCCGCTGATCTGCTCCTTGGCGCTGACGGACAGCAGGCCGTCCGCATCCACCGTGAAGGTCACGCGGATGCGCGCCGCCCCGGCTGCCATGGGCGGAATGCCGCGCAGCTCGAACCGCGCGAGGCTGCGGCAGTCCGCCACCAGGTCGCGCTCGCCTTGCACCACGTGAATGGCCAGCGCGGTCTGTCCATCCTTGTAGGTCGTGAAGTCCTGTGCGCGGGCCGTGGGAATGGTCTCGTTGCGGGTGATGATGCGCTCGGACAGCCCCCCCATGGTTTCCACGCCCAGTGACAGCGGGATCACGTCCAGCAGCAGCAGATCGCCGGCGGTGTTGTTGCCGGCCAGCTGGTTGGCCTGAATGGCCGCGCCCAGCGCCACCACTTCGTCGGGGTTGAGATTGGTCAGCGGCTCGCGGCCGAAGAAATCTGCCACGGCCTGGCGAATCTGCGGCATGCGGGTGGAGCCGCCGACCATGACCACACCCTGCACCTCGTCGCGGCTCAGGTCCGCATCCTTGAGCGCACGGCGCACGGCCGAAAGGCTCTTGCTGGTCAAGTGAGCGGTCAGCGCAATGAACTCCTCACGCTTGACGTCAAACGACACTGGACCTGAGGAAATTTCAGCAACAAACGCTACCACTTCTGCATCAGTCAAGGCCTGCTTGCATTGACGCGCGGCGATACGCCAGGCGGTCTTGTCTGCCGCCGACTCCAGCTGGGTGCCGGTCTTTTCCGCCACCCAGGCTGCCAGCGCGTCATCGTAGTCGTCGCCACCCAGTGCCGAATCGCCGCCGGTGGCGATCACTTCGAACACGCCCTGTGCGAGACGCAGCACCGAGATATCGAAGGTGCCGCCCCCCAGGTCGTAGACGGCGTACACGCCCTCCGCCGCATTGTCCAGACCGTAGGCAATGGCTGCCGCCGTGGGCTCGTTGATCAGGCGCAGCAGATTGATGCCGGCCAGCTTGGCCGCATCCTTGGTGGCCTGGCGCTGGGCGTCGTCAAAGTACGCAGGCACGGTAATGACGGCGCCGTAGAGTTCGTCATCAAACGTGTCTTCGGCGCGGAAGCGCAAGGTCGCCAGAATTTCGGCGCTGATTTCCACGGGGGTCTTGGCACCGTCCACGGTCTCGATGGAGATGACACTGCCGTCCTCGCTCTTGAAGCGATAGGGCAGCTTCTCGGGCGATTCGATATCCGCCAGGCTGCGTCCCATGAAGCGCTTGGCCGAGCTGATGGTGTTGGTGGCGTCCTGAGCCTGAGCAACCTTGGCATCGAAACCGATCTGGCGGCGGCCCATTTCCATGTAGCGCACCACCGACGGCAGCAGCACACGCCCCTGATCGTCAGGCAGGCATTCGGCCACGCCGTTGCGCACGGCAGCAACCAGAGAATGCGTGGTGCCCAGGTCTATGCCCACGGCAATGCGTCGCTGATGGGGATCGGGGGATTGGCCGGGCTCGGAAATCTGCAAAAGCGCCATGAAATTCTTCTTTTGAAACGTCAGAGGCCAGCGTGGCTGGCCCGCTCAAGATGGATACGCCATGCGCCAAGGGCGCAAAGCGTTGCTCTGGGTCTTATTGTCCCAGTTGATCGCGACGGCGATCCACATCTTGCGCAAATCGCGCAACAAACATGAGGGCTCTCACCTGCTGCACGGCAGCGGCGGCATCGCCAGCCTCGTCCAGCAAACGGCCGCATTCGGCAAGCATCTGTTTCTTGGCGGCGAGCATTTCGGCCTCCAGAGCCTCGAGCTCCTGCTCGCTGCCAGCATCCTCGAGCGCTTCGCGCCACTCCATCTGCTGCATCAGGAATGCCGCTGGCATGGCCGTGTTGTCTTCAGCCCGCACCGGGGCGCCCGCCAGCTCGCACAGATAGGCCGCGCGCTTGAGCGGGTCCTTGAGGCGCTGATAGGCCTCGTTGATGCGCACCGACCATTGCATGGCCACGCGCTGCGCGGCCGCGCCCTGCGCCGCAAAACGGTCGGGATGCGCCTCGCGCTGCAGCTCTTTCCAGCGTGCGTCGATCTGGCTGCGTTCCTGCGCAAACTTGCGCAGCAGGCCAAACAATTCAAAGTCGTCAGATTGCAGATTCATGGCATTAAAAAACCGCCTGCAGCAAAGCTGAGGCGGTTCCGTTCTTACGCTTGGGCGCTACACACGCCAGGGACACCGAGCATGAGCCGCCTCGCAGCGAAGGTGTCGTCCCCTTGGGGGGAAGGCGCGAAGCGACTCAGGGGGGAAATCAAATCCTGAAGCTCTCGCCACAACCGCAGCGATCACGCTCGTTGGGATTGTGGAACTTGAAGCCTTCGTTCAGGCCCTCGCGCACGAAATCCAGTTCCGTGCCGTCGATATAGGCCAGGCTCTTGGGGTCGATCAGCACCTTGATGCCATGGTCTTCGAACACCACGTCATCGGGCTGGACCTCGTCCACATACTCCAGCTTGTAAGCCAGACCGGAGCAGCCGGTGGTTTTCACGCCGAGACGCACGCCAATCCCCTTGCCGCGACGTGAAAGATAGCGGTTCACATGACGGGCCGCCGCCTCGGTCATTGAGATGGCCATGGCCTCAGGCTTCCGTTGCTGTGCGCTTTGCGCGGTAGTCGTTCACGGCCGCCTTGATGGCGTCTTCGGCCAGGATGGAGCAGTGAACCTTGACCGGTGGCAGCGCCAGCTCTTCGGCGATCTGGCTGTTCTTCAAGGCCGCCGCCTCGTCCAGCGTCTTGCCCTTGACCCATTCGGTCACCAGCGAAGACGAGGCGATCGCGGAGCCGCAGCCATAGGTCTTGAAACGTGCATCCTCGATCACGCCGGTGGCGGGATTGACCTTGATCTGCAGCTTCATCACGTCGCCACAGGCGGGCGCACCCACCATACCCGTGCCCACGGAGTCATCGCTCTTGTCGAACGAGCCAACGTTGCGGGGGTTTTCGTAGTGGTCAACAACTTTTTCGGAGTAAGCCATGGTGTCTACCTCTTGAACTCTTTGTAATCTGTGCTTAGTGTGCAGCCCACTGAATAGTGCTGAGGTCGATGCCGTCTTTGTACATCTCCCACAGCGGGCTCAGCTCGCGCAGCTTCAGCACGTTTTCGCGGATCGACTTGATCGCGTAGTCGATCTCCTCTTCCGTCGTGAAGCGACCAAAGGTCATGCGCAAAGAGCTGTGTGCCAACTCATCGCTGCGGCCCAGGGCACGCAGCACATAGCTGGGCTCCAGGCTGGCGGATGTGCAGGCGGAACCCGAGGACACGGCCAGTCCCTTGATGCCCATGATCAGCGACTCGCCTTCGACGAAGTTGAAGCTCATGTTCAGGTAATGGGGAACACCGTTGTCCATATCGCCGTTCACGAACACCTGCTCCAGATCCTTGAGGCCGTCGAGCAGGCGCTGGCGCAGCGCACGGGCGTGCTCCAGATCCTTGGCCATCTCTTCCTTGGCAATCCGGAAAGCCTCGCCCATGCCCACGATCTGGTGGGTTGCCAGCGTGCCGGAACGCATGCCGCGCTCATGGCCGCCGCCGTGCATCTGCGCTTCCAGGCGCACGCGCGGCTTGCGGCGCACATACAGCGCACCGATGCCCTTGGGGCCATAGGTCTTGTGCGATGCCAGGCTCATCAGGTCGATGGGCATGGTCTGCATGTCCAGCTCCATCTTTCCCGAGGCCTGAGCGGCATCGACGTGGAAGATGATGCCCTTTTCACGGCACAGGGCACCGATGGTGTTCAGATCCTGAACCACACCGATCTCGTTGTTCACGGCCATCACGCTGGCGAGGATGGTGTCGGGGCGGATGGCCGCCTTGAACACCTCGATGTCCAGCAGACCGTTTTCCTGCACGTCGAGATAACTGACTTCGAATCCCTGGCGCTCCAGCTCGCGCATGGTGTCCAGCACCGCCTTGTGCTCGGTCTTCACCGTGATCAGGTGCTTGCCCTTGCCTTGGTAGAAATGCGCTGCTCCCTTGATCGCCAGGTTGTCCGACTCGGTCGCACCGCTGGTCCAGACGATTTCGCGCGGGTCGGCACCGATCAGATCGGCCACCTGCTTGCGGGCCTTCTCGACGGCTTCTTCGGCTTCCCAGCCCCAGGCATGGCTGCGCGATGCGGCGTTGCCAAAATGTTCACGCAGCCAGGGAATCATGGCGTCCGCCACGCGGGGATCCACCGGGGTGGTTGCACCGTAGTCGAGATAAATGGGAAAGTGCGGGGTCATGTCCATGACTGGCTCGTCTTGTTTTTGGCTGACAAATCGTGAGGAATCGATGCACCTCGTGGTGCCATCAGGGCGAGAAAACATGCCGCACAGCCATGCATGCATCCAGGCCCTGACTATCGGAGTCGGGCTTCAGGGTGATCGGGTTGCGGCCCGGGCAGTGCCCGAGCGGCTCCGGATCAGGATTTGGCGAAGGCGTTACCCAGGGCGAACACCGAATTCGGTGCATTCACGCGGATGGGCTTGACCACGGGCGCGGTGGAGATCGCGCGACGCACCACCGGCTTGTCCTCGATCTGGATGCCCTTGGCCAGCTGTTCGTCCACCAGCTTCTGCAGGGTGACGGAGTCCAGGAATTCCACCATGCGCTGATTCAGCGCGGCCCACAGCTCATGGGTCATGCAGCGTCCGGCTTCGCCCAGACAGTTTTCCTTGCCGCCGCACTGGGTCGCATCGATGGGTTCATCCACCGAGACGATGATGTCGGCCACGGTGATGTCCGTTGCCTTGCGGGCCAGCGTGTAGCCGCCGCCGGGGCCACGGGTGGACTCCACCAGTTCGTGGCGACGCAGCTTGCCGAACAGCTGCTCCAGATAGGACAACGAAATCTGTTGACGCTGGCTGATGGCAGCCAGGGTCACGGGGCCATTGTTCTGGCGCAGTGCCAGGTCGATCATCGCGGTCACCGCAAAGCGGCCTTTGGTCGTAAGACGCATACGAGCTCCTTCAGTCAGGATTGTTCGTTACAGAAACGCACGCCTGGTCACAGTACCTAGACGGGCACAGTCTCCGCCCTTACTCCGTCCTGTAATTAGGTTCAGAGCCCTTCTGTGAGGGAAGTTTGTTGTTGAGTGTTTGACGCAAGTATATCACATTCCCCATCAATTTTGTCGGGTAACAACGCACACCCACGCAATAACCCTGAGGTCTGCGAAGACATCGTCCTAGGGTGCCGCACCGAACAGTTGCTGCTTGAGCCGCGAGAGCTGGTCCCGCACACGCGCGGCCTGTTCGAACTCCAGATTCCTGGCGTGCTCGAGCATCTGCTTCTCCAGGCGCTTGATCTCCTTGGCAATGTCCTTCTCCGACATATCCTCGACACGCGCCTGCTGCAGGGCCTGTTCCTGCAGTCGCTCGGCCTCCTTGCCACTCTTTTCGCTATACACACCATCAATCAGGTCTTTCACCCTCTTGACAATCTGCTTGGGAACGATGCCATTGGCTTCGTTGAAAGCCATCTGTTTCTCGCGCCGTCTTTCGGTTTCGCCGATGGCTTTCTTCATGGACTCCGTGACGCGGTCCGCATAGAGAATCGCCTTGCCGTTGACGTTGCGCGCAGCGCGGCCGATGGTCTGGATCAGACTGCGTTCGGCGCGCAGAAAGCCTTCCTTGTCGGCATCCAGGATCGCCACCAGCGAGACCTCGGGAATGTCCAGTCCTTCGCGCAGCAGATTGATGCCCACCAGCACATCGAAGGCACCGAGGCGCAGGTCGCGGATGATTTCCACGCGCTCCACCGTGTCCACGTCGGAGTGCAGATAGCGCACCTTCACCCCGTTGTCGGTCAGATATTCGGTCAGCTGCTCGGCCATGCGCTTGGTCAGCGTGGTGATGAGCACGCGCTCCTGCAGCTCCACGCGCTCGCGGATCTCCTGCAGCACGTCATCGACCTGATGGATGGCCGGCCGCACTTCGATCTCGGGGTCGACCAGACCGGTGGGACGCACCACCTGCTCCACCACCTGCCCCGCGTGGGTCTTCTCGTACTCGGCGGGCGTGGCAGAGACAAAGACCACCTGACGCATGCGCTGCTCGAACTCCTCGAACTTGAGCGGGCGGTTATCCAGCGCGGATGGCAGGCGAAAGCCATATTCGACCAGTGTGGTCTTGCGCGCCCGGTCGCCGTTGTACATGGCGTTGAGCTGGCCGATCATCTGATGGCTTTCGTCCAGGAACATGATGGCATCGCGCGGCAGATAGTCCGTCAGGGTGCTGGGCGGATCACCGGGCCTGGAGGCAGAGAGATGACGGGTGTAGTTTTCGATGCCCTTGCAGTGCCCCACTTCGCTGAGCATTTCCAGGTCGAAACGCGTGCGCTGCTCCAGGCGCTGCGCCTCCACCAGCTTGCCCATGCCCACCAGCTGCTTGAGGCGCTCGGCCAGCTCTTCCTTGATGGTCTCCACGGCCGCCAGCACCTTGTCGCGCGGCGTCACATAGTGGCTGCTGGGATAGATGGTGAAGCGCGGAATGTTCTGGCGCACCCGGCCCGTGAGCGGATCGAACAGTTGCAGGCTCTCCACCTCGTCGTCGAACAGCTCGATGCGCACGGCCAGCTCGGAGTGCTCGGCCGGAAAGACGTCGATGGTGTCGCCGCGCACGCGAAAGGTGCCGCGCGAGAAATCCTGGTCGTTGCGCTGGTACTGCATGCGAATCAGCTGCGCGATCGCGTCGCGCTGGTTGAGCGTGTCGCCCGCGCGCAGTGTCATGATCATGCGGTGGTAGCTCTCGGGCTCGCCGATGCCGTAGATGGCCGAGACGGTGGCGACGATCACCACATCGCGCCGCTCCATGATGCTCTTGGTGCAGGACAGGCGCATCTGCTCGATGTGCTCGTTGATGGCGCTGTCCTTTTCGATGAACAGGTCGCGCTGGGGCACATAGGCTTCGGGCTGGT
>NZ_SPEY01000068.1 GCF_009360615.1 Comamonas sp.
AGGATGCCTGGCGGGCTCTGGGCTTTGTCCATGCGCAGGAGCGCGGCTGGCAGCTGGAGTTCAACCGCCGTCTGATGCAGGGGCGGCTGTCGGAGACTCTGGGCCCGGCCACGCTGGAGCTGGACAAGTTGATGCGTGCTCTCGACATTCATGGCGCGGCGCGCCGCCAGTATGCGGCGCTGCCGCCTGCCGTGCAGGAAGCCTTGCAGGCCTACAGCCAGGGCATTGCGGCCTTCCATGCCAGGCCCATTCAGGCTGCCGCGCCGGAGTTCCTGCTGCTGGGCACCCGGGCCGGCAACTGGGAGCCGGAAGATACCGTGGGCTGGGCGCTGATGATGGCGCTGGACCTGGGCGGCAACTGGGGCAACGAGTTTGCGCGGCTGAATCTGCTGCAGGTCCTGAGCACCGAGCAGCTGTGGCAGCTGATGCCGGCCTATCCGGGCGAGCCGCCCGCGACGGCGGTGGATCTCGCCAGCCTGTACCGCCAGCTTGGTGTCTACCGGGAGGCAGATGCCCAGCCCAGGGTGTCGGCGCCGGCCGGGCAGATTCAATCGGCCTTGCAGCAATGGGCGGCCTCCATGGCGAGGGAGATGGGCACGAATGACGGACTGGGCAGCAATAACTGGGTGGTGGCCGGAAGCAAGACCAGAAGCGGCAAGCCCTTGCTGGCCAACGATCCGCATCTGGGGTTGAGCGCTCCGGCCATCTGGTATTTCGCGCGCCTTCAGTCGCCGCAGGGCCGGGCCGGTGACGGCAGCGCCCTGAGCGCGCTGGATGTAACGGGTGCCACCTTGCCCGGCATGCCCTTCGTGGTGCTGGGCCGCACGGCGCAGGTGGCCTGGGGCTTCACCAACACCAACCCCGATGTGCAGGATCTGTACCTGGAGCAGATCAACCCGGCCGATCCCGGCCAATACCGCACGCCCACGGGCTGGGAAAATTTTGCCGTGCGCGAGGAAGTCTTCAAGGTCAAGGGCCAGAGCGATGTCAGGGTGACGCTGCGCAGCACGCGCCACGGCCCCGTGATCAGCGATGCGCAGCAGCAATACGGCAAGGTCATCAACACCGATCGCTATGCGCTGGCCCTGCGCTGGGCGGCGCTGGACACCGACAACCGCACGGTGGAGGCCGGCCTCAGAGCCAACGGCGCGCAGACCGTGGCCGAACTGTTTGAGGCGTTTTCCATCTACCACTCGCCCATGCAAAGCATTGTGGCGGCCGATGTGCAGGGCCATATCGGCTTCAAGGCCGCGGGCAGGGTGCCGGTGCGTGCGCCCGACAATGACTTGCGCGGCGTGGCGCCGGCGCCCGGCTGGGATGCGTGCTATGACTGGCAGGGCTGGCTGAGCTACGAGCAGACGCCGCAGGACGATGGCGCTGCGCGTGGCTTTGTGGCCACGGCCAACCAGCGCGTGACGGAAGCCGGCTATGCGCATTTCCTGACCCAGGACTGGAGCCTGCCCTACCGCCACCAGCGCATAGAGCAGTTGCTGGCGGCCGGCAGCCAGCATGATGCGGCCAGCATGGCAGCGATCCAGAACGATGTGCAGTCCCTGGCCACCAGGGCCTTGCTGCCCGTGCTGCGCAAGGCCCGATCGAGCCACGCCCTGGCAGCGCAGGCACAGCAACTGCTGGCGGACTTCGACGGGCAGATGGAGCGGGACAGGCCCGAGCCGCTGATCTTCTCGGTCTGGGCCGACGAGCTGACGCGCGCCCTGGTGATTGCGCGCATTGGCGAGCAGCGCTTTGCCATGAGCTACGGCAAGCGTGACTTCCGTGCCGGGCTGGAAGGAATCCTCGCGCGCAATGACGCCTGGTGGTGCGCGCCGCTGAGCTGCGAGCAACAGGCCGGGCAGGCGCTGACCCGCACGCTGGACAAGCTGCAGGCTGCCTACGGCAATGATCCGCGCCAATGGCGCTGGGGCGCGGCGCATGCGGCGCTCAGCGCGCACAAGCCGCTGGGCTCGGTGGCGGCACTGGCGGGGGTATTCAATGTGAGCGTGGCCTCGGGCGGTGATGCCTATAGCGTCAATGTCGGGCAGTACAACGCCAACCCGCCGCCCTCCGATGCCAAAGGACCGCTGGCCGGACGTTTTGTCAGCCGCCATGCGCCCTCGCTGCGCGCCATCTACGACCTGGGCGATCCGGAGTCCTCGCAGTTCATCTACCAGACCGGGCAGAGCGGGCTGGCGCTGTCGGCCCGCTATGCGGACATGAGTGCGGAGTGGGCCGACGGCCGCTACCGAAAGCTGCAAATGCAGCCGAGGCGCTGGCGCCATGTGCTGGAGCTGCAGACCGGACAGGGCGTGGGAGACTATAAATAAGTGAGCTTGTAGAGAATGTTGTACGTTGATTTCAGATATAAATGATTCTGAAAATCAATGATTGCGTGCGCTAAAAGCTCCTGTATGGATAGCAACCAGCAGTCGCAGTCTCAGCAGTAGCAGTCCTTCAGCGCAGAAAGTCCTCGATCAGCCTGGCAACGGCCTCCGGCTGGTCGTGGTGCAGCATGTGGCCGGCGTCCTGCACGCGGGCGATCTCGCATTGCGGGATGTGACGGATCCGCTCGTGGTATTGCTCCAGCGTGTAGCGGCCCTGGTGCCACTGGCCCAGGCTGTCGTCCGACGCCTCGACCGACAGCGTAGGCGCGCTGATGGCGGCCAGGCAGGCCAGCGCTTCGTCCACACGGTAGAGATAGGGGTTGGCGATCTTGTGCGCGGCGTCGCCCAGAATATGCCAGCGGCCCTGGGCATCGGGGGCCGACCAATGGTGGGCCAGCCATAGCGCCTTGTCGCGGGGCAGGCGGCGATTGGTTTTCTGCAGGCGATTGGCCACGGCCTCCACGCTGTCGTAGGACGCGAGGCCCAGGCCGCCGGCACGCTGCTCGCGCAACTGGTCCATCCACTGAGCCAGACGCCCGGGGGCCTGGTCGGCCGTGGTCGGCGCCATGCCGAAGCCCTCGAGATTGACAAAGCGGCGAATGCGCTGCGGCCGCGCTCCCGCATACATGCAGGCGATATTGCCCCCCATGCTGTGGCCGACCAGGTCGATGGGCTGATCGGGCGAGATCTGCTCCAGCAACATGTCCAGATCGGCCAGGTAGTCGGTGAAGTAGTAGCTGTCGCAGGGTTCGGCGCCGCGGCTCAGGCCGAAGCCGCGCCAGTCGTGGGCCACGATGCGGCGACCCTGGACAAAGGCGTCGCTGAAGGCGTCGACCACAAACTGGTAGGAGGCGGCCACATCCATCCAGCCATGGGCCAGCACCAGCACCGGCAGATCCGGATCGAGCCGGGAGCCGGCCTCGGGCTCCCAGCTGCGCAGGTGGTACTGCATATTGCGCACGGGCAGCATCTGCGACTGCCACTGGCGGCGCGGCTGATAGGGCGGGATATCGGTGATCGGGCTGGTCTGCGTGGGGTGATGCGTTGTCATAGGGTCTCCGTGGATTTGATTATTGCTGCCGTCGCAGCATGGCCCGTCGTGCGCGGGACAGCCGGGTGCGCAAAAACAGGGAGCCCGCCGTGGTCTTGGGCTCTCAGGCCCTAAACTCGGGAGCATGACTTTTGCTGCATCCAACTCACGTCTTTCCATGAATCCTGTCGCTCTGGGGCAGAGCGATTTGCGCGTCAGCCCCATCTGCCTGGGCACCATGACGTTTGGCGAGCAGGTCGACGAAGCCGAAGCCTGGCGCATCATGGACCGCGCCGTGGAACGCGGCGTGGATTTCTTCGATACGGCCGAAATGTATGCCGTGCCGGCCCGCCAGGCCACTTGTGGCGCAACGGAGACCATCATCGGACGCTGGCTCAGGGCCCGCCCCGGCATGCGCGAGCGGATCACGCTGGCGAGCAAGGTGGCCGGCCCCTCGCGCGGCATGCCCTGGATTCGCGAAGGCTCGGGCATGTCGGCCCAGGA
The DNA here is from genome assembly GCF_009360615.1 of Comamonas sp. Lineage (GTDB taxonomy): Bacteria > Pseudomonadota > Gammaproteobacteria > Burkholderiales > Burkholderiaceae_C > Comamonas. The sequence goes on from NZ_SPEY01000068.1 coordinate 3,916, forward strand.
CATCGTGCGCTCCTGCGACGCCAGCCTGGCGCGCCTGCAGACCGAGGTGATCGATCTCTACCAGATTCACTGGCCCGAGCGCCATGTGCCGGCCTTCGGCACCATGTATTACGACCCGAAGAAGGAGAGCTCGCTCACCCCCATCCACGAACAGCTGCAGGCGCTGGCCGGTCTGGTCAGGCAGGGCAAGATCCGCCATATCGGCCTGTCCAACGAGACGCCTTATGGCGTGCATGAGTTTGTGCGCCTGTCCGAGCAGCACGGACTGCCTCGCGTGGCAACGGTCCAGAACCCTTACTGCCTGATCAACCGCAGCTACGAGAACGGGCTGGACGAAACCTGCCACCGCCTCGATGTGTCGCTGCTGGCCTATTCGCCGCTGGCCTTCGGCCTGCTGACCGGCAAGTTCGACCAGTTTGCACCGACCGAGGCCGGTGCGCCCAGGGATGCGCGCATCGCCCGGTATGAATCCGTGCAGAAACAGCGCTGGGGTCGCCCCGAGGCGCTCGCTGCCGCGCGCCGCTACAACGCGCTGGCACGCCAGCATGGCATGACGCCGGTGCAACTGGCGCTGGCCTTCTGCTACACCAGGTGGCAGGTGGCCAGCACCATCATCGGTGTGACGTCGGTGGCCCAGCTCGACGAGGATTTGAATGCCTGGGGCACGCAGCTGCCTGCTGAGCTGCTGGCCGCAATCGACGCCATCCGCTGGGAGATGCGCGACCCTGCTGTCTGAGGGTTTTATTGAGGGAAAATGGCTGCAGGTCCATGTGGAGCATGTGCCAGCAGCTATCAAGATTGAATCATGGCAAAAAAAGACAAGAACGCCCATGTGAGCGAGACGCCGGCCACGCAGATGCTCAAGGCCCACAAGGTGGAGTTCACCGAGCACCCTTATGACTATGTGGAGCATGGCGGCACCGAGGAGTCGGCGCGTCAGCTGGGGCTGGACGAGCATGCAGTCGTCAAGACCCTGGTGATGCAGGATCAGGATGCCAGGCCGCTGATCGTGCTCATGCATGGCGACTGCAAGGTATCGACCAAGAATCTGGCGCGCCAGATCGGGGCCAAGAGCGTGGAGCCCTGCAAGCCCGAGGTGGCCAACCGCCACAGCGGCTATCTGGTGGGCGGCACCTCGCCGTTTGGCACCAGGCGCGAAATGCCGGTCTATATCGAGGAAACCATACTCGCGCTGCCACGCATTGCCATCAATGGCGGGCGGCGCGGCTATCTGGTGCAACTGGCCCCTGAGGTTTGTACCCGTCTGCTCGATGCCCGGCCGGTGCACTGCGCGCTGGCAGAATAGGGGGCTAGCCAGCCGGGGGCAGACGCCGGCTGGCAAAAAACGCAAACAACAAGGACTTACGCCAACCAGGATGCACAACGGGCATGACGGTCTACAAACCGCCGTGCCTGATACGGGTTGCGCAAGTCGTGACAACAATCGGTGCCGTCGACCTTGGTTGGCGAGCCTTAGGGCCAGTCTCTGGCCGAGGAATTCCTTTGAACGCCCTCTATCCCGTTATCGCCGTCATCGCGGCCTATCTGATTGGTTCGCTGTCCTTTGCCGTCATCGTCAGCCGCGTCATGGGCTTGAACGACCCGCGCACCTATGGCAGCGGCAACCCCGGGGCCACCAATGTGCTGCGCTCGGGCAGCAAGGCGGCTGCGGCCGTCACGCTGGCGCTGGATGCACTCAAGGGGCTGGTACCCGTGGTCCTGGTCAAGGCCTTCGGCGAGCCGTTCAGTCTGGGCGACAGCACGGTGGCACTGGCCGGCCTGGCGGCTTTCCTGGGCCATCTGTATCCGGTGTTCTTCGGCTTCAAGGGCGGCAAGGGCGTGGCCACGGCGCTGGGCGTGCTGTTGGGCATCAGCGGCTGGCTGGGTCTGGCGACGGCGCTGACCTGGGTCATTGTGGCCGTGTTCTTGCGCTATTCTTCCCTGGCCGCGCTGGTAGCCTCGGTGTTCGCGCCCGTGTACTACGTGCTGTGCAGCGGCATCGTCTGGGATGCGGAAACGCCCATCACCGCTGCGATTGTGGTGATGGCGATCCTGCTGGTCTGGCGTCATCGCGAAAACATCCAGCGCCTGATCGCCGGCAAGGAGTCCAGGCTGGGCCAGAAAAAGACCGAGGGCTCCAAGCCTGCAGAGGGCGCGGCCCGCAAGAGCGGCAAGAGCAAGCATCGCTAGGGCGCGGCTGCTACATTTCGCCGAGGCCGCCTTCAGGCCTCTTCCATTCAAGCGCAAGAAGCTCCTGATTAAATAGCAAAAAGATATGGCTTCCAGCCCATCGCAGCGCGACTACAGCGCTCCCTGTCCTGGTTGTGGCGCGCCGGTCCACTTCGCGAGTGCGCAATCGAGCTTTGCCGTCTGCGAGTTCTGCCGCAGCACCGTGCTGCGCGATGGCGAGACGCTCAAGCGCATCGGCTCCATGGCCGAGGTGTTCGAGGACTACAGCCCGCTGCAGTTGGGGGCCTCGGGCATGGTCAAGCGCAACGGCAAGCCCGAGCCCTTCAGCATCGTGGGCCGCGCGCAGTACAAAAGTGCGGCCGGCAGCTGGTCGGAATGGGTGGCTGCGCTCGGCCATGGCGAGCTGGCCTGGCTGAGCGAGGACAACGGCCGCTTTGTCTTTGCCGTGAACTGGCAGCCGCCGGGCTGGAAGGTGACCGAGTTCCAGCAGCGCGAGTGGCGCATGGGGCGCGAGCTCGTGGCCGGCAGCGAATCCTTCACCGTCACCAGCATTCAGGATGCGCAGCTGATGGCGGCTCAGGGCGAGCTGCCCCAGTTGCCCCAGCTGGGCAAGAGCTTCAAGCTGGTGGAGCTGCGCAGCGACAAGGATCAGATTCTCTCCATCGACTTCAGCGACAAGACACCGGCCTTCAGCCTCGGGGCTGCCGTGGCGCTGGAGGCATTGCAGATGCAGGGCCTGCGCAGCAGTGCCCAGCAAAAAGCCCAGGGGCGCCACTTCAACTGTCCCAAGTGCGGTGCCGTGGTACCCGTGCGCTTCGACAGCACCAAGGCGCTGAGCTGTCCCAGCTGCGGCAGCCTGATCGACCTGTCCAAGGGCATGGGTGCGGAGCTGAGCTATGCCGAGCAGCGCAGAAAGGTCAAGCCTCTGATCCCGCTGGGAAGCGAAGGCACGCTGGATGGTCTGAAATGGCAGGTCGTGGGCTTTCAGAGGCGCAGCGGGCGTGGCCTGGGCGAGGATGAGGACGACAGCTTCACCTGGGACGAGTACCTGCTGTACAACAAGAAAGCCGGCTTCTCGTTCATCGTCGATTCGGAAGACGGCTGGAGCACGGCTCGCGTCATCACGGGCGCTCCCAAGCTCAGCAAGAGCGGCGCCACCGCCACCTATCTGCAGCGCAAGTATCAGCGCGACTACGCCTACCTGGCCGAGACGGAATATGCCGAGGGCGAGTTCTACTGGCCGGTCTTCAAGGGGGCCAAGTCCAGCAATGTGGACTTTGCCAATGGCGGCAAGCAGTCCACGCTGGCGCTGGAGACCGCCAACCAGGAAACGACCTGGACCCATGGCCAGCGCGTTTCGGCGGAAACGGTGGCCCAGGCCTTCGGCACGGCCAAGCTCAAGGATCGCTCCCAGGTCAGTCCCCTGTCGGGCAGCGGCTTCAGCTGGGGCACGATTCTGTTCTGGCTGTTCCTGCTGCTGTTCATCCTGCCGTTCCTGCGCGCCTGCATGTCCAGTTCCAACTGCGATCCGCGCACCGATCCCAACTGCAGCTACAGCCGCTCCAGCAGCGGCTCCTATGGCGGCTACACCTCCGGCGGAAGCCACAAGTAACGCCCCTATCTCATTCGAGGAGAGAGATCATGTTTGACTGGTTCAACCCCCAGAACTTCTTCGGCTCCATCATCTACGCCCTGGTGGGTGTGGTGGTGTTCTGGCTGTGCTTCATCATCATCGACAAGATCACGCCCGTGGACATGTGGGCCGAGATCGTGGAGAAGCACAACAAGGCGCTGGCCATGGTGGTGGCGGCCATGTGCCTGGGCATCAGCATCATCGTCGCTGCGGCGATTCACTAAACACCCCCTGAGGCGCCCGCGCCTTCCCCCTCTCTCGCTACGCGGGAGGGGGACGACTGCATCGCTGCGCGGCGGCGCTTGCTGGCAGTCTCTCGTTTGCAGCGCGCCGGGTCTGAGCTTCAGAGTCCAATGGGAAGTGCTGATTCCCGAGGAGTGCAGGCCGATGGTGTGCTGAACTAGATAGAAAGAACACTTGATGACTTCGATGGTGGCCGAGGAGGATAGCGCTGGCCAGGGGCCTCGGCCCATTGATGTAGCGCTGCTGGCCAGCGTGTTCGTGATTGCGGCCTGCGGTCTGCTCTATGAGCTGGCGGCAGGGGCGCTGGCGTCCTATCTGCTCGGCGATTCGGTGCTGCAGTTCTCCACCATCATCGGCACCTATCTGTTTGCCATGGGCATCGGTTCGTGGCTGTCGCGCTATTTCGAAGACCAGCTGCCTGCGCATTTTCTGCGCGTGGAGCTGATGGTGGCGCTGGTTGGCGGTGCCTTGCCGGCCGTGCTGTTTCTGGCCAATGCCTATGCGCCGGGTGCGTTCCGCTTTCTGCTCTACGGCATGGTGATGGTGGTGGGCACGCTGGTGGGGCTGGAGATTCCGCTGGTGATGCGCATCTTGAAGCGCAATGCATCGCTCAAGGATCTGGTCTCCAAGGTGCTGACCTTCGACTATCTCGGAGCCCTGGCCGTGTCGCTGGCCTTTCCCATCGTGCTGGTGCCCAAGCTGGGGCTGGTGCGCACCGGTCTGCTGTTCGGCTTCATGAATGCGGCCATTGCGGTCTGGGCCCTGGTGCTGTTCAAGCATGAGCTGCGCAATCTGCGTGCCCATGCCTGGGCTTGCGCGCTGGTGCTGCTGGCTCTGGGCGGCGGCATCGCGGGCGCGGATCAGCTGACCCGGCTGGCCGACGACCATTTCTACCAGGATCGCATCGTGCTGAGCAGCAGCTCCCCTTATCAGCGCATCGTGGTGACGCAGGGGCGCCAGGGCGCTCGCCTGTACTTGAACGGCAATCTGCAGTTTGCCCAGAGCGACGAGTACCGCTATCACGAAGCGCTGGTCCACCCCGCCATGGCCGCACATGGCGCGGTGAAGAAAGTGGCGGTGCTGGGCGGCGGCGACGGCATGGCCGTGCGCGAGGTGCTCAAGTATCCGGGTGTGGAGTCCGTCGTGCTGGTGGAGCTGGATCCGGCCATGACCGATCTGTTCAGAAGCAATGCCATGATGACGGCGCTCAACGGCAATGCACTCAACGATCCCCGTGTGAGCATCGAGAACGCGGACGCCTTCCACTGGCTGCAGCAAGGCTCGGAGACTTTCGATGTGATCGTGGTGGACTTCCCCGATCCCACCAATTTCGCCATCGGCAAGCTGTTCACCAACAGTTTCTATGCGTTGCTGGACAAGCGTCTGGCGGCCAGCGGCTATGCCGTGATCCAGACCACCTCGCCGCTGATCGCGCGCCGTAGCTTCTGGACCGTGGTGCAGACCGTGGAGTCCGTGGGCCTGACGGCCGCGCCCTATCACGTGCATGTGCCCAGTTTTGGCGAATGGGGCTTTGTGCTGGCCAGCCACCGTCCCTGGCGCGAACCCGAGGCCTTGCCTGCCGGCATGCGTTTTCTGACCCTTCCCACGCTGCGCCTGATGTTTGACTTTCCGCTCGATATGGCGCGTGTGCCGACCGAGGTGAACCGCCTGTCCAATCAGGTCCTGGTCAACACCTATGAGCGCGAGTGGGGCAAGGTGGAGCACTGATGCGGGCTGATCTGAAGCGGCGCGACTGGCTCGGGCTGGCGGCCGCCGGCGCTTTGGGCGCAGCGGGCCTGGCCGGCTGCAAGCAGCCAGCGCCCAGGCTGGAGGATTTGCCGGGCGGCTTCAGTGGCGTGGCGCTGGAGCGCGGTCATGGCCTGCGCCCCTTCTGGCAGCGCCTGGCGCAAGGGCTGGAGCTGCCCGCACCTGCCGTAGTGCACCGGGCACCGGTCGTGATAGCGGGCGGCGGCATGGCCGGGCTGGCGGCGGCGCGCGCGCTGGAGCTGGCGGGTGTTCAGGGCGCAGCCTTGCTCGATACCCAGACCGCCATGGGCGGCAACAGCCAGGGCGGGCAGGTCAAGGGCATCGCCTGCCCCCTGGGCGCGCACTATCTGCCCGTGCCCGGCGACGATGCCCATGAAGTGCAGGACTGGCTGGAGGAGCTGGGCGTGCGCCAGCGTCGCGCCGGCCGCTGGCGCTATGACGAGCGCTATCTCTGCCATAGCCCGCAGGAGCGCCTGTACTGGCAGGGTGGCTGGCATGAGGGACTGCTGCCGGTGCAGGGGGTGAGCCAGCGCACGCTGGAGCAATATGCGCTGTTTGAAAAACTGGTCGAGGCAGCGTCCCGGGCTGCAGCCTTTGCCATGCCATCCATCCGTGTCTGGCAGCGCCAAGCGGGTCTGCCTGCCGCCCACGCCGAGCTGGATGCGCGCCGCTTTGACCAGTGGCTGGCGGCACAGGGACTTGATGACGAACGTCTGCTCTGGTATCTGGACTACAGCTGCCGCGATGATTTCGGAGCCGGTCTGAGCCGCGTTTCGGCCTGGGCGGGGATTCATTATTTCGCCAGCCGCCATGGTTTCCACGCGCCGCGTCCGCAGTCCGAACATGAGAGCGAGGAGAGCGGCGAGCAGGTGCTGACCTGGCCTGAGGGCAATGGCTGGCTGGCCCGGCAACTGGTGGCGGGACTGAAAGCCACGCAGCTGCAGGCCGATTGCAGCGTGCTCGCCATCACCGAGGATGCGGGCGGCGTGCAGATCGAGGTCTATCACCACGGCCGCCAGCAGCATGAACGCTGGCTGGCGCGCCATTGCGTGGTGGCGCTGCCCAGCTTTGTGGCCGCACGCGTGCTGCGCGATGCACCCGATTTTCTGCGCGCCGTGGCGGCGCGTCTGGACTGGGCACCCTGGCTGGTGGCGAACATCCATATCGACCGGCCGCTGGCCGACTACCCGGGTGCCGAGCCTTCCTGGGACAATGTGCTGTACCGCGATGGCAATGCGGGGGGGCTGGGCTATGTGGATGCGGGCAATCAGCGACTGGACCGCATTCGCCGCCAGCCCACGGTGCTGAGCTACTACCAGGCGCTGGGGGACTGGGCCGATGGGCGCAGGCAATTGATGCAGCAGCCGTTTGCCTTCTGGCGCGACCGCATCGTGAACACGTTGAGCGAGCCGCACCCCGACCTGCTGCAGCGTGCCACACGCATGGAAATCACCCGCTATGGCCATGCCATGGCGATTCCGCGCCCTGGTGATCAGCGCGCGTTGAGTGCGACAGCCATCAAGTTCAATGATGGACAGCGCAAGTTGCTATTGAATGGTGAGCGCGTGCAGGGCCTGCCTACGCCAGCAACGGCGCGGCTGAGCTTTGCGCACGCGGACTGGGCCGGCTATTCGGTGCTGGAAGAGGCGTTCACGCGCGGCCACCATGCAGGGTTGTTGGCGGCACCGGGCGTCTAGAGCGCAAAGCCTCAGCGTCTGCTGCCCGGCAGCTTGACCATACGGTACAGCTCGGCGTTGCCGCGCGCGCTGTGAATGCCCAGCTGTGCCATCGATCGCAGATCCAGGTCCAGCGTCAGCGAGGAACGCGCCAGCGCCGAGGTGATGGCCGGCCTGCGCCCGTCCAGATGCCAGATGGGCGGGTACATGCTGTGACCGTCACGGTCGATCACACTGGCAATCTGGGGCTCCTCCAGGCTTTTGCCACGGCGCAGCACCACGGCCACTTCGCCATTGTCCAGCTGCACATAGGTGCCGGGCGGGTACAGGCCCACGACATCGATCAGGGCCTGCTTGACCTCATCTGCGTACTGGCCACCCTGCTGCAGGACTTGCAGCGATTCGGTGGCCGAGCGGCCGCTGCGGGTCTTGCGCGGACTGATCAGGGCCGCATAGCGATCCACCGTGCCCAGAATGCGCACCAGGCGCTCCAGCGGCTGCAGCTGTGCCAGCGGCGCGGGCTGCAGCACCACATGGTGGTATTGCACCGTGTCCAGCCAGAGCTGGTCGCGCACCATCAGCCGCTCCAGCGTCAGGCGCCCCTCTGTGGGGTGCTGCTTGACGGCTTCGGCCTGCTGACCGCTCAGCGGCGTACGTTGCACGGCCAGCTGGTTCTGCAGCACGGTCATGCCGATATTCATGGTCAGCGCGGCGCGAATCAGCGTATCGCGCTCGACCTGGGGCAGGCCCAGCTCCTTGGCCAGGATGTGGCACAGGCCCGCGCAGACCACGGCGTGTGACGGGCTGTAGCCCACGGTGGTCGAGCTGGCACGCTGAAACATCAGGTACAGCGCGGCGTCGCTGTCCTGGGTGATGAGGTCCTGCAACCACAGATCGAGCTGGTGCAGCTTGCTGGCAAAGCCGGGGATGCGCAGCGGCTCGGTCAGCAGCAGCGCGACGGCCGCTTCCAGATCCGACCACAGGCCCAGCAGGTCTTCGTAGGGGTCGTCGTAGCGTGCTTGCATCGGCGTGAGGCGGGATCAGTTCTTCTCGAGAACCATCTCGTTGCCCTTGCGGGTCATCTGAAACTGGGTCAGCACGTTGTTGCCCAGCAGCACATAGGGCATGGACTCGGGCGCGACCACGGCGTCCATGCCATAGACCTCCATCTCGCCCAGCTTGACGCTGTCGAGCCGGATGCGCCAGCCCTGGGCCGTGCCGTTGGCGGTGCGCATCAGCACGGGCACGCCCTGCTGGTAGGGCAGTCCCATGCGGTCGGCATCGGCGCGGCCTATGGCAACGGTGCTGGCGCCGGTGTCCACCATGTACTGCATGGTTTTGCCGTTGATATAGCCGCGATCGATGAAATGGCCGCGGGAGTCGGCGATCAGGACCAGCCGGCCCGAGCGTGCGGCACCGCCAGCGCCGCCCCGGCTGCCCACGCTGACCGGAGCATCGCCCAGGCGCACGGTCTGCCGCCGGCCCTTGATCTCCACCACGGCAGTGTCGCCGCTGATCTGCAGCAGGCGCACCTCCCTGTGGCTTTCGTTGACGGCCAGCGCCTTGGGGGCACCGCCGTCAATGACCAGCAAGGCCTTGCCGCCCAGCACGCCGGTCAGCGCCACGGACTGTCCCCAGGCGGCGGCTGCGGCCAGGCCGAGCCACAGCAGGAGAGCCGTGCGGCCCATGCTGCAGCTGCCCGGCGAGGGCATCCGCCGGCCGCACCGCATGGCGACCAGGGAGCGGGCAGCAAGGCTGCGCAGCAGGGGGCTCATTCAATCGCGGAAGTTGTTGAACGACAGGGGGTGGTCGGCGAGATCCTTGCGGATCAGGGCCATGGCGGCCTGCAGGTCGTCGCGCTTGGCACCGGTGATGCGGACCTTCTCTTCCTGGATGGCGGCCTGGACCTTGAGCTTGCTTTCCTTCATCAGCTTCTGGATCTTCTTGGCCAGTTCGGATTCGATGCCGTTCTTGACCTTGATGACCTGCTTGACCTTGTCGCCGCCGATCTTCTGTGCCTTCTGAATGTCCAGGAAGCGTACATCCACATTGCGCTTGGTCAGCTTGTTGCGCAGCAGGTCTTCGACCTGCTGCAGCTGGAACTCCGCATCGCCGTAGATGGTGATTTCCTTGTCCTTGAGCTCGACCGCAGCCGAGGTGCCCTTGAAGTCGAAACGGGTGCCAATTTCCTTGGTGGCGTTGTCAACGGCGTTCTTCACTTCGACGAAATCGGCTTCGCAAACAGTGTCAAAAGAAGGCATGTGTAATTCCTATCAGTATCAGAGCGGTGAACAGCCACAGTGCGCCGGGCCGTGATGTGCTGCTTGCCAGCAGCGGAGCAGGCGCAGTGCGACAATTGGGTGGATGTTAGTCGAGAAAAATGTTCCCCTGCAGCATTGCAACACCTTTGGCATTGCCGCGCGCGCCGAAACGCTGGTGCGCATTCGTAGCCAGGACGATATCCGCCAGTTTCTTGCCGACCCGCTATGGGGGCGGCAGCCTGTCTTCGTGCTTGGCGGTGGCAGCAATGTGGTGCTGACAGGCGACGTGGCGCCTGTGGTGCTCAAGATGGAAATCATGGGCATGCGGCTGCTGCGCGAAACCGACAGGCACTGGATTGTCGAGATCGGTGCCGGCGAGCGCTGGCACGACATGGTGGCCTGGACGCTGGCCCAGGGCTATACCGGTCTTGAAAACATGGCCCTGATTCCCGGCACGGTCGGGGCGGCTCCGGTGCAGAACATCGGCGCCTACGGCCTGGAGCTGCAGGATCGCTTTGACTCGCTGGATGCGATCGACCTGGTCACCGGCGAACAGTTCAGCCTCGACGCCGCGCAGTGTGCGTTTGGCTACCGTGACTCGGTGTTCAAGCACGCACCGGCCCAGCCCAAGTACTGGCCCGTGACCGGCTCGGCAGCCCTCCCGCGGGGGCTGGGCCTCAAGGGGCGGGCGGTGATCACACGCGTGCGTCTGGCGTTGCCCAAGGGCTGGAAGCCGGATCTGGGCTATCTCGATCTGCAGCGCAAGCAGGCGGAAAAAGGCATAGCACAGCCGACCGCGCAGCAGGTCTTTGAATGGGTCTGCGAGATCCGCCGTGCCAAGCTGCCGGACCCCGAAGTCATCGGCAATGCGGGCAGCTTCTTCAAGAATCCCACGGTGACGACCGAGCAATGCGCGGACATCATCGCGCGCGAGCCCAAGATCGTGCACTACCCCATGGATGACGGCACCATCAAGCTCGCGGCTGGCTGGCTGATTGATGCCTGCGGCTGGAAGGGCAAGACCATGGGGAGGGCGGGCGTCTACGACAAGCAGGCGCTGGTGCTGGTCAATCGCGGAGACCGTCACAGCATTGACGCCAGCGTGACCGGCGGTGAGGTGATGACGCTTGCGGGAGCCATCCAGACCAGTGTCTACGAGCGTTTCGGCATTCGGCTGGAGCCGGAGCCGGTGGTGATCTGAGTGTGTGAGGAAGCCCACAAAAAATGGAGCCTGAGGGCTCCATTCTTGGATGTCCGCTGCAGCTTATTTCCAGAATGCCGGACGCAGCAAGATGCCGGAGATGCGGTAAGGAGCCTTGGGCTCGACCGCCAGTTCCATGGGCACGAAGCCCTTGGTGCAGCTCAGCAGCACGCTGGCGGCGAGGGGCGTGGAGCTCTCCATGCGTCCCACGGCCTGGCAGCTGCCGACGCCGGTGCGAACGGAGTCCAGGGCTTTTTGCACGGTGTCGATGGGAGAGTTCTTGAGAAACTCCTCGTTGAAATTGCTGGCGGTCAGCTTGGTCTTGCCGTCCATGGCCGTCACAACGGCTTGCAGACGCTTGCGCAGGGCGGCGTCAGCGGCCGCTGCATCCACATTGGCAGGAGCCGCCTGGGCCGCAGGCGCAGCCTGTGGTGCGGTGGCCTTGGCGGCATCGGTCGCAGCGGCATCGGGCTGGGCCTGCGCTGCACTCATGAAGCCGGCAGCAGCCAGCAGGGTGGTCAGACAGACAGCATTGCGTGTTTTGGTGGAGATCATTCCGTTGAGCCTTTCGTCAAACAACGAGAGGCACTGTAAACCTTCTGCAAGCTTTATTGCGCCGGACAGCAAGCTGTTTTTGTGAATGAATGGCAAAGACCTGGGGCAGGCTGTGACGGAGGTGCGACTTTGTTGCTGCGCAGACAAGCCTGTTTGTCAGGGTTACTGCTTGCCGGAGCGGCTTGCGCACTGCCTAAAATCTGTTGCACTGCAATAGCTCAATTGACGACGGGGGGCAGATCCCCAGAACATAAAGGACTTGCAATGCAAGAAAGCAAAGAGGGCAAAGAAGGTGATGTCGAGGCGGGGACGCAGCGAATCATCAAGAAGTACCCCAATCGTCGCCTGTACGACACCAACACCTCTTCCTACATCACGCTGGCCGAGGTCAAGCAACTGGTCATGGACAGCGAGCCGGTGGTCATCCGGGATGCCAAGACGAATGAAGACCTGACGCGTTCCATTCTGTTGCAGATCATTCTGGAGGAAGAGGCCGGAGGGGCACCCATGTTCTCCGAGGCGATGCTGGCCAACATCATTCGCTTCTATGGGCATGCCATGCAGGGTTTCATGGGAAGCTATATCGAAAAGAACGTGCAGATGTTCACGGATTTCCAGAGCAAGCTGGCGGGCCAGTCCCAGGGCGTGAATCCCGAGGCCTGGAAGCAGTTCATGAGCATGCAGCCTCAGGCCATGCAGGGCTTGATGGGAAGCTATATGGAGCAGTCCCAGAACATGTTCACCCAGATGCAGGAGCAGATGCAAAAGCAGACGGAGCAGATGCTGGGCGTGTTCGGCATCAAGCGCTGAGCGCTCGGAACCTGTTCCACAGCGGGCCGACGGCCCGCTTTTTTGATGGCGGCTTCGGCTGTCTGCCTGCGCTAGTCCCAATTGACGATGTTCTTGACTGTCGCCCGCCGAACAATGATTTCGTTGCTTCGGAATCGCGAGTCGGCAGGGAAGAAGAACGATCAGTGAAATTCAATGACAGGCAGATGCATGGCAATGCATCCAGGGAGACTAGGCATGAAGTTAGGAATGGGGGGCCGTTCGCTGGCGGCCCTGGCTGCAGGCGCGTTGTGGATGGGGGCAGTCTGGGCCAAGGCGACGCCCGATGAACTCGCCCGGCTGGGCAAGTCGTCGACATGCACGGGCGGGGAGAAGGCGGGTACGGCCAGTGGCGTGCCCGAGTTCACCGGCAAATGGCTGGGCACGCCACCCGGCATCCAGTACAACCCGCATTCGGGCCAGCATCCGGTGGACCCTTATGCCAGTGAAAAGCCTCTGTTCACGATCACGGCGGAGAATCTGGCTCAGCATGCCGAGCGCCTGACCGAAGGCCAGAAGGCCATGTTTGCCAAATATCCCAGGACCTATCGCATTCCGGTCTATCAAGGGCACCGCGACTTCCGCTTTTCGGATGCCGTCTGCGCGGCCGCCAGGAAGAACGCCCAGGACGCCACGATGAATGCCGATGGTCTGGGCATCACGGGTGCGGTCAAGGGCGCGCTGCCCTTTCCCTTTCCCAAAAACGGCCTGGAGCTTGCCTTCAACAATCTGCTGCCGTCGCGCGCCTTCACCGAGCATACGCTGCGTGACAACGCCAATGTGCTCGCCGACGGCAGCATCGTCTGGGGTCGGGCCGACAACCGTGCCTTCAGCCAGATCAACGACCCGGCCAACGCGGGGCAGCCCCTGAGCAGCCCCATGTCCCAAGGCATGAATGCGGTGAAGCTGCCCGAGCGCGAGAAGGGCGGCGTCAGCGTGGTGTCCGAGCCGGTGGAGTTCGGCAAGGAAAAGCGCCTGGGCTGGAGCTATGACCCTGGCACACGCCGTGTGCGCCAGATTCCCGAATATGGCTTTGACCAGCCTTTGTCGGGGACCGGCGGCAAGCTGACCATTGACTCTGATCGCCTGTTCAATGGCTCGCCCGAGCGCTACCACTGGAAGTCACTGGGCAAGAAGGAAGTCTATGTGCCGGCCAATGCCTACAAGATTCACGGCAGCAGCGTGAAGTATGCCGACCTGCTCAAACCCGGCCATGAAAATCCCGACTACATGCGCTACGAGTTGCGCCGTGTCTGGGTGCTGGAGGCTTCGCTCAAGGACGGATACCGGCACATGTTCGGCAGGCGCATGCTGTTCCTCGATGAAGATACCGGTCAGGCAGTGATGAGCGATTACTACGATGCCCGTGGCCAGTTGTGGCTGCAGGCGGTGGTCAATCATTACTACGCCTTCGACGCCAGAATCTGGCATGCGGGCACCAGCTTTTATCACGATCTGAATTCCGGCGGCTATGTGGCCTACAACCTGTTCCAGGAGCGCACCCTGGGGCCTGTGCTGAACAAGGGCAATATGACCGCCGCCATGTTCACGCCCGAGGCGGCGCGTAACGCCGGCAACTGAGAACCCAGAATCCTTCAGGCAGCACGAGCGGCCGTGTGTGGCTGCAGGCTGTTTGTCGGCCAAGCCAGGAGGTGCTTGCGCCTCCTTTTTCTGCGTGGAAGTGGCCAGGCTTTGCCCGTGGCCGGAAAGTACCAGGAGGAGACCGAGGATGACAAATCGTTTGCAGGGCAAGGTGGCGCTGGTCACCGGGGGCGCCAGTGGCGTGGGGCTGGAGGTGGTGAAGCTGTTTCTCTCCGAAGGAGCCAAGGTTGCATTCAGCGACGTCAACGAAGCGGCAGGTCTGCAGCTGGCGGCGGAGCTGGGCGGGCACAGCATGTTTGTCCGCCATGACGTGAGCAGCGAAACGGACTGGAAGCTTGTGATGGCGGCGGTACAGCAGAGCTTGGGCAGGCTCGATGTGCTGGTCAACAACGCCGGCATCCTGCTGCCGGGCGATATGGAGACAGGGAGCCTGGAGGATTTCAGTCGTCTGCTCAAGGTCAACGCAGAATCGGTTTTCATCGGCTGTCAGCAGGGCATTGCGGCGATGAAGGAGGCAGGAGGCTCGATCATCAATATGGCCTCGGTATCGAGCTGGCTGCCCGTGGAGCAATACGCCGGCTATAGCGCCAGCAAGGCCGCCGTGTCGGCACTGACCCGCGCTGCAGCGCTGAACTGCCGCAAGCAGGGCTACGCGATTCGCGTCAACTCCATTCACCCCGACGGCATCTACACGCCGATGATGCAGGCTTCGCTGCCCAAGGGCGTGAGCCGGGAGATGATCCTGCATGACCCGGTGCACAACCGCGCCGGACGTGCCTACATGCCCGGGCGCATCGCACAGTTGGTGCTGTTCCTGGCCAGCGACGAGTCGAGCGTCATGAGCGGTAGCGAGCTGCATGCCGATAACGCGATTCTGGGCATGGGTCTGTAGATGCCCGCCTGAATCCGGCAGACATTCACCGAAGGCCTTGAATCATTTCAAGGCCTTTGTCGTTTTGCTGGTTAGGATGATGTCGCCGGACGTCGGGCAGGCATGCGTTCAACGTTCAAAATCGATCGAGCTCTGAGAAGGTGGTTTCATGAAATTGGGTTACACAATCGTCTATGTCCCTGATGTCTCGGCATCCCTGGACTTCTTTACCCGGGCTTTCGGCATACCGCAGCGCTTTCTCCATGAGTCCGGAACGTACGGCGAGCTCGAGACCGGGCAGACGGCGCTGGCATTTGCCGCCCATGAACTGGGTGCGCTGAATTTTCCCGGTGGCCATGTCGAAGCGCACAGTTCCCCCAGGCCATTGGGGTTCGAAATCGCGCTGGTCACGGAAGATGTCGAGCAGGCCCATCGACGTGCGCTCGATGCCGGCGCTGCCGAGATGGCGGCACCGACGGCCAAGCCCTGGGGGCAGGTGGTGTCCTATGTGCGTTGCCCCGATGGCTGCGTGGTGGAGCTCTGTACGCCCATGTGAGCCTGAGCCCAAGAGGCGGCGGGACTGCGCGAAGGGCCCGGGGCCGGTCGCGCAAATCGCGCCGTCGCGTGGCCTGGGTCGGGCTCCAGTCATGATGCGAAGCGCAGAAGCGAGATGATTGTGCGGGCCGCCTGGCGGCTCGGAGGGGACAGTCACGCGCGAGCGGTGCCGTCTGCCGTTTCCGCGTGGAGGCGAGGCCTTCGATCGCTTTCAACGATGCCTGGATCAGACATTGCTCGGATGGACTCGCTGTGCCCTTGCAAACGGGGAAGCCCGGTTGGCGCGATGGTCTGGTGCTTTGGTGCTTTGGTGCTTCCGGCATGGCTGGCGGTCCGGGTTGAATGCGGGCCCGGTCCGGCGGGACGGTCAACGCCGTACAGACCCAGGATGCCCCGGCGCAGAGGCTCCGGTGCCGGCGGGCCTCGGCAAGTCCGGGCGAGGGCGGCTAGGCCGTCTCCGAGATCTCGATGAGGTTCAGGTCGGGGTCACGCACATAGATGGAGCGGATTTTTGATGTGGCACCGGTGCGCAGCACAGGGCCTTCGGCAATGGGAACCGACATCTGCTCCAGGCGTTTGATGACCTCGTCCAGTGGCACCGAGGCCAGAAAGCACAGGTCCAGGGCCCCGGGCGTCGGCGTGTGGGCCTTGGGTTCGAACTCGCGCCCTTTCACATGCAGATTGATCTTCTGCTGGCCGAAGGCAAAGGCCTTGCGCTCCACGGGCGGGGTGCCGCCGATGAAGGACTCCAGTCGCATGCCCAGGACTTCGGTGTAGAAGTGTATGCATTGGGCTTCGTTGGCCGTGGTGAGAACCAGGTGGTCGAGGTGACTGATCATGACAAGGCTACTGTCCGGTTGTGAAAACGAGTGTGAAGGCACGCGCGCTCGGGTTGCAGGGCCGCAGCATGACCAGGGCGCAACTGGAGGCCTGCATCGCCGTTAGGGCTGCAGTCAGGGTCGATTGTGTCAGGCTGCCGCCGTTCCGTCCTGGCGCATGATCCCCTGCAAAAATGCCTGCTCTGCAAGCTGTGCCAGCGGGGCACGAGGGATGCGACCGCGGCGCTCTCCATCGATGAGTGCGATCACGGTTCCCAGCCATAACTCGGTCAGCGTTGCGGCACTGAAATCGATGCGGAACACGCCTTCCTGTTGGCCGCGCAGGAAAAAAGCGTCGACCTTGGGTTCCCAGATCGCATTTTCCTCCATGGGTTTTTCGACTTCGTTCCAGTAGTAGGTCAGGAACAGCGTGAATTCGCGATGTTCCAGATGCTTGGCATTGAGGCGCTTGAGTGCTTCGAGTACCGGGCCTTCCTCGATACGGGCTTCGTCCAGTGCTTCGTCCAGCGTGCGCAGGCTTTGCTCCAGCAGTCGCTTGATCAGCAGATCGCGCGTGGGGCAGAAACGGTAGAGCGTGGCCTTGCTGATGCCAATGGCCTTGGCCAGCTCCTGGAGCGTGGCACGCGGGTGGTTGACCAGGGCCAGGGCCAATGGGGGGAGGATTGCTGTGTTGTCGTGGGGGGCTGTTGTCATTCGTAGCTCCGGTTGGGGCGGATACGGATGAACCTATTTTGATTCAACCAGCGAGTCTAAAAGCAATAGCTGGCAACTTTACACATCAGCAAAATATCAAGAATCAATATAGGCCTTAATGAATCAAATTTGATTCAAAAAACTTTTTCATGCATCATGCGCGTCTTTCAAGATTTGACAAGACTCAAAAGCCATGAAGACGAAAAGCCAGAATGTGCGTGCCTGGCCGGCCCTGGCCGCATTGGCGGCCGCAATGATGTTGAGCGGTTGCATCCAGTCGGAAGCGGGTGGTCAGCCCCAGGAGCTGCCGCAGGTGGATGTGGTGACCGTCAAGCCCAGGGCGCTGAGCCTCAGCGCTGAACTGCCCGGGCGGATCGAGCCTGTGCGCGTGGCCGAGGTGCGTGCGCGTGTGCCGGGTATTGTGCTGAGCCGCCATTTCAAGGAGGGCGCCGATGTGAAGGCTGGCGAGGTGCTGTTCAGCATCGACCCGGCGCCGCTGCGCGCTGCGCTGTCGCGGGCCCGGGGCGAGCTGGCGCGAGCCGAGGCTGCGCTGTCGGAAGCGCAGTCCGTGGTGCGCCGCTACGAACCGCTGGTGGCGCAGGAGGCTGTGAGCCGCCAGGATTTCGACAGCGCCAAGGCTACGCTGCACAGTGCCATGGCCACGCGTCAATCGGCCCAGGCCGAAGTGGAGGCGGCACGCCTGAACCTGGAGTATGCGACGGTGAAAGCTCCGATCGCCGGCCGCATCGGCCGTGCCCTGGTGACTGAAGGTGCCCTGGTTGGCCAGGGGGAAGCGACAGCGATGGCGGTGATCCAGCAGCTGGACCCCGTCTACGCCGATTTTCGCCAGCCTGCCGCGTCGGCTACGCGCTGGCGTGCCCAGCAGCTGCAGGGCCAGTCGCCACGCAGCACTTCGGTGACGCTGGTGGCTGACGGTCTGGATCAGAAACGCCAGGGACGGATGCTGTTCTCGGATGTGACGGTGGATCGCGGTACCGGCCAGCTGGCGCTGCGCGGTGAGTTTCCCAACCAGGATGGCTTGCTGCTGCCCGGCATGTATGTGCGCGTGACCCTGGGTCTGGGCGAGGATCCTGCGGCCATTCTCGTGCCGCAGCGCGCGGTGCAGCGCGGCGCCGACGGATTGGCCCATGTGCTGGTGCTCGACGAGCAGAACAGGGTGCAGTCCCAGACGGTGCGCACCGGTGCCATGTACGGCTCCGACTGGCATATCACCGAGGGCCTCAAGGAAAACGCCCGAGTGGTGGTCGGAGGCCTTGCGGCGGCCGTACCCGGCACCAAGGTGCAGATCCGGGCGGCCGCTGCAGCTGAAGCTGGCGTCGTCAAAGACGCTGAAGCCGCTTCAAAAAAATGAGCAATATGCGCTGATTCTGAAAGCGCTGAATGCCAAAAAAGACAAGCCTTACTCAAGGATAGATGATGTCCCGGTTTTTTATTGATCGCCCCAAGCTGGCCTGGGTGGTTGCGATCTTCATCCTGCTGGCCGGCCTGCTGGCGATCCCGGCCTTGCCTGTGGCGCAGTTTCCCAATGTGGCGCCGCCGCAAATCTCCATCTCGGCCACCTATCCGGGGGCGTCAGCCACCACGGTGATGGAGTCGGTGACCAGCGTCATCGAAGAGGAGCTCAACGGCACCAAGGGGCTGCTGTACTTCGACTCGTCCAGCGGCGCCACGGGCCTGGCTGAAATCACGGCCACCTTTGCACCGGGCACTGATCCCGCACTGGCCCAGGTCGAGGTACAGAACCGGATCAAGAAGGCCGAGGCCAGGCTGCCGGCCTCGGTGATGCAGATGGGTCTGCAGGTCGAGCAGGCCAGCGCCAATTTCCTGCTGATCTATTCGCTGACCTACAAGGGCGACGACAGCGGCAAGAACGAGGTCCGTCTCTCCGACTATGCGGTGCGCAACATCAACAACGAGATCCGCCGCGTGCCCGGCGTGGGCAAGGTGCAGTACTTCGGCGCCGATGTGGCCATGCGGGTCTGGGTCGATCCGCAGAAGCTGCTGGGCTACGGCCTGTCGGTGGCGGACGTGAATGCGGCCATTGCCGCGCAGAATGCCCAGGTGCCGGCGGGCAGCTTCGGCAGCCAGCCAGGATCGTCCGAGCAGGAGCTCAGCGCCACGATCGCCGTCAAGGGCACGCTGAGCTCACCCGAGGAGTTCGGCCAGATCGTGCTGCAGGCCAGGGCCGATGGCTCGGCCGTGCACCTGGCCGATGTGGCGCGTCTCGAAGTCGGTCAGCTCGATTACAGCTTCGCCTCGCGCGAGGACGGCCACAAAGGAGTGGCGGCCGCCGTGCAACTGGCACCTGGTGCCAATGCGATGCAGACCGCCAAGGCGGTCAAGGCGAGGC
>NZ_SPEY01000012.1 GCF_009360615.1 Comamonas sp.
CCACGGCAATCTTCTGCGGTGCGAAAGCCACCACATCGCCGCTGCGGCGGATGATCTGGTAGCTGTCATTGGGGGAGGAAGAATTGGCTGCACCGGCAGGTGCGGCAGAAGGCAGTGAGTTCAACGCTTCTTGCATAAGTTCCTCTGAGTCAGTATGTGGATAGGCAGACAAAGGCCTGCACTGTGGGCAGGCCATCAAAAACACGATTCGGCGCCTTGGTCTACACATGGTTTGCACAGGGTGTGCACAGCTTGTAAACACTAGATATGGGGTCTGAGGCGCCCTTAAACACTACCGGTAGTGTATCGCGCTTAAAACTGGCTGACCTGATGAAACTACTGAATCTGACATTTCGGCCACCGCTTGACAGCTGAAAAAATGACTTCATCCCGCATGAATAAAGGCCTGTGGCGCGGTTGCGCGCGGCGGGAGAGCGGACCGGAAATATGTAAAAAATTTGCGTGTTTGATGCAGGCGACAGTTGTTGCGCGCGCGCCATTGACATGCCGCTTCCAGGCGCAGAAGCGATAGATGCAGCGGGCCTGCAAAAAGAGGAGCGCCTGACGACTGTAATCAGGCAATTTCAGTGCTAGATCACCAGGAATTCAAGAGACAGCAAGCGGAAGATGCTATGAAAAGATCAGGCCGGCGATTAAGCGCGCGGCGGAAATTCCCATGACCGGGTGCCGCCCGCGCTGCCCAGCTGCTGCTGCAGACGCTGCCAGTCAAAGCCAGGCCCGGGGTCCTGCTTGCGTCCGGGCGCGATGTGCTCGTGCCCGGCGATGTATTGCACCGGGTATTGCGCGGCGATGGCGCTGCAAAGCTGCTGCAGGGCCTGGTACTGGGGGGCTTCGAAGCTCAGGCCTTCGAGGCCTTCCAGCTCGATGCCTATGGAGTCGTCGTTGCAGCGATCGCGCCCGCGCCACTGACTCACGCCGGCATGCCAGGCGCGGTCGTCGCAGCTGACGAACTGCCAGATCTCGCCCTGGCGTGTGACAAAGAAATGGGACGAGACTTCGAGGCCGCGAATGCCCTGGTAATAAGGATGGGCGTCCCAGTCGAGCTGGTTGGTGAACAGTTGCTGGACAGCGCCCGTGCCGTACTGGCCCGGCGGCAGGCTGATGGAGTGGATGACGACCAGGTCTATCCGTGCCTGCTCGGGGCGCGGGCCGAAATTGGGCGAGGCCAGGTGGCGCGCTGCGCCATACCAGCCGGCCTGCCACGCCGGCTGCTGCGGCAGGTTTTGGGCAAGGGGGGCGGTATCAGACATTGTCGCTCTGGTGTGGCAGGTCGATGCCCAGCCGGTCGATGCGGTAGCGGATCTGGCGCAGGCTGATGCCCAGCCTGGCCGCCGTGGCCGTGCGGTTGAAGCCGTTGTCCTGCAGGGCTCTGACCAGAATGCTGCGCTCCTGCTCGTCGAGCCAGCCTTGCAGATCCTCGGGCAGCGTGGCCGGACTGCCCGCGTGCTGAGGCGCGGGTGCGCCGGTCTCCGATGCCTGAGTGCCTGAGACCGGGGCTGGCATCGCTGCCGAAGCACCGGCGCCGGGGCCGGATTCGGGCAGGCGCAGCGGGCCTTCATCGCCCAGTGCAATGGCGCGGTGCAGCACGTTTTCCAGCTCGCGCACATTGCCGGGCAGCGGCAGCCCGGCGATCTGGCGGAGGCTGATCTTGTCCAGCTCCGGCGTGGGCAGGCCGGACTCGCGGGCCAGCTTTTGCAGCAAAGCCTGGCAGAGCTGGCCCAGGTCTTCGCGGCGCTCGCGCAGCGCGGGCAGCTCGATTTCGATGACGTTGAGCCGGTAGAACAGGTCCTGGCGGAAATTGCCGGACTGCACTTGCGCGCCCAGGTCGCGGTGGGTGGCACTGAGGATGCGCACATCGACAGCTTCTTCCTGGGTGCTGCCCAGCGGGCGGATCTTGCGCTCCTGGATGGCGCGCAGCAGCTTGGCCTGCATGGCCAGGGGCAGATCGCCGATCTCGTCGAGAAACAGGGTGCCACCCTGAGCGGCCTGAAAGTAGCCGGGCCTGTCCTGCGTGGCACCGGTATAGGAGCCCTTGCGGGCGCCGAAGAATTCGGCTTCGAGCAGGTTTTCCGGGATGGCGCCGCAGTTGACGGCGACCATGGGGCCGTCGGCCCGCTGGCTGCAGGCATGCAGGGCGCGCGCCACCAGCTCCTTGCCCGTGCCGGACTCACCGTGGATCAGCACGGGAGCCATGCCCTTGGCAACCTTGGCGATGCGCTGCTTGACGCGTTGCATGGCCTGAGAGTTGCCCACCAGCGCTTCCAGGGCGTCAGGCTGGGCTGCCGGCCCCGCGTCATGGGCCGGTGCGCTGCCACCGGCCTGCGGATTGCCGGGCTTGGGCACCGCGCCCATGCCTTGTACGGCCGAGGCCACGACCTGGCGGAACTGGCGCAGGTCCACGGGCTTGGTCAGATAGTCGAAGGCACCGGCGCGCAAGGCTTCCACGGCGTTCTCGGCCGAGCCGTAGGCCGTCATGACGATGCAGCGCTCGCTGCGCGACGGATCGCGCAGCTGCAGCAAGAGCTCCATGCCGATCCCGTCGGGCAGGCGCATA
The DNA here is from genome assembly GCF_009360615.1 of Comamonas sp. GTDB lineage: Bacteria > Pseudomonadota > Gammaproteobacteria > Burkholderiales > Burkholderiaceae_C > Comamonas. The sequence goes on from NZ_SPEY01000012.1 coordinate 2,576, forward strand.
TCGGTGATCACGACATCGAAATGGCGCTCCTGCAGCTGGGCCATGCCTTCCTGGACCGAGCCTGCGGTTTCCACGCGGTAGCCTTCGCGCAGCAGCGTCAGCTCGTAGAGCGTGCGCAGATCGGGTTCATCGTCGACCACGAGAATGCTGGCTGCTGCGGAGGAGTGAGGCGAGGATGTCACTGGGCTTACACCATGATCGAGTCAAACAGGCCGTGGCTTGCGAGCGAGGCAGGGCCGCTGCGCAGAGTCACGATAAAGGCGTTGCCGTCCACATCGCCTTGCGGCGTGCGCAGGCTCAGGCGCTGATAGCTGATGGAGGCATCGTAGCGCTGGCAGAGCTCGCGGCAGATATACAGTCCAAGGCCGCTGGAGCGGCTCTGGGAGGAGAAGAAGGGCTCGAACAGATGGCGCTCGACGCTGGAATCCAGCGGTGCCCCGTCACTCCAGACCATGAACCAGCAGATGTCGTCCTGCGGCGCGAGACCCTGGGGCTGGCCGTTCAAAGGCCCATGGCCGCTGATCAGCTGCAGACCCGTCTCATGGCCGGCGTTGCTGCGGTGGCGCTGGGCATTGTCCAGCAGGTTGATCAGTACGCGGCGCAGATGCTCTTCATCAAACAGGATATGGCGGGCCGTGGCATTGAGCCGCAGCAATAGCTGGCGGGATGGCGTGGCCTGCATGCGCCATTCATGGCTGATCTGGGCCAGCAGATTGTCCAGCGGCAGCGACTGACCCTGGTGGGTTTCCGAGTCCTGTTGCACGCGCGCCAGATTGAGGATCTCTTCGGCAATGCGGGCCAGCCGGTCGGCATTCTGGCCCACGATGCGGCATAGCTGCTGGGGGCCGGGCTGGCTGCTCAGGTCTTCGGCCAGCAGCGCGTTGGCCTGGGTGATGGCGGCCAGAGGGTTGCGTATCTCATGCGCCACGGCCGCCGACATGCGGCCCATGGAGGCCAGCTTTTCGGTGCGCAGCTGCGCCTCCATCTCGCGCAGGTCGTGCAGAAACATGACGCAAAGCGAGTGGCTGGCCTGCGCCTGCGGGCCCTCGTCCAGGTAGGGTGCCGAAACCTCGGTGATGCGGGTGCGCACATGGATGCCCGTGGCGCCGTGGCGCTCATGGGCCTGCAGATGGATGGTGGCGGACAGCGGGCGGGCATGGGCGAAGCTGGCCTGTGTCGCATGCGCCAGCGGCTCCCACCAGCTGTGGGCCTGCAGGGAAAAAGGCTGAGGGTGATCCATGGCCAGGCCCAGCAGCTGCAGCGCGGCAGGATTGGCCTGCAGCACCTGCAGGCTGGAATCGACCACCAGCACCCCGTCGGAGAAGTGGTTGATCACCAGGCTGTTGACCTGCTCCTGGGTCTGGGTGCGCAGGCGGTCGAACAAGGCCTGGGAGCGCTCGCGCCGGACACGCTTGGCCAGTTCGTGCGTGAGGTAGGCCACGCAGAAGTAGCCGGCACAGGAAAAAGCCGCCTGGTAATAGGACTGGGCGCCATCGTTGAGGCCGCCATGGTATTGCCAGAAGGTGTAGGCCAGCGTCAGCAGCGTGATGCCGGCCGTGGCGCCAAAGGCCAGCATCAGCCCGCCCAGTGCCGAGGAGATCAGGACGGGAATGGCCAGCAGCGCCGTGTAGTTGAGCGAGCCGACCTGAAAGATCTGCAGCAGAAAGATCACCGCGATGTCGACACCGATCACGGGCAGCCATTGCAGGGCTGCGCGAGGTGCTGGCAAATGCCGTGCTGCAGCCAGACGCAGCACCACGGTGAGTGCCAGATAGGTGAAACAGATCAGCCAGGCCAGGGGCGAGCTGATGTTCTGCAGCTGCAGGTTCAGCGTCTGAAGCAGGATGAGGGCCAGCGCCAGCAGCACGCGGCCGCTGAGGAAGGCCTGCCACAGGCGCACAAACGGGGCGTTGAGGCTGGCGTCCGCGCGCCGGCTGATGGCCGCATCCAGCGGAATGGCGGTGTGCTGCCAGGGTGAGGTGGAGTTCACCATGGGATCAGTGGCTGCCGGGTTCTTGCTGGGCCAGGCGGCGATGTTCCGTGCTGCAGAAGCTCTGGCCCGAGGCATCGCTTACGGCATCTGCCTGCGGCAGGTGCAGGCCGCAGTGTGCGCAGGCCACCATGGTCTGAGCTTGCGGGAGAGTGGTGGCCGTCCGGGTGGGCTCTGCCGCTTCGGCGCGGCGCTTGCTGCGCCAGATGCCGACTGCCACCACCACGACCAGCAGGACCAGCAAATACTTCATGCCGCGCGCTCCAGCAGGACTTCAATCACAAAGCGCGAGCCGACATAGGCCAGCAGCAGAAAGATGGCGCCGATATAGAGAACGCGCACGGCGCTCTGGCCGCGCCAGCCAAATCGCTTGCGCCCGAACAGCAGCACGGCGAAAGCCAGCCAAGACAGCAGCGAGAAAACGGATTTGTGATTCCACACCCAGGCCTTGCCGTAGAGCTGCTCGCCAAACAGCCAGCCTGCGGCCAGCGTGGCGGTCAGCAGCACAAAGCCGGCACCGACAAAGCGGAAGGTCAGCCGCTCCAGGGTCAGCAGCGGCAGTCCGCTGTCATGGTCCCCGCCCTGGCGCATCTGCCGCTCGGCATGGCTCATCAGCGCCCCGTGCACGACGGCTGCGGCAAACAGGCCGTAGGAAGCAATGCCCAGGGCCAGATGCAGCGGCAGCCAGGCCGAGGCGTTGACATGCAGCGGAGTGCCGGGAAACACCACGGCCAGAAGCACGGCCACACTTCCGAGGATGGACAGCGGCCAGCGTGAGCGCAGCTGCGGGTACAGCTGCTGCTCGACCACATAGACGGTCAGCACCAGCCAGGCGGTGATCGAAAGAGCGGGCGCAAAGCCGAAGCGCGGCAGCTCGCCCAGCAAGCCCCAGCCGAGCAGGAGGGCATGCAGGGCCCAGGCCAGGCGCAGGCAGCGACGTGCGCCGGTTTCTTGCAGGTGCTGGGTGGCCAGTGCAGGGATGGCGTAGGCAATGGCTGCCGCTATGGCCAGAATCCAGCCAGTGGGACCAGCTGCGGTGAGCGGTTGGGAAAACATGCGTTCTATGATAGTGCGGCTGGCCTTCACTCATGCTTTGCACGATGCAGCCATGCATCAATTTTGCGCATAAAGCGCAGCCCGAAGCCGATGGCGATCTGGGCGGGTTCGCCTGCGCTGCTGCCGAGCGAACGTAGATCCCCTGGCTGCCAGGGCCGGGCAGAAGCAATCTCCCGCAGTGCCCAAGGTCTTGCGTAGCCCTCGTTGCCGGTCTCGTGCAGGCCTGGCGCACTTCAGCCGAGGGGCGGGGTGACAGGGCGTGCGGGCTTTGCACGCCCGGGGCAGGTCCCGGCATGCCTGCGGGGCTCGTCCATGAAGGGCAGCGGGTAAAATGCGGGTTCGTGCCGCTTCATCCCGCCCGGCCGGGCCGGCAAGCGGCCTGGAGAACCGTGCTGCGTTCGCGCATGGCTCCCGTCCATCCATAACTTTCGAATGCTTTTTGCTTATGGCCTCCGCACTCACCGATAAACTCTCGCGCCTTGTCAAGGAGATGCGCGGCCAGGCCCGCATTACCGAATCCAACGTCCAGGACATGCTGCGCGAAGTCCGCATGGCCTTGCTGGAGGCCGACGTGGCCTTGCCCGTGGTGCGCGATTTCATCGCCCGCGTCAAGGAAAAGGCGCTGGGCCAGGAGGTCATCAGCTCGCTGCAGCCGGGCCAGGTGCTGGTGTCCATCGTCAACAAGGAGTTGGCGGCGACCATGGGCGAAGGAGTGGCGGACATCAACCTCAACGCCCAGCCGCCTGCCGTCATTCTGATGGCCGGTCTGCAGGGGGCGGGCAAGACCACCACCACGGCCAAGCTGGCCAAGCACCTGATCGAGAAGCGCAAGAAGAAGGTGCTCACGGTCTCGGGTGACGTGTATCGCCCTGCGGCCATCGAGCAGCTCAAGACCGTCACGGCCCAGGCCGGTGCCGAGTGGTTCCCTTCCACGCCCGACCAGAAGCCCCACGATATCGCCGTGGCCGCGATCGACTACGCCAAAAAGCATTTCTTCGATGTGCTGCTGGTGGACACGGCCGGCCGTCTGGCCATCGACGAGCTGCTGATGGCGGAAATCAAGGATTTGCACGCCACGCTCAAGCCCGTCGAAACCCTGTTCGTGGTCGATGCCATGCAGGGTCAGGATGCGGTCAACACGGCCAAGGCCTTCAAGGAGGCGCTGCCGCTGACCGGCATCGTTTTGACCAAGCTCGACGGCGATTCGCGCGGCGGTGCGGCGCTGTCGGTGCGCCAGATCACGGGTGCGCCCATCAAGTTTGCCGGTGTCTCGGAAAAGATCGACGGCCTGGAAGTCTTCGATGCCGACCGCCACGCACAGCGCGTGCTGGGCATGGGCGACATCGTGGCCCTGGTCGAGCAGGTCACCAAGGGCGTGGACATGGAAGCCGCGCAGAAGATGGCCGAAAAGCTCAAGAGCGGCGACGGCTTCGACCTCAACGATTTTCTGGCCCAGCTGCAGCAGATGAAGCAGATGGGCGGCCTGTCGACCCTGATGGACAAGCTGCCTGCCGAGCTGGCCGGCAAGGCCGGTCAGGTCGACATGGACAAGGCCGAGCGAGAGATCAAGCGCAAGGAAGGCATCATCTGCTCCATGACCTTCAAGGAACGCAAGAACCCCGCCCTGATCAAGGCCACGCGCAAAAAGCGTATCGCCGACGGTGCCGGCGTGCAGGTCCAGGAGGTCAATCGCCTGCTCAAGGAGTTCGAGCAGATGCAGACCATGATGAAGAAGTTCAAGGGCGGCGGTCTGATGAAGATGATGAAGAAGATGGGCGGCATGAAGGCCATGAAGGGAATGATGGGCGGCGGCATGCCCAAGCTGCCGTTCTGATATGTGAGGCCCCTGAGGCCGCTGCGCGGATTCCCCTGGCCGGGCGCCCCCACGGGGGACGACAGCCTCGCTGCGCGGCGGCGCGGCCGGCATAGGCGCTTGCTCGCTGTCCCTGAGTTGGGGTGAGCCTGGTTTGAGATCGGCGATCTGTAAAAAGTGAGCTGCTGATGTACGTCAGGTCTAAGTTTGGATGGGAAATACATCTGAATCATTAATCTGGCATGCGTTAGCAGCTCACTTTTTTGTAAAGAAGCGCACCAACCCGGGGCAATTGCTGGATGTGCAGGCGGCTTTCTGAGAACATGTCTTTCCATGAAGCTACAAGACAGGACTTTCGTGGAGGCGGGTCTGCGGCAGCCTCTGCCTCAATGTCTGGAGCGCCGCAGCGCGCTGATGCTGGCGGGCTCGGTGCTGGCACTGCTGGCAGGCTGCTCCACCACCAGGGACAATCCCCGGACTGCCGCGCAAGGCGGCTCATCGGTGCGCCCGCTCAATGCACTGAGCCTGGATGCAGAGTTGCGCGAGTCCCTGCTGGCGCGCACCATGCTGGTGGTCAATACCCCCTACACCTACGGCGGCAACTCCCCAGAAGGGGGTTTTGACTGCAGCGGGCTGATTCAGTGGGCCGTGGGCGGCATCACCGAAATCCGGCTCCCCCGCACCACATCGCAATGGGCGCTGGCCAGCAATCCGGTGGACGGACGCGATCTGATGCGCGGCGACTTTGTGTTCTTCAACACCCTGGGCGGGCGCTATTCCCATATGGGAATTTTTGTCGGCAACGGACAGTTCGTGCACGCACCCTCCAGCGGAGGGACGGTGCAGCGGGTGCGCATGGACAATGTGTACTTCGCCAAGCGATTCACGGAAGCGCGCAGCATCTTTGCCTGAGCGGTGTGCGGCGGATGCGAAAAAGGGACTGCCTGGCAGTCCCTTTTTTTCGGTCGCCTGCCGCCTAGGCCGCAGCCGTGGAGGCGGATGCGGCGGCCGCCCCCTCGCCGCCCAGGGGCAGATCCCAGCGCATCGCATGCCAGGGGTGCTGCTCCTGCGTCACCCACAGCGCCACCTCTTCGGGCGTGAAGGCCTTGCCCAGCACGTCGCTGCGTCCCTGGGCCAGCCATTGCATGCGGCCCTGGGCATAGGCCTGGCCGAAGGCGAGCCAGCTGTCGAAGCACTGCTGGGCGCGCTGGGCGTTGAGATGCAGGATATCCCAGTGCAGGGCTTCATCCATCCAGTCCAGAAGCCTGGCGCTGCGCACGAAGAAGGTCACGCGCGCACAGGCGAACGCCATGGCGGCGCGAGCGTCGTCGCTGCGCTGCAGGCGTTGCAGATCCAGCATGAACCAGCGCTGGCGCAGCGCGTCGGGCAACTGCAGGCGCACCTGCTCGTCGCTGAGATCGGTGCGCAGCCCCAGGTGATGCAGGATCATGGGGCGCAGCTGCCTGGCCAGTGCATCGTCCGCGCCATGCAGATCGCTGGCAAATCCGCCCTGCATGGCGTGGTAGGCCATGGGGTGGGCCAGTGCCAGCGCCCAGTTGCGCTCCTGGTTGCCCGCCTGGTAGCTGATGATGTCGCCGCGCTGCTTGGCTTCCTTGAGTCGCTTGAAGCCGCCGCGCAGCACCCAGTAGATCAGCGCCGCGAGGAGCAGGAGAATCGTCCACCCGTTCATGAGCGCACTCCAGCGCGGGAGGGGCGCTTTCTGGCCATCAGCAAGGTCTGTTTCAGGGCAGCGGATTTGGGCATGCGGTCAATGACTTCGCTGTCCAGCGAATCCTTGCGTGCCGCCACCATCCACTGCATCAGCGGTGACTGAAGATGGAGCTGCGGCAGCAGGGCAGGGTGCTGCTGCAACAGCCACAGCTGCTCGCTGTCGCTCTGCAGGTCCTGTACCGAGCACCAGGGGGCCAGTTCGGGGTGGGCCTGCAGCAGCTCGGGCGGGCGCCGCACGATGCCCATGGACAGGGCATCCTCGGGCACCTCGTCATTGAGCGGCAGGTGGTTGAGCAGGGCCACCACATCGGGCATGTAGCGCGCAATCGGCGGCCGGTTCTGCTTGCCCTTGATCTGTTCGACCTGCAGCCTGCCGTCCTTTTGCACATAGGCGTTGACGGTGATGCGTGGCTGGGCCGTCCCGGTTCGGTAGCTGAACAGCCGCATGCGCCCCGTTTCCAGGCCTTCGGCGTAGTGCTCTCCATAGCCTCCGCTGAAGGACTTGCGATTGGCGAACTGGCCCACGCAGTGGCCCATCATCTGGCTTTCATAGGCCATTTCCTGTCGCATCTGCGGACTGCTGCCGTCGAACTCCACAAACGTGCCGTGCTGGCCGCGCATCAGCCCGCGCACGGCTCCCGGGCTGTGCTCCACCCGGCCGCTGTTCTGCTTTTTCTCGAAGGCCAGATGCTCCAACGTCCAGCGCGCCAGCGCCTGCGGGCAGTTCACGCGCTGCAACTTGCCTTCGAGCGAAGTGCCCTTGCGCGTGGAAAGAAACTCCACCAGCCGCGCCTCCAGCGCGAGCAGGACCGGGCTGTCGGGCTGTACCCACCAGAGCTCGGGTAGCTCAAAGCCGGCCTGCTTGCGCGCGAGCCGCTCCATCGCCCAGGCCGGTGGCTGCTGGCGGCCTTCCAGTTCCTGCAGCTGCTGGGCATCTGCAATGCGCTGCACGGCGGGCTCATCGGCCTGCAGATTGCCCACCACATGGCGGTAGAAGTGATTGCCCAGCCAGGTTGCCACTTCGGCGGCGTCGCCACGTTCGGCGCTGCGCTCCTTGATGCGCTGCTTGATGGCTGGGGCATTGACGACATCGCGCGCCTTGTAGGCACTGGCGGCCGTGGCTTTTTCGGCGACCGTGTTCACCAGAACTTCCACCATGGCTTGCGACCCGAGGTCGCGTCTGCGGCCTGGGCGTCGCGCTCGGCGAGCTTGCGCTCGGCGCGCTCGATGCCGGATTGCGACATGCGCCGCTCGTCCTCGTCGTCGTCCTTGTCCAGATAGCTGTTGGCCTGCCTGTGCAGTGCCACGGATTCTTCCAGCAGCTCGGGGTAGGCTTCCAGCGCACAGGCCAGGCGGCGCAGCGGGTAGCAGTCCTGCAATGCGATGACTTCCTGCTGATGCGCGCGCAGACGCGGCAGCACCAGCTCGGGGCGCGTGCTGGAGAAAAAGTCCAGCATGGACATCAGGGAGGCCAGGTAGTCGCGGCGCACCTCGCGCTGCTCCGCCTCGTCGAGGTCGTGGAACCACTGGTCCAGACGCTCCATCCAGATACTGATCTCGTCGTCGCGGTCGAGCTTGTAGAGCGACAGCGCGACGGTGGAGAAGTAGCGCGTGGGTTCGTGGCGGCTGTAGCCATGCTCCTGGGCGAAATGCCACAGGCGCTCGGCCTCGACCACGGTCTGCGCATCGTCGTCCTTGCCGACCGCGCACCACAGCAGGCCGTTGTGATGCTCGGCAAACGCACTGCTGCCCAGTCCCTTGTGGTGCAGCTCGGCAGCTTCGTCGTAGCGATCCATGAAACGGTACTTGATCGCCAGGTTGTTGCAAAGCATGGAGTAGACATGCAGGTCGGCATCCTTGAAGCGGCCCTGGCCCGTGGCCCAGAAATGCTCGAAGCGGGCCAGGCCTTGCTCGTAGTAGCGCACGACCAGGGGCTCGCGCACCTCCTGGGGCGGCACTTTCTTCTTGCCGCCCATCAGAGGCGCGAGATCGTCGGCATCGTCCAGGACCACGCCGGCGGCATAGCACCAGTGCGCGCCATGGGCGTCGGGGAAGCGGCGGGCCAGTGCTTCTTCGAGGGGCAGTGCGGCAAAGCGGGCCGCCCAGAGCGTGGGCAGCTTGTCGCTGTCGGCCATCCCGGGATGCTGGCCGACGCCGATTTCCAGCAGCGGCAGGGCCTGCTCCAGCTGGCGCTTGCGCGCCAGACGAAGGCCATCGAGCAATGCCAGCACCGGATGGGTCGGCTGGGCCGCGCGCACCATGTTCAGGTAGAAATCCGCCGGGTGCAGCGGCATTTCCTCTTGCGCGAGCAACTGGCGCATGTCCTCGTCGGTCTGGCCAATGGCCAGAACCAGCGCCCAGCTGATGGCGTTGGCCGTGTCGGTGCTGAACTGCCTCTTGGCCAGCTCGAAAGCGGCCACGGCCGAGACGGGGCGTGCGTGGAGCACGCTCTCCAGTGCCAGATCGGCGGCTTGCTTCAAGCGGCCGGTCTGCTCCAGCCAGCCCAGCCAGGAGGCGGTGAAGGGATCGCCCGCATCATCCGTCAGTCCGAAGTGTCCCTGCGGGGCCAGCTGCAGTGCCGCCTCCAGCTGACCGGCCTGCGCGCAGGCCTGGGCCTGCAGTCGCACGATCTTGACCTGGCGGTGCGCCTTGACGGCCTGCGAGGGCGGTGGATTCTCCCGGGCGGCCAGTTGCTGCTCGCAGGCCATGAGCAGCGCGGGCAGGCTTTGCGGGGCCAGCGGCAGGACATGATCGGCCAGCGTCATCCAGCGGTCAAAGTCCACCTGCTGGTCGGGCGCGGCGTCGCGCAGAAGGTTGATGGCGTTCTGCACCAGGCTGGCGGCCTCGCTGGCGTGGCCGCCTTTGTGGGCCATTTCCGCCTTGCGAACGCAGACGATGGCATCGAGGTAGGCCGCATCTTCGGCCAGGTCGGGGTTGCGGCGTTCCTGGGCGCGTTGCAGCTCAAGCCCGGTGGCCGCTGCATCCCAGGCCTGCAGCTCCGAAGCCATCCAGTGCCAGCCATGCCAGTAGCTGTCGCTGTCCACGGCTTCGGGCAGCCGGGCAATGGCCTGCGCCGCCGATCCCAGCAGTGCACGTGCGCAGGGCTGGTCAAAGCCCATGCGGCTCTGGATGTCGCTGAGATCCAGGCGCAGCGCCGCTTCCGCCGGGCTCAGTTCGTCGGTGGCGGAAAGGACGTTGGCGCGATGCTGTTGCAGCAGGGTGTTGGCCGCTTCGGGCTGATCGAGGTACAGCCAGAAGTCGTGCACGCGCTCGAGCTCCTGCACGGTGGCCGGGGCAAAGTTCTGCTGACCCATCAGCTCCACCGCCGCCGCGATGCGGTCCTGACGGCTGATGGTGCCGGGCTGGTCGTCGTTGTAGTCGTTCAGTAGCTCATGGGCTTGATCCAGCAGGGCGTAGATGGCTTCGCCCTGCAGTGCGGCAGTTTGGTTCATGGTGTCCAGCGTTCAATCCGAGGCAGCTCGGCCTCAACAGGCCCCCATCCTAGCTGCGGATTGCCGGTGCGTGTGCCAACCGGCGAGGCATCACTTTTTGTTACAGAATTTATAACCAGTCATGAAAAAAGCCTGACGTGGCATGGCCGGCAGGCCTGGGCGGAACCGGCAGAGGACTGGCGTGCCATCAATCCCTGAGCAGCACTTCGCCGCGCAAGGTGTAAGCCTTGGCTTCGGTGATCTTCACATCCACCATCTGGCCGATCAGGCGCGCGTTGCCGGGGAAGTTGACCACGCGGTTGCAATAGGTGCGGCCCATCAGTTCGCTGCCGTCACGCTTGCTCACACCCTCGACCAGCAGGCGTTGCACCGTGCCAACACGCTCCTCGCTGATCTCCTTGATGTTGTGGTTGATCACGGCCTGCAGCTCCTGCAGGCGGCGCAGCTTGACTTCGTGCGGGGTGTCGTCCTGCAGATTGGCCGCAGGCGTGCCGGGGCGAGGGCTGAAGATGAAGCTGAACGAGTTGTCGAAACGCACATCGTGGATGAGCTTCATCATCTTCTGGAAGTCTTCCTCGGTCTCGCCGGGAAAGCCCACGATGAAGTCGCTGCTCATGGCCAGATCGGGACGGATGGCGCGCAGCTTGCGGATGGTGCTCTTGTATTCCATGGCCGTGTAGCCGCGCTTCATGGCCATGAGAATCTTGTCGCTGCCGTGCTGCACGGGCAGGTGCAGGTGGCTGACCAGTTGCGGAATCCTGGCATAGGCCTCGATCAGGCGCGGCGTGAATTCGTTGGGATGGCTGGTGGTGTAGCGGATGCGCTCGATGCCGGGAATCTCGGCCACGTATTCCAGCAGCAGGGCGAAGTCGGCCATCTCGCTGGTGTCGCCCATCTTGCCCAGGTAGGCGTTGACGTTCTGGCCCAGCAGCGTGATTTCCTTCACGCCCTGCTCGGCCAGGCCCGCGACTTCCACCAGCACGTCCTCGAACGGGCGGCTGACTTCCTCGCCGCGCGTATAGGGCACGACGCAGTAGCTGCAGTACTTGGAGCAGCCTTCCATGATGGAGACAAAGGCCGAAGCGCCTTCCACGCGTGCCGGTGGCAGGTGGTCGAACTTCTCGATTTCGGGAAAGGAGATATCGACCTGGGGCTTGGCCTTGGCTGCACGCTGATTGAGCAACTCGGGCAGGCGGTGCAGGGTCTGGGGGCCGAAGACCACGTCCACGAATGGAGCACGTTTGATGATCTCGGCGCCTTCCTGGCTGGCCACGCAGCCGCCCACGCCGATCAGCACGCCTTTTTCCTTGAGATGGCGGATGCGGCCCAGATCGCTGAACACTTTTTCCTGGGCCTTCTCGCGCACCGAGCAGGTGTTGAACAGGATCAGATCGGCCTCGTCCACGTTCTGCGTGGGCTCGTAACCCTGGGCCGCACCCAGCACATCGGCCATCTTGTCCGAGTCGTACTCGTTCATCTGGCAGCCAAAGGTTTTGATAAAGACTTTCTTGCTCATGGGGCGCTCTTGTCAGATGGGCCTGCAGTGTCTGCAAGCACAAAGCGATAGCGGCTGACGCCTGCCATCACTGGTTTTCAATGGATAAGTGACTTGAGTTGCTTGCAGAAAAAGCGCAAGCAGCTCTTTAATCAATAGCGGTCGGCGCGGGCCGGACTCAGCTGCCGAAAACGCGCTGCATCAGGGTGCGCGGCTGAATCGGCTTGTATTTCTCGATTTCGGCAGGGGTCAGAATCCAGGCCGTGTGCAGGCCCTGGGTCTGCGGCTCGATCACATAGCCCACCAGCATCTTCTGGCCTGCATAGTTGCCGGCAAAAACGATGCTGCGCTCGCGGCTGAACAGGCGAAAGCCCGGCGTGGTGCGAATGGCCGTACCGTTGATGGCCACTTCGGGGAAGTTGGTGATCGTCAGCTCGCCGAACTGGGCCGTCGGGGGGAAGTTGCGCGTGTCGTCGGAGGGCAGGCCCTGGGCCAGGGCCGGCAGGCCGGCGCTGGCGACAGCGGCCAACAGGGCGCAGCCCCAAAGGCGACGGCTGAAGCGGGTGGTGGTGCAGCGGTTCATGGTGTATATCCAGGGGCTGATCGTGGGGCGGTCGGAGCCGGAGCCCTGGCCGCAATGCCGTGATTCTAGAGGCTGGCGCTTGGCAGCGAGGCCTGCTCAGGCTTTGCCTCCTGCGGCATAGAGCACCGCCTTGGGCGGTCGGCAAAGTCCCCAGAAGCGCAGGCCCGTCAGCTCCGCCATGCGCACGCCCATTTCCGTGGGGGCTGAAATCGTGGCCAGCGCGGCGATGCCGACCTTGGCGCACTTGCGCACCAGTTCATGGCTGCCGCGGCTGGACAGCACCACCAGGCCGGGCTCGCCAAGGCGGCCCGTGCGCGCCAGGCGTCCAACCAGCTTGTCCAGCGCATTGTGGCGGCCCACGTCTTCCCGCACATCCGTGATGTCGCCCGCCAGTGTGGCCCAGCCGGCGGCATGGAGGGCGCCAGCCTCGGCATTGAGGAGCTGGTGCGGGGCCAGGGCGTCAATCGCCTTGAGCACGGTGGCGGCATCGACCTGGTCCAGCCAGTCCTGGGGTGGCAGGGCGTCAAACGACAGATCCAGCGCCGCAAAGCTCTCCACCCCGCAGACGCCGCAACCGGTGCGGCCCGTCATGCTTCGGCGCCTGTCCTTGAGCCGCGCAAAGCAGCGAGAGGCGATGTCGAGTTGCACTTCCATGCCGTCCATGCCGTCGGGCAGGCCGGCGGCAGCGGCAGATACGGCGCGTGCCTCGATGCCGTAGCAGTCTTCAGCGCTGTCGATGATGCCCTCGGTCAGCGCAAAGCCCAGGGCAAAGTCTTCGGCATCGGTGGGCGATCCCATCATCACCGCATGCGAGATGCCGTTGAAGACCAGCGCAATCGGCACCTCGGCCGCCAGCACGCGCTCCTGCCGCTCTTGCTGCCCGGCATTGAAGAAGTGCACGGCGCGGGTGTGCAGCGGTGCAATCGGCTGGGCCGGAATGGGGCAGGCGGACTCGGTCATGGGCCGATGATAGTCAGCCCGCGCATCCCTTGCCGACAAGGGTCGAATGCGCTGCGCCGACGCGGGCCGGAAGGGGGTCTTGCGAAGGCAGCAGGGGACGCGCTGCGGTCCATCGAGCGGGCAGCCGCTGCCGCCTGCGCCTGACGATTTCGCCGCCTAGGTCAGCAGCGGCAGCATCAGCGGGTTGATCCCGCTGCGCGCCAGCTCCTTGTCCTCCATCTCGGCATCCAGGGCCAGACTGGCCAGGTCGTCGGCCACCAGCTCCAGCAGGTGGTCTGCCTGCTGGTAGAAGGCCTTGAGGTAGGTCTGGCAGTCGTTGCAGCTCTCGGCCTTGATGGGCGCTTTTTCGTCTTCCAGGCACCAGTAGTCGAGTGCATGCGTGCTGTCGCAGTTGCTGCACTGGCTGCGCACCACATGCCACTGGCATTCGCACAGACTGCATTGCAGATAGCGTACGCCGGCCTGGGCGCCTGCGAGCACCAGGCTGCCCGTGGGCACGTGGCCGCAGACGGGGCAGAGATGGCGTTGCTCGCCCGGCTCGGCCCGGCCGGCGGCGGGCAGCTGGCTGGCCAGCTGGCGCCAGTACAGCGACAGCGCGCTCCACAGCAACTGGGCCACGCCCGCTTCGGGCAGCGCCGCATCCTCGCCCGGGGCTTCGCTGCGCAGCGCCGTCAGCAGGGCGTCTGCCCAGGCTTCGCGCCGGGCTGTATCGGCCTGCTGCAAGCGCGCCCATGCCTGCCGGATGGCGGCAGTCTGCATGCGCGGCTGCTGTGCCATCCGGTTCAGCAATTCATCGAGCAGCGCCAGCCAGTGCGCCGAGCGCGGCCACAAGGCCGAATGCAGAGGCGTTTGCGTGCGCTGTTGCAAGGCTGCGGCCAGGCCGGCAGCTTCCGGCCCGGGCAGGGGCAGGGCCTCGGCCGTGGCCTGCTGGGCGCTGGCGAGTTCGGCAGCCCACAACAGATACTCGGCCATGGCATGGCCCTGGGCCAGGTGCTGCAGGCGGCTGGCGCGTGCGGCGTAGGGCAGCCTGGCGGCGGGCAGGCGCAAGGGCGCGATATGGCCCACGCCGGGCGCGCGTTCGGATTCGGGGACCAGATGGATGCTCATCGTGTGCTCCCGGCCCTGGCCTTGCCAGCAGCCGCAGGCTTGGTGCCGATCTCCTCATGCCAGCGGTCATGGTGGGCGCGGGCCCAGGCATGGCTGACATAGCCGGTGACCATGCCGCGTATCGATCCCTTGACCCAGAAGGCCAGATAGACATGGCCCAGGATCAGCAGGATCAGGCCCACACCCGCCAGCGCATGCAGCGCCAGCGCGACGCGCAGCACGGGAATCGGGAACAGGTGTGCGAAGTAGGCGCGCCAGATCACCAGGCCGGTCAGCAGCAGCACGCAGATCAGGCCCATGATGCCCCAGAACAGCAGCTTCTGGCCGGCGTTGTACTTGCCGATGCGCAGTCGTCGGCTGTGGTCTCCTGCCGTCACCGATCTCAGGTTCTCCATCCAGATGCGGTCTTCCTGGACGAACAGGTTGTACTTCACAAAGCGCACGAACAGATAGACCAGGGCCAGGAACACCACGACGCCGAAGAAGGGGTGCAGCAGCCGTGCCAGCTGCGGTGTGCCGAAGACGCTGTTGAGCCAGTTCAGGCTGGGGAACACCCAGGACAGGCCCGACATGGCGACCAGGAAGAAACACACCACCATGGCCCAGTGGCAGAGGCGATCGGGCAGCGGGGTGCGCAAGATCATGCGGTCTTTGTTCATGCCGTTTCTCCTTTCCTGGCGCGGTCCTCGCCGGTATCGTCTTCGTCTTCGTCGATCTCGTTGGGGCCTGCGGCCATGTAGTGAGCCGCTGCGCCGGCCAGCGTGGCCACGAAACCCAGGGCCGCCAGCGGCTTGAACCATCCCTTCCAGCCCCGGACCACGGCGCTGATCTTGGGGTCCCTGGGCAGCTTGTGATAGAGCTCGGGCTGGTCGGCATGGTGCAGCACATACATCACATGGGTGCCGCCCACGCCTTGCGGGTCGTAGATGCCGGCCTGGTCGAAGCCGCGGGTCTTCATTTCCTGCACGCGGCCTTCGGCCTTGACCCGCATGTCGTCCTTGCTGCCGAATGCGATGGCGCCCGTGGGACAGGTCTTGACGCAGGCCGGCTCCTGGCCCACGGCCACGCGGTCGGAGCACAGCGTGCATTTGTAGGCCTTGTTGTCCTTCTTGCTGATGCGCGGGATGTCAAAGGGACAGCCGGCCACGCAGTAGCCGCAGCCAATGCATTGCTCGGACTGGAAGTCCACGATGCCGTTGGCATACTGCACGATGGCACCGGGCTGGGGGCAGGCCTGGAGGCAGCCCGGGTCTTCGCAGTGCATGCAGCCGTCCTTGCGGATCAGCCACTCCAGCTTGCCCTGCTCGTTGACATACTCGTCAAAGCGCATCAGCGTCCAGCTTTCTGGCGAGAGATCACGCGGGTTGTCGTAGACGCCGAAGTTCTCGCCCACATCGTCGCGCAGATCGTTCCACTCGCTGCAGGCCACCTGGCAGGCCTTGCAGCCGATGCAGATGCTGACGTCGATGAGCTTGGCAACTTCTGCCTTGTGGTCGCGGGCGCGGGCGGCGGGCGTGAGCCCGTTGGTGGCCGATCGCCGCACGATATCTTGGGATTGCATGGTCATGGGGCTCGCCTTATGCCTTTTCGATGTTGACCAGAAAGGCCTTGAACTCGGGGGTCTGGGCATTGGCATCGCCGATGCCGGGGCTCAGCGTATTGGCCAGATAGCCCTTGCGCGTCGTGCCTTCGTAGCCCCAGTGGCAGGGGATGCCGATCTGCTCGATCTCCTGGCCATCGACCTGCAGCGTCATCACGCGCTTGGTCACCACGGCCTTGCCCTTGATGTGGCCGCGCTTGCTGGAGACCCGGATCATGTCGCCGGCCTTGATGCCTTTGCTGTCGGCCAGCTTTTCCGACAGCTCGATGAACTGCTCGGGCTGCACGATGGCGTTCAGGCGCGAGTGCTTGGTCCAGTGGCGGAACATCTCGGTGATGGAGTAGGTCGTGGCCACATAGGGAAACTGCTCACGCGAGCCCATGCGGGCCGCGTCGTCGGCGAACACGCGCGCCACGGGGCTCTTGCTGACCTTGGGATGCAGCGGATTGGCCGCGATCGGGCTTTCGGTGGGTTCGTAATGCTCGGGGAAGGGGCCGTCGTTCATGCCCTTGGCCGAGAACAGGCGTCCCAGGCCTTCGGGCTGCATGATGAAGGGACTCACGCCGCTGTTGGGTGCGGCGGTCAGCGGATAGTCGGGCACGTCGGAGCCGCCCCATTTCCTGCCATCCCAGTGCAGGATCTGGCGCTTGGGATCCCAGGGTCTGCCGGCCGGGTCGGCCGAGGCGCGGTTGTAGAGCAGGCGGCGATTGGCCGGCCAGGCCCAGGCCCAGCCCGGCGTGTTGCCCAGGCCGGTGTCGGTGTTGTCGCGGCGCGCCATCTGGTTGCCGGCCTCGGTCCACGAGCCGGCGAAGATCCAGCAGTAGCTCGAGGTCGTTCCGTCGTCGCGCAGCATGCCGAAGTCGGACAGCAGCTCACCCTTTCTGGCGATCAGCTTGCCGTTGTCGTCGAACAGATCCGCCAGTGCGTAGCCGTTGGCCTCCTTGGCCACTTCCTCGGGATGGGGGTCGTGAGGGTCATGGTAGTCCCAGCGCATATTCATCACGGGCTCGGGACAGGTGCCGCCTTCCTTGGCGTACAGCTCGCGCAGCTTCATGAAGATGCTGCCCAGGATGCGACTGTCGTGGCGCGCCTCGAACGGCGGCTCCTGCGCGGCCCAGTGCCATTGCAGCCAGCGACCGGAGTTGACGATGGCGCCGTTCTCTTCGGCAAAGCAGGACGAGGGCAGGCGGAACACCGTGGTCTGGATCTTCGCGGGGTCCACGTCGTTGAATTCGCCGTGGTTCTTCCAGAAGGTGGAGGTCTCGGTCTGCAGCGGATCGATGATGACGAGGAACTTCAGCCTGGACAGGGCGTCGCGGATCTTGCCCGAGTCGGGCATGGCGGCCACGGGGTTGAAGCCCTGGGCGATATAGCCGTTGACCTTGCCGCGGTACATCAGATCGAAATAGGCCAGCATGTCGTAGCTGCGGTCCCACTTGGGCAGCCAGTCGTAGCCCCAGCTGTTCTCGCGCGTGGCATGCTCGCCGTACAGATCCTTCATCAGGCTGACGAAGAACTTGGGCGTGTTCTTCCAGTAATTGACCTGGCCGGGCAGGTCGGCCTTGGGCGTGGCGTCCGCCAGATACTGCTCCATGGTCTGCTGCCTGTCCTCGGGCAGGTTCAGGTAGCCGGGCAGGCGGGTGGAGAGCAGTCCCAGATCGGTATAGCCCTGGATGTTGGAGTGACCGCGCAGCGCGTTGACGCCCCCGCCGGCCATGCCGATATTGCCCAGCAGCAGCTGGATCATGGCGGCGCCGCGGATGATTTGCGCACCGGCCGTGTGGTGGGTCCAGCCCAGGGCATAGAGGAAGGTGGCCGTGCGGTCCGGAACGCAGGTGCTGGCCAGCTGCTCGCAGACATGCAGAAAGTCGGCGACCTGGGTGCCGGTGATGGTCTGCACCATCTCGGGCGTGTAGCGCTCCACATGCTTTTTCAGCAGGTTCAGCACGCAGCGCGGGTGCTGCAGGCTTTCGTCGGTCAGCGCATGGCCTTGGTCATTGCGCTCATAGGTCCAGCTGGATTTGTCGTAGGCTTTTCTGTCGGCGTCGTAGCCGCTGAACAGACCTTCGTCGAAGCCATAGTCCTCGCGCACGATCAGGCTGGCATTGGTATAGGCCTTGACGTATTCGTGCTGGATCTTGTCGTGCTGCAGCAGGTAGTTGACCACGCCCATGAGAAAGGCGGCGTCCGAGCCCGCGCGGATGGGGGCGTAGAAGTCGGCCACTGCGGCGGTGCGGTTGAAGCGCGGGTCCACCACCATGAGGTGGGCCTTGTTGTGGATCTTGGCTTCGATGGCCCACTTGAAGCCCACGGGGTGGGCTTCGGCAGGGTTGCCGCCCATGACCAGGATCACGTTGGCGTTCTTGATGTCCACCCAGTGGTTGGTCATTGCGCCGCGACCGAACGAGGGCGCCAGGGCCGACACCGTGGGGCCGTGGCACAGGCGGGCCTGGCAGTCGAAGCCCAGCATGCCCAGGGCGCGGCCGAAGCGGAAGTCCAGGATGCCGGTCTCGTTGGAGGCGGCCGAGGAGGCCAGCATGCCGGTGCTGAGCCAGCGGTTGACGCGCTGGCCCTGGTCGTTCATTTCGATGAAGTTGGCGTCGCGATCATCCTTGAGCAGGCGCGCGATGCGTTCATTGGCTTCGTCCCAGCTGATGCGCTTCCACTCGTTGCTGCCGGCCTCACGCACCTCGGGGTATTTCAGGCGCTGGTCCGAATGGATGTAATCCAGGGCTCCGGCGCCCTTGGGGCACAGCGAGCCGCGGCTGACGGGGTGGTCGGGGTCGCCCTCGATGTGGAAGATCCGGGACTTGGCGTTCTTGGCGCCGTCGCCCAGGCTGTACATCAGCATGCCGCAGCCCACCGAGCAGTAGGTGCAGTTGTTGCGGGTTTCCTTGGCGCGCAGCAGCTTGTACTGGCGGGGCAAGGTGGCCATGGCCACCGAGGGGGCGAAGCCCAGGGATGCAGCAGTGGCGCCGGCGACGCCGGCACCGCACAGCTTGAAGAAACGTCTTCTGCCGTGATTCATCATGTGTTGTTTTCTTCAACCGCGCTCCCATGACCATGGAGGGCGTTAGGTTTGCGGGTGGCGGCATACGCTGACGCAGCCACCCGTGAGCCGGGGGAACAGCCCGGACTCGGGGCCTCGACCTTGACGATTGCTCACACATTGCCGGACCTCACGGGCCACGTCGAATGTTGAGGGATGCCAATGGCAAGCAACTGAACCGGCTGGCACAGCCCGGTTCGCAAAGCGAGGAAACGCGACAAAAGCCCTCAAGCTTTTTGTCATATGACTTTTAGATAAAAGTCAAAGGATGGCGAATCTATTCAGTCAGCGGTGGTTTGTCCAGCAAAGGCTAGCGCAGGCCTCGGGTATGCGATGAAAAATTTCTTGATGTAAATCAAATGGTTGATGCAGCACTCAGTCCAGCAGCGCCATGCCCTTGATCTGGGCAAACACCGGCATGCCGGGCTGCAGCTGCAAGGCCCTGGCGGAATGCCGGGTGATTCGGGCCAGCAGCCGGGTGCCGCCCGCCTGCAGCGAGACCATGACCTGGCCCGGTCCGTCCTCGCGCAGGCCCAGCACCAGCACCGGCAGGATGTTGAGAATGCTGCTGCCTTCGGGCCGCTGCAGGCTGAGGCTGACATCGCGCGCCTGTACGCGTAGCGGCACCGGGCTGCCCGGCTCGCGCGGTCTGGCCATGACGAGCTGCAGCCTGCCTCCGTCGAAGACCAGTGTGCTCAGATGATCGGACGCGTCATGGGCCTGCACCGTGGCATGGACCACGCTGGAAGCCACATCGCCATGGGCCAGCGGCAGATCGAGGCTGGACAGCAGCTCCGTGACCGCGCCCTGCGCCAGCACCTTGCCGGCCTCGAGCAGCACCATGTGCTGGGCCAGGCGCGCGACCTCGTCCATGGAGTGGCTGACGTAGATCACGGGAATCTGCAGATGGCGCTGCAGCTGCTCCAGATAGGGCAGGACTTCGGCCTTGCGCTGGGCATCGAGCGCTGCCAGGGGTTCGTCCATGAGCAGCACCTCGGGGCTGGTGGCCAGCGCTCTGGCAATCGCCACGCGCTGACGCTCTCCACCCGAGAGCGTGGCGGGCATGCGTTCCATCAGATGGGCAATGCCCAGCAGTTCGACGGCTCTTTCCTTGGAGACCTTGCGGCGTTGCTGCGGCGTGCGCCTGAGTCCGTAATCGATATTGCGCTGTACCGAAAGATGCGGAAACAGGCTGGCCTCCTGGAACACATAGCCGAGCGCGCGCTGGTGCGTGGGCAGCCATTGCCGGCCGGCATCGTCCTGCCATACGGTCTGGTTGACGGTGACGCGGCCTTGGGCCCGTTCCAGTCCGGCGAGGCTGCGCAGGCAGGTGGTCTTGCCGCAGCCCGAGGGGCCGAACAGGGCCGTCACTCCGTGGCCGGGAAGCTGTAGATTCACATCGAGTGCAAAGTCCGGCCGGGTCAGCCTGAGCTGGGCGGTGATGACGTGGGCCGCTGTCATGTGCGGCGCTCCGCCTTGGGCTGCAACCAGTTCAGGGCCAGCAGCACGATGAAGGAGAACACCACCATTCCGGCCGCCAGCAGATGGGCGTGCCCGTACTCCATGGCTTCCACGTGGTCGTAGATCTGTACCGAGACCACGCGTGTGACGCCGGGGATATTGCCGCCCAGCATCAGCACCACGCCGAACTCGCCCACGGTATGGGCGAAGGTCAGCACGGCAGCGGTGATGAAGCCGGGCCGAGCCAGGGGCAGGGCCACGGTCAGAAAGCGGTCCAGCGGACTGGCGCCCAGGCTGGCCGCCGCCTCCATGGGGCGCGGGCCCAGGGCTTCGAAGGCACGTTGCAGCGGCTGCACGGTGAACGGCATGGAGTAGATCAGCGAGCCGACCACGAGGCCGGCAAAGGTGAACGGCAGATTGCCCAGGCCCATGGCCTGCGTGATCTTGCCGATGGGCCCCTGGGGGCCCATGGTGACCAGCAGATAGAAACCGATGACGGTGGGCGGCAGCACCAGCGGCAGTGCCACCACGGCACCGATCGGGCCGCGCCAGCGCGAACGGGTATGGGCCAGCCACCAGGCCAGCGGCGTGCACAGCAGCATGAGCAGCACGGTGGTCACGCCTGCAAGCTTGAGCGTGAGCCAGATGGCTGCATAGTCTTCGGCATTGAGTTGCATGGCATCCAGAAAGCCCCCGAAGCACCCAGCTTAGCCGAGCGGCGCCAAGGGGGGCGCGGAATGGTTTGCGTTGAATCGGCGCCAGTTTCTGTGGACAAGGTCCAAGAGCGTGTTCACGCGTTCAGAAGCTGTAGCCGTAGGAGCGGATGATGTCATGTGCCTTGGGGCTGCGCAGATACTTCATCAGCGCAGTGGCGGCCGCGTTGTCCTTGGCGCCGTTGAGCACGATCGCGTCCTGGCGGATGGGCTCATGCATGCTGCCGGGCACCTGCCAGGCCGAGCCCTCGCGGATCTTGCCATTCTCCATGACCTGGGACAGGGCCACAAAACCCAGCTGTGCATTGCCGGTGGCGGCGAACTGATAGGTCTGTGCGATGTTCTCCCCCATCACCACCCTGGGCTGCACCTGCGCGCTCAGGCCGAGCTGATCCAGCACTTCCATGGCCGCCGCGCCGTAGGGGGCCAGCTTGGGGTTGGCAATCGCGATATGCCGGTAGTCGCCGGTCTTGAGCACGGAGCCCTTGTCGTCCACGTAGCCTGCCTTGGGGCTCCACAGCACCAGCGTGCCGACGGCGTAGGTAAAGCGCGACTCGGCCACACCCTTGCCCTCCTTGGCCAGCTTTTCCGGTGTGGTGTCGTCGGCAGCCAGCAGGATGCCGAAAGGAGCGCCGTTGTTGATCTGGGCGTAGAACTTGCCGGTGGCGCCAAACGACAGCTCGGCCCTGTGGCCCGTGTCCTTCTCGAACTCTGCGGCAATCTTCTTCATGGGGGCGGTGAAGTTGGCTGCCACGGCGACCGCCACTTCAGCGGCATGTGCCTGCGCAGACCACAGGCCCAGCACGACCGGACTGGTCACGGTCGCGATCACGGCTGCAGATCGAGCCAGTCGAAAGGAAAAACCGGTGGAGCGGGCAGTGATGGGAGTCATCGATGTTTCGCTATTCATTAGTGGAATAGCGAGTGTAGCGTGAATGAACAACTGAGGTCGAGCGAGGAAATTGGCTGTCAGGGCATGATGGCGGCCTATGTCTGACACTGAAAATCTCGAACAGGAACAATTGGAGATGTCCGGTGACGAGGCTGCCCGGGGTGGCGCGCTGTCGTCCGATTCGGTCTCCCAGGCGCTGGGCTATGACATGGCCGATCGCCGCATTGCCATCCTGCGCGGCATTGCGCAAAGCGGCTCCATCTCCCAGGCTGCACGCGATGTGGGCGTGAGCTACAAGGCGGCCTGGCAGGCCATCGACACCTTGACCAATCTGGCGGGCGTGCCGCTGGTCGAGCGCAGCGTGGGCGGCGCCGGCGGCGGCGGTGCGCAGATCACGCCTGCGGGCGAGGAGTTGCTCCACGCGGCCGAGGCCATGATGCGCGTGCGTACCGAGCTGCTGCAGCGCATGCAGGCCGGAACGCCCGGTGGTGGCCAGCCCAATCTGGGGTTGATGACCAGCATGCGCAATCAGTGGCCTTGCACCGTGCTCAAGGTCGAGTCCATTGGTGGGCAGATTCGTGTCTGGCTGCGTGCCGCCAGCGATGCGGGCTCGGACTGGACGATCGCCGCGCGTATCACCCCCGAAAGTTATGAACTGCTGGGCCTGGCACCCGGCGTTCCGGTGCTGGCCCTGTGCAAGGCCACGGCCGTCAAGGTCTGGCTGGGCCAGGAGCGACCGGCAGCAGCCTCGCAACCGATCAATATCTGGCCTGCGGTGGTGCAACGCGCGACCTATGGCGCGGCCACGATGACCGAAGAGAGCCAGGCTTGCGACGAGGCCATCTGCCGGCTGGACTGGGGCGCACAGATCGTGGGCTTCGCACCGGCCATGAGCGGGCTGGTAGCCCAGGACCCTGTCTGGCTGGAAGTGGCCGAGTCTGCGGTGGTGGTGGCGGTGGCGTCCTCCTGAAACCGGGCTGCGCAAACTCCGATCCGGCCTGGTGTGGTGTCGTTCGGCATGCCTGTTGAGCATTCTTGTTTGCACAAGCCCAAAAAAGACCGCCGGTCCTTGCGGACGGGCGGCCACAAGGGAGTTTCCGGATCAACCGGACTCCCACGTTGAACGGACACGTCTTAGTCCACTTTCAAGCCGATTTCCCTGATCAGCGGTGCGAAGCGGGCGCGCTCCTTGGCGTGATGGTCCACGAAGTCCTGGCGGCTCATGCGCGGCTCGGGCGTGGAGCCCAGGCCTTGCAGCACTTCGATCACGTTCTTCTGTTCCAGTGCCTTGAGCACGCTGGCGCGTACGGCCTCCACCACGGCAGCGGGAGTGCCGGTGGGAGCGTAGATGCCGAACAGCGTGTCGGCATCAAAGCCGGGCAGACCGCTCTCGGCCAGGGTGGGTACCTTGGGGTAGAGAGGAGAGCGCTGAGGGCTGCCGATGGCCAGCAGCTTGAGTTTGCCGGCTTCCACCTGCTTGAGGCCGGGACCCGGATCGAACCAGTACTGCAACTGGCCGCTGAGCACATCGGTCAGCGCCGGGCCGGCTCCCTTGTAGGGAATATGGCTGGCCTCGACCTTGGCTGCGCGCTTGAACATCTCGCCGGCCAGATGGGGCGAGCTGCCCGGGCCGGGCGAGCCATACGAGAGCTTGCCGGGATTGGCCTGCAGGTACCTGATGAAGTCCTGCACGTTGTTCACGGGCAGGCTGGGGTTGGTTTCCAGAAACACGTGAACGCGTGCCACGGCAGCCACGGGGATCAGGTCCTTCTCGGGATTGAAAGGCAGCTTGCCGTAGATCAGTGGATTGATGCTGATGCCGCCGCCGCTGCTCAGCAGCAGCGTGTAGCCGTCCTTGGCCGAGCGCACGGTTTCGCCGATACCGATATTGCCGTTGGCGCCCGGCTTGTTGTCCACCACCACGGACTGGCCCAGCACCTGGCTCATGGTGGGAGAGATCGCTCGCCCCATTACGTCGGCGGCGCCCCCCGGGGCGAAGTTCACGATCAGGCGGATGGGACGCTCCGGCCAGGTCTGCGCCTGTGCGGCAGGTGCCATGCAGAGCGCCAAGCCCAGTGCGGCCCAGCTTTTGGGGATCAGGGCGCGCAGCCGCTTGTGCGCAGACAGGCGTGAAAAAGGGCGTTGAGTGATGGGTGTCTCCATATGCATTTCCTTCTTGTGATTGATGTCGGTTAGTCCAGCGTGATGCCAGCGGTCCTGATGACCTCGCCCCAGCGCTTCTTCTCGGCGAGCCAGAACTCGCGCATCTGCTCGGGAGTACTGGGCAGGGGCTCCAGGGCCAGCGCCTCGAAGCGCGCTTGCACGGCCGGCGTTTTCAGGGTTTCCTGAAGCGTCTTGGACCACGCCTGTATGGTGGCGTCGTCCGTGCCCCTGGGGGCGACCAGGCCTTGCCAGGCGAAGGCCTCGAAGCCGGCCACGCCCTGCTCGATGAGCGTGCGCGTGCGCGGCAGGCTCTTGAGCCTCTGCGCACTGGCCACGCCGATGGCCCGCACCTTGCCCGCATTGATGTGGGGCAGCCCTGCGGCACTGTCCACCAGCATGAAGGGGATCTGCCCGCCGATCACATCCAGCATGGCCGGTCCGGCGCCGCGGTAGGGCGCATGGGTCATCTTCACCCCCATCTTCTGGGCCAGCAGTTCGGTTGCCAGGTGGTGCGGGGTTCCCAGCCCTGGACTGCCATAGCTGAGCTTGCCGGGGTTGGCCTTGGCCCATGCCGCGAAATCCTGGAAGCTGCGCACCGGCAGTTCGTTATGGACGACCAGCAATAGAGGAAAGCGCGCCAGCAGGCCGATGGGGACGAAGTCCTGCTCGGCGTTGTAGGCCAGTTTGGGGAACAGGTGCGGATTGGCGGCCAGGGTGGCGAAGTCGGCGGTGAAGACCAGATTTCCGTAGTCGCGCGAGCGCGCGGCATATTCGGCGGCAATGTTGGTGCCGGCTCCCGGCTTGTTGATCACCACGATGTTGCGGTGGATCGGTTTGGCCCAGGCCTCGGCCACGCTGCGTGCAACGGCATCCGAGCCACCGCCGGCGGCAAAGCCGACCACCCATTCCACCGGCTTTCCGGATACCGCCTGGGCATAGGTCCTGCCCAGCATGAATTGCACGCTGCAAGCGACGCCAGCCTTGAGAAAGGTTCTGCGCATGTTGTCTCCTTGTTGGTGAATGGTTGGGCTCAGGTCTTTGCCGCCTTTGGTGAGCCCTCGCCTTATGGCGTGCGCTGCTGTGTCACGCTGATGAGCCGGTGAAGGGTGCGCGTCACGGGGGTGGCAATGCCATGCCGCTCGGCGGCGCGCACCACCGATCCGTGGATGGAGTCGGTCTCGGTCGGGCGTCCCGCCAGGAGGTCCTGCAGCAGGGAGGGTTGGTGACCCACATGGTGATTCAGCGCATCTTCCACCGTCGCCTGGAGGCGTGGAACGTCGATGGCAATGCCGCAGGCTGCGGCCACGGACACGACCTCGTCCAGGACGTCGCGGATCAGCTCGCGGCCCAGGGGGGTGGCCAGTGCATCCACGGTCTGGCGTGTGACGCCGCACAGGCCGTTGAAGGCTGCATTGAAGGCCAGTTTCTCCCAGATGGCGGTCTCGACCTCGGGGTCGATCTCGCAATGCAGTCCCGCGCGGTTGAGGTCGTTGCAGAAGTCCTGGAAGCGGGCATCCACCAGCCCGTTACGCGGCATGAAGCGGATCTTGCCGCTGCCCAGGGAACTCACCCGCCCCGCTTCGAGCAACCGGGCTGGCCAGGTGGTCACGCCCACGGCGATCTGTCGCGCATCGGCGAATCCGTGCAGGGTCTCGATATGTCCGATGCCGTTTTGCAGGCTGAGCAGCAGGGTTTCGGGGCCTATCACGTGGGCAATGCTCTGCAGCGCGGCCTGGGTGTGGGCGGCCTTGGTGAAGATCAGCCAGCGCGCTGGCGGCTGCCTCAGCTCCCGGGCCTGCAGGGCCTGCACACGGGCGCGCAGCGGGCCCTGGTCGGTCTCGCAGTGAACGCCGTGTTCGCGTATGGCCTCGAGCAACTCGGGGTTGATGTCCACCAGTGTGACGGGAATGCCGGCCTGGGCCAGGCGGGTGCCGAACAGGGTGCCCATGGCTCCTGCGCCCAGGATGCCGACGGTGGCCGCCTG
The DNA here is from genome assembly GCF_009360615.1 of Comamonas sp. Lineage (GTDB taxonomy): Bacteria > Pseudomonadota > Gammaproteobacteria > Burkholderiales > Burkholderiaceae_C > Comamonas. Next base: position 28,625 of record NZ_SPEY01000012.1, read on the forward strand.
CGGCTCTTGTGCATGGTGCATGTCTTGTCTCCTCGGGGCGGGTCAGGCGACCTCGACCTCGACCAGCGTGGCGCGCGGGCTGCGCAGGGCATCCTCCAGCACCCGGACCAGATCGGCGGCCTCGGTCACGCGCACGCCGTCGCAGCCCTGGCCCCTGGCCAGGGCCACGAAGTCGATGTCGGGCAGGTCCGTGCCTTCGACTTTTTCGCCTTCGCGGTAGCCAAAGACCTTGGAGAAATCCTGCAGCGCCGCGTATCGGCGGTTCTTGACGATGATGTAGGTGACGGGCAGCCTCAGGTGGGCCGCGCTCCACAGCGCCTGGATGGCGTACATGGCCGAGCCGTCGCCGATGACGCCGATGACCTTCTTGTCGGGCCTGGCCAGCGCGATGCCGACCGAGGCAGGAAGGCTGTGTCCCAGGCCGCCGCTGCACATGGTGAAAAAGGTTTCGGCTGCGTAGATGGGCAGGTGGGCCTGAATCACGGAGCGAGAGCCCGGCGCCTCCTCGACGATGATGCTGTCGCGCGAACGTACCCGGGCCAGCGTGTGCATGAGGAAGGCGTCAGTCATGAGCTGGCCGGGTTCTGGCGCTTCTGGCGCCGGGATGGCGGGGCGGGGCTGGAGCGCGGTACGCGCACGCGCCGGGGGGCGGGCCAGCAGCTCCTGCACACCCATGCGGATATTGCCCACGGCCGCGTCGCCCACGGGCGCCCAGGCGGCGATGGCGGGATCTTCGATGAGCTGGAACAGCTGCGTGCCCTCGGCGATGAAGGGGCCGTGGCCTTCGACGTGGTAGGTGAAGGCCGGTGCGCCGATGACGAAGACCACATCATGGCCCGAGAGCCTGTCCACGATGCGCTCGCGCATGGCTGGCAGGAAGCCGCCGAACAGCGCATGGTCTTCGGGGAAGCCGCAGCGTCCGCTCATGGGCGCCACGTAGACGCGCGCCTGGTGGCGTTCGGCCAGGGTCTGGACGGCCTCGAAGGCCTGGCTGCGGTCCACGGCTGCTCCGACCACGAAGGCCGGTGTGCGCGCGCCCTCCAGGGCCTGGCCTATCTTGTCGAGCAGGCGCGGGTCGGGTCGCGTCTCGAAGCCGACCTCGCGCAGCGTGACGGGCTCGCAGGGCACATCCCAGTCATCGGCAGGAATGGAAACGAAGACGGGGCCGCGCGGCTCCTGCATGGCGATGTAGTAGGCGCGCGCCAGGGCCTGGGGCACGTCCTCTGCGCGGGCGGGTTCGCAGCTCCACTTCACATAGGGCTTGGGCAGCTCGGCGGCCTGGTTGGAGTGCAGGAAGGGGTCGAACTGCAGCAGCGAGCGCGTCTGCTGGCCGGCTGTGATGACCATGGGCGTGCGGTTCTTGAAGGCCGTGAAGATGTTGGCCATGGCGTGGCCGACGCCGGCAGCGGAATGCAGATTCACGAAGCTGGCATTGCGCGTGGCCTGGGCATAGCCGTCTGCCATGCCCACGACCACGGTCTCCTGCAGGCCGAGGATGTAGGAGAAGTCCTCGGGATAGTCGCGGAACAGGGGCAGCTCGGTCGAGCCGGGGTTGCCGAAAATGCGCGTCATGCCCAGCTTGCGCAGCATCGCTATGACGGCGTGGCGCACGGTGAAGACCTCGGGGGTCTGGGCTTGGGATACGGTGTTGGCTTGCAAAGGAAATCTCCTGGAGGGGCTGGCACTGCGCCTTGGCTCTGTTGGCATCCATCCTGCCTTCAGGGATAATTTCCAGCAATTGAATAAAGCATCTAAGAGATATTCGTTTTATGGATATATCGGGCCTGGACCTCAATCTGCTGCGTGTTTTCGATGCGGTGTTCCGCCACGGCAGCGTCAGTCGTGCCTCGCAGGAGCTGGGCCTGTCCCAGCCCGCAGCCAGCCAGGCGGTGACACGGTTGCGGCAACTGCTGGGCGATCCACTGTTCGAGCGCATGCATGGAGGCGTGCGCCCGACGCCACGCGCCGAGCGGCTGGCCCAGGCGGTGAGAACGGCGCTTGCAACCCTGGAAGTGGCTCTGGCGGAGGCGCACACCTTCGACCCCTTGCAGGCCAGTCAGTGCTTTCGCATTCATCTCAGCGACATCGGCGAAGCACGTTTTCTGCCACCGCTGATGCAGGCCTTGCGACGACGGGCGCCCCACGTGCGGCTGCAAACCCTGCCCATGCCCATGGGCGAGATTGCCGACGCCCTGGATCGTGGTTCGCTGGACATCGCCATCGGCTTTCTGCCTGGTGTGACGGGCACGCAGCAGAAGGTGTTGCTGTCCGACCGCTACGCGCTGTTGCTGCGTCAGGGGCATCCGGTCCTCGGGGGACTGAAGTCGCGCAGGCTGGGAGCCGGGCATTTGCGCAGTCTCGACTATGTGGCCGTGCGATCGCATTCCGAGACCCTGCGCATTCTGCGCAAGCTCGAGCTGCAGGATCAGGTACGCCTGTCGGCGGCGCACTTCATGGCCGTGCCCTCCATCGTGCAGCAGACGGATCTGGCGGTCGTCATGCCCGCCGAGATTGCCCAGACCTTTGAGGCGCAGGGCGGCTATGTGGTGCTGCAGGCCGACTTGCCCGAGAGTGCCTTCGATGTATCGCTGCACTGGAGCTGGCGCTTCGCCAGGGAGCCTGCAAACCAGTGGCTGCGGGAGCTGGTCAGCGATGTGTTCCGGCAGCGCCGATAGCGTACCCGGGTCATCCCGAGGCTCCGGCGCTTGCCCGTCGCGTGAGGCCGCTGTCTCCCTGCCGGGCGTCCCGCAGGGGGCAACACGCAAAAAACGCCAGGCTTTTCAGGCTCTGGCGTTTCATGGGTCTTCGGTGACAGCGTGCGTTACTGAAGCTCCCGGCCCTTGAGCTCGGGAATCAGAAACACCGTGGCCAGCATGTCCAGCACATAGATGGCTGCCAGCAGCGCAATCGCCACCTGGAAGGAGTAGGCCATGGCCAGCGCACCGATGACGACCGGGCCCAGGCCGCCGACGGCGCGGCCGATGTTGAACAGCACGTTCTGCGCGGTGGCGCGGGCTTCGGTGGGATAGGCTTCGCTGATGACGGCACCATAGCCGCCCATCATGCCGTTGACACACAGGCCCATGATGGCTCCCACCCACAGCATGGCCGTGGCATCGGTGAGCTGGGAATAGGCCAGCACCGAGATCACGGAACCGACCTGGAAGATCAGGAAAGTGGGCTTGCGGCCGATGCGGTCGGCCAGCTGGCCGAAGACCCAGATACCCAGCGACATGCCGATGATGGTGACGGCCGTCCACACCGACGACTTGGTCAGGCTGAAGCCCATCTGCTTGGACAGAAAGCTGGGCATCCAGATCATGATGCCGTAGTAGCCGAAGTTCTGCACCGAGGTCAGCACGATCACGCCCAGGCTGATCCTGCGCGTGGCCTTGTCCTTCATCAGCAGCTTCAGGCATTGCATGGCCGAGGGTTGTTCCTTCTTGCTGCGTGCCACGAACACTTCGGGTTCATGCAGCTTGTTGCGGATGACCCAGGCCACGACCGCAGGAATCACGCCGACCAGAAACATGCCGCGCCAGCCGATGGAAGGCAGCAGCAGCGGGGTCAACATGGCTGCGCCCAGCACGCCCAGCTGCCAGCCCAGCGCCACATAGGACGAGACGCGTGCGCGATGGCGTGCGGGCCAGGCTTCGGCGGCCAGGGCCATGCCGATGCCGAACTCTCCCCCTAGGCCGATGCCGGCAATGGTGCGGTAGATCAGCAAGTCCCAATAGCCTTGTGCAAAAGCGCACAGGCCCGTGAAGACGGCAAACAGCACAATCGTCCAGGTCAGCACGCGGATGCGGCCGTATTTGTCGCTGAGCATGCCGAAGACGATGCCGCCGAAGACGGCGCCGATCAAGGTCCAGGTCACGAGAGAGCCGGCCTGGCCGGGCGTGAGGTTCAGATCCTTGGAGATGGCCGAGAGCATGAAGCCCAGAATCAGAAGGTCAAAGCCGTCCATGGCATAGCCGACGGCCGAACCCATGAGTGCTTTCCAGCTGTATCCGTTGACTTCTGTGGGAGCGGCGGGCGCGGCTATGCCTGCCACGACGCCTGTGGTTTGTGTGGTCACGGGAGAGTCCTTGAGCGAATGCGGACTTTGGGTGCCTGCTGGCCGGCTTCTGCAGAAAAAAGCCGGCCCTCGCTGGGCGCAAGACCAGCGCGCGGGCACGCAGCGTGCGTGCGGCATCCTTGAGGTGCAACGGGCACGAAAAAGTCCTTGAAGGGGAGTTTGAGCGGCTGGAGCATGGCGGCGCGATCTGCGCTGATTTCTGCAGGGCAGAAAGGGCAGTGCGGCGCCATGTCGCCTCTGTAAAAAGCGAAAAGCCCCAGCTGCGTGAGCAACTGGGGCCTGGATTTGGTGGTCGTAGCGGGACTCGAACCTGCGACATCAGCATTATGAATGCTGCGCTCTAACCAACTGAGCTATACGACCGACAGCCCGCAATTGTATAGGAAGAAATGGCCTTGGCAGCCAAGCTGGGAATTTTTGTGCGCAGACTGCAGAGAGCGTTGCGGCAAAGAAAAAACCGCAGTGCTTTTGCAAACACTGCGGTTCCTGTCTGGTGGTCGTAGCGGGACTCGAACCTGCGACATCAGCATTATGAATGCTGCGCTCTAACCAACTGAGCTATACGACCGAAGACAGCGATTATATGCAAAAAATGTCGGGTTCAAGTGAATCGCCAAAATTTTCTTGCGAAAAATCCGGCGTTCACTGATGGGTGAAGTGAGCGGGGCGCTTGTTCACGAAGGCATCCATGCCTTCCTTCTGGTCCTGGGTGGCAAACAGGGCATGGAACAGGCGACGCTCGAACATCACGCCATCGGACAGTCCGCTCTCGAAGGCGCGGTTCACGGACTCCTTGGCAGCCATGACGGCCAGCTGGGAGAAGCCGCTGATGATGATGGCGGCGCCCAGCGTCTCTTCCATGAGCTTGTCAAAAGGCACGACGCGGCTGACCAGGCCGGCACGCTCGGCTTCCGTGGCGTCCATCATGCGGGCCGTCAGGGCCATGTCCATGGCCTTGGACTTGCCCACGGCACGCGGCAGGCGCTGCGTGCCGCCGGCACCGGGAATCACGCCCAGCTTGATTTCGGGCTGGCCGAACTTGGCATTGTCGGCGGCGATGATGAAGTCGCACATCATCGCCAGCTCGCAGCCACCGCCCAGGGCAAAGCCGCTGACGGCGGCAATCACCGGCTTGCGGATGCTGCGAATGGTTTCCCAGTTGCGCGTGATGTAGTCGCCGCCGTAGGCGTCGGCAAAGCTGTACTTGGCCATGGCACCGATGTCTGCACCGGCGGCAAAAGCACGTTCGCTGCCGGTGATGATCATGCAGCCAATGCTTTTGTCGGCATCGAACTTCCTGAGTGCATCGCCCAGTTCGTCCATGAGCTGGTCGTTCAGCGCATTGAGCTGCTTGGGACGGTTCAGCGTGATGATGCCGACTTTTTCCGCTTCCACGCGGACTTCGATGGTTTCGTAGGCCAAGTTTGTCTCCTGCTAAAGAATGAAACGCTGCTGCCAAGAATAACCGCTGAGTCTGGCTGCCGGCTGTCGCGCAGCAGCGCCACCTTGGAGGTCTGGTTCACGCCGCAATGCCCGTCAGCCAGCGCTCTGCGGCGCCCTTGTCGCTGATTTCAAGCCCCAGATTGTGGGTGGGGCTGGCGCTATCTGCATCCTCGCTGGCGGTTTTGGCGAGCAGGCCGTCCAGCTTCAGCGTCAGCTGCAGAATCTGCTGATCGCGGGCCACCCAGGCCGTGAGCCGATCGGCACCGGCCGCGTACAGCGACACATCGTCCAGCTTGCTGATGCGCCAGCACTGGTCATTGACGTCAACGGCCAGCCACTCGTCTGCCGCCATCATGCCGGCCTGCTCGGCCGCGCCACCGCGCAGCACGGTCTTGATCTGGACGCTGTGGTTCTCCTGCACCCGTAGACCCAGCTTCTGCGCCAGCTGTGCAGGCTCGGTCTTGCTCTTGACGCCGTGCTGCTCCAGCAGTTCGCGCAGGGGCAGCTCGCCGGTGGAGTGCACCCAGGTGCGGAGCTGTGCGGCAATGTCGGGGCTGCCCACTTCGCCGACCACGGCCAGCACGTCGGCTTCGCTGATGGGGCCGCCCGCGCTTTGGTGCCACAGGCTGCGCATCACCTCGTCCAGGCTGCCCGTGCCATTGGCGCGCAGGGCCAGATCCAGACACAGGGCGACCAGCGAGCCCTTGGTGTAGTAGCTGACCGTGTGATTGGCGGTGTTCTCGTCCTGGCGGTAGTACTTGACCCAGGCATCGAAGCTGGCCTCAGCCACGGACTGGACCAGGCGGCCCGGCGTCTGCAGCACCTGGTTGATGGTGCGCGCGAGGAGCTTGAGGTACTGGCTGTTGTCCAGCAGTCCGGCCCGGCGCAGGAACAGGTCGTCGTAATAGCTGGTAAAGCCTTCGAAGAACCACAGCAGCTCGGTGTAGTTCTCCTGCTCGTAATCGTAGCGGGCCAGTTCGGCCGGGCGCAGGCGCTTGACGTTCCAGGTGTGGAAGTACTCGTGGCTGATCAGGCCCAGCAGGGTGTTGTAGCCTTCGCCGGCCCTGGCCTCACCCTTGCGCGGCAGATCGCGGCGACCGCAGATCAGCGCCGTGCTGTTGCGGTGCTCCAGGCCGCCATAGTTGTCATCCACCACGTTGAGCATGAAGACATAGCGATCCATGGGCGGCCGGCTGCCGTCGGCATGCCAGAAGGCGATCTCGGCTTCGCAGATCTTTTTCGTATCGGCCAGCAGGCGCTCGCCATCAAAGCTGGGTGCGGCACCGGCGACCACAAATTCATGGGGCACGCCGCCGGCTTCAAAGCTGCCGCGCCAGAACCGCCCCATTTCGACGGGGCAGTCCACCAGCTCATCGTAGTGGGCGGCCTGGTAGAGACCGAAGCCGTTGGCGTCGACCTGTGCCGGCTTCAGGCCGGTGGCCACCTGCCAGCCCTCGGTGGCGGCGCTGCCAAGCAGCTCCAGCGCATGGGGGTGCTCTTCCAGGCCATGCACGCGCAGGCACAGGCTGGTGCCGTTGAAGAAACCGCGGCGGCGATCCAGCCAGGCCGTGCGCACCGAGGTGTCATAGGCGCAAACCTGATAGCTGACAATGCATGCTGAGTCTGCGTTGCAGGCAATTTTCCATTGATTTTTGCTGAGTTGTTGAACGGCCACGGGCTGGTCGTTCTGCACGGCTCTCAAGCCTTGCAGGTTCTTGGAGAACTCGCGCACCAGATAGCTGCCAGGAATCCACACCGGCAGCGACAGCAGCAGCTGCGCCGTGGGCCGGGCGATATGCAGCTGCACATCGAAAAGATGGGCGTCCACCGCGCTGGCCTGCACGACGAAGCGGATGTCGGGGCGAATGCCGGATGTGTTGAGAACAGAGGTCATGGCAGCTCCAGAAATGCAGGCCGGAGCATGCGGACCTACCGCAGCACGCCTGAAACGGCATCAGGTGCGCGCTGCTCCGGCAATAAGACAGGGATTACTTGGCGGCGGCCAGATGCTTCTCGACTTCGGCAGCCGAGATGGCGCCGGGCACGCGCACATTGTTGGAGAAGATCACGGTGGGGGTGCCGGTGATCTTGTACTTGCGGCCGAAGGCCAGATTGCGCTGGATGGCAGCGGGGTCGCACTGGGCGGCAGCGGCGTTCTTGCTGTTCAGCATCTGCTCCTGCCAGGCCTTGGCCTGATCCTTGGCGCACCAGATGTTGCGCGACTTCTCGGCCGAGTCGGGGCTCAGGATGGGATAGAGGAACAGATAGATGGTGACGTTGTCCACGCTCTGCAGGTCTTTTTCAAAGCGCTTGCAGTAGCCGCAGTTCGGGTCTTCGAACACGGCCATCTTGCGCTCGCCCTTGCCATGCACGATGGTGATGGCGTCCTTGAAGGGCAGTTGCTTGAAGTCCACGGCCGTGAGCTGTGTCATGCGGTCTTCGGTCAGGTTGCGGCGTGCCTTGGTGTCGATCAGTTCGCCCTGGATCAGATAGTTGCCCTTGGCATCGGTGTAGAAGATGTCCGTGCCCACGCGCACTTCGTACAGACCGCTCATGGGAGTGGAGCGCACCTCGTCGATCTTCTCGAGCTGGGGAATGCGCTCGGTCAGCGTCTTCTTGAGGTTGGCGTCCTGGGCGTGCACGCTCAGGCCGAAGGTCAGGCTGGCGGAGGCCAGCAGGCAGGCAACAAGTTTCATGGGTGATGTCTTGGCTGCAGCAGACTGCAGCGCGAAAGGATTGAAGTCGGCTGCCATGCACGGTACCTGGATGGCAGATCTGTTGCTTGGAGTGCGGGCCGCGCCAAGGGTTCCCCGAGCCTGCTTCTCAGAGCAGGCCCATGGCCTGTCTGGCCATCCAGGCCTTGAGCGGGCCGCTTCGCTCGAAACCCTTCATGCCCCAATTGCGAAGCATCTGCACGGGTACTTCCGGGCGGGCAAAAAGCTGCTGCAGACCGTCCATGGCCAGGCCCATGGGGGCCAGAGCCGCCTTGCGCTCGCGTTCGTAGCGGCGCAGCAGCTTCAGATCGGCGGGGCTGCGCCAATAGTCGCGCTCCTGCAGGATGCGCGCCAGGGCCTGCACATCGCCCAGGCCCAGGTTCAAACCCTGGCCGGCCAGCGGATGGACGTTGTGGGCGGCGTCGCCTGCCAGGACCCAGCTTTGCGGGCTGTTCCTGTCCAGCGGTCCGCACCAGCGGTCTGCCACCGCCTGCTGCAGCGGCCAGCTGGCGCGTTCGGCCACCAGTTCCAGCTGGCCCAGCGCATCCTGGCTGATGGACTGCAGGCGGGTGGTGAAGCTTGCCTCTTCGCTTTGCAGCCAGTCGGGCAGCAGAGAGTGTTCCAGCGACCAGACCACGGCCACTTCGTGACCTTCGGCGCCGCCCAGGGGCAGGAAGGCCAGAATCCCTTCGGGCGTGAACCACTGGCGTGCAATGCCGCCATGCGGCAGCTCGCAGCGCAGGCGCGTGGCAATCGCGTGCTGGGAATAGGGCGTGACGGAGAACTCCACGCCGAATTCGTTGCGCGAGCTGCTGTGGCGACCTTCGCAGACGGCGGTGAGCGCGGCCTCCACGGGCTGCTCGACGATTTCCACCTGGGGCTGATAGCGCACGGCCTCGGCCAGGCGCTGCTCCAGCGCAGGGACGTCGACAATCCAGGCCAGGGCCTGCACGTCCTGAGACGCTGCATGAAACTCCACCTGGCCGTCGAGATCGCCAAACACCTGCATGCCGACCACCGGCGTCGCATCCTTCTCGTCAGGCCAGCAGCGAAGCGACTGCAGCACGGCCCTGGAGCTGGCATTGAGCGCATAGGCTCGCACATCCCTGTGCTGCTGGGATCGCGGCTGTGGCGGAACCACCAGGGCGACGCGCAGACGATCACGCGCCAGCAAAAGAGCCAAGGTCCGGCCCGCGATGCCGGCTCCACGAATACATACATCAAAGGTTTGCGCCATGTCCCGCATTGTAGGAGGCGCGGACAGGGCCTGCGCTCATAGAGGAAACCTCAGGCCCGTGGGCCGCTGCGTGCAGGAAACTATGTTGTTGATAGCGGTCTGCGATTGTCAGTCAAGGGTTTGAAGGCAAAATGACGAAGAATCCGAAATCGAAGGAGATGTGATGACCGACACCCGCTATGACGTGCTGGGCAGGATTTCCGAGCTGTGGATTTACCCCGTCAAGTCCTGTGCCGGCATTGCCCTGAGCCAGGCCAGGCTCTCTCGCCATGGCCTGCAGTGGGACAGGCACTGGATGGTGGTGGATGCGGATGGGGTTTTCTTGACCCAGCGCAGTCATCCGCGCATGGCATGGATCCGGCCCGAGATCACGGATGCGTATTTGCTGCTGCATTTTCCGGGCATGGACAGCCTGCAGATTCCCCTGGGGCAGCGGGGCGGCCCATGCCGCGTGCGGGTCTGGAAGGATTCGGTCGATGCCTGGGATCTGGGGGAGTGGGCGCAGCCCGCGCGCCACTGGCTGAGCCAGGCACTGGCCGAGGATTGCCGCCTGGTGCGCTTCGATGCCTCCCGGCCGCGCCGGGCCAGCGAGCGCTGGGTGGGCGACGGCGATGCCCCGGTGCACTTTGCCGACGGCTACCCCCTGTTGCTGCTCAGCCAGTCGGCGGTGGACGAACTCAATCAGCGACTGCTGCAGGCCGGTGAGGCAGCCGTCGACGCGCGGCGCTTTCGGGCCAACATCGTGATAGCCGATATGGAGGCCCACGATGAGGATCGTGTGGAGCAGCTGGATCTGCTGGATCTGCCCGGCCTCAGCCTGAAACCCTGCAAGCCCTGCACGCGCTGCCCGATTCCCGATGTGGATCCCGATACCGCCCTGCCAGGCACTTCGGTGGGAGAGTCAATTTCCAGATATCGCCAGGACCCGCGTGTGGATGGTGCCATTACTTTTGGCATGAATGCGATGGTGCTGGGCCTGTGCGATGCTGTCGATGCAGGGGCGGAGCTGGCCGTGGGTCAGCAACTGGCAGGCAATCTGCGCTTTGATTGAGGGCGGACGCCAGGCATGGGTCTTTGTCTTTCAAGGACTTGGGGCATCCCTGTAATCGGAATGCCGCCGAAGCAGTGTCCAATAAGGCCATCGGCAGCAGCAACGACGGGAGGGCAGCATGGCTGAGTTCAAATCTGGCGATTTCGTGGTTCTCACCGGCAGCAGCGCCTTTGCCGGAAAGATCGCCCGTCTGACCTTTCGTGCGCCTGGCGGCGACTTCCGCCTGCCGGACGGCCATGGCCATATCGGCTGCGAGGCCGGAGACTGGGTGCTGGAGTTTGCCCAGAAGGTGCCGGCCCTGATGCGCGGTTGCCAGACGCCCTGAATGACCAAGTACCTGTGCCGCTCGCAGTCCCAGTTCCGGCGGCTGGAACAGACCGCAGGCCTGGAGCAGCTGTTTGGCCCCATGCGGGCGGATTTGCCAGCGGTGAGCGCCAGCTGATTCGCCCATTTCTCCCTCAGGCCCGCCTTGCGGCGGGCTTTTTGCGGGCTGGCAGCAAGGGCGGCGCAATCTACCGCACAAGAGCAGAGATTGCCGGGTCATTACAATCATGGGCTTTGCGTGGCCAAACCGGGACGAAACTGTGGATGAACAGAGTGCCCCGGGGGCGCGCTTCAGAAGAACCAGATTCGCGCCGATGCGGGTCGGGCACTTCCGCCACATGGGTGTGGTGCTCGATAGTGCATTGATACATAAGGAATTTCCATGAGCCTCAAATGCGGCATCGTGGGCCTGCCCAACGTGGGCAAGTCCACTCTTTTCAACGCCCTGACCAAGGCCGGCATCGCCGCCGAAAACTATCCCTTCTGCACGATCGAGCCCAATACCGGCGTCGTCGAGGTGCCAGATCCGCGTCTGGATCAGCTCTCCGAGATCGTCAAGCCCGAACGCATCGTTCCTGCCATTGTGGAGTTTGTGGACATCGCCGGCCTGGTGGCAGGCGCCTCCAAGGGCGAAGGTCTGGGCAACCAGTTCCTGGCCCACATCCGCGAGACCGACGCGATCGTCAACGTGGTGCGCTGCTTCGAAGACCCCAACGTGATCCACGTGGCCGGCAAGGTGGACCCGATTGCCGACATCGAAGTCATTCAGACCGAGTTGTGCCTGGCCGACCTGGCCACCGTGGAAAAGGCACTGAACCGCTACAGCAAGGCAGCCAAGTCCGGCAACGACAAGGAAGCCGCCAAGCTGGTGGCATTGCTGACGCCCATTCAGGCTGCGCTGAATGAGGGCAAGCCCGCTCGCGTGGTGGAGGTCTCCAAGGAGGATGCGCCCCTGCTCAAGCCTTTCTGCCTGATCACGGCCAAGCCTGCCATGTTCGTGGGCAATGTGTCCGAAGACGGCTTCGAGAACAATCCTCTGCTGGATCGACTCAAGGAATACGCCCAGGCCCAGGGCGCACCCGTGGTGGCCATCTGCGCAAAGATCGAGGCAGAAATGGCCGAGATGGAAGATGAAGACCGCGATATGTTCCTGCAGGAGCTGGGTCTGGAAGAGCCGGGTCTGAACCGCCTGATCCGTGCCGGCTTCAAGCTGCTGGGCCTGCAGACTTATTTCACCGCCGGTGAAAAGGAAGTGCGTGCCTGGACCGTGCGCGTGGGCGCAACGGCTCCCCAGGCTGCGGGCGTGATCCATGGCGACTTCGAGCGAGGCTTCATCCGTGCCCAGACCATTGCCTTTGAAGACTACATCGCTTACAAGGGCGAGCAGGGTGCCAAGGATGCCGGCAAGATGCGCGCAGAAGGCAAGGAATACATCGTCAAGGACGGCGATGTGATGAACTTCCTGTTCAACGTCTGACGCCTGCTGCGTATTGCAGCGCCAAAAAGCTCCGCCAGTCATGGCGGGGCTTTTTTGTTGCCTGTTTCGGCATCGGCTGGCGGCGGCAGGCGCCGGGCCGGACTGATCAGGCAGACTGGAGCTGTGCGCCCAGCACCTGTTCCACGGCTTGCCGCACGGCCGCCCGGATGTCGTTGCGGCGGTAGTTCAGGTGCTTTTGCGCCTCGGCACTGGGTTGATAGTTGACCGGGGTGCCGCGCCCGGCGTAGATCACTGCGTCGGGCATCAGCGGGTGGCTCTCGTCTTTTTCGGGTACTTGGGTGTCGCTGCCCACGGCCTCGAAGAACAGCTTGAAGAAGTCGGAAAAGCGCAGGTTTTCATCGCCCAGCAAATAGGCCTTGCCCGATTCGCCATTTTCCAGCGCACCGGCTATGGCCTCGGACAGCGAGCGTACCGACATGAAGTTGGTGCCGCCCGTGGGGCCGAAGACCGGAATGTCGCCGAGACGGCCTTGGGCATAGGCGGTATAGGCTTCGAAGATGGGGCTGGGCAGACCAGGGACCGCGCCGACCATGAAGGGTGCGTTCAGGCTACAGACCTCGAAGCCCGGGGTGGCCAGTGCGCGGACTCCCACGCAGGCCAGATGACGCGAGCGCACATAGGGGTCGCGCTCGGTCAGCCGGATATCCAGTTGGGGGTAGAAGCTCCCGATCAGCACGGCCTTGCGCACGCCGGCATCGCGTGCCAGGGCGAAGAAGCGGGGCAGGGCCTCGCCGTTGGCGTGCAGCCAGTGGGCTGCCGCGTCCGAGTCGGGCGGAACATGGCGGATGTCATTGCCGGCAGCAAACACCATGGCGTCGAAGCCTTGCAGCTCCTCGGGTCGGGTGCGGCCGGACACGTAATCGATGGTTTTGAAGGGCAGCTGCGCCATGGGCGTGCCGGCTGGCGCCGGCTTGCGTGCGGCGATGCTGACCTGGTGGCCCAGGGACTGAAGGTGAAGGGCGGCATGACCGCCCAGAAGGCCTGTGCCTCCGACAACAAGAATTTTCATGCGGACTCTGTGGTGGTTTGAAGGTTTGCGCTGCGGTCGAAGATCGCCGAGGGAATGGCGTTGTCGGCGTTGGCATCCACAAAGCCGGTGCCTGTGATGACCGGAATGACGGTCCAGACGCCGCCGGGAGCCTGCGTCCAGCCTCCTGCCGCCAGAGCCCCTCCGTCCACGCTGAGCGTGATGCCGGTGACCCAGGAGGCCAGGGGGCTGGCCAGGTAGAGGGCTGCGCCTGCACAGTCGCTGGGCTGGCCGAAGCGGCCCAGTGGAATCCAGCGCGGAATATGGTGCTTGTTGCCGTCGGGGATGGCCAGACTGACAGGCACCTGAGGGGTTTCCGTGGTCTCGGGAGCAATCACGTTGACGCGGATGCCTTCGGGGCCCAGTTCCAGCGCCAGGCTGCGCGAGAAGCCGCCGATGGCGGCTTTGAACGCCGAGTAGGCGGCGCAGGTCGGCGCGCCGCGCAAGGCCTCGATGGAAGAGATGCTGATGATGCTCGAGCCCGGAGCGTTCCTGCGCAGCAGCGGAATCATGGCCCGGGTGACACTGAAGACATGGCGCATGTTCAGCGCATACACCTGGTCGATCTCCGCATCGCTGAACTCCTCGAAGCGCTTGGCGATGACAAAGTCCCCCACGTTGTTGACCAGCACATCCAGGCTCCCATAGCGTTGATCTATGGTCTGCGCCAGGGCCCGCACATCGGCCTCACGGGTCATGTCGGCCTGCACCACCAGCGCATCGATCCCCGCGTGCTTCAGCGATTCGCGTGCATCGGCAACCAGCCCGGGCCTGATTTCGGCAATCACGATGCGCGCTCCGGCCTGGCCGAAGGCCTCGGCAACCGCGCGCCCTATGCCGGCGCCGCCGCCCGTCACGAGAACGGTTCTTCCTTTGAAGTCAATCATCTAGCATCCTTTCCATTCACCGGTGCTTGTTGAAAGATGGAAATGGCCGGAGCGGGAGCCGCCGTGGCCGAATCTCCCGGTCCTGCCGGTCAGCGGCTCCGGCAAGGCAGGCCGGGACATCTGTCAGCGTCGCCGGAGCTGTCCTCAGTATTCGTGCCAGCCAGCGATGGGATATACCCAGTTCGGACTATCGACGTCCGGGCACAAGGCTGATACGCGCGGGAAGAGAGGGCAGGCCTGGCGGCTAGGGGAAAAGCCCTAGGGTTTCAGGCCGGTGCATGGAGCGCAGACAGCCGCAGTCCGCTTGGTGCGTGCGGGCAGGCCGCGCAGTCTTGGTATACGCAAGTGACGCAAAGTAACGAATAATGAGCCCTCACGACTGCACTGTGCGCTCGAGGTCTCCAACATGATTCGTGCCAATGCCACTGCAAAGCGAACGATCACCGGCCAGTTGCTGGAGATTGCCATGGGACAGTCCTTCTGTGCGGTGATGATTACCGATGCCGGGCTGGGCGGAGAAGGGCCGGTGATCGAGTACTGCAATGCGGCCCTGTGCGAGATGACCGGCTACGCCGAAGCAGAGCTGCTGGGCCGCTCGCCGCGCATGCTGCAGGGTCCGCTCACGGACCCGCTGGTGTTGCAGCGCCTGCATGACTGCCTGGAGCAGGGGCTGCCATTTCAGGGCAGCGTGGTGAACTACCGCAAGGATGGCGGCAGCTACCACGTGGAGTGGAATATCTCTCCGGTGCGTGACGAGCGGGGCGTGATCCGGCACTTTGTGGCCGTGCAGCGCGATATCTCGGAGCGCGTGCAGGCAGAGCAGGAGCGCGCACTGCTGGCCAGGGCCTTGAATGCGGCCAATGACGGCATTCTGATCACGGACCGCCATTCCACCATTGTCTTCGTCAACCAGGCCTTTGAAGCCTTGACGGGCTATAGCGCGGCCGAGCTGCTGGGCCGTCCTACCGAGATGCTGCGCTCGGGTCTGCACGAGCCCGAGTTCTACGCCCAGTTGCAGGAGGCATTGAGTCTGGGGCACAACTTTCGCGCCACCTTCATCAACCGCCACAAGAGTGGCGACGTGTATTACGCAGAGCAGAGCATTGCGGCACTGCGCGACGAGTCGGGCCAGGTCAGCCACTATGTGGGGGCATCCAAGGACATCAGCCGCATGATCAAGCGAGAGATGGAGCTGCGCGAGCGCGCCAACCGGGACAAGCTGACGGGGCTGCTCAATCGCCATGCAGGCGAGGCCGAGCTCAAGCGCAGCCAGTTGCAGGCGCAGAACCAGCTGCGCCCCTATGGCGTGATCCTGGGTGACATCGACCTCTTCAAGCAGGTCAACGACGGCTTTGGCCATGTCGCCGGTGACCGCGTGCTCAAGATGGTGGCACAGGTGCTCTCCGGCAAGGTCCGGCGCTTTGACCATGCCGTGCGCTGGGGCGGTGAGGAGTTCCTGATCATCCTCCCGGACGCCAGCCTCGGCGTGGCCGTGAGCCTGGCCGAACGCATTCGGGCGGCGGTTGAAGCATGCTCGGACCCCGAAGTCGGGCGTTTCACCCTCTCGCTGGGGGTCGGGCTCTGGGAGGCCGGTGAAACGGAGGATGATCTGCTCAGGCGCGCGGACGCGGCGCTCTACCGTGCCAAGCACCGCGGGCGCAATCAGGTGGCGGTGGCCACGGGGACGATGAACATGCCGTTGGTGCAGGCGCACGAGGTTCTGGCGCAGTGCGATGCTCTGGCCTTTTCAGTACAGAGTCCGGATAAGCCCTGGAGCGGGTCCGCCTCACCGTAGAATTTGTCCTTTCTACCGTCCCTGTTGTCTCCAAAGCTTTTGAGTGGTTTGAACAATTCCGAACTGCATTCCGTGCAGGCTGATCTAGTGGCAGTGCTGGTTGCCGTCACGGGCGGCCAGCCCCGCATCCTGACCACCGGGTCCGGGCGGACGCTGCCTGCCGGGCCCTTTACCAGCAACCACCGCTCGCTGCAGGCCAGCCTGCGCGCCTGGGTGGAGAAGCAGACCCATCATCCGCTGGGCTTTGTGGAGCAGCTCTACACGTTTGCCGATCGAGAGCGCTCGCAGCAACTGGGCATGCATGTCATCTCCATCAGCTATCTGGCGCTGACGCAGGAGCTGGACGAGGCCGGTTCCGCGCAGCCGGGCTGGCAGGACTGGTACCGCTACTTCCCGTGGGAGGACTGGCGCGAGGGCATGCCCGGGGTGATCGCCGAGCGCATTGCGCCGGCGTTGCATGCCTGGAGCGAAAGCGCCTCGGACAGCGTGGCACGCGGTGCAAGATGGCAAAGAGCAGCCATGACTTTTGGTCTCGATGAGCACGAGTGGAACGAAGAGCTGGTGCTGCAGCGCTACGAACTGCTGTTCGAGGCCGCCGTGGTGCCCGAAGCCTGGGGAGAGGGAGACGGCGGCAGTGCCGCACCACTGCTGCCCGGTGCGGCCATGAGCAACGATCACCGCCGCATTCTTGCCACCGGCATGGCCCGTTTGCGCGCCAAGATCAAGTACCGGCCCGTGGTGTTCGAGCTGATGCCCGAGGAGTTCTCGCTGCTGCAGCTGCAGCAGACCGTGGAGGCGTTGGCCGGGCGCGGCCTGCACAAGCAGAACTTCCGCCGCCTGATCGAGCAGCAGGCGCTGGTGGAGGAAACCGGCCAGATGACGGCCGTGGGGGCGGGCCGCCCGGCCAAGCTGTTCCGCTTCCGGCGCAATGTGATGCTGGAACGTGCGATTGCGGGCAACAAGCTGCCGCTGGCCAGAAGTCACTAGCCACCCGTTTCAGGCTCCGTGTGGAGGAATTTTGCACTGCGCAGCGGCTTGACTTAAATAATGCTCAGATTTAGCATAAGTCCGTCTGCGCGAGGTCTGAAAGCGATCCCAAGGCCTGCGCTTTTTTTTGAACTACAAATACTCAAAATGAGCATTAATGACGTTGCAGCCCTGCCCATTCCCTCATTGCCCGATGTGATGCTGGAGCCGCTGGTGCGCATGGCCTTGCTGGAAGATCTGGGGCGCGCCGGAGACCTGAGCACCGACACCATTGTTCCCGCAGACGCCGTGGATGAGCTGCGCCTGGTGGCCAGGCAGGAGGGGGTGCTGGCCGGTCTCGATCTGGCACGCCTGGCCTTTGTGCTGATGGATGGCCGCCTGGAGTTCGACCTGCGCTGCGCAGACGGCGCGCTGCTGCAGCCTGGCATGGAGATCGCCCGCATTCGCGGCAAAAGCCGTGCCCTTCTCACGGCCGAGCGCACGGCGCTCAATTACCTCTGCCATCTCAGCGGCGTGGCCACTGCCACGCATTCGATTGCCCGAGCCATCAAGCCCTTCGGCACGCGGGTGACCTGCACGCGCAAGACCCTCCCGGGCCTGCGTGCCCTGCAGAAGTACGCGGTGCGCGTCGGCGGCGGCAGCAACCATCGCTTCGGTCTGGACGACGCGGTGCTCATCAAGGACAACCATATCGCTCTGGCCGGCGATGTCGCCACGGCCGTGGGGCGCGCACGCGCCGGCGTGGGGCATATGGTCAAGATCGAGCTGGAGGTCGACACGCTGGCGCAGCTGGAGGTGGCGCTGCAGCTGGGCGTGGATGTGGTGCTGCTGGACAATATGAGTCTGGAGGATCTGCGCAGGGCAGTCGCCATGTGCAAGGGCCGGGCCATCACCGAAGCTTCGGGGCGCATCACGCCCGAGACTGCGCCCGCAGTGGCGTCCACCGGTGTGGACCAGATCGCCGTGGGCTGGCTCACGCACAGTGCGCGTGTGCTCGACATCGGCCTGGATGCCTGAGATGCCGTGCTTCAGGGCGGGGTCGGCGGTCCGTCGCATCGCGATGGCGGCCGCAGCGGTGCTGGCCCTGGCGCTCGCGGGCGTGTGGCAATCGCACAGGGGAGCCCTGGCGGCGGCGGGCCTGGCCAAGCCCATCACCATCGTCGTGACCTTTCCGCCCGGCGGCGGCACGGACTGGCTGGCGCGCCGGCTGGGTGCGGCCCTGCAGCAGCGCATGGGCCAGAGCGTGGTGGTGGAGAACCGCCCCGGCGCCAGCGGCAACATCGGTGCGCGCGAGGTGGCGCGTGCCGCAGCCGACGGCAGCGTGCTGCTCATGGTCAACAGCGCGTTTGCCATCAATCCCGGCGTCTACCGGCAGCTCGATTTCGATCCGCTCCGCGACTTCCGAGCCGTGTTCAACGCGGGCACCATCGCGTCGGTGCTGGTGCAGCCGCCGGAACGTGCCGTGCAGAAAAGTGCCGCCGAGGACAGTGCCACACAGGACAGTGCCGTGGCAGTTGGCACACCGTCCCTGACCGAGGCGCTGGCGCCGTCCGCAGATGGAGCGGCCCCAGCGATTGCGAGCTGCGGCAATGGCACGCCACAGCACATGGCGGCCGAGATGCTGGCCCAGGCCACGCACGCGCGCCTGCAGCATGTTCCCTACAAGGGCTGCGGTCCGGCGGCCTTGGCCGTGGCTGCGGGCCAGGTGCCGGTGGGCGTGGTGACCATCAGCACGGCTGCACCGCTGATTGCCGACGGGCGCCTGCGCGCTCTGGCGGTGACCGGTCGTCAGCGCTCGGCCCAGCTTGCCGGTGTGCCCACTCTGGTCGAGCTGGGCGTGGCGGATTTCGCCGTGGAGCAGTGGCATGGCTTGCTGGCGCCGGCCGCCACGCCGGCGCCTGTGATCGATCGTCTGCATCGGCTGCTGGCGCAGATACTGGCCGAGCCAGAGATGCAGCAGGCGCTGCGCGAGCAGGGCTACGTGCCGGGCAGGGAGTCTGCCGCCCAGTTCGGTCAGCTCATCGCGGCCGATATGGCGCGCTATGCGGCCGTGACCGCTCAGCTCGGGCTCAAGGTCGATTGACCCGCGGCCGGTGCCGGGCCCCGTATCCGTGACAGGCCACCTGCAAAGGTGGCCTGTTCTGTTTCTGGAATATGACGGATTCGCTATACCAAGGTATAGCCATGAGCAACCAAAAGCCATGCCTCGCTTCCCAAGGCAGGCTCGCCTTGCCGACGGGCGGATTTGATAATCGAAGACTGGGATCAGGGCACCAGACCGTGGCGCCACGGCGGCATGCATTGCCGTCCATCGCACGGAGGAGTCCCGCTTGGATGCCCATCTCTGGAGGGGGCCGTGGCGCACGGACTTGGACGTGCTCTGCCTCCCTCTGTCTTGCAGAGCCGACGCTTCTGTAATCAGGAAGTTGCGGGTTGATGCAGGAACCATCCCGGGCCTGCCCTGGCCCTATCGATGCCCATGTTTGCCGCTTATGAAACCAGTCCTGAACTCCTGCAGTCCCCTGCGGCCTGCCTGCCTGCTGCTGTGCCTGGCGCTCGCTGCCTGCAACGGTGACAAACAGCCTCCGGCCGCCGCTGCCGCCAGCCAGACGGCGCTGCACCGCGAAGGCAGTCTGCTCGTGGTGCCGCCGCAATCTCCGGTGCTGGCGCAACTGCAGCTGGCCCAGGTCAGCCAGGAGCAGGTCCAGACCCTGATCTCCGCGCCGGCCAGTATCGAGGCCGAGCCCGAGAAGCTGGTCAGGATCACGCCTCCGGTCGCAGGCCGGCTGGTGCGTCTGCACCGGCAGCTGGGCGATCCGGTCAGGGCTGGCGAGGCCTTGATCACCATGGACTCCTCCGATATCTCGGGCGCTCGGGCCGACCATGCCAAGGCCCAGTCTGCGCTGCTGCTGGCACGGCAGGAGTTCGACCGCCAGAAGCTGCTGTTCGACGCCGAGATCGCAGCGCGCAAGGACTACGAGGCCGCGCAGCAATCCCTGGCTGCGGCAGGCGCCGATGCACGCGCGGCAGCCGATCGCCTGGCCCAGCTGGGCGCCGAGGTGCAGGCCAGCTCGCGCGGCAGCTATGTGATCAAGTCGCCGATCAGCGGACGCGTGGTGGAGATGGCCGGCTCTCAGGGCGGGTACTGGAACGATGTGAATGCTTCGGTGATGACCGTGGCCGACCTCCGCAAGGTCTGGCTCAGCGCCAGCGTGCCCGAACGCGACCTGGCCCATGTGGACGTGGGCCAGGAGGCGCATATCGCGTTGACCGCCTATCCCGATCTCAAGCTCGAAGGCCGTGTGCAATATGTGGGCGAGATCGTCGACACCGCCACGCGCAGCGTCAAGGTGCGTGTGGCCGTGGACAACCGCGAAGGGCGGCTGCGCCCCGGCATGTTTGCGCGCGTGAGCTTCGACGGCCCCGGTCGCGATGCCCTCATGGTGCCGACGACGGCGCTGCTCCAGGGCCATGTGAGCACGCGGGTGTTCGTGGACAAGGGCCGCACGGACAAGGGCGCGCGCTTTGAGCCGCGCGACGTGCAGGTCGGCGTGCAGCAGGACGGCAAGGCGGAGATCCGCGCGGGTCTGGCGGCCGGCGAGCGCATCGTCGTCAACGGTGGAGTGCTGCTGCAATGATCGAGCGCATCGTACATCTCGGCTTTGCCCGCCGCGGCGTGGTGTGGCTGATCTTCATCTTCGCGGCCCTGTATGGCGGGTTCAGCTGGAAGCAACTGCCGCTCGAGGCCTATCCCGACATCGCCGATGTGACCTCGCAGATCGTCACCCAGGTGCCGGGCCTGGCGGCCGAGGAAATCGAGCAGCAGATCACCATTCCGCTGGAGCGTGCGCTGCTGGCCACGCCGTCCATGCATGTGCTGCGTTCGCGCAGCCTGTTCGGCCTGTCGCTGATCACGGTGGTGTTCGAGGACGGGGTCGACGGCTACTGGGCGCGCCAGCGCCTCAAGGAGCGCATGGACGAAGTCGATCTGCCCTATGGCGCGCGCGCTGCGCTCGACCCCTACAGCTCGCCCACGGGCGAGGTCTACCGCTACACGCTGGAGAGCGCTACGCACAGTCTGCGCGAGCTGTCCGAGCTGCAGCAGTGGGTGGTGATTCCGCGGCTCAAGAAGGCCCAGTCCGTGGTGGACGTGACGAATTTCGGTGGCTTGACCACGCAGTTCATGCTTGAGCTCGATCCCGCGCGCCTGCTGCAGTACGGGCTGACCCTCTCCCAGGTGATCGACGCCATCAATGCCAACAATGCCAGCGGCGGCGGCAGCGTCATGGACCGCGGCGAGGTCTCCTATGTGGTGCGCGGCGTGGGCCTGCTGAGATCACTCGACGACATGGGCAATGTGGTGGTCAGGACCTCGGACAGCGGCACGCCGATTCTGGTCAAGGACCTGGGACGACTGACCTATGGCAATGTGGAGCGCCGCGGCATCCTGGGCAAGGACGACAATTCCGACACGCTGGAGGGCATCGTGCTGCTGCTCAAGGATGCGAACCCCTCCAAGGCGCTGGAAGGCATTCATGCCGCAGTGAAGGAGCTCAATGAGAAGCTGCTGCCGCCCGACGTCAAGGTGGTGCCTTATCTGGACCGCACCACGCTGATCGAGCGCACCACGCATACCGTGGGCAAGACCCTGGCCGAAGGCATGATCGTCGTGACCCTGGTGCTGCTGCTGTTCCTGGGCAGCCCGCGCGCAGCGCTGATCGTGGCCCTGACGATTCCCATGGCGCTGCTGCTGGCCTTCGTCTTCATGCATCACGCCAGGATACCGGCCAATCTGCTGTCTCTGGGAGCCATCGACTTCGGCATTCTGGTCGACGGTGCGGTGGTCGTGGTCGAGAACATTCTGCGCCGCCGCGAGGCCCAGGAGGACAAGCCCTTGACGCCGCGCGATGCCATCGCGGCCACGCTGCAGGTGGCGCGTCCCATCTTCTTCGGCATGTGCGTGATCGCAGCCGCCTATCTGCCGCTGTTCGGCTTCGAGCGTATCGAGTACAAGCTGTTCTCGCCCATGGCCAGTGCCGTGGGGGCGGCCCTGGTGGGGGCGCTGGCTGTGGCGCTGCTGCTCACGCCGGGCCTGGCCTGGCTGGCCTTTCGCCGTCCGCGCAAGATCTTCCACAACCCCGTGCTCTGCTTCCTGGGCGTGCGCTATGACCGATTCCTCGGCGTCGCCGTGGGGCAGATGCGCTGGCTGGCAGGGTCCGTGGCGGCGGCGCTGGTGGCGCTGGTGCTGCTGGCCGGCACCATAGGCCGCGACTTCCTGCCCTATCTGGACGAGGGCTCGATCTGGCTGCAAGTGCAGATGCCGCCAGGCATCACGCTGGACAAGGCGCGTGACATGGCCGACGCGCTGCGCCGGGCCACGCTGGAGTTTCCCGAGGTGTCCTATATCGTGACCCAGACCGGGCGCAACGACGACGGCACCGATTACTGGACGCCATCGCACATCGAGGCCAGCGTGGGCCTGCATCCCTACGACCAATGGAAGTCGGGCCTGAACAAGCAGCAACTGATCGCCAGGATGGCAGAACGCTTCGAGCAGATGCCGGGTTATACCGTGGGCTTCATGCAGCCCATGATCGACGGCGTGCAGGACAAGCTCTCGGGCGCCCACAGCGACCTGACCGTGAAGGTCTACGGCCAGGATCTGAGCGAGGGCCGGCGTGTGGCCGACGAGATGGTGGGCATTTTGTCCAAGGTGCCCGGCGCAGCCGATGTGGCCGTGGACATCGAGCCGCCGCTGCCCAATCTGCGCATCGACCTGGACCGTGCGGCTGCCGCGCGCTACGGCATCAATTCGGCCGATGTGGCCCAGCTGATCTCCACGGGCGTGGGCGGGGCCTCCATAGGCCAGCTCTATGTGGGCGAGCGCAGCTACGACATGACGGTGCGCTTCGCGCCCGGCACGCGCAGCCACCCCGAGGCCATCGGTGCGCTGCGCCTGGCCGCAGCCAACGGCGCCCAGGTGCCGCTGGCCGACGTGGCGCGCATCAGCACCACGGTGGGCCAGAGCGTGATCGTGCGCGAGGGCGGCGAGCGCCACATCCTGGTCAAGCTCAATGTGCGCGGCCGCGATCTCGCAGGCTTCCTCAAGGATGCGCACGAGGCCCTCGATGCCCAGCTCCGGTACGACCGCCAGCAGACCCATGTCGAGTGGGGCGGCCAGTTCGAGAACCTGCAGCGCGCCGAGGCGCGGCTGCTGGTCATTCTGCCGCTGACGCTGGGCATCATGCTGGTGCTGCTGTTCGGCGAGTTCGGCAATCTGCGCCAGCCGCTGCTGGTGCTGGGCGTGGTGCCGCTGGCCATGATCGGCGGCTTGGCAGGGCTGCATCTGCGCGGCATGACGCTCAATGTCTCGAGCGCCGTGGGCTTCATCGCGCTGTTCGGCGTGGCCGTGCTGTCGGGCGTGCTCATGGTCTCGCAGATCAACCGGCTGCGCCGCGAGGAAGGGCTGCAGCTGCGCGAGGCCGTGCGCGAGGGGGCATCCAGCCGCATGCGTCCGGTGCTGATGACGGCCACCGTGGCGGCCTTCGGGCTCACGCCCGCCATGCTGGCCACAGGCCTGGGCAGCGACGTGCAGCGGCCCCTGGCCACCGTGGTGGTCTGCGGTCTGGTCAGCGCCACCTTGCTGACGCTGCTGCTGCTGCCCAATCTCTATTACGTGATCGAGCTGCGTGCCCAGCGCTCAGCAGAGCGCAGGCGCCGGCGAGCGGCCGAGCGCGGTGAACTCGACGATGAAAGCGAAAGCCCGGTGACGGCTGTTGCCGCTGCGGAGCGCATGGCTCCCTGAGCGGGTGGCCGATCCAACTGGACATAGCATGCAATTTCCTGTTTCTTCCCTGAAGTGCCTGACCCTGCTGCTGGCAGCGTTGGGCCTGTGCGGCGCTGCGCAGGCGCAGACTGCCGCGCAGGCTCCGACGCTGTCGGCAGCCAAGGGCCTGAATTTTGCGGACTATCTGAGCGCCGTCGAGCGGCACAGTCCGGACTTGCAGTCCCAGCAACAGAGCGTGGTGTCGGCCCAGGCCGGAGTCGGCATCGCGGGCATACGCCCCGATCCCCAGCTCTCGCTGGGTGCTGCGCGCGAACAGGTCAGGACCGGCTTGCCGCGTCCGCTGAACCGGACCTACGAACTCAGCATGGAGCTGGAGACCGGCGGAAAGCGCTCGGCCCGTATCCGCGCCGCACGCAGCCAGGTGAGGCTGGCCGAGGCCGGCGTCGAGGGCTTCCGCACCCAGCTGTTTTCCGATGCGGCCCTGGACTTCACCCAGGCCTGTCGCGACCACCAGGCGCTGGAGCGCAAGGAACAGACGCTCAGGGCCCTGTCCGATGTGGTCAAGGCCAACGAGGTGCGGCGCAAGGCCGGCGACATCGGCACCGTGGAGTGGCGGCAGTCGCGCGTGGAGCGTGACCAGTTCCAGGCCGATGTGACCCAGGCGCGCGCCGATGCCCAGGCCTCGCGCCTGGCACTGAGCGTGCCGCTGGGGCGCAAGCTCTCGGAGGTCTTCGGCTCCGAGGAGCTGCAGTGCGATTTCCAGCCCTTTGCGAACGGCAAGAGCATCGATTCCCTGGTGGCCCAGGCCTTGAAGGTGCGCAGCGACGTGCGCGTGGCCCAGGCCACGCTGGAGAATGCGCGCGACAACGCCGGCGTGGCCCAGGCCAACCGCTGGGTCAATCCCACGCTGGCGGTGGGATTGACCGCCGTACCTGCCACATCTGCGGGTGTGGACGCCCAGGGGGCGGCCTTCGATGCGGGCAATCGCTCGCGCATGCTGTCGGTCTCGGTCAGCATGCCCATTCCGTTCTCGCGCCTGAACCGCGGCGAGGTGCTGCAGGCCGAGGCCGCCGTGACCCAGGCCATGCTGGGGCTTCAGCAGTCGCAGCACAAGGCCGAGGCCGATGTGCGCTCGGCCTACTTCCGTTTCGCGGCGGCACGGGAGAACGTGGAGCGCTATCGCAGCAATGTGCTGGCCGATGCGCAGCGTGTGCTCGAGAGCATTCGCCTGTCCTACCGCCACGGGCAGGCCTCGCTGCTGGAGCTGCTGTCGGCTCAGCGCTCGGCCGATGATGCCTACCTCGGCTATCTGCAGGCCGATGCCGATCTGGCCAAGGCCACGGTCGATCTGCAGCTGAGCATCGGCCAGCGGCCCGCGCTGTGATCAGCGCTGTGGGCGGAATGCGCTGGCGTGCGCGCATCTTGCGCCACAATCGGCGGGTCTTTCACGCCCTGAACTCCGCCCTGCATGCCATGACCGCCGAACCGCAACGCTTTCTGCATCTGCGCCGGGTCCTGATCCTGGCCGCGCTGGCCGCAGCCATGGCGGCCATCTTCGCGCTGGATACGCTGACCGAGTATGCGGTGGCCGCTGCCGTGTTCCACACGGCGGTCATCCTCGTGGCGGTGCGCTGGTTCAGACAGCGCGTGGTGATCGGCGTCACGGCACTGTGCATAGCGCTGACCCTGGCCAGCTTTGCGCTGACGCCGGCCGGAGCCTACCGCACAGGACTCATCAACACGGGCATCAGCATCCTGGCCATCGTCATCACGGCCTATCTGGGCCTGAAGATGGTGGCTGCCCAGAATGCAGCCCACGCGGCCCAGACACAGCTGCTGCGCATCACCCAGGCCACCAGTCTGGGGCAGGTGACGGCCTCGATCGCCCATGAGGTCAACCAGCCGCTGGCCGCCATCGTCACCAGCGGCAATGCCTGCCAGCGCTGGCTGGCCCAGCAGCCGCCGAATCTCGAAAAAGCCGGGCAGGCGCTGGAGCGCATCCTGAGCGATGCGCGCCGCGCCAGCGAGGTCATTGAGCGTATCCGTTCCATGGCGCGCGGCGAGGCCCCGAGCAAGCAGAAGTTCGACCTCAACGAGGCGGTGCGCGAGATGGTGAATCTGTCGGGCGCGGACCTGAACCTGCGCGCCATTGCCATGGACCTGCAGCTGTCTCCAGGTCTGGCGCCCGCCTGGTGCGACCGTGTGCAGTTCTTGCAGGTCCTGGGCAATCTGCTGCTCAACGCCATGGATGCCATGCAGGACACGCCGGCCGTGCGGCGGCGCATTGCCGTGGCGACCCAGGCCCTGGGCCAGCAACTGGTGCTGACCGTCACCGATGCGGGCGAAGGACTGTCGCCGCTGGCCAAGAGACATCTGTTCGACGCCTTCTGGAGCACCAAGCATGAGGGCATGGGGCTGGGGCTGAGCATCAGTCGCGATATCGCCGAGGCCAACGGAGGTCGCATCTGGGCGACCGAGCGTGAAGATGGGCACAGCGGTGCAGTGTTTCATGTGACCATTGCGGCTTTCGTTGCTCCGGGGGAGCTCGCAGCAGGAGGACACAAGCTTGGCTGAACCCGAAACCGTGTATGTGATCGATGACGACGCCTCGGTGCGCGCGGCCATCGAGGATTTGCTGCTCTCCGTGGGGCTGGCCGTATCCGCCTTCGGCGCGACGCGCGACTTTCTCGCCCATCTGCAGCGGAACCCGCCCGAGGGGCCTGCCTGTCTGGTGCTGGACATTCGCATGCCGGGTCAGAGCGGTATGGAGTTCAGGCGCCAGATGCTGGAGCAGGGGCTGCGCTTTCCCACCATCTTCATCACCGGCCATGGCGATATACCCATGAGCGTGGAGGCCATGAAGACCGGGGCCATAGAGTTTCTGACCAAGCCGTTTCGCGATCAGGATTTGCTCGATGCCATACAGCAAGGTATTTCGCTGGACCGCCAGCGCCGTGCGCAGGAAGGGCAGTTGCTGGCGTTGCATTCGCGTTGGAGTTCGCTGTCCGGTGGGGAGCAGTCCGTGTTGATTGGCGTGGTGCGTGGCCTGCTCAACAAGCAGATTGCGGCAGAGCTGGATGTCAGCGAAATCACCATCAAAGTCAGGCGTTCTCAAGCCATGCGCAAGATGGAGGCCGGCTCGGTGGCGGAGCTGGTGCGCATGATGGAGAAGCTGAGCATTCGCTGATGGCGGGCTCCTGACTGGCCGTCAGAGCGCAGGCACCGCAGATGCCACGACTGCCTGGGGCAAACGTAAAAATTGTTCGTGTCGGTGTCCGCGTGCTGATTGCGCATGAATTTTATGGAGCGCGCGGGTTTGCCGGTACACAATGGCGGGTTCGCGAGGAGCGGTCGATGCATCAGCAAAGAACATTCAACAACAAATTTGGTTTCGGCAGGCTTTGCACAGGCAGTTTGATGTTCTGGTGCTTGATGGGGGGGCTGAGTGCTCATGCGCAGAAAAGCGCAGAGCCAGTCCCTGCAGGCCGAGAAGAAGCTGCATCCGCAGCCTCGGCAACTGATGCTGCAGGGGAAGAAATCACGGAGCCGGAAAAGTGGAACGCCAAGCTTCAGGCTACCTATGTCTGGCAGCGCAAGCCGTCCTTCGGGGCACCCTACACCGGGGAGAGAAGCTTGGGTCCGGGGCGCGAACGCAGCTATTCCTTCACGACCACTGCCTCTTTCGGCTACCGTCCCTGGGCCGGGGGGGAGGTCTATCTTGATCTGGAAGGCGCGCAGGGCATTCCTCTGTCGGGACTGACGGGCCTGGGCGGCTTTACCAATGGTGAACTGGCCAAAACCTCGGGGGCAAGATTGAAGCTCTATCGCGCCCGGGCCTTCCTGCGCCAGACCTGGAGTCATGGCGGCGAGCAAGAGGCGGTGGAGTCGGAGGCCAGGCAGCTCGCAGGCATGGTGGACAAGCGCCGTACCGTGCTCACCGTGGGCAACCTTGCAGTCACCGATATCTTTGACGACAACCGTTACAGCCATGATCCGCGCACGCAGTTCATGAACTGGTCGCTGATGACCCAAGGTGCGTTCGATTACGCCGCAGATGCCCGGGGTTACAGCTGGGGGGCGGTGCTGGAGTGGTTTCATGATGACTGGGAGGTGCGCTTCGGTCGCTTCATCCAGCCACGGGAGCCCAACGGGCAGCCGCTGGACTATCGCTTTTTCAAGCACTATGGAGATCAGCTGGAAGTGGCCCACGCGCATACGCTGGCAGGACAGCCGGGCAAGGTGCGGGCCTTGGTCTTCCGCAATCACGCCGTGATGACGCGCTATGAAGATGCACTGAACTTGGCGGCGCCGACCGGGGCGGTGCCGGATCTGAATGGTGCGCGCTACGGTGCCAGAAGCAAGCTTGGCTTCGGCATCAACCTGGAGCAGGCGCTGAGTGATGACGTGGGTCTGTTTGCCCGTGGCAGCTGGGCCGATGGCAAGACGGAAATCTATGCCTTCACGGAAATCGACCGCTCTCTGTCTGCGGGTCTGCTGATCCAGGGGCAGAGATGGGGACGGGCGAAAGACACGCTGGGCATCGGCGTGGCGCGCAATTTTCTCTCGCCCGGACACCGCACGTATCTGGCGGAGGGCGGGATGGGACCGTTCATTGGTGACGGGCGCCTGAACTACAGGCCCGAGAGTATTGTGGAGATGTTCTACAGCGTGGGGATCGGCAGGAATTCCAGCATCAGCTTCGACTGGCAGCATATCCGCAACCCCGCGTACAACGCGGATCGCGGACCGGTCAACGCGCTGGCCGTGCGCCTGCACACCGAATTCTGATCTAGAAGAACCGCAGGATGATCTGGTGCAGGCCTGCCGTCATCAGGGTGTAGCGCAGGAATTTGCCAATCGCCATGAAGGCGACGCAGGGCCAGAAAGGCAGCCGTGCCCAGCCGGCGACCGCGCACAGCGGGTCGCCCACGACGGGCAGCCAGCTCAGCAGACAGGCCTTGGCACCGTACTTTCGCAGCCAGTAGCGGGCGATGCGGTTCCAGCGCGACTTGTGGTGCATGTTCTGGGGGAGGGGGTCTCCATGCCGGCGCAGCTTCCTGGCCTTGTTCCACGCCTGGTTGGCGGCCAGACCCATCCACCAGCTGATGGCCCCACCCAGTGTGTTGCCCACCGTGGCGACCACAATGGCGGGCCAGAACAGATCGGGGTTGGCCGAGACCAGCGCGGCCACCACGGGTTCGGACCCCAGCGGCAGCAAGGTGGCTGACACCAGGGCCACGACGAATACGGTGCTCAGGCCCAGTTCTGGCAGGGCCAGCCATTGCAGCAACTGATGAATCCAAGCTTCCATAGGGCGGCTAGTTTAGGCGGCTCGTCCAATTCCCTGAATTTTGCCTTCCGTCATCGAGCCGCCAAACGCCGCAGTGGCAGGCCGCTGATGTATGGTTGCTTTTACAAATGCGTACACGGCGGTTGTCCGGTAACGCCAGATGAACGGGAGTAAGAATGGCTTTCAGCCCCCTGAAAAAAATGACGCGAACGAGCCAGGCGGCCGCCCTCGCGGCTGCTTTGCTGTTGACGGCCGGTTGCACCAATGGCATACAAGTCGTGGTTCCCTCCGACGCCGGGCTGCCCACTGCGGTCACGGCCGATCTGGTGCCACTGGCGACGCGGGCTCCGGGCATCAGGCAGGAGATGCGCTACGCCACGCGCCACAACTTCCTGGGCCGTCCCGTGGCCGGCTATGAGGCCGGGGAATGCTGGCTCAGCCGTGCAGCCGCCGATTCCCTGGCTGCGGTTCAACGCGAGCTGGCAGGGCAGGGCCTGGCCCTGAAGGTCTACGATTGCTATCGCCCGCAGAAAGCCGTCGACGACTTTGTGCGCTGGGGGCGCGATATGGCCGATCAGAAGAACAAGGACATGTATTACCCGCGCGTGCCCAAGAGCGAACTGTTCAAGCGCGGCTATATTGCCGAGAAGTCGGGCCACAGCCGTGCCAGCACCGTGGACATGACGCTGGTGGTGGTGGACGCCCGGCGTGCCAGCAAATGGGTGCGCGGTCCGCTGGCCGACGGCATCGAGGTGGACATGGGCACCCCCTTCGATCTGTTTGACGAGCAGTCGCATACCGACGATGCCCGGCAGTCGCCCGACGTGCAGCACAACCGGCGCTGGCTGCGCAGCCTGATGCAGCGCAACGGCTGGAAGAATCTGCCCGAGGAGTGGTGGCACTACACGCTGGTCGGCGAGCCTTATCCCGATCAGTACTTCGACCTGCCGGTGCGCAAGAACTGAGGTGCCTGCTCGGCAGTGCCCGATAGTGATCCGGGCCACAGGGTGATGCATGACGTTTGGTTCTGCTGAAATTTTGGGCAGGTATAATCTGGCCCTCTTTTCCAGCGCCCGCTTTGCGCCAGACCTCGTCTGCCGCTGAAGCCCTGTTTCCCATGCCCGCCCTGCACATTGGTCATATTCCACTGGCAAATCGTCTGTTTGTCGCTCCCATGGCGGGTGTGACGGACAGGCCGTTTCGTCAGCTGTGCAAGGCCCTGGGTGCAGGCTATGCGGTCAGCGAGATGGTGACCAGCCGCAAGGATCTGTGGAACAGCCTCAAGACCAGCCGCCGTGCCAACCATGAAGGCGAGCCCGGGCCGATTGCCGTGCAGATTGCCGGTACCGAAGCGCTCATGATGGCCGAAGCCGCCGTCTACAACATCGAGCGCGGCGCGCAGATCATCGACATCAACATGGGCTGCCCGGCCAAGAAAGTCTGCAACAAATGGGCGGGCTCCGCCCTGATGCAGAACGAGCCGCTGGCCGTCGAGATTGCCCAGGCCGTGGTCGAGGCCGCGCGCCCCTACGAGGTGCCTGTCACCCTGAAGATGCGCACCGGCTGGTGTGACACGCACAAGAATGCTGTCTTGCTGGCGCGCCAGTTCGAGGCGGTCGGCATCCAGATGCTGACGGTGCACGGTCGTACACGCGAGCAGGGCTACAAGGGCTTTGCCGAATACGACACGATTGCGGCCGTCAAGCAGGCCGTCAAGGTGCCGGTGGTGGCCAACGGCGATATCGACAGCCCTGAAAAAGCCCGCGATGTACTGGCCTATACGGGAGCGGACGCCATCATGGTCGGCCGCGCAGCGCAGGGCAGGCCGTGGATCTTCCGGGAGATTGCGCATTTTCTGGCCACGGGCGAGCATATGGCTGCGCCTCTGGTGGTCGAGTTGCGTCGCCTGCTGCTGGAGCATCTGCAGGACCACTACAGCCTGTACGGCGAGGGAGTCGGCGTGCGCAGCGCCCGCAAGCATATTGCGTGGTATCTGCGTGCTTTGCCGGGTGGGGAAGAGTTCAGACAATACATCAACACCATTGAGGACTGCGCGGTGCAATGGCAGGCCGTGGCCGACTATCTGGATGCCCTGGGGCAGCAGATGGACAGGATCCCGGCGGCCACGGCCGCTGCTGAAACAGGCAGCGAGCTGGACGAACCCGCAGAAATGACTGCATGAGCCATCAGAATTTAGAACAAGTCGTTCGCGATAGCCTGGAGGGCTATTTCCGCGATCTCGAGGGCGAAACACCGGCCAATGTCTACGACATGGTGATTCGTCTGGTTGAAAAACCGCTGCTGGAAGTGGTGATGGGCCAGGCCGACAACAACCAGTCGCGCGCTGCCGAATGGCTGGGCCTGAACCGCAACACCCTGCGCAAAAAGCTGGTCGATCACGAGTTGCTCTGAACGACGAGGCTACCGAATCCATAGCTGCAAGCGCCGATCCATCTGCACTTGCAGCTTGTTTTTATCCAAACTTTGAATTGACGCCCATGAAAGCTCTGATCTCCGTCTCTGACAAGACCGGTATCGTCGAATTTGCGCAGGCCCTGCACGCTCTTGGCGTGCAGCTGCTGTCCACCGGTGGCACTGCCAAGCTGCTGGCCGACAAGGGCCTGCCCGTGACCGAAGTCGCTGAAGTCACCCGATTCCCCGAAATGCTGGATGGCCGCGTCAAGACCCTGCACCCCATGGTGCACGGCGGCCTGCTGGCTCGCCGCGACCTGCCCGAGCACATGGCCGCGCTCAAGGAACATGGCATCGAGACCATCGACCTGCTGGTGGTCAATCTCTACCCCTTCGAAGCCACCGTGGCCAAGGCAGGCTGCACCCTGGCCGACGCCATCGAGAACATCGACATCGGCGGCCCCGCCATGGTGCGTTCCGCTGCCAAGAACTGGAAAGACGTGGGCGTTCTGACCGCCGCCGACCAGTACGAAGCTGTGCTGGCCGAACTCAAGGCGAACGGCAAGCTGTCCGACAAGCTGCGCTTTGCACTGTCCGTGGCGGCATTCAACCGCATCAGCCAGTACGACGGTGCCATCAGTGACTACCTGTCCTCGGTCAAGTTCGAAGACGAAAAGCTCAGCGAGGAATACGTGCCTGCACGGGATCTGTTCCCAGGCCAGAGCAACAGCCAGTTCGTCAAGATCCAGGATCTGCGCTATGGTGAAAACAGCCACCAGCAAGCCGCCTGGTACCGCGACCTGTACCCCGCTCCCGGCTCGCTGGCCACGGGCGTGCAGCTGCAGGGCAAGGAGCTGAGCTATAACAATATCGCCGACGCCGATGCGGCCTGGGAATGCGTCAAGAGCTTCGACACCCCTGCCTGCGTGATCGTCAAGCACGCCAACCCTTGTGGCGTGGCCGTGGGCGCCAATGCCTTTGACGCCTATTCCAAGGCTTTCCAGACCGACCCCACCAGCGCCTTCGGCGGCATCATCGCCTTCAACCGCGCCGTGGACAAGGCCGCTGCCGAAGCCGTGTCCAAGCAGTTCGTCG
>NZ_SPEY01000005.1 GCF_009360615.1 Comamonas sp.
ACATGGGGGCCTTCATGGTGATCGTCGTGATCTCCATGGGCATTCTGTTCCTGGGCGGCGTGAATGCGCGCATGTTCTTCATCATCGCGCTGCTGGTAGTGCTGGCTTTCGGCTTGATCATCGCCACCTCGGAGTGGCGGCGCGAGCGTATTTTTGCCTACCTCGACCCCTGGGATGAAAAGCATGCGCTGGGCAAGGGCTACCAGCTCTCGC
Source organism: Comamonas sp. (assembly GCF_009360615.1). Taxonomy (GTDB): domain Bacteria; phylum Pseudomonadota; class Gammaproteobacteria; order Burkholderiales; family Burkholderiaceae_C; genus Comamonas. The sequence goes on from NZ_SPEY01000005.1 coordinate 214, forward strand.
ATGCGCTGATTGCCATCGGGCGGGGCGAGATCTTCGGCGTGGGCCTGGGCCGCAGCGTGGAAAAGCTGCACTGGCTGCCCGAAGCGCATACCGACTTTCTGCTGGCCGTGATCGGCGAGGAGTTCGGTCTGGTCGGCCTGCTGTTGATTGCGGCGGTCTTCTTCTGGCTGACCCGCCGCATCATGCTGATCGGCCGCCAGGCCATCGCATTGGACCGTGTCTTTGCCGGACTGGTTGCCGAGGGCGTGGCAATCTGGATGGGCTTCCAGGCCTTTATCAACATGGGCGTGAATCTGGGCGCCCTGCCAACCAAAGGCCTGACTCTGCCGTTGATGAGTTTTGGCGGTTCGGCCATCTTGATGAACTTGATTGCGATAGCTGTGGTGCTCAGAGTCGATTACGAGAACAAGCTGCTGATGAAGGGAGGTCATGCATGACGCTTCCCGTTCAGCAAAACAGGCAGCGCACTGCGCTGGTGATTGCCGGCGGAACCGGTGGCCATATCTTCCCCGGGCTGGCCGTGGCGCAGGAGCTGCGCGCGCGCGGATGGAATGTGCACTGGCTGGGGGCGCCCGGCTCCATGGAGTCCCGCATCGTGCCGCCGCAGGGCTTTGCCCTCGAGACCATCGAGTTCGGCGGCGTGCGCGGCAAGGGCGTCAAGACGCTGCTGCAGCTGCCCCTCAAGCTGAGCAAGGCCTTTGCGCAGGCGCGCAGCGTCATCCGGCGTGTCCGGCCCGATGTGGTCATTGGCCTGGGCGGCTACCTGACCGTGCCCGGTGGCCTGATGGCAGCGCTGTCCGGCGTGCCCGTGGTGCTGCACGAACAGAACTCCGTGGCCGGCATGGCCAACAAGGTCGTGGCCAAGGTGGCCACGCGCGTGTTCACGGCGTTTCCCAAAGTGTTTGCCAAGGGCGAATGGGTGGGCAACCCGCTGCGTCAGGCGTTTCTGGAGCAGGCTGCGCCCGCCCAGCGCTTTGCCGGCCGCACCGGCCCGCTCAAGCTGCTGGTGGTGGGCGGAAGCCTGGGAGCCAGGGCACTCAATGAGATCGTGCCTCAGGCTCTGGCCCTGATGCCCGCTGACCAGCGTCCCGTGGTGCTGCACCAAAGCGGTACGGCCCAGATCGATGCGCTGCGCGCCAATTATCTGGCTGCCGGCGTGCAGGCCGAGCTGACGCCTTTCATCGACGATACGGCCAAGGCTTTTGCCGACGCCGATCTCGTCATCTGCCGTGCAGGTGCCAGCACCGTGACCGAGATCGCCGCCGTTGGTGCGGCAGCGGTCTATGTGCCCTTCCCGGCGGCGGTGGATGACCACCAGACCGCCAATGCCCGCTTCCTGGTGGACGCCGGTGGCGGCTGGTTACAGCCTCAAAGTACTTTGAGCGCCCAAGGGTTGGCGGAAATGCTACAAAATATGCAGCGTGCGACGCTGTTGGAGCGCGCTGAACTCGCGAAGAAAATGCAAAAGACTGATGCCACCACGAAGGTGGTCGCCGCTTGTGAGGAGTTGGCAGCATGAAACACGCCATTCATCACATTCACTTTGTCGGTATTGGCGGCGCCGGCATGAGCGGTATTGCAGAGGTTCTGCACAACCTGGGTTACGCCATTTCAGGCTCCGACCTGGCGGATAGCGCCACGCTGCGCCGCCTGGCCGGCCTGGGCATCAAGACCTTCGTCGGTCATGCGGCCGGGAATGTCGCCGGCACCGATGCCGTGGTGACGTCTACGGCCGTGCAGGGTGACAACCCCGAGGTCCTGGCTGCGCGCGAGAAAAAGATTCCGGTGGTTCCCCGTGCCCTGATGCTGGCCGAGCTGATGCGCTTCAAGCAGGGCATCGCCATTGCTGGTGCGCATGGCAAGACCACCACCACCAGCCTGGTGACCAGCGTGCTGGCCGAGGCCGGCCTGGACCCCACGTTCGTGATCGGTGGCAAGCTCAACAGCGCAGGTGCGAATGCCAAGCTGGGCCATGGCGACTACATCGTGGTCGAGGCCGACGAGTCCGACGCATCCTTCCTGAACCTGTTGCCCGTGATGGCCGTCGTCACCAATATCGACGCCGATCACATGGAGACCTACGGCCATGACTTCGGCCGACTCAAGCAGGCCTTCGTGGACTTTCTGCATCGCATGCCGTTTTACGGTCGTGCCATCCTCTGCGTCGACAGCCCTGCCGTGCGCGAGATATTGCCCAGGCTGGCCCGTCCGGTCACGACCTACGGCTTTGCCGAAGACGCACAGGTGCGCGCCGTGAATGTGCGTGCCGAAGCGGGCCGCATGCGCTTTACCGTGCGTCGCCAGAACGGACAGAGCTATCCGGAGCTCGAAGTCGTGCTGAGCCTGCCCGGTGAGCACAACGTGCTCAACGCCCTGTCTGCCGTGGCGGTTGCCATGGAGCTCGAGATTTCCGATGAGGCCCTGCTGCGTGCCCTGGAAGGCTTCAAGGGCGTCGGGCGGCGCTTCCAGCGCTATGGCGAGCTGCCGGCTGCCAATGGCGGCACTTTCACCGTCATCGACGACTACGGCCACCACCCTGTGGAAATGGCCGCCACGCTGGCTGCGGCACGTGGCGCCTTTCCTGGGCAGCGCCTGGTGCTGGCCTTCCAGCCGCATCGCTACAGCCGCACGCGCGATTGCTTCGAGGATTTCGTGAAAGTCATCGGCAGCGCCGATTCGGTGTTGCTGGCCGAGGTCTATGCCGCAGGCGAGGCGCCCATTGTGGCCGCGGACGGTCGCTCCCTGGCCCGCGCTTTGCGCGTGGCCGGGAAGGTCGAGCCTGTATTTGTGGAAAACATTGCCGATATGCCGGCAGCCATCGCCGCCAATGCGCAAGCCGGTGATGTCTTGCTGTCCATGGGAGCGGGATCGATTGGTGCCGTGCCCGGGAAGCTGGTTGAGATGTTTCAGAAACAAGAGTCGGCTGCGCCCGCAGGGAGCGCGCAATGAGCATGTTTGGTACCCATATCGATGTGAAGGCCCTGGGCAAGGTCGCGGTGCTCATGGGGGGGCGCTCGTCCGAGCGCGAGGTGTCGCTGATGTCCGGCACCGGCGTGCTGGCCGCATTGCAGTCCAAGGGCGTCGATGCCCACAGGTTCGACCCTGCCGAGCAGGGCCTGGACCAGCTCAAGGTGCAAGGCTTTGACCGCTGCTTCATTGCGCTGCATGGCCGCTACGGCGAGGATGGCACGGTGCAGGGAGCGCTGGAGTTGCTGGACATCCCCTACACGGGTTCGGGCGTGATGGCGTCCAGCATCGCCATGGACAAGATCATGACCAAGCGCATCTGGCGCTTTGAAGGCCTGCCCACGCCGGACTGGCGCATGGTCGATTCGGCCGAAGCCACCCGCGCCGCATTGCAGGCCCTGGGCGCACCCATGATTGTCAAGCCTGCACGCGATGGCTCCAGCATCGGTCTGACCAAGGTGATGAATGCCGAAGAATGCGCCAGGGCCTACGAGCTGGCGGCCCGGTACGACGCAGAAGTGCTGTGCGAGCAGTTCATTGCCGGCGACGAGACCACCTGCCCCGTCCTGGGCACGGGAGTGAATGCCGCTGCGCTGCCCGTGATCCGCATCGTGGCACCCGAAGGCAACTACGACTATCAGAACAAGTATTTCACCGACACCACGCAATACCACTGCCCGAGCGGCCTGCCGGCTGTCGAGGAGGCCGAGATCCAGCGCATTGTGGAGAAAGCCTTCCGCACCCTGGGCTGCCGCGGCTGGGCGCGTGCCGACATCATGATTCGCGCCAGCGACCGCAAGCCTTTCCTGCTGGAGATCAATACCTCGCCAGGCATGACAGGGCATTCTCTGGTGCCCATGGCGGCGCGCGCTTCCGGCGTGAGCTACGAAAACCTGTGCCTCGGCATCCTGGCCATGAGCACGCTGGACGGAGAAGCGGAGCAGCCATGAACCGCAGCCATCCCGCAGCCGTCGTCCCGTTCGACGTCAAGCTCATGAACATCACTGCCACGGTGATGTTCATGGGGTGCTTGGCGGCGTGCGTGATGGCCGTGGGATGGTGGTTGATGCGAACTCCGGCCTTCAATATCGGCCGTATCGTGGTGGAAGGCGAGCTGGTGCATAACAACGCCGTGACGCTGCGTGCCAATGTGGCGCCGGTGCTCAAGGGCAACTTCTTCACGGTGGACCTGAAGGCGGCGCAGCACGCCTTCGAGCAGGTGCCCTGGGTGCAGGAAGCGCAGGTGCGCCGCGAGTACCCGAACGGCTTGCGCGTGGCGCTCAAGGAGCATGTGGCCGAGGCCTTCTGGGGGCCCGAGACCGGTACCGGTCTGGTCAACAAGGCCGGCGAAGTGTTCGAAGCCAATCTGGGCGAGCTGGACCGCGAAGGACTGCCGCGTCTGCAGGGTCCCGAGGGATCGGCCCCGCGCGTGCTGCGGATGTATCACGCACTGGCGCCGGCCCTGAAGCCGCTCGATGTGGAGCTGGACAGCCTGACTCTGGATGCCCGTGGCAGCTGGGAGCTGGTGCTGGACAACGATGCGGTGCTGGCACTGGGTGGCGGCACCACCGAAGACATATTGCAGCGCGTGCAGCGTTTCGTGCGCACGCTGCCTCAGATCACCTCTCAATACAAGCGCTCGGCTGCAGCAGTGGAGTCTGCAGACCTGCGTTACGAAGACGGCTATGCCTTGCGACTCAAGGGCGTGACCACTGGAACCTCCGCGCCGGCAGCTGCTGCCAGGGCCAGACGATGAGCGGGAGCAGGAGAACAGACATGCAAGGCGCACACAAAGACAAGACAGAACCTACCGGGGGCGGAAGCTGATATGGCAAGAGAATACAAGGATGTGATTGTTGGGCTGGATATCGGCACGGCCAAGGTCATGGCGGTGGTGGCCGAGGTCATGTCCAATGGCGAGCTGAAGCTGGCGGGCCTGGGCGTCGCCCCCAGCAACGGCCTGAAGCGCGGCGTGGTCGTGAACATCGATGCGACCGTGCAGAGCATCCAGCAGGCGCTCAAGGAAGCCGAGCTGATGGCAGACTGCAAGATCCAGCGCGTGTGCACCGGCATTACCGGCAGCCATATCCGCGGCCTGAACTCCAGCGGCATGGTGGCCATCAAGGACAAGGAAGTCTCGTCCACCGACATGGCGCGCGTGATGGAAACCGCCAAGGCGATCAATATCTCGTCCGATCAGCGCTTGCTGCTGGTCGAGGCGCAGGAGTTCGTCATCGACGGCCATGAGGTGCGCGAGCCCATCGGCATGAGCGGCATTCGCCTCGAAGCCAAGATCCATATCGTGACCGGAGCCCAGAGCGCGGCCGAGAACATCATCAAATGCGTGCGCCGCTGCGGCCTGGAAGTCGAGCAGCTGCTGCTCAACCCGCTGGCATCGGCCCAGGCCGTGCTGACCGACGACGAGCGCGAGCTGGGCGTGGCCGTGGTGGACATCGGCGCGGGTGCCACCGATGTGGCCATCTTCACCGGCGGTGCGATTCGCCACACGGCCGTGATCCCGATTGCCGGCGACCTGATCACCAGCGACATTGCCATGGCCTTGCGTACTCCCACCAAGGATGCCGAGGACATCAAGGTCGAGAGCGGCTATGCCAAGCAATTGCTGGCCGACCCCGATGCCCAGGTCGAAGTGCCGGGCCTGGGTGACCGCAGCCCTCGCATGATCAGCAAGCAGGCCCTGGCCGGCGTGATCGAGCCCCGCGTGGAAGAGATCTTCTCGCTGGTGCAGCAGGTCATCCGTGAATCGGGCTACGAAGAAGTGCTGTCCTCGGGCATCGTGCTCACCGGCGGCAGCGCCGTCATGCCGGGAATGATCGAGCTGGGCGAGGACATTTTCCTCAAGCCCGTGCGTCGCGGCCTTCCCAAATATTCCGGAGCGCTGGCCGACATGGTCGCCCAGCCCCGGGCCGCCACCGTGATGGGTCTGCTGGACGAAGCACGCCTGGCACGTCTGCGTGGCTACAAGGTGGCCCAGAAGAGCGGCTCCATGAAGACCGCCTTCGGCCGGTTCAAAGACTTCATCGTGGGGAACTTCTGATATGAGCACCTATCGCATGTTCATCACCGGACCGCCACAGATGGATTTTTCGCGGCATCGACGACGAAGACCGCGAAGACTTCAAGAGTTCGAGATTTCTTTTCCACAGCAGCGACAAACCACCACTAGAGAACAGGAGCACCACCATGCCTATCGACATGATTGAAACCGAAGAATTCAACCAGGGCACGCAGATCAAGGTGATCGGCGTCGGCGGTGGCGGCGGCAATGCCGTCGACCACATGATTGAACGCAGCGTGCAGGGCGTCGAATTCATTACGGCCAATACCGATGCTCAGGCCCTGTTGCGCAGCCGTGCCCACCGCACCATCCATCTGGGTGGCAGCGGGCTGGGTGCCGGCAGCAAGCCCGACAAGGGTCGCGATGCTGCGGAAGCTGCTGTGGAAGACATTCGCGCTGCCATCGAAGGCGCGCACATGCTCTTCATTACGGCCGGCATGGGTGGTGGTACGGGTACCGGTGCATCGCCTGTGATCGCACGAGTGGCCAAGGAAATGGGCATTTTGACAGTGGGTGTGGTGACCAAGCCTTTCGAGTGGGAAGGTGGTCGCCGCATGCAGAACGCTGACGCCGGCCTGGCCGAGCTGGAAGCCAATGTGGACTCGCTGATCGTTGTGCTCAACGAAAAGCTGCTTGATGTGCTGGGTGACGATATCTCCCAGGACGAGGCGTTTGCCCATGCCAACGACGTTCTGAAGAACGCCGTGGGCGGCATTGCCGAGATCATCAACGAGTACGGTCATGTGAACGTCGACTTTGAAGACGTGCGCACCGTGATGGGCGAGCCCGGCAAGGCCATGATGGGCACGGCCAAGGCCGCCGGTCCCGACCGCGCCCGTATCGCCGCCGAGCAGGCCGTGGCCTGCCCGCTGCTGGAGGGCATCGACCTCTCCGGCGCCAAGGGCGTGCTGGTCCTGGTCACGGCCGCCAAGGGCAGCCTGAAGCTGTCCGAGTCGCGTCTGGCCATGTCCACCATCAACGCCTACGCGTCTCCCGATGCGCATGTGATCTATGGCGCTGCCTACGATGACTCGCTGGGTGACGAGATCCGCGTGACCGTGGTGGCTACCGGCCTGTCGCGTCCCAATGTGCGTCGCCAGAACATCCAGGTGGTGCAAGGCGGCCTGCGCACGGGTACCGACAACGTGGCCGTGGGACTGCCTCCCCTGGGCGGCATGGAGTACGGCACGGCCAACACCAATGTGCCCAGTGTCTGGCGTACCAACCGCACCCAGGCTTCGGAACGCGTGAGCGCTCTGGCATCTGGCGGCATGGACGATGTGGAGATCCCCGCCTTCCTGCGCAAGCAGGCTGATTAAGCTCCCCCTGAGCGGCTTTGCCGCTTCCCCCTCTCTCTGGCGCTTTGCGCCGGAGGGGGACGACACCCTCGGTGCGGGGCGGCGGGGCCGCCAAGGCCCTTCCTCGGTGTCTCTGCCTTCGAGTGCGTCAGTATTTGAGAGGTCAGCCGCAAAGGCCTTTGGTCCGTTAAGGACTGTAGGCCCATCGGTTCGCTGTATCGCAGCGATTAAGACAACCCTGGGTCGGCGTAAGCCGGCTCGGGGTTGTCCCATTTAAAATACCAGCATGCTTCAGCAACGTACCATCAAGACCATTTCCCGTGCCGTAGGCGTGGGCCTGCACAGCGGACAGCGTGTCGAGCTGACGCTGCGCCCTGCCCAGCCTGATACCGGCATCGTGTTCCGTCGCGTGGACTTGCCTGAGCCTGTGGATATCCCCATTTCTGCCGAGGCCGTGACCGATACGCGCATGGCCTCCACCATTGGCAGCGGCGGTGCCAAGGTGCATACGGTCGAGCACCTGATGTCGGCCATCGCCGGTCTGGGCATCGACAACCTCTATGTGGACATCACGGCCGAAGAGGTACCGATTCTCGATGGTTCCTCGTCCTCGTTCGTGTTTCTGCTGCAAAGCGCCGGGATCGAGCTGCAGAAGGCGCCCAAGCGCTTTATCCGCATCAAGAGCCCGATCGAGGTGCGCGAAGGCGAAGGCCAGAACCTGAAATGGGCGCGCTTTGATCCCTACCATGGCTTCAGGCTGCGTTTCGAGATCGACTTCGCTCACCCTGCCGTGGACTCCACGGGGCAGTGCGTGGAGTTCGACATGGGGCTGGACAACTACACCCGCGATATTGCCCGCGCGCGCACCTTCGGCTTCACCAAGGATGTGGAAATGCTGCGCAACAACGGCCTGGCGCTGGGCGGCGGGCTGGACAACGCCATCGTCATGGATGACTACAAGGTCCTGAACAGCGACGGCCTGCGCTATGACGATGAGTTTGCCAAGCACAAGATCCTCGACGCGATCGGCGACCTGTATCTGATCGGAAAGCCCATCCTCGGTGCCTACAGCGCCTTCCGTTCGGGTCACGGCCTCAACAACAAGCTGCTGCGCGCCATGATGGCCCAGCCCGAGACCTGGGAGATGGTCACGTTCGAGAGCGAGCGCCAGGCTCCTCGGGGCTTTGCCATGCCTGCCCAGGCCTGGTGAGCGAACTCGCCATGCTGATCTTTCGCTGGCTGGCAGGCCTGCTGATCCTGGCCTCTGCGCTGAGCTTCGCCTTCTATCTGGGAACCGGCAAGGTCCAGTACAAGCGCCTGGGCTTCCTGCTGTTCAAATGGACGGTGATCGCCGGTCTGGCCTTTTTCGCCGTGATGTTTGTGGGGCGCATCGTCTGAGGCGCTAGCCATGTTGAGAGCTGCTTGCGCAAGCCGGACAAGCACTTCGCGGGTTTGTGCTTTGTAAACGGCGGGCAAAAAATCGGTAAATCGGCATTGGCTCACGCCCGCGCTGCCGAAATGGGGCGAAGATGGACTGGCTGCGGTCGCAATGATGGGCCGCACACCTTGTGTGCCTGAATGATTCGACAAAGGAGTACCCATGCCCCGTTGGACTACCCGCATTCTTTCTGCGTCCGTCGCCGCCTGCCTGACGCTGGGCAGTCTGGCCGTGCAGGCCCAGCCCGGTCCTCCACCGGGCCGTGGCAACGGCCATGGGCCGCAGGACATGCGTCATGAGGGACGTCATGACGATCGCGGCCGGCATGCGCAGCGACATGACCGGCATGCCGAGCGCCACGACAACGGCCGCCGCGGCGGTGGTCCCGACCATAACTGGTACAAGGGCAGCCGCGTGCCGCCGCAATATCGCAGCCCGCACTATGTAGTGAATGACTGGCGCGGGCACCACCTGTCGGCACCGCCGCGCGGCTATCACTGGATTCAGAACGGCGGCGACTATCTGCTGGTCGCCATCGCCACCGGCGTGATCGCCTCCATGGTGCTGGGCAGCTACTGAGCCCGCAGCAGATCCAGAGGCTGTGGTCGGCCACGGCTTCTGGCGCTGGGGCGCGGTCCCGCAGGCAGGTCCCCGGCCCTGCGATTGGCTGTCTCCTGAATCAGGCCGGGCACTCTCCGGATGCACCGAGGTGCAGAACGGGATGGGATCATGGAGGGTTGACGGTATATGCGAAGAGTCGATGTGCCGACCAGGGACGGGCACTCCATCGTGCTGACACGTATCGGTCCCCCGCGGGGTGCCGCGGTGGCGTTGACGCACGGTACGTTCTCCAGTGCCTCGTCATGCGAGAGGCTGGGCCGATTCCTCGCGGCGCAGGGATTTGGCGTCTGGCTTTTTGATTGGCGCGGACACGGGCTGAATCCGTCGGCCAGCCATGATTACGACCTGGAAACGGTGGCCGAGCAGGATATCGACGGCGCTCTTCAGGAGATTCTCCGCCAGGAGCAAGGCCGGCCCATCACGTTCATCGGCCATAGCGGTGGAGGTATTGCCGCCGCCATCTGGGCCGCGCGCCAGCCCGAGCGTGCGCATGCGCATCTGACCGGACTCGTTCTGCTGGCTGCACAGGCGACCCATGCGGCGGGGACGCTCTCGGCGCGGATCGCGATCCATGGGTACAGGGCCTGGATACGCCGACGGCAATGGCTGGCTGCAAGCTCCATGGTGGGGCCGGAGAGGGAAAGCGCACGCCTCATGCGACAGTGGTGCCAATGGAACCTGGGCCGGAGCCTGCTCGGGCATGACGGAACGGATTATCTGGGTAGCCTCGCCCAGGTTCGCATTCCCGTTCTGGCGCTTGCAGGATCTGCGGACCGTGTGATCGCTCCCTGGCAGGGGTGCAAAGCCCTTGCCAGGGCCTTCGGAGGGCCTGACGTGGAGTTCCATCTGTGCGGCAAGGCCGCCGGCTATGTGGAGGATTACAGCCACAGCCGGCTTCTGATGGCCGGCAATGCCCAATCCGATGTGTTTCCCCGGATCGCGCAGTGGATCAGGGTCCGGTCCGAACGGGCTCAGTAAACGCGCCCGCCGCGGTACATGGCATGTTGCTTGCGGCGCAGATCGGTGGACTTGGCCATCAGTCCCATGGCGGCAGCCGCGTGGGCATGGGTGATCGCCAGTCCCAGTGCGTCGGCGGCATCGGTACCGGGCAGGCCGGGCAGCTGCAGCAGTCGTTTGACCATTTCCTGGATCTGGCTCTTGGCCGCGCGGCCGTGGCCGACCACGGCTTTCTTCATCTGCAGTGCGGTGTACTCGGAAACCGAGAGATTGGCGTGGACCAGGGCCGTCAGCGCCGCACCACGGGCCTGGCCCAGCAGCAGCGTGGACTGGGGGTTGACGTTGACGAAGACGATTTCCACGGCCGCCACCTGTGGCTGGTAGCGCGAGGCGACTTCGGAGATGCCGTCAAACAGCACCTTGAGACGACCCGGCAGGTCGCCGAGTTCCATCTTGTTGGTGCGTATGGTGCCGCTGGCCACATAGGACAGGCGCTGGCCTTCCATATCGATGACGCCAAAACCCGTGGTCTGGAGACCAGGGTCGATTCCGAGAATTCGCATGGCTGTGGATTATCCACGTTCAAAACCTGCATGTTCCATCCGGGGGGCAGCAAGCCAGTGCCTCCTCGCGGCGATGCTGCAGTCCGCTCGGGGGGACGGCGCGGGGCCGCCCTGGTGAAGCGCCTCAGGGGGGTGTCACCATCGGTATATAGCGTGCGATCGTACGGCTGCGCTGGGCCAGATAACGCGATTGCGGCATTTTCTCGAAGCGCTTGGGCGCCGGAAGCATGGCGGCAAGCCGTGCTGCCTCCGCCGCATCGAGCTGGGCCGCACTCTTGCGGAAGTAATGCCGGGCGGCGGCCTCGGCGCCGAACACGCCCTGGCCCCATTCCACATTGTTGAGGTAGAGCTCCAGAATGCGCCGCTTGCCCAGCATCAGCTCCAGCCATTGCGCCAGCAAAAGCTCCTGGCCCTTGCGCAGAAAATTGCGTTCGCCCGACAGCAGCAGGTTCTTGGCCAGCTGCTGGGTGATGGTGGAGCCGCCATAGACCTTGGCGGGCTTGCTGTTGCTGCCGGCCTTTTCTGTCTGCGTGGCCCTGGCCTCGGCTTTGGCGTTGCGCTGCCAGGCCTTCTGGACTGCATCCCATTCCACGCCATGGTGCTCCATGAACCCGGCATCCTCGGAGGCAATCACCGCGCGCTTGAGGTGACCGGAGATCTGGTCATAGTCCACCCACTGCTGGCGCCAGCGCAGACCTTCATTGCCGTGTGCGAGCTGCCAGGCTTCGGTGCGCTGATAGCTGGTGGACTCTGGATCCAGCCAGGCCATGACTGCGATGCGTGCTGCGAAAAACAATTGCAGCAGCAGGGCCGAGCAGAGCATCAGCAGCAACAGGCGGCCCAGAGCTTTCATGATCTGTCGGTTTCAATGCGCCGCTTCGGTCAGCAGCAGTGCACGCAATTCGGCAAGCACCCGTGCCGAGGGAGGGCGTATGCCGCGCCACAGGGCATAGGACTCCGCAGCCTGCTCGACCAGCATGCCCAGGCCGTCGCGTGCGACAGCGCCATGGTTGCGGGCCCAGTCCAGAAACGGTTGGGCTGCGGGGCCATACATCATGTCGTAGGCCAGGCTGCCTGCGCGCAGCACCGATGGCGGAGCCGGTACTTCCGCGCCGCTGAGGCTGCTGGCCGTGGCATTGATGATGATGTCGAAATTGTGATTCAGATCGCCCGCCAGCGACTTGTGGTCAAGCGCCAGCAGCTCCACCCGGTGCAGCGCTGCAAGTTCGGCATGTTGCTGAACCAGCGTCTGGGCCTTGGCATGGGTGCGGTTGACCACGACGAGACGGCGGGGCTTTTGCTCCAGCAGAGAGCCCAGAGCACCGGCGGCGGCACCGCCTGCGCCCAGCATCAGCACGTCGCGCCCGGCAATGGGTACGCCGGCATTGCGGGTGATGTCGGCCACGATGCCCAGACCGTCGGTGTTGTCTGCATGAATGCCGTTGGCGCCGAATACCAGGGTATTGGCGGCACCCGCCAGGCGCACGCGCTCGCTGGCGCTGGTGGCCAGTTCGGCGGCCTGCAACTTGAAGGGTACGGTCACGTTGCAGCCTTTGCCGCCGCGCGCGGCAAACTCGCGCACATGGTCGGCAAAGCCGTCCAGCGGCACCAGGGCGCGGTCGTAGCTGACGGACTGGCCGGTCAGCTCGGCAAATCGGGCATGAATCCAGGGAGAGCGGCTATGGGCAACAGGGTTGCCCATGACGCAGTAGGCATCAGGCGTATTTGTCATAAAAAGGCTGAAAGAAATCGCTGCGCAGAGTCGGATGTGCGCTGGCTGCGTTCCCCGCACGCAAGCGAAGCGATACGAAAGCGGGGGAAGACACCGAAGGCGGCACAGGGGGTCACCTGATGTCTGTTTCCAGTGTCTGCTCGCGCGTGAACCTGAAGCGCGAGACGACGGCGATCTGGTCGGCCTTGGCACGCATGGCCGGGCCGAAGTGGCTATAAGGGCCGGCGGCGCGGGCGATGGCTTCGGCACGGGTATCGAGCATGCGGTTGCCCGAACCCTGCACGACCTCGGTGGAGAGTACGCGGCCGTCATGGTTCACGGTCAGGATCATGACCAGCTCGCCGTACAGCTTCTTGCCCTTGTTTTCAGGGAAATTCTCCGTGCCCTTGTCTTCCACCTTGCGGCGCAGTGCGTCGTAGTAGACGGCGTAGACGGCCTCCTTGGTGGCGGGGCTGATATAGCGCTTCTTGGGACGGGCGTTTTCTTCGTTGATGCGCTTTTCAATCTCGGCCAGCAGCTTGATGAGCTGCAGGCGCTTTTCTTCCTGGGCCTCCTGGCCCTTGTTTTCAGCGCTCAGGCGCGGGTCGATGGGCGGCAGTGCGGCCACCTGCTGGCGCAGTTGCGTCAGCAGCTGGTGCTGCTGCTCCTGCATGGCATCGAGCTGACGCTGCTTTTCCTCGAAGTCGTCACCCACGGCCGTCAGGGCCGAGTAGGGCATGGGGCTGGTGGCCCGGCCCTGATCCGCATCCCCGCCGCCGGCCAGCGAGGTCTGGGCGATGGCCTGTGCCTTGTCCGGCACCTCGTTGGCACGGGCGTTGACCAGAATCACTTCCAGCGGCGTGTCCTGAAACACGCGCTCGAAGCTATCCGGATCCACGAACCGGATGGTCAGCAACACGGCATGGACAGCGATGGACACGCCCAGCGCCAGCTGCAGCGTACTCAGTCGTTGAAGAGAGGTGGGCAGTTTCACGGCAGCGTCAGTGCGATGAGGTGTGGGGGTCAGGACTTCGGCTGCTCGGCGGCGGGGTCGGCATCGTTCATGTCCACCGCAATGGAGATGGGGCCGGCCACGGTGTCGTCATCATCCTCACCGCTGTCCTCGCCATCGCCTGCGGCCTCGGCGCCGGCATCCAGGCGCTCGATCAGCGTGCCCGAGATGTCCAGCGAGATTTCGTCGATTTCGCCGAGCCTGATGCGTACATGGGCTCCGCGCGGCAGGTTTTGCGCACCCAGCACGGGCAGTACCAGCGGCAGATGGTCTGCGCGCACCAGGAAGGAGCCGTTGGGGCCATCCTTGAAGACGCTGGCCGTCAGCTCGGTGATGCCGTTCTGCTCCAGGTACTTGAGCGTCCAGAATCGCTCCATGCCGGCCTGATAGCCGTTGTAGGCGCTGTAGGCGCCGTCGAAGCTGCTGATGATGCCGAACAGTTCGGCATCCTTGGGCTTGAAAGGGGCGGCCAGGGCGGCGGTCTTGCCGTGGCGGGCGCAGGCGATGATCTGCCACTGATTCACCAGGTCCACATAGCGGCGCAATGGGGAGGTGGCCCAGGAGTAGGCTTTCACGCCGATGCCGGCGTGCGGCAAGGCCTTGGTGCTCATGCGTACCTTGACGCCGGGCGCCAGGCTGGCCTGGCTGCGATAGATGCCGGGCACTCCGTGCTCGGCCAGCATCAGCCCCCAGGTGCTGTTGGCCACGATGGCGGCCTCGGCCACGATCAGGTCCAGCGGTGCGCCGCGCTTGCGCACGGTGATCTGCACCTGCTCGCTGCCGTCAGGCTCCGCACCGTCGTTGCCGACGAGTCGGAAGTTGTAGTCCGGGCGGTTGAAGTTCTCGGGCTTGCCGCGCACCACTTCGCGATTGGCCTTGAGGAATTTGGACCAGCGCTGCAAAAAGGTGAGCTCCCTGCGCTTGCTCAGCAAGGATTCAGGCGTGTTTTCAACCTCGATGGAGGAATCCGTCAGCCATTCCTCGGTGACGATGTGATCGAGCTTGTCGTAGCGGAAGTTGACTTCCACGGGGACGCGCTCGAGACGGGTTTCGCTGGAGATGGTCTCCAGCGTCTCCTCGTTGATCTGCACATACAGCGAGACCGCGGGGTTGGAGCGGCCTTCGTCCAGCGTATAGATTTGCACCACGTCGTCGGGCAGCATGGTGATCTTGTAGCCGGGCATGTAGACGGTGGACAGGCGGGCGCGGCCCAGCTTGTCCAGCTCGCCGCCGGGTGTGATGGCCAGACCGGGAGCGGCAATGTGGATGCCCACGGTGACGGTGCCCGTACCCAGGCCGGTGACGGACAGCGCATCGTCGATTTCGGTGGTGGCCGAGTCGTCGATGGAGAAGGCCCTTACATCGGCCACCGGCAGGTCGGCCGGTGGCTGAGGCGCCTGCACGGCGGGGAAGCCTGTGCCCTTGGGGAAGTTGTCGAACAGAAAGCGCTTCCAGTGGAACTGGTAGGACGAGTCGATGGCGCCGGCACGGTGCAGCAGCTCCAGCGGGGCCAGTTTGGTGGCGCGGCTGGCATCGACCACGGCCTTGTATTCGGGGGCGTTCTTGTCGGGCTTGAACAGAATCCTGTAGAGCTGTTCGCGAATCGCCTGCGGGCACTCGCCGCGCCCCAGCTCCTCGGCCCAGGCGTCGATCTGCGCCTGGATCTGCTTTTTCTTCTCGATGGCGGCCAGTGCCTGCTGCAGGATCTCCGCAGGGGCCTTCTTGAAGCGGCCCTTGCCCGCACGGCGGAAATAATGCGGCGCATCATACAGACGGAACAGTGCACCGGCCTGTTGGGCCAGCGTCGCGGATTCGGAAAAATAATCACGCGCCAGGTCGGCAAAGCCGAACTCTTCCTCGGGCGCAAATTCCCAGGCCAGATCCAGATCGATCTCGGCGGCCTGGGCCTGGCCCTGAGCGATCAGCTCTGCAGGAGACGGCTTCTCGAACTTGAGCAGGATATTGGCGGCCTTGACCTTGACCCGCTTGCCCGAGTCCAGTTCGACTTGGGCCGAGGATTCGGCTTCGGAGAGGATGCGCCCGGCCAGAAATTTGCCGGCTTCTTCAAACAGTGCGTGCATAACTGCGCATTTTCCCACGAGCCGAACATTCGGCGCTCAGAAGTGATTCAGTTCATGCTTGAGAACAGTCAATATCGAATGCAGGCGTGTGAGGCTATGCAGCGAGCAGGCGCGGCTTGCGGTGCCGCGTCCGAAGAGGGACCTGTGGTGCATGGCGGCCCGGAGGCGATCAGGCCAGGGCCAGAAATTCGTCGATCCGGTCCAGATACTCGGCAAAGTTGCTCAGGGCGTGGTCGCCGCCTTCCTGCACCAGTTGCAGTGCGTGCGGGTAGCGCTCGCTCATCTCGCTCCAGTCCAGTACCTCGTCGCCCTGGGCGATCAGCACCATCTCTGGCGCTGCCGGCGTCATGGCACGGGTGTCGAGCTGGCGTAGTTCCTCGATGTATTCGGGACGAAAGAAGAAGGTTTCCTCGGGGTCATGCCAGCTGGACTGCTCGCCTATGTATTTTTCCAGGTCGCGGGCCGGATTCACGGCGGGATTGATCATCACGCTCTTGCAGCGCGCCAGCTGTGCCACCCAGCTGGCGTAGTAGCCACCCAGCGATGAGCCCATGACGGCCATGCTCTGGCGTGGCCAGTTGGCGATGCCTTCGACGATCACGGCCGCGGCTTCGCGTGACGAGGGCGGCAGCTGCGGGCACCACCAGCGTACCTTGGGATGCCGGGCGCCCACATAGTCCGCCATGATGCGTGCCTTGGTGGACTGCGGGGAGGAGCGAAAGCCGTGCAGATACAGCAAGTGGGTGGTCGTCATGGTGGCAATCTCCTCTTGTGAAAACGCTTCGGTCCCGTCCATTGTGGACTGTCTGCCTCAAGACTAGCAGGGTGGGAGGGCCTATCACAGCGGCAAGCGGGCCGTCAGTACCGTGCCGTCAGCAAAGCTCAACCCTGCAGACAGCACGGCAGCTGGCTCCCCCGATAATTGCGGCCCATGTCTGCCATCGAATTCGATAAGCCCTCGCTGCTGCAACGCATTGTTCCGCTGTTTCGCGGCTTTGACTTCCTGCTGCTTCTGTTCATCGCCATGCTGGCGGGAGCGGGGCTGCTGGCCATGTACTCGGCGGGTTTCGATCACGGCACGCGTTTCGTGGACCATGGACGCAATATGCTGATCGCAGCGGCCCTGCTGTTTGTGCTGGCCCAGATATCCCCCCAGCAATTGATGAAGGTGGCCGTGCCTCTGTACACCCTGGGCGTGGTGTTGCTGGTGGCGGTGGCCTTGTTCGGCATCACCAAGAAGGGGGCCACACGCTGGGTGAACGTGGGGGTGGTGATTCAGCCCTCCGAGCTTTTGAAGATTGCCACGCCGCTCATGCTGGCCTGGTGGTTCCAGCGCCGCGAGGGCAATCTGCGCGCCTCCGACTTTGTCATCGCCTTTGTGCTGCTGATCGTGCCTGTGGGCCTGATCATGAAGCAACCCGATCTGGGCACCTCGCTGCTGGTGATGGCTGCCGGTCTGTCCGTGATCTTTTTTGCCGGGCTGCCCTGGAAACTCATCGTGCCGCCCGTGCTGCTGGCCGTGGTCGGCATCTTCCTGATCGTCTGGTTCGAGCCCCAGCTCTGCGCCGATGGCGTGAGCTGGTATTTTCTGCATGACTATCAGCGCACACGCGTGTGCACATTGCTGGATCCCACGCGCGATCCCCTGGGCAAGGGCTTTCACATCATCCAGGGCATGATCGCCATCGGATCGGGCGGTGTCTGGGGCAAGGGCTTCATGGCGGGCACGCAGACCCACCTGGAATTCATTCCCGAGCGCACCACCGATTTCATCTTTGCCGCCTATTCCGAAGAGTTCGGCCTGATCGGCAACCTGTTCATCATCGTGGGCTTTCTGTTGCTCGTCTGGCGCGGGCTGGCCATTTCCATGAATGCCAACTCACTGTTCGGACGGCTGATGGCGGCTGCTGTGGCCATGATCTTTTTCACCTATGCCTTCGTGAACATGGGCATGGTCAGCGGCATCCTACCGGTGGTGGGCGTGCCCCTGCCTTTCATCAGCTATGGCGGCACCGCCATGGTCACGCTGGGCCTGGCGCTGGGCGTGCTGATGTCGGTGTCTCGGGCACAGCGGCAGCTGCCCGGTGGCGATGGGCATATTCCCCATGCGTGAAGACCCGCGACCGGGTTGACCTGCTCTTGAAAAAAGAGCTGCCTGCTCATGCTCTGCATGGGCTGATTGACGGCTTGATGCGAGATACCCCGTCAGCGCGACGCGCTTAGATCGTTGAAAAATGTCAGTAGTTCCGTCCAAGGTCTTGCCTGGACTGTTCACAGCGTTTACAAACGGTTCTGGGGGTCAAAAGACCGATCAAGCGGGAGCGGCAAGGACCCAGGTGGGGTTCTGTCATGCAAAGCGGGCAGGGCAGAACCCGGCAAGTGCGAAGCCAAGTGAATGGAGCGGAATGTTGTACAGCCTGGTGGGGCAACATTCCGCTCTTTTTTATGCGCGGCCCGAGACAAGTCAGGGCTTGCAGCTATCTCTACAATGCTCCCATGATTTCCCGCGAACCCACCATCGAACGCTTGGCCACGGCCCGCCAGTTGCTGCTTGAGCCCTTCGGCCTGGACGAAACCCATCTTGCGCGTGCGCTTGCCGAAATTCGCTCGCACCAGGTGGATGACGCCGATCTCTACTTCCAGTACACCCGCGCCGAAGGCTGGAGTCTGGAAGAAGGCATCGTCAAGACCGGCTCCTTTTCCATTGATCAGGGCGTCGGTGTTCGCGCGGTCAGCGGCGAGAAGACGGCCTTTGCCTATTCCGACGACATCTCGGAAGCCTCGCTGCTCGATGCCGCCCGTACCGTGCGCTCCATCTCCAGCGCGACCCAGACGCGCCGCGTCAAGGCAGGGGCTCAGAAGATTGCGCAAAGCCGCTCCCTGTATCCGGAGCTGGACCCCATCGGCACGCTGGACAGCACGGCCAAGGTCGAGCTGCTGGGCAAGGTGGAAAAGCTGGCCCGCGCCAAGGACCCGCGCGTGGTGCAGGTCATGGCCGGTCTGGCCAGTGAATACGATGTGGTGCTGGTGGCCCGCGCGGACGGTACGCTGGCGGCCGACGTGCGCCCGCTGGTGCGCCTGTCGGTGACGGTGATCGCCGAGCAGAAGGGCCGCCGCGAGGTCGGATCCTCCGGCGGCGGCGGTCGCTTCGGTCTGGCCTACTTCAGCGACGATCAGATCAGTCAGTATGTGGACGAGGCCGTGCATGCGGCGCTGGTCAACCTCGATTCGCGTCCCGCACCGGCAGGCGTGATGACGGTGGTGCTGGGCTCGGGCTGGCCCGGCGTGCTGTTCCACGAGGCGGTGGGCCATGGCCTGGAAGGCGACTTCAACCGCAAGGGCTCCAGCGCCTTCAGCGGCCGCATCGGTCAGCGCGTGGCCGCCAAGGGCGTGACCGTGCTCGACGACGGCACGATTGCCGATCGCCGCGGCTCCTTGAACGTGGACGACGAAGGCCATGT
This sequence comes from Comamonas sp., assembly GCF_009360615.1. Taxonomy (GTDB): domain Bacteria; phylum Pseudomonadota; class Gammaproteobacteria; order Burkholderiales; family Burkholderiaceae_C; genus Comamonas. The sequence continues at coordinate 19,402 of NZ_SPEY01000005.1, forward strand.
CAGCCAGAGCAATGTGCTGATCGAGGACGGCATTCTCAAGGGCTATATCCAGGACTCCTTGAATGCGCGCCTGATGGGGGTCAAGCCCACGGGCAATGGCCGTCGCGAAAGCTACGCCCACATTCCCATGCCGCGCATGACCAACACCTATATGCTGGGTGGCGACAAGGATCCGCAGGAGATCATCGGCTCGATCAAGAAGGGCCTGTACGCCACCAACTTCGGCGGCGGTCAGGTGGACATCACCAGCGGCAAGTTCGTGTTCTCCGCCAGCGAAGCCTACTGGGTGGAAAACGGCAAGATCCAGTATCCCGTCAAGGGGGCGACCATCATCGGCAGCGGCCCGGAGTCACTCAAGCACATCAGCATGGTAGGCAACGACATGCGTCTGGACTCGGGTGTGGGCACCTGCGGCAAGGAAGGCCAGAGCGTGCCTGTGGGGGTGGGCCAGCCCACGCTGCGCATCGACGGCCTGACGGTCGGCGGTACGGCCTGACAGCGATTTCCCGGCGGGATTTTCCGCCGAAAGCAAGACCCCGCTCTGCATGGCAGACCGGGGTCTTGTCGTTTGGCGGGCGGCGAACGCTGGCCGCAAGCTGCGGCCAGCCATCTGCTCAGAGGGTTTTTCAGGGGCGTTCTGACGGCGAAGCGCAAATATTGCCGATTTGCTGGAAAATTGCACGGAACCTTGGTTTTATGGTTTCTTGATGAAAAATATTCTGAATATATAGAAAAAACGCAAAAAAATTGCATCCTCTTGAGTGCACGGAAAATGCGTCATGTCAGAGGGGAAGCCTGTTTTGACCGAACTGCTGCACCGGCCTGGGATGTTGCAATGCAAAAGAGCTGTGCTACATTGAAAGACATGCAAACGCAACGCGCTTATTTCTTTTACTTTTGGTTCTCGCCCACGGCGGCTGAGAGGTAAACGCGCGCACCCTGCAAACACCTCCCAAAGAACCGCCGAAGCTGCAAAGCCCGGCGGTTTTTTTTCATCCCTACGTTTCAGCAACCCCGGTTTCAACGATCAAACACCTCACGAAAGATTGCCATGACTGCTCTGAACACTTCGTCCACCGATTCCTGGTATCGCGCCGGCTCTCCCAAGACAGGCCAGACCGACGACGCACGTATCAAGGAAATCACAGTGTTACCCCCTCCAGAGCACCTCATCCGCTTCTTCCCCATTCGCGGCACCGCCGTGGAGACGCTGATCGGCGATACCCGCCGCAGCATCCACAACATCATGCGTGCAAAAGATGACCGCCTGCTGGTCATCGTCGGTCCTTGCTCGATTCACGATCCCGCTGCTGCGCTCGACTACGCCCGCCGCCTGGCCGTGGTCCGCGAGCAATACAAGGACACTCTGGAGGTGGTGATGCGCGTCTATTTCGAGAAGCCCCGGACCACGGTGGGCTGGAAAGGCCTGATCAACGACCCCTACCTGGATCAGAGCTACCGCATCGACGAAGGCCTGCGCATCGCGCGCCAGCTGCTGATCGACATCAACCGCCTGGGTGTGCCTGCGGCCAGCGAGTTCCTGGATGTGATCTCTCCCCAGTACATCGGCGATCTGATCAGCTGGGGCGCCATCGGTGCCCGCACCACGGAAAGCCAGGTGCACCGCGAGCTGGCTTCGGGCATCTCGGCACCGATCGGCTTCAAGAACGGCACGGACGGCAATATCCGCATCGCCACCGACGCGATCCAGTCGGCCAGCCGTGGTCACCACTTCCTGTCGGTGCACAAGAACGGCCAGGTCGCGATTGTGCATACCGCAGGCAATCAGGACTGCCACGTGATTCTGCGCGGCGGCAAGACCCCCAACTACGATGCGGAGCACGTGGCCGCGGCCTGCAAGGACCTGGAGGCGGCAGGCCTCACGCCTTCGCTGATGGTGGACTGCAGCCATGCCAACAGCAGCAAGCAGCATGAGCGCCAGAAGGATGTGGCCCGCGATATCGCGTCCCAGATCGCCAGTGGCTCCAGCAGCGTGTTCGGCGTGATGATCGAAGGCCATCTGGTCGGCGGTGCGCAGAAATTCACGCCCGGCAAGGACGAGGTCTGCGATCTGACCTACGGCCAGAGCATCACCGATGCCTGCCTGGGCTGGGACGATTCCCTGGCAACGCTGCAAGAGCTGTCGCAGGCCGTGAGCCAGCGCCGTGCGGCCGCGGCTGCATGCAAGCAGGAAGCCGAAGTACCGGCCTGATCGACAGAGCGGGTATGAACGACGCAGGCCACAGGGAGTGCTCCCTGTGGCCTGTTTGCTTTGTCCGGATGGAATGGCGCGGCTCGGCTGCTGGTTCAGTGCTTGGTGTCCGGTGCCGACTCCGGTGTCATATCGCAGCCGTTGAGCGTGGCATCGATGCGATTGAGAAGGCGCAGCAGATGCTGCTTGTCAAAGTCGGTGCGCTGCTGCCATTCGTGATCGGCCAGGGGATAGACATGGCTTTGGTGCGGCAGGGTGCCCTTGGCATCGATCACGGCGTGCAGGCGCGGAATGAAAACCCATTGCAGCCACTCGTGCAGCTTGAGCGTGTCGTACATGAAAGGCGTGGTGGATTCCAGGGCCTTGGGGTCCGGCGCGGCGGAAGACCAGAGCTTCTGGACTTGCAGTTCGGCCTCCAGCTGCAGCAGATGCTCGCGTATTTCTTGGTGGATGTTTTCTGCGGTCATGGTGGTGGTTCCTGAAGGCATTGCAAGGGCCTCGCAAATGGCCATTCGTCAAAGAGCTGACGCTTATGTGCGTCCTCGGCCTGTGTTTTCAAGAGCGCCGGGCATGGAGATAACCAGCGGGTTACGAGATCGCAGGAACACTTGAAAAAGACAGCTTTGCCCTTATATTGATGCCAAGTATGTGAGTAATGCTATGAAATTTAAAGATTTTGCATTGCTTTGCACACCTTGTTCCCGTAACCCTTGTGATGCTTGCGTGCTTTCAGGCCTTGCATTGGTTGCCGCAGCGGTTTGCAAGCTGTCAGCTTGCAGCGTCTTCAGCCCCGCGGTCACCATTAAGCTGTGACCACGACAACGGATGGTGCAAGAGTCACCACGTCAGAGGAGATTTATGCGTAGTGAAGTCATCGTGGTTCTGGATGGCGACCGTGAATACCGGGTCGATACCCAGTCGCTGTCCCCAGTGAGTTCGGACGAAGGCCGACGCTGGCTGGACCAGCAGTTTGTCTCGCTCGAGTGCGAGCCTTTGCGGGCGACCGGCAAGGTGCTGCTGGCTGACAAGCTGGTGGTGGTGGCGCGTGAGGCGCGCAACCGTCCCGAGCTGTTCGACAACCAGGACTGGCGCAACAACTATGCGCTGTCCGCTCAGGCCGTGCTGGCCAAGCCCTTGATCCGGGTCGATGTTCCGGCGATGTCGATTAGTTATTGATCCCCCTGAGCCGCTTTGCGACTTCTTCCCCCCTGGGGGACGACGCCTTTGCTGCGGGGCGGCCCTTGCTTGGCATCTCTGGTTTGGTCTGTGCCCGTGCAATGAAAAATGCCCGCGTAGAGCGGGCATTTTTTTGTTCGGGGGCTTATTTCAGCGCTTCGAGCAGCTTGGCGTGTATGCCGCCAAAGCCGCCGTTGCTCATGCAGACGATATGGTCACCGGGGCGGGCGACCGCGGTGATCTGCGCGATCAGGGTCTCGATATCGCCGGCCACCTGAGCACGATGGCCGGGACCCACTCCCATGGATTCCAAGGCCTCGGCGGCATCCCAGTCCAGGCCCGCAGTGTGGCAGAAGACCAGATCGGCGCTTTCCAGAGACCAGGGCAGCTGGCTCTTCATGGTGCCCAGCTTCATGGTGTTGCTGCGCGGCTCGAACACCGCCAGGATGCGGGCCTGCGCACCCAGCTTGCGGCGCAGGCCGTCCAGGGTGGTGCGGATGGCCGTAGGGTGGTGCGCAAAGTCGTCATAGACCTCGATGCCGTGGACCGTTCCGCGCAGCTCCATGCGGCGCTTGACGTTCTGAAAACGCGACAGAGCTTCGCAAGCCACCTCGGCGCTGACGCCCAGATGGTCGGCGGCGGCGATGGCGGCCAGCGCATTGAGCTGGTTGTGCACGCCGGTCAGGCCCCACTGCAGTTGCCCCACTTTCCTGCCGCGATGCAGCACGGCAAAGTCGCCGGGATCGCCATCGGCACTGAAATCGCTGACCGTTGCGCCGAAGCTGCGCACTTCGCTCCAGCAGCCCTGGGCCAGCACGCGGCCCAGGCTTTCCTCCAGACCATTGCTCACCACGCGCCCTGTCGAAGGCACGGTGCGCACAAGGTGATGGAACTGACGCTCGATGGCTGCCAGATCGTCGAAGATGTCGGCGTGATCGAACTCCAGGTTGTTGAGCACGGCCGTGCGGGGGCGGTAGTGCACGAACTTGCTGCGCTTGTCGAAGAAAGCGGTGTCGTATTCATCGGCTTCGATCACGAACACCGGCTCGTCACCCGCCGGGCCGGGGCCGGCGAGAGGGCGTCTGGTCGCGCCGAGGCGGGCGGAGACGCCGAAGTCCAGCGGCACGCCACCGACCAGAAAACCGGGCTGCAGACCTGCGCACTCCAGCACCCAGGTCAGCATGGAGGTGGTGGTGGTCTTGCCGTGGGTGCCGGCCACGGCCAGCACATGGCGACCGTGCAGCACATGCTCGGCCAGCCATTGCGGACCGCTGGTATAGGCGGCGCCGGTGTCCAGAATCGCTTCCATCAGCGCAAACTTGGGCGAGCCATCGGCCAGGCGCTTGCGGCTGACCACGTTGCCGACCACATACATATCGGGCTTGAGCGCGATCTGGTCGGCGCCATAGCCCTCGATCAGCTCGATGCCCAGTTGGCGCAGCTGATCGCTCATCGGCGGGTAAACGCCGGAATCGCAGCCCGTCACCTTGTGACCGGCTTCTCGTGCCAAGGCGGCCAGGCCTCCCATGAAGGTGCCGCAAATGCCCAGAATATGTATGTGCATGGCCGGGGATTCTACGTTTGCCGACATGACCTGGCGGCGAGCCATGACCCGCCTGGGTACTGGCGGTAACCTTTCTTATCAAATTGATAGCTTGTTGCGCATGATCTATATAGATCTAAATGTGTTTTTACTTTCAGTTCCATACAAAGAGGGTGCCAGCAGCTATCAAAACATTGGCCTCTACGGGCCAGGTCAAAGTGCGGTCATTCATCTGGGTCACAATGCGTAAATGACCTGCTGCGCTTGCTGCGGTGGGCGTGATGAAATGGCGCTATGAGTTTGGATAACGTGACTGCTGAAATCGCTCAGGCAGCGGCTCGTCTGGTGGTGGAGGAAGGCCTGGAATGGGGTCCTGCCAAGCAGCGGGCCGTGCGCCAGCTCGGTCTGCCCGGCCGCTCGGCGTTGCCCGATAACGACCAGCTTGAAGAGGCCGTGCGCGAATATATAGAGCTGTTCTGCGGCGACACGCAGCCGCAGGAGCTTCAGGCGCTGCGCGAGCTGGCCCTGGTCTGGATGGACAGGCTGCAGGAGTTTCGCCCGCATCTGGCAGGAGCGGTGTGGCGCGGCACGGCCACGCGGTTGTCGGACATCTATCTGCAGCTGTTCTGCGACGATCCCAAGTCGGCCGAAATAGCGCTCATCAACCATCATGTGCAGTACGAGCCGAGCACGGTCACCGGCTTTCAGGGCAAGCCGGTCGAGGCGCTTTCCGTTCACGCACTGTGCAAGCCGATCAACGAAACCGTGGGCGTGCACCTGCTGGTCTACGACCACGACGACATGCGCGGTGCCATGAAGCCCGACACCCATGGCCGCAGCCCGCGTGGAGATGCCAAGGCCTTGCGCAAGCTGCTGCAGGAGAGCCGCAATGAGTGAAAACACCCCTGAGAACAAGTCGACCAATGGCTCGCGCCGCCTGTGGCTGACCGGCGCGGTGGCCGCAGTCGCGGCCGGGGCCGGCGCTGGTGTGGCCTGGTGGCGCAGCCAGCCCCGTGGCATGGGGCCTGGCGTCGAGGCGCAGCTGTGGAGTCAGACGTTTGAAACCCCCGACGGCAAGCCTTTTGCCATGGCCGATTTGCAGGGGCGCCCCCTGCTGGTCAACTTCTGGGCCACCTGGTGTCCGCCCTGTGTCAAGGAGCTGCCCATGCTCAGCGATTTTGCGGCGCAGCAAGGCGCAAAAGGCATCCAGGTCGTGGGGTTGGCGGTCGACAAATCCGAAGCCGTGCTGCGTTTTTTGCAGCGCCAACCTGTGCAATTTCCGGTAGCCATTGCCATGCAAGGGGGATTGGGGCTGACCCGGAGCCTGGGCAACTTGCAGGGAGGGCTGCCATTCACGGTTCTTTTTGATGCCAAGGGACAAATGCGACAACGTAAAATAGGGGAGCTTTCCCGCGAAGATCTGACAGATTGGAGCAAATAGAGCGAATGAACATTGCTCTTGTCGTCAGAAAAGTGTAGGTAACTAAATTCCATGGCGACGTTAGTGAAAAATATCTGCCAATGCACGCAGAAGGCCGAATTTGAGGTAAATTCGCGCCCTGTTTAGAATTACGTCGCTGGAGCTCCCATGGATTTGCGAAAACTCAAGACCCTTATTGATCTGGTGTCCGAATCGAATGTGTCGGAACTGGAGATCACCGAAGCAGAGGGCAAGGTCCGTATCGTCAAGAGCGAAGGTGTGGTCCACCAATACGTTGCAGCCCCCGTGCAGGCGGCTCCCGTGATGGCAGCCCCCGTGGCTGCCGTTCCCGCAGCTGCCGCGCCTGTGGCCGCTCCGGCGGCCTCAGAAGGTCATGTGGTCAAGTCGCCCATGGTCGGCACCTTCTACCGTGCCTCCAGTCCTGGCGCCAAGGCCTTTGTGGATGTGGGCAGTCAGGTCAAGGAAGGCGACACCATCTGCATCGTCGAAGCCATGAAGATCCTCAACGAGATCGAAGCCGACAAGAGCGGCACCATTGTTCGCGTTCTGGGTGAAAACGGCCAGGCTGTGGAATACGGCCAGCCTCTGTTCGTGATCGAGTGATAGATCATGAGGCGTTGCATGCAGCTTGCATTGCAGCGCCGAGGTGCGCTAGCCACTGGCTGCGCGACTGAGTCATTGGCAGTGGTCTGTGCTGCTGCACAGGCACCAAGCTGCGAGGAACTTCATGTTTAAGAAAATTTTGGTTGCCAACCGGGGCGAGATCGCCCTGCGCATCCAGCGCGCTTGTCGTGAGCTGGGGATCAAGGCGGTGATGGTGTATTCCGAAGCCGACCGTGATGCCAAGTACGTCAAGCTGGCCGATGAGGCCGTGTGTATCGGTCCGGCGCCTTCCCCTCTGTCCTACCTCAACATGCCGGCGATCATTTCGGCTGCCGAGGTGACCGATGCGGAAGCCATCCACCCCGGCTACGGCTTCCTGTCCGAGAACGCCGACTTTGCCGAGCGCGTGGAAAAGAGCGGTTTCACCTTTATCGGTCCGACGCCCGAAAACATCCGCACCATGGGTGACAAGGTGTCGGCCAAGCAGGCCATGATCAAGGCCGGCGTGCCTTGCGTGCCGGGCTCGGACGGCGAACTGCCCGACGATCCGGCACTCATCAAGCGCATTGCCAAGACCATCGGTTATCCCGTGATCATCAAGGCCTCGGGCGGTGGTGGCGGGCGCGGCATGCGTGTGGTGCACACCGAAGCTGCATTGATCAATGCCGTGCAGATGACCAAGGCCGAGGCCGGTGCAGCTTTCGGCAATCCTGCCGTCTACATGGAAAAGTACCTGCAGAATCCGCGTCACGTGGAAATCCAGGTGCTGGCCGATACGCACAAGAATGCCGTGTATCTGGGTGAGCGCGACTGCTCCATGCAGCGTCGTCACCAGAAGGTGATCGAGGAAGCGCCGGCTCCGGGCATTCCCCGCCGTCTGATCGAGAAGATCGGCGAGCGCTGCGCAGCCGCCTGCAAGAAGATCGGCTATCGCGGTGCGGGTACCTTCGAGTTCCTGTACGAGAACGGCGAGTTCTACTTCATCGAGATGAACACCCGCGTGCAGGTGGAGCACCCCATCACCGAGCTGATCACGGGCATCGACATCGTGCGCACCCAGATCATGATCGCTGCTGGCGAGAAGATGCCTTTCACGCAGCGTCAGATCGAGTTCAAGGGCCACGCGATCGAGTGCCGTGTGAACGCCGAAGACCCGTACAAGTTCATTCCCTCGCCTGGTCGCATCTCCACGTGGCATGCACCCGGCGGTCCCGGAGTGCGTGTGGACACCCATGTGTACAACAACTACTTCGTGCCGCCCAACTACGACTCCATGATCGGCAAGATCATCGCCTACGGCGACACCCGCGAGCAGGCCATGGCCCGCATGCGCACCGCCTTGCTGGAGACCGTGGTGGAAGGCATCAACACCAATATTCCGCTGCACCAGGATTTGATGGTCGATTCCAAGTTCATGGAAGGCGGCACCAACATCCACTACCTGGAAGAGTGGCTGACGCATCGCACGCCCAACAAGCGATGAGATCAGGAGCCTTGTCGCTCTGAGTTCCCATGCTGGCCTCTGGCAACGGAGGCCAGCATTTTCGTTTTTCAGGAAAGTGCAACTTGCGTGCTCGTCATCGGCCCCGGCCTGACATGAACCGCGCAGTTGCTAGAAAGGATGGCCATGTTTGAGCTGAGCCTGCTGTGCCCCGAAGATCGGGTCGAAACCGTTAGCGAGGCGCTGGATGCGCTCGATGCATTGAGCGTCTCCGTCGAAGATGCCGATGCGCAGACCGAAGCCGAGCAGGCGCTGTTCGGCGAGCCCGGCATGCCCGCGCCCAAGGAGGGCTGGAACCGCAGCCGCGTGATCGCCCTCTATCCCAGCGAAGCCGCGGCGATCGAGGCGCGTGATCTGCTGCTGCCGCAGGACTTTTTCGAAGGCTGCAAGATTCTGGCCGTCAAGCCCGTGCCCGAGCAGGACTGGGTGCGCCTGACGCAGTCGCAGTTCGAGCCCGTGGACATCACGCCCGAGTTCTGGATCGTGCCCACCTGGCACGAGCTGCCCGAGCAGGCCAAGGTCAGCATCCGTCTGGACCCCGGTCTGGCTTTCGGTACCGGCACCCATCCCACCACCCGCATGTGTCTGCGCTGGATTGCGCGCCAGCCCCAGGCGACTCTGGGACGCACGCTGGACTACGGCTGCGGCTCGGGCATCCTGGCCATTGGTGCCGCCAAGTTCGGCGCGACCGATGTGGATGCGGTGGACATTGATCCCGCCGCCGTGGAGTCGACCAACTACAACAGCAGCGCCAATCATGTGGAGGTCAAGGCCGGTCTGCCCGATGCGGCCGATGGCGAGTACCAGACCGTGCTGGCCAATATCCTGGCCACGCCGCTCAAGGTGCTGGCGCCGCTGCTGTGCGGCCGTGTCCAGGCCGGTGGCAATCTGGTGCTGGCCGGCATTCTGGAGCGCCAGGCCGACGAGCTGAAGGAGGCGTACGCGCCTTACCTCAAGCTCGAGGTGGCCGACAGCGAGGACGGCTGGATTCTCATGACCGCCCGGCGCGCGGCCTGATCGAGAGACAGACCCGCCACCGGCCGGTGCGCGGGTGGTTGCTGCCTACAATGACACCTTGATGAGCCAAGTCACCCGTTGCCCTTCCTGTGGAACCCGCTTCAAAGTGGTTGCCGACCAGCTGCGCATCTCGCAGGGCTGGGTGCGCTGCGGGATGTGCCAGAGCGTCTTTGATGCCTCGCAGGATCTGCAGTCCGTGCCCGACGAGCTGCTGCAGCAGGACGGTGCGGAAGCGCCGCAGAAGCCGGTTGTACCGGAGCTGCAGCCGAAGGAGGCGGGAGAACAACGGACGCCGTTCCCGTCGCATCGGCATGCCGGGGATGCTTCGCTGACCGCCCCCTCCTTCGGTGTGCAGGAGACCGATGCCTTGCAGCATTCGGATCCGGTTGACTCGGCAGCAGCTGGCACGCAGGCCCCGGAGTCCGCGCAGGCAGCACAGCGCGATCCCGATCCGTCCGGGCCGATGCCCGGGGTGGCGCAGGCGCCGCCCTCGCATGTCGATCAGATGCGCTCTCTGCATGAAGAGGATGCGGCGGTCGGCCAGCAGGATTCGCCGCAGGGTTCGGGGGAGCCGGAGTTGCGGGTGTCGCCAACGCCGCGCGAGGCCTGGATGTCCGGGGCCGCGCACGATCTTGAGGGCGAGGCTCAGCGCGATGGAGTCTCGACCGAGGCGCTGCTGCTTGCCGATATCGGCGATATGCACTCTCTCAGGGAAGGGGGGGAGGCGCTTGCGGATGCGGATCAGGGTGACGCTGCCGCGCCAGCCGGCGAGGAGCCCGGCTTTGTGCGGCAGGCCCGTCGCCAGGCTTTCTGGCACTCGGCAGGCATGCGCGTGGCGCTGGTGCTGGGTTCGCTGGTGGCGGTAGCCGGTGTCGTCGCACAGCATGCCTGGCAGCAGCGCGACGGGCTGGCTGCACAGTATCCGGCGCTGGCTCCCGTGCTGGCCAAGGCCTGCAGTCTGGCGGGGTGCGAGCTACAGGCTCGCCGCGCGATTGGCGATGTGGTGATCAGCGGTTCGGGCTTCAAGCAGCTTGCCGATGCCCATCAATACCAGTGGAGCCTGACTCTGGAGAATCGCTCCGATGTGCCGGTGGCCATGCCCATGGCCGAGCTGACCTTGACCGATGCACAGGACAGGCCGTTGCTGCGCCGAGTGATCGACCTCGGGCCTCTGGGGGCCCCGCAGCAGTTGCATGCCCGCCAGGAGTGGAGCGTCAGCGTGCCTGTGCAGGTGCTGGATCTCGACGCTGCCGTGGCGGGTTACCGGGCGCTGGTTTTTTACCCCTAATACGGCTTGTGCCAATTCGGATCAGGCAAGGTGTCTCGTCAATAGAAATGCCCGCTGTACATCCTTGTTGGCGCAAGCCCCCCTTCATTCATTTCTGAAAGAGAACGTACCATGGCCGCTTTGATCTGCGGGTCGCTGGCATTCGACAACATCATGACCTTTGAAGGTCGTTTTGCCGACCAGATTCTTCCCGATCAGCTGCACATCCTCAATGTGTCGTTTCTGGTGCCCACGCTGCGCCGTGATTTTGGCGGCTGTGCCGGAAATATTGCCTATGGCCTGAAGCTGCTCGGTGGCGATGCTCATCCCATGGCCATGGTGGGCAGCGACGGCGCGGACTATGTGCAGCGCTTCAGGGAGCTGGGCATTGAAACGCGCCACGTGGGCCAGCTGCAGAGCACGCATACGGCGCAGTGCATGATCATGACCGACCGTGACAACAACCAGATCACGGCCTTCCACCCCGGAGCCATGATGCAGGCGCACGAGAACCGGATCACGGCCGATATGGCCGCCGAGATCAAGGTCGGCATCATTGCTCCCGATGGCCGCCAGGCCATGATCGACCACGCCGCCCAGTTCAAGTCTGCAGGCATTCCCTTTGTGTTCGATCCGGGCCAGGGCCTGCCCATGTTCAACGGCGATGAACTCAAGGCCTTTATCGCGCAGGCCGACTGGGTGGCGGTGAACGACTATGAAGGCAAGATGCTCAGCGAGCGCACAGGCCTGAGCTTTGACGAGATCTCGCGCAAGGTGCGCGGTCTGGTCGTGACCCTGGGTGCCGAGGGCTGCGAAGTCTGGCAGCAGGGTGAGAAGACTCTGGTGGCGCCGGTGAAGCCTGCCGCCGTGGTCGATCCCACGGGGTGCGGCGATGCCTGGCGCAGTGCCTTCCTGTTTGGCCTGGAGCGTGGCTGGGATCTGCTGCGCTGCGCCGAACTGGGCAACCGCATGGGCGCGCTCAAGATTGCGCATCGCGGTCCGCAGAACTATCAGCTGGACTTCCAGCCCTGATTCGAGGTCGGTGCCTTGAGGGCGCCGATCGGGGTGCCTGCAAAAAAGCCCGAACTCTCGCCAGAGAGTTCGGGCTTTTTTATGGCGTGCAGGTCAGCGAACCGATCAGGGCTTGTTGCCTGTGGGGAAGGGCCAGGCGGCTTGAGGTGCCAGGCGGGTCTGTGCCACGGGCGCAGTGGTTTCGGTCACGGCAGCAGGTGCAGGTGCGGCAGCTTTCTTGGGGGCAGCCTTCTTGGGTGCAGCGGCCTTTGCAGGAGCAGCGGCCTTGGCAGCCGTTGCAGCCTTTTTCGGGGCAGCAGCCTTGGCAGTCGTTGCAGCCTTCTTGGGTGCGGCAGCCTTGGCAGCGGTTGCAGCCTTCTTGGGTGCAGCAGCCTTGGCAGCGGTTGCAGCCTTCTTGGGTGCAGCAGCCTTGGCAGCGGTTGCAGCCTTCTTGGGTGCAGCAGCCTTGGCAGCGGTTGCAGCCT
>NZ_SPEY01000053.1 GCF_009360615.1 Comamonas sp.
GTCCGAGCGCCAGGGCCTGGACATCACTTCCCATGGCGAGGTGGCCTACACCCGCTAAGCGGCAGGCTCTTCGCAAGTTCAGTTTCATTACGTTGCCCCGCAGTGCAAGCTGCGGGGCTTTTTTATTCACGCCTGCTTTTCAAAAAAATCACAGGCCAGGCCTTCCTGCCCGGGCGATGCCCCGGCTACCATGCAGGCCATGGATTCAGCCACCCGCCAAATCAACCAGCTCAGCGAGCGCATTCGCGCTGCTGCCAGTGACAGGACCCCGCTGCGCATCTGCGGCGCAGGCAGCAAGGACTTCTACGGCCTGCGCCTGCTGGGCGAGCCGCTGTCCACACGTGCGCTCAGCGGCATCGTCAGCTACGAGCCCAGCGAGCTGGTGGTGACCGTGCGCGCAGGCACGCCGCTGGCCGAGCTGGAAGCGGACCTGGCGGCCCAGGGCCAGTGCCTGGCCTTCGAGCCGCCGCACCTCGGTGCCGACAGCACCGTGGGCGGCATGGTCGCCGCAGGCCTGTCGGGCCCGTCGCGCGCCAGCGTGGGCGCGGTACGTGACTTCGTGCTGGGGCTGGAGATGATCAACGGCCAGGGCGAGTTGCTGCGCTATGGCGGCCAGGTCATGAAGAATGTGGCGGGCTATGACGTCTCGCGCCTGATGGCGGGCAGTTGGGGCACGCTGGGCCTGATCACCGAGGTCAGCCTCAAGGTGCTGCCCATGGCCCCGGCCGAGGCCACGCTGCGCTTCGACGACTGCAGCCAGGCGCAGGCGCTGGAGTGGCTCAATCGCTGGGGCGGCCAGCCTCTGCCGCTCAATGCCAGCAACTGGCTGCAGGAGGATGGCAAGGGCACGCTCTATCTGCGCCTGCGCGGCGCCCGCGCTGCCGTGCAGGCCGCCACGCTGCGGCTGGGCGGCAAGCGACTGGACAACGACGCTGTCGCCGCAGACTGGAGCGCCAGCCGCAATCTGAACCTGCCCTGGTTCCAGCAGCGCGCTGCCGGTCATTGTCTGTGGCGTCTGTCCGTTCCCGCAACCACGGCACCGCTGCAACTGCCCGGCGATGCCATCGGTCCCTTGATCGACTGGCATGGCGCACAGCGCTGGGTGCAGGCCCCACGGTCGGTCGCCGCAGCCTTGCAGCAGCTGGCGCAGGCAGCCGGTGGCGCCGCGTCGCTTTTCAGAGCCGAAGACGCCAGCCAGACAAGCGCCCACAGCGATCTTGATGCACATGCGCAGGCCAGCCCGGCCGGCCGCACATCGGCACAGCTGCATGCCCGCCTCAAGCAGGCCTTCGACCCCGCCGGCATTCTCAATGTAGGCCGTCTCTCGGCGCATTGGTAAGAACCAGGACAGCACCCCATGCAAACCAATCTCGCGCCCGAATACCGTGCCACGCCAGAAGGCCAGGAAGCCGAAGCCATTTTGCGCAAATGCGTGCATTGCGGCTTTTGCACCGCCACCTGCCCCACCTATCAGACCCTGGGCGATGAGCTGGATGGCCCGCGCGGCCGCATCTACCTGATCAAGCAGGTGCTCGAAGGCCAGGCGCCCACGCGGGCCACGCAGCTGCACCTGGACCGCTGCCTGACCTGCCGCAACTGCGAGTCCACCTGCCCCAGCGGCGTGCAGTACGGCCACCTGGTCGATATCGGCCGCAAGATCGTCGACGAGCAGGTCGAGCGCCCCTCGGGCGAGAAGCTGCAGCGCTGGCTGCTCAAGGAGGGCATGAACTCCCCGCTGTTCGCCCCCGCGTTGAAGCTGGGCCGCGCCGTCAAAGGCCTGCTGCCCGAGTCCCTGGCCGAAAAGATACCGGCCGCCCAGCATGCCGGGGCCTGGCCTGCGCGCGAGCATGCGCGCAAGGTGCTGCTGCTGGCAGGCTGCGTGCAACCGGCCATGATGCCCCGCATCAACTTCGCCACGGCCCGCGTGCTGGACGCCGTGGGCGTGCAGACCGTGATTGCCGACAAGGCCGGTTGCTGCGGCGCGGTGAAGTTCCACCTCAACGACCAGGACGGCGGCAAGGCCCAGATGCGCGCCAATATCGACGCCTGGTGGCCGCTGGTGGAACGCGGCGAGGTCGAGGCGATCGTGATGAACGCCTCGGGCTGTGGCGTCACCGTCAGGGAGTACGGCCATCTGCTGCGGCTGGAGCCGCAATACGCCGACAAGGCCGCGCGCATCAGCGCCTTGACCCGCGACCTCAGCGAACTGCTGCCCGACATGCTGCCCGAGCTGGTGGTCAGGCTCAAGGACCGCATCACGGTCCCCCGTGCTCCCGTGGCCTACCATCCGCCCTGCACGCTGCAGCATGGGCAGAAACTGCGCGGCAGCGTGGAAGCGGGCCTGCGCGAGCTGGGGTTTGATCTGCGCGTGGCGCGCACCGAATCCCATCTGTGCTGCGGCTCCGCAGGCACCTACTCGGTGCTGCAGCCCGAAATTTCGCACCAGCTGCGCGACCGCAAGATCGCCGCACTGGACGAGCCGTTCGCGCCCGCTAGGCCCGCGGCGATTCTGTCGGCCAACATGGGCTGCATCGTCCATCTGCAAAACGGCACCGAGATCCCGGTGATGCACTGGGTGGAGCTGCTGGACCAGGCACTGGCCGGCGGCTGACACCCCCGCATGCCACTGCAGTTTGCAATGCTGGCATGATTGGGGGTTTTGTTTTCCCAGGCCCACGGGCTTTGCCATGACTGAAATCGTGTCTGAATCACAAGAGCAGAAAGCCACGCAAGCGGCATCGCAGCACAGCGTGCAGGACTCGCAGCCCGGCTCACGCTCGCGCCGAGGCGGCCGTGGCCGCAAGAACCCGGCTCCCGCCGCCAAAACCGCCCCGCAGGCCGCTCGTCCGCAGCACCCCTTGCTGGAGCAGCTGGCACAGTGGCACCCGGCCCTGTTCGGAGAGCAGTTGCTGCCCTTCAAGCGCGGCATCTTCGAAGATCTGCTGGCCGCCCACCCGGAGCTGGACAAGGACGCGCTCAAGAGTGCGCTGCAGCAGCACACCCGTTCCGGCCGCTACCTGGCCGCGATGGCCAGCGGCCAGCAGCGCCATGACCTGAACGGTCAGCCCGTGGAAGCCACCCTGCCCGAGCATGTTCACCACGCGCTGATCGAAGTCTTCCGCCGCCGCCAGCAGCGCACGCAGGAAGACCTGACGCCCAAGCTGCGCAACCGCATCGTCGTCGCCTACGAAGCATCGGGCCTCACACGCGAGGAATATGCCGAGCGCGTGCAGGGCCGTGACGAAAAGACCAATGCCCTGGTGGCCGATGCGCTGGCCGAGGCCGACGCCCGCGCCGCCAAGGACGAGGCTTTGCTGCGCTCCTTCGAGCTCAGCGGCCAGACCTCGGAGCAGGAGTTCGCCGAGATGTACGGCATGAATCCGCGCCAGGTCGTCCAGCAGCTGGAGCGCGCGCGCCGCCGCCAGCAGAAAAATCAATAGGAATAGCCGCCGGCGCCTATCAGCAAAGCGCCTTCAGCTATTGATTTTGAATAATCAGGCCGCGCCGTAGCCCATGATGGCCTTGGTTTCCAGGAAATCGCGGAAACCGTGCTCGCCCCATTCCCGGCCCGTGCCCGACTGCTTGTAGCCGCCGAACGGCGCGCCGAAGTCCGGCCCTGCGCCGTTGAGGTGGACCATGCCGGTGCGCAGGCGCGAGGCCACGCGGCGTGCGCGCTCCAGGCTGCCCGACTGCACATAGCCCGAGAGACCGTACACCGTGTCATTGGCCATACGGATGGCGTCTTCCTCGTCGTCGTAGGGAATCATCGCCAGCACGGGACCGAAGATCTCTTCGCGCGCGATGGTCATGTCATTGCCCACATCGGCAAACACTGTGGGTTTGACAAAGTAGCCCCGGGCCAGCCCCTCGGGACGGCCCGGGCCGCCCGCTACCAGGGTCGCGCCCTCTTCAATGCCCTTGCGGATCAGTGCCTGGATCTTTCCCCATTGCGCCTCGCTGACCACGGGGCCCATGTGCATCCCCTCTGCAAGCGCATCGGCCACGGTCGCTGCTGCGGCGACGCTGCGGGCGATCTCCACGGCCTGCGCATGCAGGGCGCGCGGCACGAACATGCGCGTGGGGGCATTGCAACTCTGGCCCGAGTTCATCAGCACCGCCTGCACACCCTGGGTCACGGCCTTTTGCAGGTTGGCGTCATCCAGCACGATGTTGGCGGACTTGCCGCCCAGCTCCTGGGCCACACGCTTGACACTGTCGGCCGCGGCCTTGGCCACGGCAATGCCCGCGCGCGTGGAGCCGGTGAAGGTCATCATGTCGATGTCGGGGTGGGAGGACATGGCCTCGCCCACGCCAGGGCCGTCGCCGTTGACGAGGTTGAAGACGCCGGGCGGCACGCCCGCCTCGTGCAGCACCTCGGCCACGAGCAGGGCATTGAGCGGGGCGACCTCCGAAGGCTTGAGCACCATGGTGCATCCGGCAGCCAGGGCCGGGGCGACCTTGCACATGATCTGGTTGATGGGCCAGTTCCAGGGCGTGATCATGCCGACCACACCCACGGGTTCATGCACGACAGCCGTGCTGCCCTGCACCTGTTCGAAGGCGAAGTTCTTGAGGACCTCGATGGTGGAGCCCAGATGGGCCACCCCCATGGCGGCCTGCGCCGCCTTGGACAGCCACAGCGGTGCCCCCATCTCCCGCGAGATGGTCTGCACAAAGTCGTCGTAACGGCGCTGGTAGACCTCCAGCACCTTGCCCAGCAGGGCCAGGCGCTCTTCGCGGCTGGTGCGCGAATAGCGCCCGAAAGCGCGGCGCGCAGCCGCCACGGCCTTGTCCACGTCGGCAGCCGAGCCGATGCCGATGCGCGCGATGACTTGCTCGTTGGAGGGATTGATGACCTCCAGGCTGCGCGGCCTGACCGGACTCACCCATTGGCCGTCGATGTAGAACTGCAGATGGTCTTGCATGAAGCTCTTTCCTTGGTATCGAATCAAACGAGATGTGCGCGACCCGGGGCCACCGATGCGTCGGTCCGCTGGCGTCAGGGCTTGGGCCGGATGGCGTCTGCCGTCCCCTGGATGAAGGCCTTGATGGCCTCCACGTCATCGCCCGATAGCTTGCCCGTGAAGTCCGGCATGCCACGCGCCATCGCCGGGCCCTTGAAGACGAAGCTGGCCAGGTTCTCGATATAGCTCGCCTCCATATAGCCCAGGTTGGGAATGTTGCCGCCGCGGTCCACGCCCGGCACGCCGTGGCAGAAGACGCAGTTGGCCACATACAGCATGGTGCCGGCCTCGACCTTGGCGGAGTCGTAGGTCACGCCCTGCAGCAACTGGCCCGTGCGCTGGGCCACGAAGTCCGGCATCCTGGCCTTGCCCCCCAAGGCGAAGGTATAGACCGTGCCCGGCCCCTGGCGCTCTGTGGCGCGCGATGCCAGACCGTAGACACCGCCCCAGCCTACGGCCACCGAAACATACTGCTGGCCGTCCACCATATAGGTGCTGGGCGCGGCCACCACACCGGTGCCCGTGGGGGCTTCCCACAGTTTCTCGCCGCTGGCCGCGTGATACGCCACGAAGCGGCCATCGGCCGTGCCCTGGAACACCACGTTGCCCGCCGTGGTCAGCGTGCCGCCGTTCCAGGGCGAGACATGTTCCACGCTCCATGCGGGCTTTTGCGCAACCGGGTCCCAGGCCAGCAGACGGCCGAAGGGCTTGCTCCTGGGCGGCTCGGCATTGAAGAACTTGGCCGTGTTCCAGCCCGTGCCCGACTGGGGCTTGCCCGGCCCGGCCTGGTTGAACTCCCACTTCTTGTCGTCCATCAGGTTCACGGGCACGTTCTGCGCCGGCAGGTACACCAGGCCCGTCTGGGGGTTGAAGGACATGGGGTGCCAGTTGTGCGCGCCATATGGGCCCGGCACCGCGTCCTGGGGCTTGCTGCCGTCGCGCGCTGCGGCAATGCCGATGGGCTTGCCGTGCTTGTCGTAGCCGCTGGCCCAGTTCACGGGCACGAAGTTCTTGGCCGAGATGAACTTGCCGTTGGTGCGGTCGAGCACGAAGAAGAAGCCGTTCTTGGGCGCATGCAGGATGACCTTGCGCGGCTTGCCGTCAATCCGGAGGTCGGCGAGGATCATCGGCTGGGTGGAGGTGTAGTCCCAGTTGTCGCCCGGTGTTTCCTGATAGTGCCACTTGTATTTGCCGGTGTCGGGATCCAGGGCCACGATGGAAGCCAGGTACAGGTTGTCGCCGCCCTTGGGGCTGCGCACCTTGTGCGACCAGGGCGAGCCATTGCCCGTGCCCACATACATGGTGTTGAGCTCGGCATCGAAGGTCATGCTGTCCCACATGGTGCCGCCGCCGCCGGCCTCCCACCACTTGCCGCCGGGGTCCCAGGTCTTGGCGGCGCGCTTCATGGACTCGTCCTCGAAGGGTTTGGACGGATCGCCGGGCACGCAGAACCAGCGCCATTGCTGCGCACCGGTCTCGGCGTCGTAGGCCGTGATGTAGCCGCGCACGCCATATTCGGCGCCACCGTTGCCGATGATGACCTTGCCCTTGAAGACGCGCGGCGCGCCGGTGATGGTCAGCGAGCCCTTCTGTCCCTCGAAGGTATTCCGGTGCCAGACCTCCTTGCCGGTGGCGGCATCCAGCGCGATCAGGCGGCCATCCCAGGCGCCCACATAGACCTTGCCCTTCCACAGGGCCACACCGCGGTTGACGACGTCGCAACATCCCTTGAAGCCGGTGCTGCGATCGATCTGCGGGTCATAGGTCCAGAGCCTCTGGCCGGTACGGGTGTCGATGGCATGCACCACGCTCCACGAAGCGGTCACGTACATGATGCCATCCACGACGACGGGCGTGGCCTCCACGCCGCGCGTGGATTCAAGGTTGTACGACCAGGCCAGACCCAGGTCCTTGACGTTGGCGGCATTGATCTGATCGAGGCGGCTGTAGCGGGTCTCGGCATAGTCCACGCCGATGGTGGGCCAGTCGGGCGTTCTGGCGGCATTGCTGCGGATGAAGGCACCATCGACGCGCTGCACGGCGGCAGCCGCCTGCGCTGCGGGGTCGGCCTGGGCGAAAGCCGCTGCACTGACCAGGCATGCAGCAAGCCACCAGGCCCTGTTGCCGGGCCGTCCGAGAGAGTGGTCGATCCGCCATTCCATCGATGTCTCCTGTTGTGATTTCTGTGCTGCACAGCATGGTGTATCGCCTGCTTTTCTTCATGATCGGGATTTCCCCAGGCCGAAACTGTTCCATTGCGGAACACATTGACCGCTGCTGCAAACAGCCTGGACATGACATGAGCGTTGACGAGCCACGCGCGATGGACGCGCTACAGCAGTGCTTTTCGAGCACCTCGGCGGAGCGGGCCGTTCAGGCCCGCCGCCAGTTCTTCGAGGCGGGCATACGCCCCTCGGGGCTGGTCAGCGAGGCCGTCATCCAGTCCTGGCTGCGCAGTCATCGCCAGCACTGCCCCGGACGGCGGCTGGCCCTGGCCCCCGTCAGTCCCAGCCGGCTGCATGCCACGCTGGAGCGCTGCCGCGGCCTGCTGCTCGCGCTGCAGCACGAGCTGCCGACCCTGGAGCAGGCTCTGGCGGGCACCGGCACACGCGTGATGCTGACGGACGACAAGGGCATCGTGCTCCATGTCTCCCCGGCATCCATGCGGCCCCGTGACGAGCGGGTCGGCCTGAACATGTCCGAGCAGGCCATGGGCACGACCGCCCCGGGCATCGTCGCCGCCACGGGCCAGGCCTGCACCGTCACCAATGGCGAGCACTATTTCGACGAGCTACATGCCTTCCGCTGCGCAGCAGCACCGATACGCGACGTGCACGGCCGCCTGGCCGGGGTGCTCAATCTGATGGTGGAGGAGCAGCATTTCAGCTTCGACGCCAGTCCCGTGGTCGGCATGTACGCCACGACCATCGAAAACACCTTGCTGCAGGCGCAGTCGCACGAGCATCTGGTGCTGCGCTTTCAGGTGACGCCGGCCCTGCTGCACACGCCGCTTCAGGCGCTGATGGGCGTGGCTGCCGATGGCCGCATCGCCTGGATGAACGGAATCGCCACCCAGCTCGTCGGCCGGCCCCGGCCAGACGCGTGCAGCACCCTGGATCTGCTGGGCCTTGATCTGTCCCGCCTGCTGCCCCTGAGCGCCCAGCCCGCTCCTGCGCCACTGCGCCTGGCCGGCGGCCTGGGCGTCTGGATGCAGGTGCATCTGCAAGCCTCGCGCGGCTTGGGCTCGCACCTGGACACCAGCGCCACCGAGGACGAAACCCGCCCCGGTGTCATCGAAGCACCGGCCATCGCCGAGGCGCAGCCCCTGGCGACGCTGCGCGAGCACAGCGCACAACTGATCCGGGAGACGCTGGAGCAGCATGGCGGCAATGTCTCCCAGTCCGCGCGCGCCCTGGGCATCTCGCGCGGCACGCTGTACCGCCGCCTGCGCGGCGGTCGCGATGAGGGCTTCTGAGCCCATTCCCGACCCACGGCGCAAGACTCTTTTGCGTTCACCCCGGGGTCGCCCCAGCCCGCACGGCCCCACAATCCTCGCCGCGCTGCACCGGCCTGCAGCCAAGGAGCGTGTATGTGGTTGGGTTTGTCGCTGTTCTATGTGGGTGCTGTGCTGTTTCTCAACGGCCTGTGGATGCTGGGCAAGATTGCCGACAAGGAAATCTGGGTCATCAACATCTTCACCGGGGTGGTGTCGCTATGCATCGGGCTGGCCAGCATCTTCGGCCCGGCGGCCGACGCGGCATCGGTCAAGAGCGGTGCGCTGACCCTGCTGTTCGCCTTCACCTATCTCTGGGTGGCCTTCAATCGCTTCAGCGGTGCCGACGGCCGGGGCCTGGGCTGGTTCAGCCTGTTCGTGGCGGTCACCGCCGTTCCCGTGGCCCTGGATACGCTGACCAACGCCCGCTCGGGGCTGGACTGGTGGATGGGCGTCAACTGGGCTGCCTGGGCCGTGCTCTGGGCCTTGTTCTTCGCACTGCTGGCCCTGAGGAAGGGCATTGAGCGCCCCACGGGCTGGCTGTGCATCGCCCAAGGCGTGCTCACGGGCTGGGTGCCCGGATACCTGATCCTGGCCGGCAAGCTCCTGTAACCCGGCCAGCGCTCCGCTGCGGCGCGGCTCCCGCAGGATGCCCTGGTGTCGCTGCGGGCTACTTTCTCGGGATTTTGCCCAAGGTCGCCAGCAAGGCCGCGCCCATGATGAGGGCGCCACCGGCCAGCGTGCGTGCCGAAAGCGCCTCATGGGCGATCAGCACCGAGGAGACGCTGGCAAACACCACTTCGCTGAGCATGACCACCGAGGTCACGCCCGAAGGCAGATGGGCGGCACCGAATTGCAGGGCCCAGTTGCCCAGCATCAGCAGCACGGCCAGGCCCACAGCCACCAGGGCCCAGCTGCCGTCGAAGGCCGGAAAGCCCGGCACCACGCCCAGGCTGCTGGCGGCCAGGGCGCTCAACAGGCCCATGCCCATGCAGCCGGCAAACATGGCCAGCATGCGGGCCTGGGCCGGAATGCCTTGAAAACGGCGCAGCAGCACATTGGTCAGCGCAAACATGAAGCCGCCAAACACGGCCAGCGCATCGGCCAGGGTCAGACCGGCAAACAGCCCGGAGAGCGACGCATCGGCAGGCATCAACACCAGCACCACGCCACCAAAGGCCAGCAGCAGGCGCAGCAGCGCCACAGGCGTGGGCTTTTCGCCCAGCAACCTCCAGGCCAGCAGCACGGCCCAGGCTGGCATGAGGTAGAACAGCAGGATGACGCGGACCACGTCGCCCACCGTCACGGCCCAGTTGAAGGCCACGTTGTTCAGGCCCGAGCTGGCGGCCAGCAGCAGAAGCACCGGGTATTGCCAGGCCAGCCTGAGGCTGACGGGACGCAGCGTCAGCAGACCGACCAGCACCAGGGCATACATCAATGCCGTGGCCCACAGCGGATGCAGTCCTGCCTCATGCATGAGGCGAAACGGCCACCATGACACCCCCCAGATCAGGGCATTGAGCAACAGCGCGAATACAGGCAGTGGACTATGCATAAAAAAGGCTTCTAGCGCTTTATCTGCAAGCGCTAGAAGCTATCGATTGTGTAGTGAATGCGGCGCGATGTGCCGCAGGGCTTCAATGACAGTCGCGGCGGGCGATGTCCAGCAGTTTCTCGACCTCTTGCGGGTGTCTCCTGCAATTATTCCAGTGCCAGAGGCCGATCAGCACCATGGTCGCGGCGACCAGCAGACCGAATACCGTGATCGCGCCAAAAGCCGTCAATCCCATTTTGGTGGACAGGCTGTAGAAACCGCCCATGGCGAGGATGGCCAGCTGCTCGTTGAAGTTCTGCACCGCAATCGAGCGGCCCGCACCCATGAGGTTGTGGCCACGGTGCTGCAGCAGCGCATTCATGGGCACGACCAGGAAGCCGCCGAGACCGCCCAGAAGGATCAGAAAGGGCACGGCCACCCAGAGACTGTCGATGAAGATCATGCAGACCACGAGCAGGCCCATGAGCACGCCCAGGGGAATCACCCGGGTGGCATTGTCCAGGCGCATGCGCATGGACGCCAGCACCGCGCCGACGGCCGTGCCGATGGCCACCACACCCACCAGCGCCGATGCCTGGGTGGTGCTGTAACCCAGGGCCGCGGCCCCCCAGGCCAGCACGATGTAGCGCAGGTTGCCCGAAGCCCCCCAGAACAACGTGGTGGTGGACAGCGAGATCTGCCCCAGCTTGTCGGCCCACAGGCGTTTGCTGCAGCGCCAGAAATCGGGCAGCAGGCCCCGCAGATTGGCACACAGACTCTTGCTCGGGTCTTCACGCAGCGTCCGCATGGCCACGCCCGTCAGCGGAATATGCAGATTGAACCAGGCCGCCACGATGTAGATCAGGATCAGCACGGCAATCGCCGCCTCGGCCGGAGTATCCACCCCGGTGTTGACGTACGGGAAGTCGAAGCCCAGCAGGTGCTGGGAGATGGTCGGCCCCACCAACTGGCCACCCACCAGCACCCCCAGGATGATGGAGGTGATGGTCAGGCCCTCGATCCAGCCGTTGGCCTTGACCAGCTGGGACGCCGGCAGCAGCTCGGTCAGGATGCCGTACTTGGCCGGCGAATAGGCTGCCGCGCCCAGGCCGATGACGGCGTAGGCAATCAGGGGGTGATGGCCGAAAAGCATCATCAGGCAGCCCACCACCTTGATGGCGTTGCTGATGAACATGACCCGCCCCTTGGGCAAGGCATCCGCAAAGGCTCCGACAAAAGGCGCCAGAACCACGTAGAACAGGGCGAACATGGGCACCAGGGCGGCACGTTGCCACTCGGGGGCGCCATTGGCACGCAACAGCTCTACAGCGGTCACAAACAAGGCGTTGTCTGCCAGCGAGCTGAAAAACTGCGCTGACATGATGGTGTAGAAACCGCGCTTCATGAATTAGCTGTAACCGGCACCGGGTGGACCGATGCCAAGAAATAAGAGACCCCGTGGCAAGTGACTGGCGGTTATATCACGCAGGCTCCGGCTGACAGTGCCAGAATCCCACTGGTCTGATTGAGAAAAACCATGCCTCGTCCCATTACTGTCACCATCCATCCTGAAGCCGTTCGCCACAATCTGGAGCGGGTACGGCAAGCCGTCCCGGATGCCAAATTGTGGTCCGTGATCAAAGCCAACGCTTATGGACACGGTATCGAAAACGTGTTCGAGGGGCTGCGAGCGACGGACGGCTTTGCCATGCTCGACCTGGATGAGGCCCAGCGCGTTCGCGATCTGGGCTGGCGCGGCCCCATCCTGCTGCTTGAAGGCGTGTTCGAGCTGCGCGACCTGGAAATCTGCTCGCGCCTCGGCATCTGGCATGCCGTGCACTGCGACGAACAGATCGACTGGCTGGCCGCCCACAAGACCCAGGTCGGCCACCGCGTCTTTCTCAAGATGAACAGCGGCATGAACCGGCTGGGCTTCACGCCCGAGCGTTTTCGTGCGGCTTATGCCCGGCTGAACGCTCTGCCCCAGGTCGACGAGATCTCGTTCATGACCCACTTCAGCGATGCCGACGTGGCGCACGGCATCGACCACCAGCTCACAGTCTTTCACGAAGCCACGCTGGACCTGCCCGGCGAGCGCAGCATCAGCAACAGCGCAGCCACCCTGCTGCATGGCGATGAGGGCAATGTGCGTTGCGACTGGGTGCGCCCCGGCATCGTGCTCTACGGCAGCTCGCCCGACTTTCCCGCTCACGACGCGGCTCACTGGGGGCTGGAGCCGACCATGACGCTGTCGTCCAAAATCATAGGCATTCAGGCACTGCAGCCGGGCGATACCGTGGGCTATGGTTCGCGCTTTCGGTGCGACACCGCGCTGCGCATGGGCGTGGTGGCCTGCGGCTATGCAGACGGCTATCCGCGCGTCTGCCCCACCGGGACGCCGGTGCTCGTGGATGGCGTGCGCACCCGCACGCTCGGCCGCGTCAGCATGGACATGCTGGCCGTGGACCTGAGCCCAGTGCCCAAGGCCAGCCTGGGCAGCGAGGTCACGCTCTGGGGCCGCGCCGCAAATGGTGCCGTGCTGCCCATCGACGAAGTGGCTGCGGCCGCCGGTACGCTGGGCTATGAGCTGATGTGCGCCGTGGCCCCCCGCGTGCCCAAGGTGGTGGAGGGTGCAGGCCGGCCCGCCGGCCCTGCGCCAAGGACAGCGGGTTCTTGATGGGCTCAGAAGGCGTGCGACATGCCTGCGCCCAGGGAGGTGCTGCCGCCTTTGTGGTCCGGCCGCCGGTGACCCACGCTCAGGTACAGCGTGGTGCGCCCGGACAGCGCATGGTCTGCGCCCAGCGAACAGAACAGATGGGTATCGCCATCGAGCTTCTGCCGCCCCACGCCGGCCCTGAGCGTGGTCTGAGCGGACAACTTGTGCGTAGCACCGACCGAGAGCACGCGCGAGCGCCCCTGGCCCTGGGCCCTGCGGCTGTCGTCGGTCGAAGCCATCAGCGTCGTGACGCCCAGCCGGTACTTGACGGCCCCGAACAAGGCCCGGTCGCCGCTGCCGTTGCGGTCGGCCGCCAGCAGGCCTGACAGCGGGCCTTGGGCGTACTCCAGCGATGCCGCATAGGGCTTGCCTCCGCCCGCCCCCAGGGTGGGCTCGGGCGATCCGCTCAGGTGCAGGGTATAGCCGCCCAGCGTGGGCGAGTCATAGAAAATGCCGTTCGGAGTGCGTCCGAATTCGGGGTAGCCATTGTTGCTGACTCGATCCGTGGGCGCGTAATAGAACCACTGGTACCAGGCCGAGGAAGCCACGCGATTGACATGGCCCCAGGGATCGAACTTCCAGTCATGGGCCCAGAGCGCCGACAACGCCCGCCCCATGCGCACATGACCCCAGTCGCCACGCAGGCCGACAGTGGACTCTCCATGCCAGAACGGCTTTTGCCCGAACCCCTCGTTCAGGCCCGTGTCCAGATCCAGCCGGTGACTGAGGCGAAACGTGGCCTGGAGTCCGCCCCCCAGATCCTCGCTGCCCGAAAAAGTGAGGTGGCTGCGTTGAATCGTTCCCAGCTGCGCCGTGCCCTTGAAGTCGCGGTAAATGCCCAGATCAAGCAGACCGCTGATCTGGACCTGGGAAGACTGGCCCCATGCCGCACCCAGCGCACACAGGCCCAGCGACGCGACCAGACCTCGAGAAAAACCTATCAAAATCGCTCCTGACTGCGAGGTTGAGAATCAAGAATCCGCACGCGCCCAAGCGCGATCGCACCACGGGCCCGTGATTGGACCAGGGGTCGGAGAGTTCGGTTTGACAACGGTCAAATCGACGAAGACCGGAGCCGGGCCTGGTGCGACCCTGGCCTGACAGTGCAGATCCCGCCGCCCGACAGGGTCAGCCTGCCAGCTCCTGCAGCGCCGCCAGCAGCTGGTTCACGTCTGCCTCGGTGTGCAGCGCCGACAGGGCGATGCGCAGCCGTGCCGTGCCCACAGGCACGGTGGGGGGACGGATCGCCGGCACCCATAGGCCATGACGGCGCAACCCCTCCATAAGGCTGAGCGCCGCGTCGTTGCTGCCCACCACCAGGGCCTGCACGGCCGTGTCCGATGGCAAAAGCCGCCAGCCCTTGCCCTGCAACAGGGGCTGCAGACCTGCGCGCAACTGGGCGATGCGGGCCTGCAGCTGCTCGCGCAAAGCGCTCTCCTGCTCTATCCGCTGCAAGCTGGTCTGCAGGGCACGCGCCAGCATCGCCGGCGCAGCGGTCGCGAAGGTGTAGCTGCGCGTTTTCTGCAGCAGCCACTCGATCAGCAGTTCGTGCCCTGCCACAAAGGCGCCCGAGACGCCGGCCGCCTTGCTCAGCGTGGCCATGTACAGCACGCGTGGCGAAGCCTTGGCCCCTGTCAGCCCTGCGGCCGCCAGGCTGCCGCGGCCTTGCGGGCCGAGCACGCCAAAGCCGTGGGCATCGTCCAGCAGCAGCAGGGCGTCGTAGCGCTCGCACAGCGCCAGCAGACCCTCGATATCCGCCACATTGCCGTCCATGCTGAAGACGGCGTCGCTCACCACCAGCTTGCGCTGCACCGGGCAAGCAGCCAGCAACTGCTCCAATGCGGCCAGGTCGCCATGCCCGAAACGGTGGATCTGCGCGCGCGACAGGCGGCAGCCATCGATCAGGCTGGCGTGGTTCAGCGCATCCGAAAAAATCGCATCGTCCGCGCCCACCAGCGCCGGGATGATGCTGGCGTTGGTGGCAAACCCGGCATAGAAGTAAAGCGCGCGGGGCAATTGCACAAAGCGGGCCAGATCTTCCTCCAGCGCGGCATTGGCCGTGCTATGTCCGTTGACCATGGGAGAGCCGCCCGAGCCCACGCCAAAGTCCTGCGCGCCGGCGCAGGCCGCCTCGACGAGGGCCGGATGCTGGGCCAGCCCCAGATAGTCGTTGCTGCAGAACTGCAGCATGGGCTGCCCGTCAACCAGAATGCGCGCACCTTGCAAGGGCGCCACGGTACGACGGGTGCGGCGCAGCGCGGCGGCGTCCAGGGCAGCCAACTGCCGTGGAATATCCTGCAGCCAGAAATTGGAAGATGCGGTCATTGCCATTCCTTGGGCAAAGAGAAACTGGTCAGGCGAGGATCAGGAGTGGCCTGCCAGGGAATATCGGCCAGCAGCGGTGCCCCCAGCCGTGCCATTTGTTGGCGCAGCCAGTCCATGTTTTCCTCCGGCACCAGCATCTGTGGCTCCACACGGCTGGCCACCCAACCCGCCAGCGGCAAGCCGGCGGCGCGAATCGCCTCGGCGGTCAGCACCGCATGGTTCAGGCAACCGAGCTTGAGGCCCACCACCAGCACCACCGGCAGCTGCAGCGCCACGGCCAGATCGGCAATACACAGAGTCTCGGACAGCGGCACGCGCCAGCCACCCGCCCCCTCGACCACCACGGCATCGGCCTGGGCGGCCAATTGCCGGTAGGCGTCGAGAATCGGCGCCAGCGTCACCTCCACGCCCGCGCGCCGGGCAGCGATGTGCGGCGACATGGGGTCGGGCAGCAGCACAGGATTGTCCAGCGCTGACGGCACGGCCAGCGTGGATGCCGCGCGCAAGGCCACCGTGTCCTCGTTGACCCAGCCGCCCTGCCCGTCGGGATCGGCACCTGCGGCCACCGCCTTCATGCCCACCACGCGCGGATGATGGCCTGCCAGTGCATGCAGCAGCGCGCAGCTGGCCAGGGTCTTGCCCACACCGGTATCGGTGCCCGTGACGAAACAGCCGATCATGCTTTTCCCTTCTTCGCGGCGAGCTCCGCTTCTTGCTGCAAAGTGGTGTTCAGCGCGGCCAGCGTGGCCTGACCCAGGTGGGCGATATCGGCATCGTCCAGCACATAGGGCGGCATGCAGTACAGCGTGCGCCCAATGGGGCGCAGCAGCAGACCGAGATCCAGCGCCGCCTGGTGGTAGCGCTGTCCAAAGTCCGGCAAGGCGGTATCGATGTCCCAGGCCCAGATCATTCCCTGCTGGCGCGCGTTGCTGACGCGGGGGTGAGCATTCAGCCCGGCGAATGCAGCACTGATTTTTTCAGCCAGTTGCCGGTTGGCAGCCAGCGGGTCCAGCTGCTCGAACAGCTCCAGCGTGGCCACGGCAGCGCGGCAGGCCAGCGGGTTGCCGGTATAGGAGTGCGAGTGCAGAAAGCCGCGCGCAGCATCGTCGTCATAAAAGGCGGCATAGATCTCATCGGTCGTCAGCACGGCAGACAAGGGCAGCGTGCCGCCCGTCAAGCCTTTGGACAGGCAGATGAAGTCCGGCCTGATACCTGCCTGCTGATGGGCAAACAGGCTGCCGGTACGGCCAAAGCCCACGGCGATCTCATCCACCACCAGATGCACCGAATAGCGATCGCACAGCGCCCGGGCCAGACGCAGGTATTCGGCGTCATGCATGGCCATGCCTGCGGCGCACTGCACCAGCGGCTCCAGAATCAGGGCAGCCGTTTCCTGGTGATGCGCCTTGAGCCAGGCCTCCAGGCCCTCTGCGGCGCGGCGTGCCACATCGGCAGCGGTCTCGCCAGGCCGGGCCTGACGCGCATCGGGGCTGGGCACGGTGGCCGACAGACGCACCAGAGGGCCGTAGGCGTCGCGGAACAGCGCAATATCGGTGACCGACAACGCGCCTACGGTCTCGCCGTGGTAGCCGCCGGCCAGACCCACGAAACGGTGCTTGGCAGGCTGCCCCCGGTTGCGCCAGTAATGCGCACTCATCTTCAGCGCGATCTCGGTGGCCGAAGCGCCGTCGCTGCCGTAGAACGCATGACCGAGGCCGGTCAGGCCGGCCAGGCGCTCGGACAACTCGACCACGGGGGCGTGGGTGAAACCGGCCAGCATCACATGGTCGAGCTTCTGCAACTGCTCGGTCAGCGCCGCCCGGATATGCGGATGCGAGTGACCGAACAGATTGACCCACCAGGAACTGATGCCGTCCAAATAACGGCGGCCCTCGGTATCGACCAGCCAGGGCCCGCTGGCATGGTCGATGGCAATCGGCAGCGCGGCTTCGTGGCGCTTCATCTGGGTGCAGGGGTGCCAGACATGGCGCACGCTGCGGCGGGCAAGACTGTGGTCCATCAAAAACTCCTGAGGCGAATCACCCGCCTTGTCAAAACGCAGGCGCAGCGCGGCCTGGCCTGCACCGGAGGCAGGGCCATGCAATTTGCAATGAGAAAGCCCCGGTGCGATGGCCGGGGAAGAATCAGGGATCAGCTCGCGGCCGATGCCCCCAGGCCCTTGAGGCCCAGCTTGCGCATCAAGGTGATATCGGCCTCCACATCGGGATTGCCGGTCACCAGCAGCTTGTCGCCGTAGAAGATGGAATTGGCTCCCGCCATGAAGCACAGGGTCTGCACGGCCTCGCCCAGTTGCTGGCGGCCCGCCGACAGGCGCACGCGGGCCTTGGGCATGGTGATGCGCGCCACGGCGATCACACGAACGAAGTCCAACGGATCCACCGGCTCGCTGTCGGCCAGCGGCGTGCCGGGCACGGGCACCAGGCTGTTGATGGGTACGGACTCGGGATAGGGCTCCATGTTCGCGAGCTGGGCAATCAGGCCGGCACGGTGGACCTCGGTCTCGCCCATGCCGATGATGCCGCCGCAGCACACGCTGATGCCTGCATCGCGCACGGCCGCCAGCGTGTCCAGCCTATCCTGGTACTGGCGCGTGCTGACCACATCCTTGTAGTACTCGGGCGCGGTGTCGAGGTTGTGGTTGTAGTAGTCGAGACCCGCATCGCGCAGCGATGCCGCCTGATGCGGCTGCAACATGCCCAGCGTGGCACAGGTCTGCATGCCCAGTCCCTTCACGGCACCGATCAGCTCGTTCATCTTCTCGATGTCGCGGTCCTTGGGCGCGCGCCAGGCAGCCCCCATGCAAAAGCGGGTGGCTCCGGCATCCTGGGCCGCCTTGGCGGCGCGGGTGACTTCCTCCACGCTCATCAGCTTCTCGGCCTTAACGCCCGTATCGAACTCGGCTGACTGCGGGCAGTAGCCGCAGTTCTCGGGGCAGCCGCCGGTCTTGACGGACAGCAGGGTCGCCAGTTCGATCTCGCCCGCAGGCCAGTTCTCGCGATGCACGCTCTGGGCACGGTGCAACAAGTCAAGAAAAGGCAGGTCCAGCAAGGACTGCACTGCCTCCACAGGCCAGCGCTGGGCTTGAGCGGCCGCGACGGGCTTGGCCGGCGCATGCCAGTGCATGGTCTGGCTGCCGCAGGCGGCTTGCTGTGCGTCGGCGGCGCGCACTGGGTTGTCTTGCTCGGGCACGGAATAGGACATCGCGGTCTCTCCTCAATCGGGGGAATGCCGCGCATTTTGGGCAAAAAAATCAAGGATTTACAGAGCCCGCATGCAAATAGTTACCCACCAAAGAGTTGCCGCAAGAAGCGCTATCTTTGGACGCAACTTCAGTGCATTTGACAGATTTTCAGCGCACATTCGAAACAGCCAGCCATAACTTCCGTCAACTGCCACCCTTGTGCATTCAATTCAGCGCAACGCATCGAATTCATGCGTTGAATTTCAACGAGGAAGAGCGTAGATATCGGCAAAAAAACACAGTATTTGGCGGTTTTTGCCAGGACAAGGCCTGGATCAGGGCCAGAAACGGTGCTGGGCCGTCCGCGCAAAGGCGGACAAACACCCCAAACTGGCGGATTTAATTCCCTCAACTCTTGTTGGACATTCGCGCCGGGCGCAAAAAAGCCGCAGCAAGGCTGCGGCTGGAGGGCGGTAGGCTGGGGGTTCAGAAAGCGTGAGCCATGCCCACGCCGAACGAAGTTCCCGAGTCCGCACCGTACTCGTAGCTCTTGCGCCCCAGGCTGGCATAGAGCGTGGTGCGCTTGGACAGCGCGTAGTCGGCCCCCAGGGAATAGAAATGATTGGTCTGCTCCTGCATGCGCTGGCGGCCATAGCCGGCCTTGAGCGTGGTCTGCCCCATCTGGTAGGTGGCACCCAGCGTCAGGGCCTTGGCCGAGAGTGCCGTCTGGGCCACGCGCGAATAGTCCCAGGCGGCCATCACGGCGGCTGCGCCAAAGCGGTATTTGCCAGCCACGAAAGTGTCCTTGTCGCCACTGCCGTTGCGCTCGAAGGCCAGCATGCCGCTCAGGCTGTCCGAGTCGTAGTTGAGGGAGGCCGAATAGCCACGCCCCTCACGACGCAAGGTCAGCGGCACCTCGGTTCGCTCCGGCGAGGCGCTCAGATGCAGGGTGAAACCGCCCACCGTAGGCGAGTCGTAGAAGATGCCGTTGGCCATGCGCCCATACTCGGCCGCACCGTTGTTGCTGTAGCGGTCGGTAGGCGTGAGGTAGTGCCACTGGTACCAGGCGGGCGAGGAAATGCGGTTGAAATTGGCCCATGGGTCGAACTTCCAGTCCTGTGACCACATGGCCGACAGGGCGCGACCCAGTCGCAGATGGCCAAAGCCGCCTTGCAGGCCCACCGTGGACTCGTCGTGCCAGAACGGCTTGCTGCCCTGATCCTCCAGACGCCCGGTGTCGATATCGAAACGTGCGCTCAGACGAAACGTGGCCTTGAGACCGCCGCCCAGATCTTCCCAGCCCGCAATCGCGAGATTGCTGCGCTGGATCGTGCCGGCCTGGGCCGTGCCATCAAAGCCGCGATAGATGCCGCCGTCGATCAGACCGCCAATGCTGACGTTGGTGGACTGGGCCGCCGCAGGGAGCACGGCCGACAGAAGAGTGAAACATGTGGAACAAGCAATGCCAGTGCGCAAACGCATGCCGGTGGTTCTCCTTGAATTGTGAAGTCACTGCCTCCGGCGAGCCCTTGGCACACCAGCAGACAGAGAAGGTCGCAGACCTGTGAGATGAGGCGATGACAGGCAGTCAGGCGCTGCCTGATGCACTGAAGACAGCCGGAACATGGCTGGCAGCGGGGCTGCCAATTCCGACCCGAGAAGCCTGCTCAAAAAGCAGGCAACGGAGTCCATTATGAAAGTCCGGCCTGCGCAGAGTCCAGTCCGTCGTCAGCTTGGTTCAGCCGCTGCGCGCCACGCCGGAAGCTGCCCAGATGCGATTCATCTCGCTGCAAAAAGGCTGGGCACAGGGTGCCAGACCCTGGTACTGGCAGCCTTCGGTCGTGCACAGATGCGAGCGGTGCTCGCTGCTGCGGCGCGGCACAGGCAGGGCATTGGCAGCCTGGGCCGCCGCCATCATCAGCCACGGATCGGGCTTGTTCTGCAGCAATTGCTGCACTTCCTGTGCCAGCGCCGGCGCTGGCATGGCCAGAGGCAGACCGGCCATCTGTGCCGACATCGCCTGGGCGGGGCTTGCGGGGGCCGGCTGCAGCTCCAGCCACAGCAATGCACTGGTGGCCAGCGTGCTGGTCGCCGCCGACGACTGCGGCTGCACCACCAGAGCCAGAGGACCGCTACTCAAGACACCCGGATCCGCCATGGGCAGGCGCAGGGTCGTCCCCGTTCCTTGGGCTGTCGGGATGCTTGCCGCACCCACAGCCTGCGCCCAGGCGGCAGGCACCTGCAATGTCAGGGAAAAGCTGCGCTCGCCTTGCGGCGTGACCAGCGTTCCTTGCTGCACCAGCCAGTTCTGCAGCTGGGGCAGACGCGGTGCGGCATCGCCGCCAGCAGCGGCTGCTGTCATCCCCTGCTGC
Organism: Comamonas sp.; assembly: GCF_009360615.1. GTDB lineage: Bacteria > Pseudomonadota > Gammaproteobacteria > Burkholderiales > Burkholderiaceae_C > Comamonas. Next base: position 20,607 of record NZ_SPEY01000053.1, read on the forward strand.
GCCTGCCCCAATGCGGCTGCCGCCGTGGGCGACAGGGCTGCTGCCGTCTGCAAAGCCGATCCAGGAGGCTGCGCGCCGGACGCTGCGGCATGTACCAGGGCCTGCATCAGCGCAACCGATCCCTGCTGGCCCGCCAGCAGTTGCAAGGGCTGGGTCTGTCCCTGCAGGCTGACCTGAACCTGCGCGAGCAGGCTCTGCACAAACTGCTGCACGGCCGCTGGCAGACCCTGACTGGGCCAGCTAGGCGCACCGGGTTGGGCCTGCACCTGCAGCGCCAGTTGCGCAATCAGATATTCAAAGGCCTGGAGCTTGAGGTTCTGCAAGGTTTGCGGCGACCACTGCACGATGCTGGTCGCCGGGGGCGTCGCCTGAGAGGCGGGCAGCTGCTGCGCTGCGGGAAGATCCTGGACAGCGGCTGCAGCCACATTGCCGGCCTGCGCAGCCGCTTGACCCGTGGGCACGGACACGGGCAGTACGGAGGCAACGGGTTGCAGGGGTGCAGTCATGCGTTCGTCGGTGGCGGGGCATCAAAGCCGGAATCAGGCCATTGTGCCCGCCCCTGCAGATAAGCATCGGAAAAAGAGCTGCCAGTGCTTGTGGCTCAAGCACCAGGGCTGCCCAGGTCGTGCCGGGGCCGCACGGTTCACGCCCGCGATCCGAAGCGCGGGTCAGGGGCGAACCATTCCGGGCGGAATCAGGCTTCGGCCGGGTAGAACAGCTTGCGCGTGGCCGTGGCCTGCACGGCCTTGGCAATGGCACCGATATGGTCGGGCGTGGTGCCGCAGCAGCCGCCCACGATATTGACCAGCCCCTCGGCCGCGAACTCGTGCACCAGACGGCTGGTGATCTCGGGCGTTTCGTCAAAACCGGTGTCGCTCATGGGGTTGGGCAGACCGGCATTGGGGTAGCAGCTGATGAAGGTGTCGGGAGCCGCCTTGGCCAGCTCCTGCACATAGGGACGCATCAGCGTGGCACCAAGGGCGCAGTTCAGGCCCACGGACAGCGGGTTGCTATGGCGCACGCTGTGCCAGAACGCGGTCACGGTCTGTCCGCTCAGAATCCGGCCCGAGGCATCGGTGACCGTGCCGCTGATCATGATGGGCAGGCGCTCGCCGGTCTGCTCGAAGGCCTCGTCCACGGCGAACAGCGCGGCCTTGGCGTTGAGGGTGTCGAAGATGGTCTCGACCAGGATCACGTCGGCACCGCCTTCCATCAGCGCCAGCGTCTGCTCCAGATAGGCCTGGCGCAGCTGCTCGAAGGTGATGTTGCGCGCAGCCGGGTCGTTCACGTCGGGGCTGATGGAGGCCGTCTTGGGCGTGGGGCCCAGGGCGCCGGCCACATAGCGCTTGTGATCGGGCGTGCTGTACTTGTCGCAGGCCGCACGCGCCAGCCGGGCACTCTTGAGGTTCATCTCATAGGCCAGTTCGGCCATGTGATAGTCCTCCTGCGCAATCGTGGTCGCACCAAAGGTGTTGGTCTCGATCAGATCGGCGCCGGCAGCCAGGTATTTCTCGTGGATGTCGCGGATCACGTCGGGTCGGGTCAGCGACAGCAGTTCGTTGTTGCCCTTGACGTCATGGGCGAAATCCTTGAAACGCTCGCCCGCACCATCGGCACCGGCATAGCCTTCGCCGCGGTACTGCGCCTCGCCCAGCTTGAAGCGCTGAATCATGGTGCCCATCGCACCGTCAAGAATGACAAGGCGCTTGGCAAGCGTTGCGGGCAGTTCCTGGGCTCGGGTGTAGGCGGGGGTGGGGTGCGACTGGCTCATAGACCACCATTGTAGGAAAGCTGGCCGGCTTTGCCGGGCAGCCGGGCATTGCCCTGGTGCCAGCGCCTATTCCGATTGCTGGCCTGCCGGGTAACGAGCCTTGGCCATGCGGAACGTCAGATTCCAGCGCTCATTGCCAAGCAGCGCGTGCTGCCCGTCCTTGAGCGGGGCGACGCCATGAAACACCAGACGCGAAGGCCCGCCCCAGACCAGCACGTCGCCATGGGTGAGCGCAAGGCTGCGGGTGGGGCTCTGGCGCGCCAGTCCGCCCCAGAGGAAACGACAGGGTAAGCCCAGCGAGACCGAGACTATGGGCGCCGCAAAGTCGTTCTCGTCCTGATCGCGGTGCAAGCCCATGCGCGCGCCCGGCCGATAGCGGTTGACCAGGCAGGCATCGGGGACAAACCCCGGATAGCCGGCCAGCGCCGCGGCCCTGGCGGCCTGCTCGCCCAGAAAGGCGGGAATGGCAGGCCAGGGCTTGCCGGTCTGCGGATCGGCAGCGCTGTAGCGATAGCCCTGCAGATCCGAAATCCAGCCCCAGCCGCCGGCGTTGGTGATCGCCACCGACATGAACTTGCCGCCGGGCACCTGCATGGTGCGAAACGCTGCCCGTGTCTGCAAGGCCCTCACCTCGGCCACCCAGCGCTGCTCCTCGGCTGTCGCAAAGCCGCGCAGCAGCACGGCACCGTCATCAATGGGTTCAGGGGGCGGGGTTTCGGTTTCGAATAGCGACAGGCTCATGGCTCCATCATCGCCCACGCAAGAGAGGCAACAGTGCGCACGCAGGTTCAGGCACGCCCCGAACCCTGTGCAAAGGCCAGCACGGCCTGCAGCAGACGCTGCATGGTGGGCTGGATGCGCGCCGCGACCTCGGGCAGGTAGTCGAACGGCATCTGCTCCTGCATATAGCTGGACTGCGTCATCTCCAGCTGCACGGCGTGAAAGCCCTGCTCCGGCTGACCATAGTTGCGCGTGATGAAACCGCCCTTGAAGCGGCCATTGAGCACGCTGGTGTGGTCCGGTGCCTGCCGTGCAATGTCCAGCAGCTGCTGGGCCAGCGCCGGCGCGCAGCTCTTGCCGTCGGCGGTGCCCAGGTTCAGGTCGGGCAGCTTGCCCTCGAAAAAGCGCGGCAGCACCGAGCGGATGCTGTGCGCATCCCACAGCATGGCCACGCCATGCTGGCTCTTGATGCGATCGAGCTCGGCGCGCAGCTGCGCATGATAGGGCTGCCAGTAGAGTTCGCGACGGCGCGCGACTTCCGCCTCGTCGGGCTCCAGGTCCTTGCTGGCATAGAGAGGCTTGCTGTCAAAGCCGTCAACCGGGCACAGCCCGGTCACACTCTGGCCCGGATAGAGGCTGGCACCATCGGGCGGACGGTTCAGATCGATGACATAGCGCGAATGCGTGGCAGCCAGAATGGATGCGCCCAGTGCCTTGGCGAAGTCGTAGAGCTGCGGCATGTGCCAGTCGGTGTCATGGACTTCGCGCCCTTCGGGCGTGAGCTTGGCCGCAATGTCGGCCGGCACATGGGTGCCGGTATGCGGCATGGAAATCAGCAGCGGTGCCGTACCCTGGTGAAAGACAAAGGGGGCGATGGCTTGGCTCATGGAGCGTCTCTCTTCTGTCAAAAATCTGAATGCAGCCGCCCTCAGGCGTTCTGCAGCAATGCCTTGCGGGTCTGCACAAAGCCTTGCTGAGCGACTTCGTGCAGCGCATGACGGCCTGCCTGCACGCGCTGCTGGCCGCGAACCCAGACTTCGGCAATGGCCGAAGTGCGATGGCTGGCAAACACATGGGCCGCATGACCGCTGTCGGCAGGCAGCCCGTTGAGGGCCACATGGCGGGCATCGAGCACCACGAAATCGGCCTGCTGGCCCACGGCCAGACCGGCAATGGCGCGGCCCGATGCCTGGGCACCGCCGGCCACCGCCTTCAAGGTCATGGAGGTCGCCACCTGGGGCTGGGCGCCGCCGCCAAGCACATTGCGCTGGCGCAGGCTCAGGCGCTGGCTGTATTCGAGCATCAGCAGCTCTTCGGCGGCATTCACCGAGGCATGGCTGTCCGAGCCAATGCCCCAGCGGCCCCCATGCCTGAGCCACAGCGGCATGTCGAAGATGCCGTCGCCGAGATTGGCCTCGGTGGTGGGACAGATGCCGGCCACGGCCGCGCTGCGTGCCGCGCCTGCATATTCCTCGGGCGTCATGTGCGTGGCATGGATCAGGCACCAGCGCGCATCGACGGGGGCATGGTCGAGCAGCCATTGCACGGGGCGCTGACCGCTCCAGGCCAGGCAGTCATCCACCTCCTGGGTCTGCTCGGCGATATGGATGTGCACCGGAGCCTTGGGCAGCATGGCGTGCAGGCCTGCGAGCGCGGCCTTGAGGCTGTCCGGCGGCACGGCACGCAGCGAGTGCGGAGCCAGGCCCAGAGCTGCCTGCTGCGCCCTGGTCACGGGCTCCAGCTGCTGCAGCAGGGAAAGCATGCTGTCCGTGCTGCGAATGAAGCGGGCCTGATCCTCGCGAGGCGGCAGCCCCCCGAAGCCGCTGGTCTGATAGAGCACGGGCAGCAAGGTCATGCCTATGCCCGTCTTCTGCGCCGCACGCAGCAGTGCCAGGGACAGGCTGGCATCGTTGGCATAGGGCTTGCCACCGGCATCATGGTGCACATAGTGGAACTCGCACACCGAGGTGTAGCCCGCCTCCAGCATCTCCAGGTACAGCCAGGTCGCAATCGCCTCCAGCGCCTCGGGCGTCATGCGATTGGCAAATCCGTACATCAGTTTGCGCCAGCTCCAGAAGCTGTCCTGCGCCTGACCGCGGAATTCGGTCAGCCCGCCGAACGCGCGCTGGAAGGCGTGCGAGTGCAGATTGGGCATGCCCGGGATCAGCGGGCCGGCCGCCTTGGCGGCGTCCTCCGCCTCCCCGGCCTCGCCGCTTTGCGGGTCCACATCGGTCAGCACTTCGGTCAGCTGGCCGCTCTCGTTCCAGCTCAGCAGGACATTGCGCGCCCAACCCGTGGGCAGCAAGGCGTCTGCGGCAAACAAGGTACGCGAAATGGATGAGGATGCAGTCATGGTGATGGTCTCTGTGAGGCGAAAAAGATCAAACCGCGCAGCTCATGCAGTCACGCGCTCAGTCTGCTCCATCGCAGCGAGCAAAGCCAGAACAAAACGCGCGTTGTCTTTCTCGGTACCTATGGATACGCGCAGAAAATTTTCGAAACCGGGCTCCTTCCAGGGCTTGACGATCACGCCCTGCCTGAGCAGGGCCTCCGTCACCGGTGCATTGGGACGGCCCAGGTCGAGAAACAGGAAGTTGGCAACCGAAGGCGCAATGCGCAGGCCTTGCAGCGGCTGGCCCGGCCCTGCCAGCGCCAGCAGCTGCCTGCGCAGATCCTCGCGCAGCGCCACCGTGGTCGCCACGCCGCTGCGCATGTGCGCAGGATCGTTCCAGGCGGCCAGCGCCGCGCGCTGCGCCGCCATGTTCACGTTGAAGGGCGAGCGCACCTTGTCCATCAGGCTCACCAGCTCGGCGCTGTCGGCCATGCCGTAGCCCACGCGCAGGCCGGCCAGGCCCCAGGCCTTGGAGAAGGTGCGCAGCACGATCCAGGGCCCGACCCGCGCATCCAGCATGGCCAGCACATCGGGGTAGTCATCGTCATGCAGCGCGTATTCGTAATAGGCCTCATCCACCACCAGCACGGTGTTGGCGGGCGTGGCCTCCAGCACCTGCGCAAACTGCGCCGCATCCATCATGCAGCCCACGGGGTTGGACGGGTTGGGCAGGAAGGCGATCTTGGGGGCCTTGGCCACGGCAGCGCACCAGGCGCTCACATCGAAGCCCAGTCCATCGTTCAGCTCGAGGAGCTCGACCTCCGCGCCCATCATCTTTGGATAGATTTCGTGCAGGCCGAACACGGGACGCTGGGTCACCACCAGATCGCCGGGGGCGAGAAAGACCTCGCAGAGAATCTTGATCAGGTCTTCCGAGCCGTCGCCGAACACCAGACGCCCGGCGGGCAGCCCGGTGCGCTCGGCAATGGCTTCGCGCAAGGCCGTGCAGTTGGCATCCGGATAGTTGCCCACATCGTTGGCCACCTCGGCAATCGCCCGGCGCACCGAGGCGCTGGCACCGAAGGGATTTTCATTGCTGGCCAGTCGCGCGATATCGGTCACGCCATAGCGCGCCCGCACCGCTTCATTGGACAGGCCGGCGTTGTACGCGGGCAGCGGGCGCACCTGGGCACGGGCCAGCGAAGCCACCAGAGAATTCGTCATAGATCAAACACCTTTCCGGGGTTCATCAGGCCCAGGGGATCGAGGGCCCGCTTGATGGCCCGCATCGCCGCCAGCTCTGCGGGCGTGCGGCTGTTGCTCAGATAAGGCTTTTTGTGCAGGCCGATGCCGTGCTCCGCGGAGACGCTGCCCTGCATCTCGCCCACGATGCGGTAGAGAAGCTCCTCCACCTGCTCGCATTCGCCGTTGACGGTCTTGCCATCCACCGAGACATGGAGATTGCCGTCGCCCACATGGCCGAAGTACAGCGCCTGGTGACCGGGCCAGCGCGCGGCAAAGGCCTGCATGCAGGCTTCGGCAAAGCGCCCGATGTCGGCCTGGGGCAGGCTTACATCGAAGTTGATTGCGGGATGCATATTGTTGTTGAGCTCGGCCGGTGCCTCGCGCAGCTTCCACAGCTGCTGCACCTGAGCGCCCGACTGGGCCACGATGGCATCGAGCACCTCGCCGGCTTCCATGGCTTCCTCTAGCACCTGCTGCACATCGCCTTGCAGCTGCGCCTCGTCCTTGCCGTCCACATTGATCAGGGCCAACAAGGGGTAGCGCTGCTCAAAAGGCGCAGCGAGCTTGAGCCAGGCCATGGAGGCCTGCACAAAGCTGTCCCACATCAGCTCATAGGCCGCGACGCTGTTGCCGAAGTGCGATTGCATGCGCTTGAGCACGGCCAGCGCGGAGTCGAAATCGGGCATGGCCACCAGCGTCGTGGCCGTGGCCTGCGGCGCCGGACGCAGACGCAGCAACACGCGCGTGATGATGCCCAGCGTGCCTTCGGCACCGATGAAGAACTGCTTGAGGTCGTAACCCGTGTTGTTCTTGATCATGGGACGCAACATGGGCAGCACCGTGCCGTCGGCCAGCACCACCTCCAGGCCCAGCACCTGCTCGCGCATCATGCCGTGCTGCAGCACGCCGTTGCCGCCCGCGTTGGTGGAGACATTGCCGCCGATCTGGCAGCTGCCGCGCGCGCCGAGATCCACGCCGAACACCATGCCGACATCGACGGCAGCCTCCTGCACGGCCTGCAGGGTGACGCCGGCCTGCACCTGCATCAGCCCGGTCTGGGCATCGATGTCCTCGATGCGGTTCATGCGATCCAGCGACAGCGCGACAGCGCCCTCCGTAGGAACCGCGGCACCGGCCAGCCCGGTCAGCCCACCCTGCGGAACCACCGCAATCCTGTGGGCGCTGCACAGACGCATGACGGCGCTGACTTCCTCCGTGGTGCGTGGGCGCACCAGCGCCAGCGGCTGCTGGGGCGGCGTGCCGCTCCAGTCGGTGCGGCTACGCTGCGGCGTGTCCGTGCCGCGCAGCGCCACATCGGCGCCCAGGGTGGAAATCAGTTCATTGAGAAATTGTTCGTGAGACATCAGCAACCTTTCGCGCTCCCCGCTTTCAGGCTTTGGCTTGCTGCGCAATCCGGCCCTGACGCACCACCGTACAGTCCGGCTTGCTGCCGAACCAATAGGCCAGCTCTGCAGCCCGCTGCACGGGCCAGAGCACGAAATTGGCGGGACGGCCCACGGCAATCAGGCCTTGCTCGTCCTGCAGGCCCAGCGCCTGCGCGGCGTGCCGGGTGATGCCGGCCAGGGCCTCGGGAACCGTCAGACGGAACAGCGTGCAGGCCATATTGGCCATGAGCAGCAAGCTCAAGCACGGGGAGGTACCCGGATTGTGATCGGTAGAAACGGCCATTGGGACCTTGGCAGCCCTTAATTCCTCAATCGGAGGCACTTGGGTGTCGCGCAGCGTGTAGAAGGCACCTGGCAGCAGCACGGCCACGGTACCGGCCTTCTTCATCTCGGTGATGCCATGTTCGGACAGGTGCTCGATATGGTCGCAGGACAGCGCGCCATAGCGGGCCGCGAGGGCAGCACCCTCCATATTCGACAGCTGCTCGGCATGCAGCTTGACGGGCAGGCCCAATGCCTTGGCCGCCTCGAAGACCTGCTCGGTCTCGGCCAGCGAGAAGGCGATGCGTTCGCAGAACACATCAACGGCATCGATCAGGCCTTCAGCGGCCAGCGCCGGCAGCATGACCTGACAGACCAGATCCGTGTATTCCTGGCTGCGGCCCGCATACTCTGGCGGCAGCGCATGAGCCCCCAGAAAGGTGGTGCGCACGGTCACGGCACACCGCTCGCCCAGGCGCCTTGCGGCACGCAGCTGCTTGCGCTCGTGCTCCAGGGCCAGTCCGTAGCCCGACTTGATCTCTATGGCCGTCACGCCTTCGGCCAGCAACTGCTCCAGACGCGGCAGCGCCAGCGCCACCAGCTCGTCCTCCGACGCTTCGCGCGTGGCCCTGACGCTAGAGACGATGCCGCCGCCGGCCCGGGCCACTTCTTCGTAGCTGGCACCGGCCAGGCGCATCGCGAACTCGTTGGCGCGCTCGCTGCCATAGACCAGATGGGTGTGGCAGTCGATCAGGCCCGGCGTGGCCAGGCGCCCTGCGCCGTCGTGCCTGGGCAGCGCCTGGTATTCGGCAGGCATGGCATGCTGCGGTCCCACCCAGACCATGCGGCCTTGCTGCACCACGATGCAGGCCAGCGTGCCTTCGGGAATATCCGCCACCTCGGAGACATACAGCTCCGGCGCCAGACGCAGGTTGTGCCAGCAGCCGTCGGCGGAGACTGCGGGATGGGGATTAGCTTGCGCCATGGCGATGCTCCTCGTGTTCGATGACGACAATCCAGGCCATGAAACTCCTGATTTCATAGCTACCAGCGCCTGCCCCTTTTAACTTTTCAGATCAATCTTCATTGAAGTGTCCGGTACATAGGCGCAAGCTGCTCCTGTTTCAGGTGTGCGCTGTCAGGCTGACCAGGATCAGTCTGGCATCCTCGCCTTGCGCCACCAGCGACTCGGCCCCGGTACTGCTCCACCACAGGCCCTGACCGGTCTCCAGCACCCGGCCGTCGGCAGCTTTCCAGCTGCCCTGCAGCACCATGCAAAGTCCTGCAGCGCTCAGCCCCACCTCGGCCTGGCCGGCGAGCAGCTCCAGCCGTGCCGACCATTGTCCACGCCGGGTCATGACATTGAAATCGCTGGACGGCCCGCCCTGCAGATCGCAATCGAGAGCCGTATCGCCCGAAAAGGCGAAGGGCTGCCAGCGATCGGTCAATGCGTGCTCGACCTGGCCCTGGACGCTGTGCAGCCGCACCCCGTCGCCATCGAGCAGCATGATCTGGCGGTCTATGCCCGGGAATGCCGAAAACGGGCCGGCCTGGGCAATCGTGGCCACGCTCACGCGCCAGCCAAAGCTGTCCATGCCCGCGCCCTGCGGCCAGCAGGCAATCTCGCGCGTGCTGCCGCCCCCGTTCTTCCACGGGCTGGGCGCAATCTGGTTCAGGTCAAAGCGTTGCATCGATCAAAAGCACAAAAACTACAACAAAACGCAGCTTAAAACTGGCGCGCCCCAGGCGAGAGACAGCGAGGAAGGGCCGCCCCGCACCGAGGCTGTCGTCCCCTCCCGCGCAGCGAGAGAGGGGTAAGGCGCTTAAGCGCCTCAGGGAGTGACAGTTACTTGACCATCGGCAAGTTGAGCCCATGGCGCTTGGACGCTTCCACGGCGATCTCGTAGCCGGCATCGGCATGGCGCATCACGCCGGTGGCGGGATCGTTCCAGAGCACGCGGTTCAGGCGGGCCGCAGCTTCGTTCGTACCATCGGCCACGATCACAACGCCGGCGTGTTGCGAGTAGCCCATGCCCACGCCACCGCCGTGGTGCAGGCTGACCCAGGTGGCGCCGCCCGCCGTGTTGAGCAGGGCGTTGAGCAGCGGCCAGTCGGAGACGGCGTCGGTGCCGTCCTTCATGGCTTCGGTCTCGCGGTTGGGGCTTGCCACCGAGCCGCAGTCCAGGTGGTCGCGGCCGATCACGATGGGCGCCTTGAGTTCGCCGTTCCTGACCATTTCATTGAAGGCCAGGGCCGCCTTGTGGCGCTCGCCCAGACCCAGCCAGCAGATGCGCGATGGCAGGCCCTGGAAGGCGATGCGCTCCCTGGCCATGTCCAGCCAGCGGTGGGTGTGCTTGTTCTCGGGGAACAGCTCCTTGATCTTGGCATCGGTCTTGTAGATGTCTTCAGGGTCGCCGGACAGCGCCACCCAGCGGAACGGACCCTTGCCCTCGCAGAACAGGGGACGGATGTAGGCGGGCACGAAACCGGGGAAGTCGAAGGCGTTCTTCACGCCTTCGTCCAGGGCCACCTGGCGGATGTTGTTGCCATAGTCCACCGTCGGGATGCCCATGGCCTGGAAGTCCAGCATGGCCTGCACATGCTGGGCGCAGCCCTGGGCGGCGGCCTTCTTGAGCGTGGGGTGCTGGCCGGGGTCGGCCGCAGCGGCGTTCCATTGCTCCACGGTCCAGCCCACGGGCAGATAGCCGTTGATCAGATCATGGGCGGAGGTCTGGTCGGTCACGATGTCGGGTCGGATGCCGCCGGCCTTGGCGCGCCTGACCAGCTCGGGCAGGATTTCGGCCGCATTGCCCAGCAGCGCGATGGAGACGGCCTCGCCCTTTTCGGTGTGATGCTTGATCAGGGCCAGCGCGTCGTCGATATCCTTGGCCTGCTTGTCCACGTAGCGGGTGCGCAGGCGGAAGTCGATGCTGCTTTGCTTGCATTCGATGGCCAGCACGCAGGCACCGGCCAGCACGCCGGCCAGCGGCTGCGCGCCACCCATGCCGCCCAGGCCGGCCGTGAGAATCCACTTGCCGGTCAGGTCGTTGTTGTAGTGCTGGCGACCGGCTTCGACAAAAGTCTCGAACGTGCCCTGAACGATGCCCTGGGCACCGATGTAGATCCAGCTGCCGGCCGTCATCTGGCCGTACATGAACAGGCCCTTCTGGTCCAGCTCGTTGAACTTCTCCCAGTTGGCCCACTTGGGCACCAGATTGGAGTTGGCCAGCAGCACGCGTGGCGCATCGGGGTGGGTCTTGAACACCCCCACCGGCTTGCCCGACTGGATCAGCAGCGATTCGTCGGCTTCGAGCTTCTTGAGCTGGGCCAGGATCTCGTCATAGCACTCCCAGTTGCGGGCCGCGCGGCCGATGCCGCCGTAGACGACGAGCGCCTTGGGGTTCTCGGCCACGTCCGGGTCCAGATTGTTCTGGATCATGCGGTAGGCCGCTTCGGCGAGCCAGTTCTTGCAGTGCAGCTCGCTGCCGCGCGGGGCGCGGATTTCTCGGCTGGCGTCGTAACGGGGGTCTTGCTTGGCTGCGCTGATGATGGCGTCGTTGGCGTTCATGGTCGTATCCTTCAAGAAGGGATGGGAGGATTCAGCCGGCTTGCACGGCGTAGGTGGAACCGGCAAAGCTCTTGCCTGCGTCTGTCGGCGCAGTTTGAACCTGGCTGGGGTAAATCATCTGGCCGGGCACGTTCATGGTTTTCCTGGCCAGCGGGTAGTAGATGAGCGAGGTGACGATCAGGCTGACGATCCACGAGATATCGGCGCCGTTCATGGCCTTGGCCAGCGGGCCCACGTACATGGCCTGGTTGATGAAGGGAATCTGCACCACGACGCCCATCACATAGCAGGACAGGGCCGTCCAGTTGTAGGCCCCATAACGACCCTGGCTGTCGTAGAGCGCCGGGATGTCCACTTTTTCCTTGGAAACCAGGTAGTAGTCCACCAGGTTGACGGCGCTCCAGGGAACGAACACGGTGAGCAGCAGCAGCACGAAATTCTTGAACGTGGCCAGGAAGTTGGAGCTGGCCAGCAGGGCCACCAGGACCGTCACCAGCACAAAGCCCAGGATATAGAGCAGACGCGATGTCGCAGTGAACTGCTTTTTCCGGTTGAAGGCGCTGACCGTGGTCAGCACGGTCATGAATCCGCCATAGGCATTGAGGCAGTTCACGGTGAGCTTGCCGGTGACGATGACCAGGTAGATCACCACCGCCAGCGGGCCGGCGAGCTGGCCCATGAAGCCGACCTGGTTCTTGATGAAGTTGGCGCCCAGCGCGGCGACCAGCACGCCGAAGCTCATGGCCAGTTGCGAGCTGATGACGCTGCCGCTGAACGTGGTCCAGAAGGTGGCGGCGGTCGAGGTCCTGGTGGGCAGATAGCGCGAATAGTCGGCCACATAGGGGGCGAACGTCATCTGCCAGCCGGCCGACAGGGCCATGGCGGTCAGAAAGCTGGCCCAGGTGAAAGGCTTCTGGCCGAACGCCGAGACCACATCGAACTGATGGCACAGCTGCCAGGCCAGATAGCCAAAGCCCAGTATGCCGACCACGGTGGAGATCCGCCCCACCACATGGATGAGCCGGTAGCCCACCACGGCGACCAGGGCCGTGAGCGCGCCGAAGATGAGGATGCCGGCCGCGGGGCTATGAAAACCGAACATCAGATTGATGGCCTGGCCCGAGAGCACGGTGCCCGTGGCGGCGAAGCCCACATACATCAGGATCACCAGGACCAATGGCAGGGCCGCGCCCTTGACGCCGAACTGCACGCGGCTGGAGATCATCTGGGGCAGACCCAGGCGCGGCCCCTGGGCCGAGTGCAGCGCCATGACGATGCCGCCGAGGATGTTGCCGATCAGCAGACCGAGGATGGCCGTCATGGCCTCGGCACCGAACACCACGGCCAGGGCGCCGTCCACCACCGCCGTGATCTGCATGTTGGCACCGAACCAGAGGGTGAACTGGCTGGAGGGCGTGCCGTGGCGCTCGCTCTCCGGAACCATGTCGATGGTTCGGGTCTCGATGGCGCCAGAGGAACCCAGCGTTGCTGTATCAATACTCATGAAATTGCTCCGTCAATCCCTCTGGAAGTCTCTTATATGTATGAACAACTCTCAGGAATTTCCATTAAGTTGTATATACGAATTTTGTGATTTACTCCCACCCACGTCAATCATCTAGACAGCTTTTCTAATCCACACAAACCCTATGTCGCGAACCGATACCACCGCTGCCGTACCTGCGTTCCAGCGCATCAAAGACCATGTGCTGCAGCAGATCCACAGTGGCGTATGGCAGGAAGGCCAGGCCATTCCCAGCGAAGCCGCCCTGGTCAAACAGTTCAATGTGGCGCGCATGACCGTCAACCGTGCGTTGCGCGAGCTCAGCGACGAAAAGACCCTGACGCGAATCCAGGGCTCGGGCACGTTCGTGGCCCAGCAGAAGTACCAGGCCACCCTGGTCGAGTTGCGCAATATCGCGGACGAAATTGCGGCACGCGGCCACCGCCATCGAGGGGAGCTGCAGCGGCTCGAGCGCTGCAAGGCCGACGCCGCGCTGCTGCGCCAGTTCGAGCTGAACACCGCCACCCATCTGTTCCACTCCGTGGTCGTGCACTTCGAAAACGATGTCCCCATTCAGGTCGAGGACCGTTATGTGAACCCGGCGGTGGCTCCCGACTACCTGAGCCAGGACTTTGCGAGCCAGACACCCAATGCCTATCTGGTGCGCGTGGCTCCGCTGCAGGGCGTGAGTTTCTCCATCGAGGCGAGCATGCCCACGCCAGAGGTGGCGGAGCTTTTGCGCATGGAGGTCACCGAACCCTGTCTGGTGCTGCGCCGCAGAACCCGCTCCCAGGGGCAGGTGGCCTCGGTGTCGGCCCTGTGGCACCCGGCATCGCGCTATCAGTTCGCCGGCAGTTTCTGACCCGCGCTTCGGGGCTGCGCCCCGGCAGGCACTGCCGGAACACCGCCCCGCCACGACGAGAGCCGCTCTGGTCTGAGGCTTGCGGCGTGACGTCATGGTGCGCATTCAGGCCGCGTGGCTGGGGAGAATGCTCTGCAACACCTCGGGCCAGGCGGTTTCCAGCGCCCAACGGCGCATGATTTCGATATCGGGCGCCAGGTAGCGGTCCTTGTCCAGATAGGGCACCTGGCTGCGGATCAGCGCGTACTGCGCCTCCATCAGCGGCGAACTCTTGAGCCGGCGGTCGAAGTCCATGCCCTGGACGGCGGCCATGGCCTCCACGCCCACGATCACCGCCGTGTTCCTGGCCATGTCGGCCAGACGGCGCGCGCCATAGGTGGCCATGGAGACATGGTCTTCCTGGTTGGCCGAAGTAGGCAGGCTGGTCACGCTGCTGGGGTGCGCCAGGCACTGGTTTTCGGCCGCCAGTGCCGCCGCCGTGACCTGCGCGATCATGAAGCCCGAGTTGACGCCGCTGTCCTCGATCAGAAAGGCCGGCAGACGCGACAGTCCGGTGTCCAGCAGCAAGGCCATGCGCCGCTCGGAGATGGCGCCGATTTCGGCGATCGCCAAGGCCAGTATGTCGGCGGCGAAAGCCACGGGTTCCGCGTGGAAGTTGCCGCCCGAGATCACGTCGCCGTTGTCGAACACCAGCGGATTGTCCGAGGCGGCATTGGCTTCGATGACCAGCACGCGTGCAGCATGGCTGAGGTTGTCCAGGCAGGCGCCCATGACCTGCGGCACGCAGCGGATGGAGTAGGGGTCCTGCACGCGCCCGCAGTTGGGGTGCGAGGGATCGATGGCGCTGCCGTCCAGCAGGGAGCGCACGGCGGCCGCCACGGCAATCTGGCCGTGCTGGCCTCTGGCCTCGTGAATGCGCGCGTCGAAGGGCTTGATGGAGCCCTGGATGGCTTCCAGCGTCAGGCAGCCGGCCACCAGGCCTGCGGCCAGCACGCTTTCGCCCTGGAACAGACCCGCCAGCGCCAGCGAGGTGGAGACCTGGGTGCCATTGAGCAGTGCCAGCCCTTCCTTGGGGCCGAGCACAAAGGGTTCCAGGCCGATATGTTTCATGGCGTCACGGCCGGAGACCAGCTTGCCGTCTATCTTGGCCTGCCCTTCACCGATGAGCACGCAGGCCAGGTGCGACAGCGGCGCCAGATCGCCCGACGCGCCCACAGAGCCCTTGGAAGGGATCACGGGCAGGACATCGGCATTGGCCAGCGCCAGCAGCGCGTCCACCAGTGCCGTGCGGGCCCCCGAATGACCACGCGCCAGGCTCACGGCCTTGGTGGCCAGCACCAGGCGCACCACATGATCCGGCAGCGGATCGCCAGTGCCCACGCTGTGGGAAAGCACCAGATTGCGCTGCAGCTCGGCCAGACGCTCCTGGGCGATCTTGGTCGAGGCCAGCTTGCCGAAGCCGGTATTGATGCCATAGACCACCTGGTCCTCGTCGACGATGTGCTGCACATGTGCCTGGGCCGCTCGCATGGCGTCATAGGCGGACTGGGCCATGCTGAGCTGCACGCCGCCGTCCTGGATGCGACGCAGCTGCGCCAGTGTGACCTCGCCCGGATGCAGTTCCAGTGGGGACGTCGAGAGCGCTTGGGTGGTGGTGTTCATGGCTATACCTGTCTATACAGTCAAGAGAAACAAAAACATGCGGAGAGATTCAGGGCCCGGCCGGGGTCAGCCGCCGTGCACCGAATCGGTTCGGAAACGGCTACCGAGTCGGTAGCGCATGCCCGGATGCACGCAGTGCACCCAGGTGATGGGGACGCCACGCAGCCAGGTCCGGCGCGTCAGCATCAGGCAAGGCTGGTCGATGGCCATCCGCAGCAGCCGGGCCTGCTCGGCCGTCGGCAGAATCGCATCGACCACATGTTCGATCTGGTCGTACTGCACATTGCGCACCAGATAGACCGAGGGTTGTACGGCGGAGAAATCCTGGTCCATGAATTCGGGGACCAGACGCGGGTTCACATAACGGTCTTCGAGCTGAACCGGAACTTCGTTCTCGAAGTGCACGCCATGCAGATGAAACACCGAGGCTCCGACCGCGAGGTCCAGCGCTGCGGCGACCTCGGGCGAGGCGGACTCGCGGCGCATATCGAGCAGCTCGAAGCGATGGTCGTGCCCGCGCTGGGTGATCTCTTCGCCGATATTGGCGATACGCAGCAGTGTGGAACGCGGCTTCTCCTCGGCCACGAAGGAGCCGACCCCCGCCACACGAACGATCACGCCCTGCTCGGCCAGCTCGCGCAGCGCACGGTTCACCGTCATGCGCGCCACGCCGAACTCGTTGACCAGCTCCTGCTCGGAAGGCACGCGTGCACCGGCCGCCAGCGAACCGTCGCCGATCTTGCGCAGCACATGGTCCTTGACCTGCTGATACAGCGCGACCGGCATCTGGGCTGCAACAGTGGTTCTGCGCCGGGCATTCATGGGGCGAACCTCAGTGCGCCGCCGCAGCCAGGGACTCGGCGCGAATCTCTTCCGTCAACCGGGCCTTGAGCTCCATGAACTCGGGCGAGGTCTTGACGGTGTAGTGGCGCGGGTGCGGAAGGTTGACCGGAATGTCGGCCTTGATGCGGCCCGGACGCGCACTGAAAACGGCTACGCGATTGGCCATGAAGATGGCTTCGTCGATATCGTGGGTCACGAACATCACCGTCTTGCGCTCGGCTTCCCAGATGCCCAGCAGCAATTCCTGCATCAGCACCCGCGTCTGGTTGTCCAGAGCACCAAAGGGTTCATCCATGAGCAGGATCTTGGGGTCGTTGGCCAGTGCACGCGCAATCGCCGTGCGTTGCTGCATGCCGCCGGACAGCTGCTTGGGATAGTGATTCTCGAACCCACGCAAACCCACCTTGGCAATGAAGTATTCGCTGCGCTCTTTCTGCACGGCTTCGCTCACGCCTTTCTCGCGCAGCCCGAAGCGGATGTTCTGCGCCACGGTCAGCCAGGGAAACAGGGTGTAGCTCTGAAACACCATGCCGCGGTCGGCACCGGGCTCCTGCACCAGCTTGCCGTCCAGCAGAACCTGTCCGGTGGTCGGGAAGTCCAGACCCGCGACGATGCGCAGCATCGTCGATTTGCCACAGCCCGAGGGCCCGAGAATGGTCACGAAATCGTTCTCGCGGACCTCGAAATCCACGGGCAGCAGGGCCTGGGTGCTGACGCCTTTGTGGCTGGTGAAGGTGCGCGAAACACCTTGAATGGACAGCTGATTCATCACAGGGCACTCCACTCGAACATGCGACGGTTGATGGTTTTGAAAATGAAGTCCGACACCAGACCGATGAGCCCGATGACGATGATGCCGAAGATGATCTGACCGGTGTTGAGCAGTGCCTGACTGTCGGTGATCATGTGGCCGATGCCCGAGGACGAGCCGATCAGCTCGGCGACGATCACATAGGTCCAGGCCCATCCCAGCACCAGACGCAGGGTTTCCGCGATACCCGGGGCAGCCCCGGGAATCAGCACGCGCTTGACGATGCCGGTATTGCTGGCGCCCAGGGTGTAGGCGGCCTCCACCAGATCCTTGCGCGCGCCCCCCACGGTCACGGCCACCATGAGCGTGATCTGGAACACCGAGCCGATGAAGATGACCAGCAGCTTCTGGGCCTCGCCCACGCCGGCCCAGAGAATCAGCAGTGGAATGAAGGCCGATGCGGGCAGGTAGCGGCAGAACGAGACAAAGGGCTCGAAGAACGCTTCCACGGGCTTCCAGGCCCCCATGGCGATGCCCAGCGGCACGGCCACGATGCTGGCCAGGATGAAGCCGCCCATGACACGCCATACGGTCATGCCGATGTCATGGTGAAAATCGAACTCCGTGAACAGCAGAATGCCTTCGCGCAGCATCGTCAGCGGGCTGGCGAGAAAGGTCGGCGAGACCAGTCCGCCGAAAGTGACGGCGGACCAGACCAGCACGAACAGCAGAAAGAAGCCCGTGCCGAGCAGCCACTTGGCCTTGGGGCTGACAGGCTCCAGAGGGGCCATGTAGCGCCGGCGTGCCGGCCGTACGGAAGGCGATGCCACCTGGACCGATGCGGGTGATGCAGACTTGATAGAAGGTGATACCGCTTCCATGTGCGACCTCTTTGCGCTTACTTGATGAAGCTGGCGTCGTACATGACGCCGTAGTTCTCGGGAATGCTGCGAATCACGCCGGCTTCCTTGAGGATGGCGGCAGACTCCTTCATGAAAGGCAGCAGGTCGCTGGCAAAGAACTTCTGATTGGCTTCCTTGTCCGACCATTTCAGAAAGGCTGCCGATTTGCCGAACTGCTCACCGCTTTGCTTCACGGCAGCGCCCATGATCTCGTAGCTCTTTTCCTTGTCGGCATTGATCATGGAGATGGCGTCGAAGTAGGACTGGGTCAGTGCCCTGGCGGCTGCCGTGTTGGCCTTGAGCCACTTGGGATCGCAGCCCACGGTATCCATCACCATCGGGTAGTCGATGGTGGTGGCCAGGATCTTTCCGGCCGCCGGGTTGGCGCGCACGGTGGACAGATAGGGCTCGTACGTCATGGCCGCATCGTTCTGCCCGGACACAAAGGCCTGGGCTGCCGGCTGGGGCTCCAGCGATACGGTCTTGATGTCCTTCATCGTCATGCCGTTCTTGTTCAGCATCCAGGCCAGACCGAAGTAAGGAGCCGTACCCGGCGCGCTGACGGCGACGGTCTTGCCCTTCAGGTCGGCAAAGCTCTTGACGTCGTTGCGCACGGCGATGCCGTCCGCGCCATAGGACTTGTCCATCTGGAAGATCTGCACGATCGGCACACCATTGGTGTTCCAGGCCACATGCGTCTCCACGGTGGTGGCCGCGCATTGCACGGCACCCGAGGCCAGGGCCAGATGCCGGTCCTTCTGGGGAATCATCTTGAGTTCGACATTGAGGCCGTTCTTCTTGAAGATTCCTGCCTTGTCCGCAAGCGTCAGCGGTGCAAAGCCCGTCCACCCCGACATGCCCAGGACGATCTTGGTCTCCTGGGCCGCTGCATGCTGTGCAGCAGACACTAGTACGGTTGCGGCCAATGCCAATTGCCAAGTTGGAACGCGGCGTGTCGATTTCATGGGACTCTCCTCGGTCTATGCCAGAGCAGCTCGGTTGTTGATGCGGACTTGCTAGCTTTGCACGATGGTGCAGGCAGCGAAGTTTGTGACTGCTGATCAGGCATGTATATACAGGCTTACCCGAGCGTCATAGGCGAGAGCTGCTGCAGCTGTATAGACATGGACCAGCCAGCGGATTAAGCAAACGGCGTGCCACTCCGCCCGCGCGCCCAGCGGACAGGGGGAAGAAGCCGCCGCCCTGGAATCGGTCTGACGGATGGCGCACCGAAAAGCACCCGGCCTGCGCTAGTCGGGTGCAATCACGCTGCGGGCCACGGTCAGAAATGGTGCAATCAGCGCCGAGGCATTGCTCCTGGGGGCCGACAGCACCACGGCCTGCTTGGCGACGCGCCCCTTGATTCTTTTGCAGACCAGTCGTTTGCCGTCGTGGGCTCTGTCGACCACCGGCCGCGTGGTCAGCACGCTGACGCCATGTCCGTTGGCGACCATGGAGCGAATCAACTCGAACGACGCCAGTTCATGGCTCACCGTGGGAACCACGCCCGCCTCCCGGAACAGCGAGAGAAAGTAATCGCGGCTCTGGGGCAGGTTGATCAGCAGCACGGGAAAGCGGGCCAGTTCCGACAGGCTCACGCTGGTCGCTGCGGCCAGAGGATGTCTGACGGGCAGCAAGGCATAGGGCGGCAGTGCGGCCACCGGATGCAGGGTCAGCAGAGGACGCGCCAGGCCCAGGTCATACTGCAGTGCTGCATGGATCTCGCCACGTTCCACTTGTCGGGTCAGGGACGCGATGTCCCCTTCGATCAGCTCGATGTCGATGGACGGATGGCGCTTTTGCATCTGGGTGAGCAGCTGCGGAATCCACAGCGCACCCAGCGTGCTCAGAAAGCCCAGCCTCAGCGTGCCGGAAACCTCCTGTCTGCGCGGCTCCTGAAGCAGTTGCGCAGCCTCCAGCAGGCTCAGGGCTTCCCGGCTTCTGGCCAGCCCCGCCGCAGTCAGGTCCAGCCCGACGGCGTGCTTTCGCACAAACAGCTTCTCGCCCCACTGGGCTTCGAGGTCGGCGATCGCCTTGGAGATGGAGGGCTGCGAGACATGGATGGCCAGCGCCGCCCTGGCCGTACTCCCGTAGCGGGCAGCGGCTACGAAGTATTCAAGCTGCCGCAGATTTATTTGAATCAATTTTTTGAATCCAATGAATGGGAAATGAATATTTTCCTTTGATTCATGTCCCGGGCAGCATGCAGACATCACATCCGATCAAACGCAGGACTGCCATGCTTGAAACCACCGATAAACCTGCCTCCCGTCCGCTGGACGGCATCCGCATCCTGGATTTCACCCGGGTTCTGGCAGGGCCCATGTCCACGGCCTTGCTGGCCGATCTGGGCGCGCAGGTCGTGAAGGTGGAGCCGCCCCAGGGCGATGACTACCGCGCCATCGGCCCCATGAAGAATGGGCAAAGTGCCTTGTTCACGGTCATGAATCGCAACAAGCAGAGCCTGGTGCTGGACCTCAAGCATGCGCACGCGGTCGCCGTGGTGCACGAGCTGGTCCGTCAGGTCGACGTGGTGGTGGAGAACTTCAGGCCGGGCGTGGCCGAGCGCCTGGGCATCGGCCCCGAAACGCTGCGCGCCCTCAATCCCCGGCTGGTGTATGTCAGCGTTTCCGGCTTCGGCCAGACCGGCCCCCTGGCCCACCGCCCGGCCTACGACATCATTGTCCAGGCGATGAGCGGCTTGATGGAGGCCACCGGCGAACCTCATGGCGCGCCCACGCTGGTCGGCGAGGCGGTCAGCGATGTGGTGGCCGGCCTGTTTGCGTCCTGGGCGACCCTGGCGGCTCTGCTGCAGGCGCAGAGGACCGGCACCGGCCAGCATGTCGATGTCGCCATGTTCGACACCACGCTGAGCTTTCTCGCGACGTCGATGTCGCGCTATCTGTTCACGGGCCAGCCCGCCCGGCGTGTGGGCAACCGGCATCCGCTGTCGGCGCCGTTTGGCGTCTACAGGGCGCGTGACGGCCATTACGCCCTGGCCGTGCTGAACAAGAAGCTGTTCGATGCCACTGCGGCCGCAATGGGCCTGCCCGAGCTGGCCGGCGATCCGCGCTTTTCCTGCGATGAGAGTCGTTCGGCCCATGAGCCCGCCCTGCGGGCAGCGCTGGAGGGCTGGAGCACGCAGCACGATGTGGCCGAGGTGGTGGCGCGACTCGAAGCCGCAGGGGTTCCGGCAGCTCCCATCTGGAACATAGCGCAGGCCTTGGACTCCGAGCAGATCCGCTCGCGTGGTCTGCTCAGCGCGGTCGACGACGAACGCCTGCCGGGGCTTCGGCTGCCGACGCAGCCCGTGCACTTCAGCGGCGCGCTGCCCAACCGCGCGCAACGCGCACCGGCCCTGGGCGAGCACACGGAGCTGTTGCTGCAAAGCTGGCTGGGCCGCAGCAGCGAGGCCATCGCCGCCTTGCGCGAAGCAGGTGCCCTGGGTTGATTTGGATTGGAACAAAACAAGGAGAGATCGACATGTCATTGATTCGACTGGGGGCGACCGAAGAAGACCAGGCCGTTGCCGATGCGGTGGCACGCTTTGCCGAGGAAACCCTGGCCCCCGTGGCCCAGGCCATGGACGAGGAGGCGTTTTCCGCCACGCGCCATGTGCCCGGCCTGTCCGCTCTGGGTGTGATGGGCATGAATCTGCCGGAGCGCTTTGGCGGGCCGGGCGTCACCCCCACCGCCATGCTGATGTCGCTGGTCGCCATCTCGCGCGCCTGTGCCGCGACCTCGTCCATGATCGGAGCCCACTATCTGGGCACGGATGCCGTTCTCATCGGCGGCGACGAGACGCAGCGCCAGCAATGGCTTCCGCGCTGTGCCAGCGGGGAATGGCTGGCCGCCTTTGCGCTGACCGAGCCGCGCGGCGGATCCCACCCGGCAGACATGCGCACCCGGGCCGTGCGTGACGGCGACGACTATCTGATCACGGGAGTCAAGCACTTCATCTCGAATGCGGCAGAGGCCCGCTTCATGGTGGTCTTCGCCAAAACCGATGCCGAGGCTGCGGCACGCGGGGTCAGCGCCTTCATCGTGCCGCGCGACCTGCCCGGCATACAGATATCGTCGCCCGAGAAGCTCATGGGAATCCGCGGCGGCCATGCCTTCGAAGTCTCGCTCGACGGCGTGCGCGTTCCTGCCGCCAACCGCCTCGGCGCCGAGGGCACCGGCTTCAGGACCGCCATGAAGGTGCTGGACAACAGCCGCCTGGACGTGGCAGCGACCTCCCTGGGAATCGCCGAGGCCGCGCTCAAGGCGGCGGCCGACTGGGCCAACCAGCGCCTGGTGGGCGGCGAGCCCATCGCCGGCAAGCAGGCCATCCAGTTCAAGCTCGCCGACATGAAACTGCGCCTGGAAGCCGCCTGGGCGCTGACCATGCAGGCCCTGGCCCTGCGCCAGCAGGGCCAGCCCTTCACCCAGCAGTCGGCCATGGCCAAGCTGTTCGCCTCGGAGATGGTGGGCTTCGTGACCGACGAAGCGCTGCAGATCCATGGCGGCTACGGCTATACCCGTGAAATGCCTCTGGAGCGCTATGTGCGCGACGCCCGCATCCTGCGCATCTACGAAGGCTCTTCCGAGATTCAGCGCACCATCATTGCGCGTGCCGTACTGAACACCTAGGAATCGCAGCGGCGCCCGCGCGGATTTGCTGGTGTAATCCACTCCATGGACAAACACTCTTCCATGTCGCTGCACGGAAAAATTCTCACCGAGATTGAACAGAACATTCTCAGTGGCCGCTGGCCGCCCGGCTATCGCATCCCGTCGGAGATGGAGCTGACCGTCCATTACCAGTGCTCGCGCATGACGGTGAGCAAGGTGCTGAACAAGCTGGCCGAGGCCGGTCTGCTGGTGCGCAAGCGCAAGGCGGGGAGCTTTGTGACGCGCCCGCAAACCAGCTCGGCAGTGCTGGAGATTCCCGATCTGCGCCAGGTGGTGCTGGGCATGGGGCAGGAATATTCGAGCAGGCCGCTCAGCCGCAAGCAGCGGCCCAGCACGAGCGAGGACATGGAGGCCATGCGCATGACCCGTCCGGCCTCCATCGTCCATGTGCGATGTCTACACATGGCCGGCTCCCGGCCTTTCTGCATCGAAGACCGCCTGATCAATCTCGAATCGGTACCGGACGCCGAGCATGAGCCGTTCACCGAACACAGCCCCAGCTCCTGGATGGTCAACCATGTGCCCTGGAGCTCGGCTGAGCACCGCATTCGTGCCGAGGCCGCCAGCGAGGAAACCGCAGGCCTGCTGGAGATTCCCCCCGGCTCTCCCTGCCTGGTGATCGACCGCCGCACCTGGACCGGGCAGTTGCCCATCACCTTTGTACGCCTGACCTATCCCGCCGATCTCTACGAGCTGGACGCGCATTTTTCGCCCTCAACCCTCGGGACGACAGCCTGATTGCGCATAACCCGGCCCGGGCAGCGCGTCGGGTCGCGGCGCACAATAGGGCCAGTTCTGATGCTTGCATTTGAGGATAAATCATCCTCATGTCCTTACACTGCAGGCGCTACCAGCTATCGATTCAAGAGTATCCGGTGTCTTCCGCGCAATCCATTCTGCAAGCCGTTTTTGGCTACGAGCAATTCCGTGGCCCCCAGCAGGCCATCGTCTCGCATGTCATCAACGGCGGCGATGCGCTGGTTCTCATGCCCACGGGCGGCGGCAAATCGCTGTGCTATCAGGTTCCGGCCATCGCGCGCCAGCAGCTCGGCCATGGCGTGACGATCGTGGTCTCGCCGCTGATTGCGCTCATGCACGACCAGGTCGGTGCGCTGCACGAGGCCGGCATCAGCGCGGCCTATCTGAACTCCACCCTCAGCTACGACGAGACGCAGGAGGTGGAGCTGCGCCTGCAAAGCGGCGACATCACCCTGCTCTACGCTGCGCCCGAGCGGCTGAACACACCACGTTTCCTGGGCCTGCTTGACGATCTTCATGCTCAGGGCAAGCTGTCGCTGTTCGCCATCGACGAGGCGCATTGCGTGAGCCAGTGGGGGCACGACTTCCGCCCCGAATATCGCGCGCTGACCGTGCTGCACCAGCGCTATGCCGAGGTGCCGCGCATTGCGCTGACCGCCACTGCCGATGCGCTGACACGCGCCGACATCATCGAGCGCCTGCAGCTGGAAGCAGCCCGGCATTTCATCAGCAGTTTCGACCGCCCGAACATCCACTACAAGATCGTCGAGAAAAAGGACGTCAGCAACCAGCTGCTGCGCTTCATAGAGCGCGAGCACGAGGGCGAGGCCGGCGTGGTCTATTGCCAGTCGCGCAAGCGTGTCGAGGAGCTGGCCCAGACCCTGGTGCAGAACGGCATCAATGCCCTGCCCTATCACGCAGGCCTGCCCCAGGACATGCGCCAGAGCCACCAGGACCGCTTCTTGCGCGAGGACGGCGTGGTCATGGTGGCGACCATCGCCTTCGGCATGGGCATCAACAAGCCCGATGTGCGCTTTGTGGCCCATGTGGACATGCCCAAGAACATCGAGGGCTACTACCAGGAAACCGGTCGTGCCGGCCGCGACGGCCTGCCCGCCGATGCCTGGATGGCCTACGGTCTCAGCGACGTGGTCAACCAGCGCCGCATGATCGACGAAAGCCCGGCCGAGGAACCGTTCAAGCAGGTGATGCGCGGCAAGCTCGATGCCTTGCTCGGTCTGGCCGAGGCCACGGACTGTCGCCGTGTGCGCCTGCTGGCCTATTTTGGCGAAGAGTACGGACTGGGTCCCTCCGGCGAAGGCCGCCCTTTGCAGGCGACAGCCAGGACCCATTGCGGCAACTGCGACAACTGCCTCGAGCCACCGGCGCTGTGGGATGGCACGGATGCGGCGCGCAAGCTGCTGTCCACCATCTTCCGCGTGCATGAGGCCAGCGGCCTGACCTATGGCGCAGGCCACATCATGGACGTTCTGCGCGGCAAGGTGACCGACAAGGTCACGCAGTACGGGCATGACAAGGTCTCCACCTTCGGCATCGGCAAGGAGTATTCGGAGCCGCAGTTGCGCGCCGTGATGCGGCAGCTGCTGGCCACGGGGGCCCTGGGCCTGCACAAGGTGGTGAGCGAGAACAGCGGCCATGTGTTCGACACCCTGTGTCTGGCTGCCGGCTCGCGGGCCGTGCTCAAGGGCGAGGTGCAGGTACAGCTGCGCGAGGCCGTGGCCGCATCGCGCAGCAGGAAGCAGGGCAAGAAATCCGCAGCCAATGCCGCGGCGGTCAATCTGGGACCCGACGCCCAGGTGCGCTTCATCAACCTCAAGGCCTGGCGCGCCGAAGTGGCCAAGTCGCACAATCTGCCGGCCTATGTGATCTTCCACGACGCCACCCTGGCATCGATTGCAGAACTCAACCCCCAGAGCCTGCAGGAGCTGCAAGGCGTCAGCGGCATGGGCACCAAGAAGCTCGATGCCTATGGCGCGGAGGTGCTGCGCGTGGTGGCCCTGGGCTGATCGGGCCGCATCCGCGGCCTCAGCTCCCCAGGAGTGCGCAGGGGAAGTCCGCAACGTGCAGCCTGCCGGGCAGGCCTGTCGCCACGGCAACGCCATTCAAGCGTCGGGAAGCCGGCCGACGATGGCCTCTCCACAATTCCCACACAAATGCTCGACAGCCCGGAAATATTGCAAACGCACACTGCTGCCGCATACCGTTGACCGAATCCATTTTTGCGGAGCACTTTCTGCTGTGATCAATACTGCCCAATTGCTGGCTGACGAAGCCAAATACTGCTCGTTTGGCGACACCGTCCACTACGTCAATCCTCCGAAGATTTTCACGGGCTGCGAAGGCAGCTACATGTACGACGACGCAGGCACTTCCTACCTCGACCTGCAGATGTGGTATTCGGCCGTCAACTTCGGCTACAAGAACAAGCGTCTTGAAGCCAAGATGATCGAGCAGCTGCAGGAGCTGCCCCAGGTGGCCAGCCAGTACCTGCACCCCACCAAGATCGAGCTGGCCAAGTTCATCGCCGAAGACGCCAAGCGCAAGTGGGGCCACGACGGCCGCGTGCACTTCAACGTGGGCGGCGCGCAAGCCATCGAGGACTCGCTGAAGGTCGTGCGCAATGCCAGCGGCGGCAAGAGCCTGATGTTCGCGTTCGAAGGCGGCTACCACGGCCGTACGCTGGGTGCCTCCTCGATCACCTCCAGCTACCGCTACCGCCGCCGCTTCGGCCACTTCAGCGACCGCGCGCAGTTCATCCCCTTCCCCTACCCTTTCCGCCGCCCCAAGGGCATGACGGCCGAGGAATACTCGGATCAGATCGTGCGCGAGTTCGCACGCAAGTTCGAAAACGAATACCACGCGGTCTGGGACCCCAAGACCAACCAGTGCGAATACGCAGCCTTCTATGTGGAACCCATCCAGGGCACCGGGGGCTACGTGGTTCCCCCTCCCAACTTCTTCAAGGGCCTCAAGAAGGTGCTGGACGATCACGGCGTGCTGATGGTGGTCGATGAAATCCAGATGGGCTTCTGGCGAACCGGCACGCTGTGGTCGGTGGAAAACTTCGGCATCAAGCCCGACGTGCTGGTGTTCGCCAAGGCGCTGACCAATGGTCTGAACGCGCTTTCCGGCCTGTGGGCCCGCGAAGAGCTGATCAACCCCACGGTGTTCCCGCCCGGCTCCACCCACTCCACGTTTGCCTCCAACCCGCTGGGCACGGCCCTGGGTCTGGAAGTGATGAAGATGACCCACGAGATGGACTTCGGCCGTCAGGTGCGTGAATCGGGTGCCTACTTCCTCGAAGGCCTCAAGGAGCTGCAGAAGCGCCACAAGGAAATCGGCGATGTGGACGGCCTGGGCCTGGCGCTGCGTGCCGAGATCTGCACCGAGGACGGCTTCACGCCCAACAAGGCGCTGCTGGACAAGATGGTGGACATCGGCCTCGAAGGCGGCCTGGAATACCAGGGCCAGAAACGCGGCCTGGTGCTCGACGTGGGCGGCTACTACAAGAATGTGATCACCTTCGCGCCTTCGCTGATGATTTCGCGCAGCGAGATCGACGAAGCCATGGTGCTGCTGGACCAGCTGCTGACCAAGGCGAAGAAGGCCTGATCCCCCGAAGCGGCTTTGCCGCTTCGCCCTCCCGGGCAGCGCGGGAGGGGGACGTCGCCCTTGCGCGGAGGCGCTCCCATCCCTGCGGCTCCACCTGGGCGGCCCCACCTGGGCGGCTCCTGCCTGGCGTCTGTCACGCGGGTCACGCCCGCTGCGTTGGCATGATGGAATTTTCAATACAACAATGTGCGCAATGGCATCGCTAAGTCTGCGTAACCAGCTTGAGCCCGATGGACTGCTGCTGCAATTCCAGCAGCACCCGCCCCAAGGGTTCACGCTGCTGAACCAAGGCCCGGTGCCTGCATTCACGGCAAGCTTCGATCTGCTGACCACGGCCGACGACGCGCTCAAGACGCGCCTTCTGTCGTTGCCGGGCGGGCGCTGGCTCAGTTCCAGACTCCGGCTGAAAACGGACTTCATCGGCAGCACCGTCAGCGAGTATGCGCCTCTGCCCAGGGGCGTGGATGCCGCCGTGCTGGCACGGCAGCTGCGTGGCGTGGCGGGCCGGACCATGCTCACCATCGTCAAGGATATTCCGCAGGCATCGCCCCTGCTGAGCGCCAGCGACAACGACTTTGCCCGGGATTTGTCCCAGGCGCTGACGGAGCAGGGCTTTGTGGCACTGGAGGGCCAGGCCCTGGCCTACGTACCTCTTGGCTTTGCCAGCACGGACGAGTATCTGGCCGGCCTGTCCAGAAACCGCCGCAGCAGCCTGCGGCGCAAGCTCAAAAGCCGCGCCGGACTGGACATCCGCCGCATTCCGACCGGTACAGCCTTTGCCGACGAGAGCCGGATCGACGCCTATTACGCCTTGTTCGAAGCGGTGTACGCACAAAGCGAGATTCATTTCGACAAGCTCTCGCGCGGCTTCCTGGCCGGCCTGCTGCGCGATGCGGGCAACGGCGGCATCGTGTTCGAGTATCGGGAGCGGGTCGGCGGTGCGCTGCTGGGCTGGAACCTGTGCTTCGAGCACGACGGCAAGCTGATCGACAAATACATCGGCCTGTCCTACCCGTCAGCGCGCGAGGCCAACCTCTATTTCGTGAGCTGGATGGTCAATCTCGAGTACGCACTGGAGCGGGGCCTGTCCCACTATGTGGCGGGCTGGACCGATCCGGAAGTCAAGGCCCAGCTCGGCGCCAGCTTCACCATGACGCAACACCTGGTCTTCATCCGCAACCCCTTGCTGCGCGCGTTGGGGCGCCGCTTCTCCGGCCTGTTCGAAAGCGACCGTCAGTGGAGTGACAAGCCATGATGCAACAAAGCCCTGTGGTCCTGGATGTCGATGGATCGGTAGGACCGCTGGCTCAGGAAACACGCCTGCCGCTGGCCCAGTGGCAGGAGCTGGTGCGCTTTGGCTGCAGCCTTCGCAGCTTCCGGCGCTTCAGCCATGCGCTAAACGCGCAGCTGCCTCCATTGCACGGCACCGTGCTCATGGGCAGCGGCGATTTTCACCATCTGAGCTGGCCGCTGATCGAGCGATGCATTGCCCGGAACGGCTTCACCCCGAAACATCCGCTGCGCGTGGTGGTGCTGGACAATCACCCGGACAATATGCGCTTTCCCTGGGGCGTGCATTGCGGCTCCTGGGTGCGGCGCGTGGCCATGCACCCGGCCGTCTCGCAGGTCCATGTGGCAGGCATCACCTCGCAGGACATCGGTCCGGGCCACGCCTGGGAAAACTACTTGCGGCCGCTGCGCGCCGGCAAGCTTACTTACTGGAGCTGCGGCGTGGACACCAGCTGGGCCAGGCGTCTGGGGGCGGGCAAGGCATTTCGCAGCTTTGCCGATATCTCGGAGCTGGTACAGGCACTGTCCAGCCATCTGCAGGACTGGCCCCAGGACACGTATCTGAGCATAGACAAGGATGTGTTCGCCGCCGAAGTCGTTCGCACCAACTGGGACCAGGGCCGGATGCGGGAAGAGCAGGCCGTGCAGCTGATCGATGCGCTGCACGGACAGATCGCGGGCAGTGACATCACGGGCGACGTGTCATCATGGCACTATGGCACCTGGTGGAAACGACTGATGAGCGCGGGCGACGGTCAGGACACGCAGATCGACGCCGCAACGCTGGCCGGCTGGCAGGCCGGGCAACATGCATTGAACCAGCGGCTGATACAGCACATAGCGCTCAGCAGCACGAGTTAGGCGATTCCACCGATCCCTTTTCAACACTTCGCTTCAAGGAGCTGACATGCTGGACCGGTTGACCGAAAAATTGCTGCAACAGGCATTTGCACCCCTGGTCACAACGGGACGGCTCGAAGTCACCACCCCCTCCGGCAGGAAGCTGATCTTCGGCGACGGCGGCCAGCCCCAGGCGTGCCTGCGCTTTACCGACAGACGCGCCGTCCTGGCGCTGCTGCGCGACCCCGACCTCAACTTTGGCGAGCTGTTCATGCAGCAGCGCCTGCGGGTCGAGCAAGGCACGGTCTACGACGTGCTGGAGCTGGTGCTGCGCGGGGCCCGGCATGTGCCCGTCAGCACCACGGTGCGCATTCTCGATGCCTGGCGCATGAAGCTGAGGCCTTTGCTGCAGAACAATCTGCGCGGCAAATCGCGTGCCAACGTGGCGCATCACTACGATCTGGACGACCGGCTCTATCAGCTGTTTCTCGACAGCGAGCGCCAGTACTCCTGTGCCTATTTCGAGCAGGGCGACGAAGACCTGGAAACGGCGCAGCTGGCCAAGAAGCGACATATCGCCGCCAAGCTGCTGATCGAGCCGGGCCAGCGCGTGCTCGACATCGGCTGCGGCTGGGGTGGCCTCTCGCGCTATCTGGCCGAAGTGGCCGGAGCCGGGCATGTCACCGGCATCACGCTGTCCACCGAGCAACTCGCCGGCGCGCAGTCCAGGGCTGCCCAGTCCATCCACGGCGAGCGGCTGGAGTACCGGCTGGAGGACTACCGCGACATCAATCGCGAAGCACATGGGCCGTTCGAGCGCATCGTCTCCGTCGGCATGTTCGAGCATGTGGGCACGCGATTTCATGACGCTTTCTTCCGCAAATGCCATGAGCTGCTCAGCGAGGATGGCGTGATGCTGCTGCACTTCATCGGCAACAGCGATGTGCCCGACTTCAACAACCCCTGGATAGAGCGCTACATCTTTCCCGGTGGCCATATTCCTTCGATGTCGGAATTCACGCCGGCCATCGAACGCTCGGGACTGGTCATCTGCGATATCGAGGTGCTGCGGCTGCACTATGCCCAGACCCTGCGCCTGTGGCGCGAGCGCTTCATGGCACGCCGTGACGAAGCCGCAGCCCTGTATGACGAACGCTTCTGCCGCATGTGGGAGTTCTAT
This sequence comes from Comamonas sp., assembly GCF_009360615.1. Classification (GTDB taxonomy): domain Bacteria; phylum Pseudomonadota; class Gammaproteobacteria; order Burkholderiales; family Burkholderiaceae_C; genus Comamonas. The sequence goes on from NZ_SPEY01000053.1 coordinate 50,810, forward strand.
CTGTCCATGTCGGAAGCCGCATTCCGCTATCAGGACATCGCCATCTTCCAGGTGCAGCTGGCCCGCAGGCAGGATGCCGTGCCACTGACGCGCGACTATGTGCATCAGCGCGAAGGGGCACTCAAGACCCGGGAGGCGGCGCTGGGCCTGACGGCTCCGGCCATGGCGGGGGCCGCAAAAATCAAAGCACCTACGGCATGAGCTGTCTTGATTTCAGCCGAAGAAAGATCAGATACCCTTTGAAATCAAGCGCAAGCCGCTATCACTTTGTGCAGGAATCATTCCAGGCCAGCCGCCGCCCGGATCTGAGCCGAGAGCTGGGCAAAGCGTGCTTCGTCCAGCCAGGGGCTGTTGCTGATGGCCAGCAGGCGCTGCGCCCAGTTGCGTGCCTGCCCGACCGCGTCGTCGCGTGCAGCGCCCAGGACATGGTCGTAGCGCCCGTAGTCGGGCAGCACATGGACAAACGGCAGAGACAGACCGCAGCCATCGCCCCAGTGCGCGCGCAGCACGGCATCTCGGGCCTGCGGATTCGGCATGCGCAGCAGAATCACCGGCCACACCCCCTGCGCCTGGGGCACGGCATCCTGCACCACTTCCAGCCCGCTGGCCTGCAACTGCGCAATGCGCAGGGCGGCCTGCACGGACGTCTGTCGCTGAAAAGCCGCCAGCCGCCGCAATGCCCTGGCGCCCACGCGCTGGCGCCAGCGTCCCAGACGATGCTGGGGAATGAGATCGCCGAAGTCATCGCCTGCGGCCTCGACCCAGTCACCGCGAGCCAGTGAGTCCTGCAGCGGCCTGCCATAGGCCATGCGCAGGCCCGAAGGCCGATAGAGCAGGGCATAGCCCAGCAGCTCGATGCTGCGGCGCAGCTCCCACCAGGGGCTGAACCGCGTGGACGCGCCGGCCGCAGCCAGCGCGGCGCGCATGGAGGGTTCGCGCGCCACCAGCACGCCGCCTTCGAAAGTGCTCAGCCCCTTGCCGACGGCCAGACTGAAAAAGCCGATATCGCCCTTGAGTCCCACGGACGCTGCGCCGCTGCGCGCCCCCAGCGCCTGCGCGGCATCCTCGATCACATAGGCACCCACGGCACGCGCGCAAGACAGGGCCGCATCCACATCGGCTACACGCCCGCACAGGTGGGTTGGCAGCACGGCCAGCGTCCGCTCCGAGCACAGGTGCTGCAGGCAGACGGGGTCCATGTCCAGCACGTCAGCGCGCAGATCGCACAGGCGCAGTTGCAGCCCGCACTGGGAAATCGCCAATGCCACCAGCGGACAGGTATAGGCCGGTGCAATGACCTCGCTGCGTCCCGGCCGAAGGGCCTGCAGGCTGCGCAGCGCCACCATCAGGGCCGAGGTGCCCGAGCATTCGAGCTGCACCGCGTCCACGCCGAGCCATTCGGCCAGCCGCCCTGCGAGGCTGCCCGCACCCGAAGGCCAGAGATCGCCGAGCTGCAGCGGCAGGCCGGCCGTTGGCGGCACGGTGGGCTGGCGCATGTCAGGCTGCCTGCTCGGTCTCTGGCCTCTCGCTCACGGCCAGGCACATGATGCCAGCCACGATGAAAAGGCAGCCAATGATCTGCGGCCAGCCAATCGGCTCGTTGAACAGCCAGTATGAGATCGCCAGCACCGAGATGATCTCCAGATGCGAGGCGGCGAATGCCGGGCCGATGGGAGCGTGCTTGAGCAGGCTCATCCAGGTGAAAAAGGCCCCGATGTAGCCCACGAAGGCACCGTAGATCCAGGGCTGGCTGAATACGCGCAGCAGCCAGCCGGTGGAGAACTCCAGCGGCAAAGCAGAATCACCGGCCTGCTTGAAGCTGAGCTGCGCCAGCGTATCGAAGGCCATGAGAACCAGAAAGCCGATCAGGTAAAAACGCTTCATAACCGACGGCCCTCAGTGCAAGCCCACAATGGCCACGCCGATGGACACCAGCACGATGCCGGCCACGCGCATCGGTGCGAGCTTTTCGCGAAACAGCACCCGACCCAGAATCATGATGGCGACGATGTTAATGGAGCCCAGCAGCACGCCGTCCGACAGTGGCACCAGCGAGAGAAAAGCCAGCCAGACCAGAAACTCCGCGACATAGCAGGCAATGCCCACCCACAGCCAGGGCCTGGCCAGCATGAAACGCCATCGCTCCGTGCCATTGCGATGCCCGGGCTCGCTGGCCGCTGCCTTGAAGGCCAGTTGCCCTCCGCTGTCCACCAGCACATTGAGTATCCAAAGCGTCACCACCAGGGGCGAGAGATCACTGCCCATTCGCACCCCTGACAGGCGCCGCCGAGCTGGCGATGCGCGCGATGAATTCATTGAGCTTGGCAATCACGGTGCGGCGCTCGCGGTCGATGGTGATCATGTGATAGCAATTGTCCAGCAGCACCAGGTCGACATGGGCATTGACCGCGCCGCGCTGGATATCGTGGGCATTGCTGACCGAGGAAATATCGTCTTCCCGGGCATGAATGACCAGACAGGGCGAGCGCAGCTGGGCCAGTCCGGCCTGCACGTTCGCAGACAGGGCACGCAACTCGATGACACTCCACCAGGGATTGCCGGGCAGTCCTGCGGCTGAGCTGTCGCCACTGTTCATCTGCTCGACCACGCGCGCGCGCAAGGCCTCGTCCTTGATGCCGTAGGGCGGTGCCTCCATGAAGACGCTGTTGCGGCCAATGCCCAGCAGCCGGAAAAGCGGCAACAGGAACGCCAGCTTGGTATAGGCCGGAATGCTCCAGCCGTCATAGCGGAAGGTGGTGGACAGGGCGCAGACGCCGGCCACCTTGTCGGGATGGCGCTCGGCCACGGCCAGCGACAGCAGCGCCCCCATAGAGAGCCCCCCGACCACCACATGGTCCACATGCAGCGAAAAGCGCTGCAGACCCGACTCCACGCTCGCCAGCCAGTCCGTCCAGCGCGCAGCCACCAGGTCTTCCATGCTGCCGCAATGGCCTGCCAGCTGCACCCCGTACACCGTGAAGCCCTGCTTGTTCAGACCTTTTGCGAGTAGGCGCATCTCTGCCGGCGTGCCGGTCAGGCCATGGATCAGCAGAACCCCTGTGCGGGCATTGCGGCCTTCGCCGGGCATGACGAACTCATGTGGCGTCACGCACAGCTGCTGCAAGTCCGGCTGCTGCAGCAGCCCCAATCCATCCGCGGCATTCATGCGGTCTGCTCCATGCCGAGCACGACTTGCTCCAGCAACTGGGTGGCCTGCGCAAAATTCTCGAAGCGCGCATGGGCAATGCCCTGGCTCTCGCAATAGTCGATGAGCTTGTACTTGGCGAGCACGAAGTCCGCCTTGCCGGAAACGCAGAAATCCGACGTGCTGTCGCCGATATAGAGCACCCGGCCGTGCACGGCCTGCTGTTCGGCAAGACGTTCGCACTTGCAGTTGCCGCTGGCCCTAGAGCAGCGATTGCTGGCCCATGGCGAATCCAGTCGCCAGCTGCGCTCGCCGGTCTTCACCAGGTGATTGGCGATGACTTCCAGGTCTCCGAGGCCATGGCGTGCGAGCACATGGCGAATCGCATGGTCGATGCCGTCGCTGACGACCTGCACCTTGATGCCATGCAGCCTGGCCTCGGCCACGAAGCCGACAAAATGCTCGTCGATCGCTATGCCTTCCAGATGGCTGTGCAGCTCGTCCTCGCTCATGTCCAGCAAGGCCACCTGCCCCTTCATGCATTCGCGCGAGCCGATCTCGCCACGCTCCCAGGCGTCTTCCAGTGCCTGCCAGCCCGGCTTGCCAAAGCGGTTGAGCAAGGTATCGGTCACGTCCAGCAGGCTGATGGTGCCGTCGAAATCGCTTTGCACCATCCAGCCAGTCGAAGCTGCACCTGCAGGCGACGGGAAAATCTGAATGCGCTTATTCATGGAAACTGACCCTCACGTTCTGACCCACCTTGACATTGGCGGGCGGCTGGTCGAACGCCAGCACGCATTCCACAATTCTTACCGGGCCGCGCTGCGCGTCGTCCTGCAGCCGGGCCGTTCCGTAGACGGGACTGATGCGCAGCACGGTCGCCGCAGGAAACTCCTGCCGGGCAGCATTTGTGTCTGCGTCAACGGCCACCTGGGCCTTCATGCCTTCGCGAATGGCCCCCACGTAGCTTTCGTTGACTTCGGCCCGCACGATCAAGGGGCGCTTGGGCAGCAGCACGGCCACCGGACTGCCGCTTTGCAGCATGCTGCCGCCCTGGGCCAGCAGCCGCACCACGACGGCTGCCTCGGGTGCACGCAGCTCATGGCGCTGCAGCAGGGCTCGCAGCTGCTCGGCCTTGCGCTTGGCGACCGAGACTTCAGCAGCCGCAATGTCCACTTCGGACTGTGCGTCGCGCAGGGCCTGCACGGCTTCGTCCACGCTCTGCAGATCCGCCGCTCCCTGTTTGGCTGCAGCCTGCCAGCGCGTCAGCGTGGCCTTGAGCGCGGGCAGGCGATCCTGGCGCGTCTTGAGCTTGGTCTGTGCCAGCTGCAGCTCGGACTCCGCCACGGCCACATCGGCGCGCGCGGCATCGTCTGCAAGACGCAGCACGAGCTGACCTTTCTGCAGGCTCTGGCCTTCCTTGACCAGCAACTGCTGCACCACGCCCGCTGCGGCCGAGGAAAGGTCGAGCAGACCGCCTTCGACGTCGATCTTGCCCCGGGCGACAGCCACCTGACTTTGGGGCTTGACCTGGGCCGCAGCGCGGCTGACCACGGAGGCAGAGTCCTGGGACGGAGAGCACCCGCCCAGCATCAGCACGGCCGCCGCCAGCAGCGGCGCGCCCGACACAATGCTGAGACGAAATGGGCTTGGGTTCATGTTTATTCCTTGATGGGGCTGTTCTGGCGCCAGTCGCTGCGAATGGCACCGTCTTCCATGCCCAGCACACGATCGGCATGGCGCACCAGACGCGGGTCGTGGCTGACGCAGAGCACCGTGGTGCCGTGCGTGCGCGCTGCGCGGTGCAGCAAATCAATGACGCGCTGGCCGCTCTCGGCGTCCAGCGCACTGGTGGGCTCGTCGGCGAACAGCAGGCGCGGCTGCTTGGCCATGGCACGTGCGATGGCCACACGCTGCTTCTCGCCGCCCGACAGCTGGGCCGGGCGCATGTGGCTGCGGTGCGAGAGCCCCACTTCATCGAGCGCCTCCTTGGCTCGGCGCAATGTCTCGGCGCTTCTGAGACCCATATAGCCCAGCGGAAGCTGCACCTGCTCCAGTGCCGTCAAGGCCGGAAACAGGTTGAAGCCCTGAAAGACGAAGCCCGTATGACGCAGACGAAATTTCTCCAGCGCCGCCGAGCCGAGCTTGGCCAGGTCCTCGCCCAGCGCCAGCGCATGGCCGGCATCGGGCTTCTGCAGTCCCGACATCAGGGACAGCAAGGTACTTTTGCCGCAGCCCGATGGGCCAGAGATCAGACTCAGCTCCCCCGCATACAGGCTGACGGACAGCCCTTGCAGCACATGCACCTGCACAAGACCCGACACAAAGGATTTTTCGAGGCGCACGGCCTCGAGGCTGGGCACTGCATCCTTGGCTGCAGCAGAAGTTCTGACACGATCCATGGTCTCGGCTTGCATGTTTCGGGCCTTAACGCAGCAGGGTTGCAGGGTCGGCACGCAGCAGGCTGCGCATGGCCCCCAGGCCCGAGAGCAGCGACAGCACGGCCACCAGGAAGCCGCAAGCGAGCACGGCTGACAGGTTCAGGGCCACGGGGACGCGGTAGCTCGATGCAATGCTGAGCAGCACCGCACTGGCCAGAGCCGCCAGGACAAAGCCCAGACCGCCAATCCAGCAAGCCTGCTCGACCACCACACGGCCCAGTGCGGCTCGGCTCACACCCAGCGCATTGAGCACCGCATACTCGCGGGCGGACCCGGCCACCACCGCCTTGAGCGACTGGCTGGTCACGATGGCGCCCACCAGGCAGACGATGACGGCCATGAAGAGCACGCCGGCACCGGCGCCGGTATCGAGCATCCAGTAACGCTGCGAGCGGCGCGCAAAGGCATCGGCAGTCCAGACCTCATAGGGGCCGAAACTGCTGCTGGACCGGCTCAATCTCGCCTGGGCCTCGGCGGCCTTGGCACCTTGCTTCAGGCGCGCCACGAAATAGGTGCTGCCATGCTCGGCACTGGTTTCCGCAATTTCGCGGGCCGTGCTGAGCGAAGCGATCACGTTGACGCCACCCAGCCCGCGCAAGCCGTCGACGGCCGCCACGACCTTGACCGCATGGTTGTTGATCCAGGCCGTGCTGCCTTCCTGCGCCCCCAGAGTCCCCAGGTCCGCCCTGTCCACGATCACGGCGCCGGGCTCGCGCAGCAACTGACGCTGCCACGAGGTGAGCACCTTGGTGAACATCATGGAGGTGTCCGCTGTGCCGACCCCCGACAGATAGACCGAGACTCCGCCGCCGGTCGCGCCCTGGGCACCCGCGCGTGCGCGCCAGTCGCCATCGACCCAGACATAGGATTCCACGGCCGCCACATCGGGGTCCATGCGCAGACGCATCTCCACATCGCTGCCGATGTTGCGCCCGAAGTTCACGCTTTGCGTACCCGGATAGCCCACCCAGAGGTCAGCCGAAGAAGCCGTCACGTAAATCGCGGCAGAGCCGAAGATGCCCAGCACCAGGGCAGCCTGCATGGCCAGCAGAACGCCCGAAAAGCCCACGGCGAACACCGAGGGGACAAAGCGCCTCCACTCATAGATCAGCGTCTTGCGCGCCAGGGCAATCATGGCTGGACCTCGGAGACTGCGGCATCGATGGGCGCAGCGCCCACAGCCTTGTAGAGCGCCACATAGGCCAGCGCCTCGGCAGCCCTGGCAGTGGCCAGCTCGCTCTGGTTGTGCAGGCTGGCGCGGGCGTTGTCGATAGCGGCAAATTCGCTGGACAGACCCAGTTGCTGGCGCACGGCCTGGGCCTTCTCGCGCCCGGCATGGATCTGCCTCTCGGACTGCAGCTGCTGCTGCCTCTGCTGCTGGGCGGTGACCGCTGCCAGCGCCGATTCCGCCTCGGCAATACCGTTGAGCACCGCCTGGCGATAAGCCTTGATGCTGGCCTGCAGCGCCAGCTCCTTGCCGTCGGCCACGGCACGGCGACGGCCCCAGTCAAAGAGCGGAATATCGATCTGCGGACCGACCATGGGGATGGAGTCCGAAGTCGTGCGGTGATTGCGCGTCAGGTTGTAGGCGTACAGCAAGGACCCCGTGAGGGTCAGCCGCGGGTACAGCGCTGCGCGCGACACGCCGACCTCGGCCGCGGCCTGCTCCACCGCAGCCTCGGCACTTTGAATATCGGGGCGGTTGCGCAGCAGGTCGGCCGGCAGAACGGCCAGTGCCTGGACGGTGGGCAATGCGGCATCGGCACTGGGTTGCAGCCATTGCGGCTCGGCACGCTCGCGTCCCAGCAGGGCCGCCAGCGCATGGGCAGCACGCGCCTGGGCTTCGTTCAGGGTGGACAGCTGGGACTCTGCGGTGCGCAACTGCAGCTGCTGCTGCTCCAGAGACTGGGCATCGGCCAGCCTCTGCGCATGCCGAATCTGCAAGAGCTGCAGCTGCCGCTGCGCCTGCTGCAACTGCCTTTCGGCGAACGTGCGCTGCACCTGGGCCAACCGGATATCGAGATAGCGATGCACCACATCGGCCACCAGAGCCACCCGCGCCGCATGCAGCTGTGCTTGCGCGTCCAGCACGCCAGCCGCGCCGGCACGGCGTGCCGCCGCGGAATCGCCGAACAGGCCCAGGTCCCAGCTCACATCGATGCTGGCATGAAAGTAGGTGTCAACTGCCGCAATGTCCTGCAGGGTCCGCGCCCCGGTGCTGACCGCAGGGCGAAAAGCCGCATCGGCCGTCCCTGCCAGCAAGCGCTGCTGACGCAGGCGCAGCACGGATTGAGCCACATCAAGATTCTGGGACAGCGCCTCGTCCACCAGCGCATTCAGCGCGGGGTCATTCCAGGCACGCCACCAGAGGGCCAGTTCCGCAGGATCGGACTTTCGAGCCGTCTCCGGCTGCTGCCACCGGGGGGGCGTGCTCCGGTCCAGCCTGACTGCCTCGGGCGCAGCACAGCCTGCCAGCAACGACAAGGCACACAGACACAGACTGCCCATGCGAAGACGCGAGACGTGGGAGGGAAATATCACAGCGCAGTTGGCTCAAGCTATAGGTGTCACCCAGAAAACCGGCGGAAGGCGGAAACAGCTTTCCATCCTCGCGATTGGACGGCAGCAAGCTTTCGCCAGATTGCAGGGTTTATGTAGGAATTATGGAGAGCCATCGCCATTCGTGGATTACAGCGGCAACGCACATAATGTGCAAACAACAAGTTTCAGGGAGTCCCGCAGATGCATGACTTTGCTGCACAAAAAACCATGACGACCTTTGCTCAACCTGCCTCCACTCCCATGGTGCTGGTAGTCGAAGACGAACCCGCCATTGCCGGCGTGCTCAGTGCCTACCTGGAGCGCGACGGCCTGCGCATCCGCATGGCGCAGGACGGCGAGGAGGCCTTGCAGAGCTTTCGGCAGCTGCGCCCGGATCTGGTGCTGCTCGATATTCATCTGCCCAAGGTCGACGGCGTGGACGTGCTGCGCATGATTCGCAACGACAGCGATGTCCCCGTCATCATGGTAACGGCTCTCGCCGACGATGTGGACAAGCTCCTGGCCCTGCGCCTGGGGGCGGACGACTATGTGGTCAAGCCTTTCAACCCTCCCGAGGTGGTGGCCCGGGTGCGCGCCGTGCTGCGCCGCACCCAGGCCAAGCCCGCGCCGGTGGCTGCGCCCATCCGCGTCGGGCCGATAGAGATCGATGTGGAAGCCCATAGCGCCGCTGTCTATGATGATGCGGGTCAGGCCGTTCCCCTGGCCCTCACACTCACGGAATTTCGCCTGCTGGCCTGTCTGGCGGCCCAGCCGCGCCGCTGCTTTTCAAGGGCCTACCTGATTGAGCACTGCCTGCCGGAAAGCGACGCACTGGAGCGGGTGATCGACTCCCACCTCTCCAAGCTTCGCCGCAAGCTCCAGCTGGCCGGACAGGACGGACTGATCGAGACCGTGCGCGGTATTGGCTATCGTCTATGGCCCTGGGACTGAACCGCATCTGGGTCCGCTTCGGTCTCTGGATCACGGCGGCCGTGCTGCTGGCCATTGCCTCCCTGGCCCTTGGCGTGCTGGCGTTTTCCGAACTGCAATACCGCGAGTTCTATCGCCACCTGCCGAGCCCGGTCAGGACCGAGCTGGAAGTGCTGAAGTCGCAGGACCTGGAAGACAGCCCCAGGGCCTTGCAGATCTACTCCGAGTACTGGGAAGGCGACCGCCTGTTCGGCGAGAAATGGTCGCTCGTCATCGGTCTGGCCGTCAGCCTGCCTTTCGGCATGGCTGTCGGCTTCTGGATTTCACGCCGCATCACCAGTCCGCTGGCCTCCATGGTGGAAGTGGCGGCGCGCGTGGAGCGCGGCGACCTGGCCGCCAGGGCCGTCAAGGGCAATGCCCATGGCGAGATGGCCGAGATGATCGATGCCTTCAACGGCATGGTCGATTCGCTGGAAACCCTGGAAGCGGAGCGACTGGCCACGGCCGCCTCCATCTCGCACGAGCTGCGCACCCCCTTGACGGTGCTGCAGGCCCGTCTGCATGCGATCTGCGACGGCGTCATCGACTCCAGCCAGGCCGAGATGAAGACGCTGCTGGCCCAGGTCGAGCACCTGGGCCGGCTGGTCGGCGATCTTCACACTCTTTCGATGGCCGATGCCGGGCAGCTGTCGCTGCGCAAGGAGCGCATTGACCTCGCCGCACTGGTCGGCGATGTCGTCGAGGAATTGCACCCACAGCTGCAAAAGCAGGACATGGCCCTTTCGCTCGATCTGCCCATGCAGGACGGCGATGGCAGCACCGACATCAAGGCCGACGCGGATCGACTGCGCCAGATTACGACCAACCTCATCAGCAATGTGCTGCGCCATGCCAGCAGCGGGCACTGGCTGAGCATCCGGGTGCATGCAAGCACCGATCACCTGAACCAGTCATGGGTGGTCCTGGAAGTGGGCGATGCGGGCCCCGGCCTTGCCGCCGAGGTACAGGCCCATCCGTTCCAGCGCTTTGTCCAGGCTCCCGGCAAGCGTCGCAGGGAAGGATCGGGTCTGGGCCTTTCCATCGTCAAGGCGCTGGTGACCTCCCAGGGCGGCACCGTCAGCGCAGGCGTATCAGAGCGCGGCGGGGCGCTGTTCACGGTGCGCTTTCCCCGTCTCTGACACCGGAGTCCGCGTTCAGCCCCGGATAGAGAGCCGCCATGATCTGCTGCAGGCTTTGCGAGAGCAGCTCCATCATGGCGCTTTTCTGCGCAGCACCGGCTTGCGCAGCGTTCTCCACCCCGCGCAGCTGCGCCCAGAGCGCCTCCCATTGCGCGGCATGGGCCTTCACCGCCTCCTGGGCCAGCTCGCTCCACTGCCGGGGAGCGGCCGGGCTGGTGTAGCGCCCCCGGCCACGGCCAAAGTGCGAGATCAGCAGGTATTTCAGCAGTACCTGACTGACGGACGCGTTCAGATAATCGCCGGAGAGACGAAAGCTCTGCTGCTCCTGGTCGAACAACTTGTTCGCACCCCAGGCCGCACCGCCCAGGGTGAGGGCTCCCAGCAGCGCGCCCACCAGGGCTCCGGCCCCCAGCGTCAGGCCGCCAGCCATCAGATCGGCCCCCAGCCCTGTGGCCGCACCGGCGGTCAGAGCGCCCCACAAGCCGGCCGCCTGCGCGTCCACGGGCGTGGTGATCTGCAGCTGGCTGCGCAATTGCTCCTGAATCTGGCTGCCCGCCTGACCGTCGAGCCCATGAATCTCGAGCAAGCGCTGCGTGGCCTGCACGTCGGCCTGGCGCAAAGCCTGCAACAGCCGCTGCACGGCCTCCTGGGCCTGGGCTCCGAGCCGCTCGTCCCCCCCTTCCGCTCGCCCCAGCTTGGCGGCGAGCTGGCCGAGGCTCTGCCAGGCACGCGCCAGCAGGGGGCCTTGCTCGGGATCGAGTTTTTCATGCAGCCCCGCCGCCGCCAGCAACTGCTCGGCCATGACCGCCAGGCTTTGCTGCTCGCGCTGTTGCTGCTGCCAGGCGCGCTGCGCCAGCAGGCGCTGGTACGCAGGCTGCTTGGGCTGGGGCAACAAGGGTGCAATGCGCTGCATCATCCTGCGCTCGTGCCACCAGCTGCGCGTGAAGGCATCGAGCACGAGCACATCGCGCACCACACTGTGAAAGCTCTGGGTGGCCTGCTGCCAGCGCCTCAGATCCTGCTGCGTCTGCGCTGCCGTGGTGTCACTGCCAATCTGGTTGAGCAGCACGATGACCGGCTTGTCGAGCCAGGCCAGTATGTTCATCTCGGCGTTCCAGTAGCCGGCATCGGCCGGGTCTTCCGCGGCGTTGACCAGGTAGAGCATCACATCCGCGTGGTCGCGCGCAGCGAGCAAGGCACGCTGGCTCAGGTAAAAAGGTTTGTCGCGCCAGCGATCCCAGACGTTGCTGAGAAACCAGCCCAGTGGATTGCCATGCTGCCGCAGGCGCTCAAAAAGCCGCACGGAGTCGCCGAAACCCGGCGTGTCCCAGAGCCACAGCTCGTCGCCCTGCGGCGATCTCTGGAGCAGATAGCGCTGTGACCGGGTGGTCACATGGGCGGCGTCATCAATCTCGCCGACGTCGTCGGCCAGCAGCGTACGGGTCAACGTGGTCTTGCCGATATTGGTGTGCGACAGCAGGCACCACTGAATGCTGCTGTCAACCGGAACCAGCTCCTTGCTCTCGCGCATCGTCACACTCCTGCGTCGGGCACCAGGGTCGCGTTCAGGCCCGCGCTGTGCACAAACTCCCGCCACAGCTGTTCGCGCTCCTGCACACGCGCCGGGGCACCGCTGTTGCGCGTCCGAAAATCCGCCGCCCACAGCCACACATCGGTCTGTGCGCCCCAGCGGCTCAATACCTGTGCCAGCAGCACGCCATGAATTTCCGCCTCCGGCGTGGCAGCCAGATTGAGCAGCAGCAACTGCAGAGCGTCAACAGACGAAGCATCCGGCAAGGGCGCTCCATAGGCCAGCACCGGCCGCAGCTCAAGCTGCGCTCCAGCACCGTAGCTCTGCGCCACATGGCTGCGCAGGGCGGCTTCCCGCTCGGGCGTGATATCCAGGCTGTAGGGCTGCACCCGCAGCACCGTGGCGCGTCCCGCCCAGTCGCGCTGCAGCTTCCGGAAATAGGGTTGCTGCAGCGGCAAGGCCAGATGCCGGCTCAACCACCAGCTTCTGGCACCCTGCCAGAGCGCCAGCAGCAGTCGCGGCACGACCACCATCAAGCCCAGCAACCAGCTGTAGAGCTGCACCCAGCGTGGTCCCGCATCAGCGGCATCACCGGCCGACCAGCCCTGCAACGCCTGGATCTGCGCTGGACTCCACGGCGCCAGCCCCAGCAGATGCTGCACCGGCGCAAACAGCAGGTTCAGACAGGTCTGCACAGCGGAGGGCGAAAGAAAAGTGCTCTCCCAGCCCACCTGGTACGCCTTGGTCAGGCCGGTCAGCCATAGCGATGCCAGCGCGCCCAGCGCCAGCATGGCAGCCCCCAGATGCAGGCACGCAAGCCATTGCGCATGGCGCGGCCGCTGGTTGACCTGCCACCAGTTGCGCTCGAAGTTCAGCGCCATCTTGCGCAGTCCCGTGCCGCGTGAAACACGCCACTGTCTTGCCTGCAGCTTCTGCAGCCAGCCGCCAGGCGCTGCCGCGGCGCCCTGTCCCTGTTCGGGCTCCAGCGGAGCAATCACCGTCGTCTTGCGCCGCACCCGACTGCGCAGCCAGGTCAGCAGCAACAGCGCATAGACCAGCAGATTCCACAGCACGATACCGACCAGCGAAGCCGAGAGCAGGTCCACACGATGCGGGTCGGTGACCGCATGGCCCGCAAAACCCAGCGCAAACGCCGCAGCCATTACGGCCAGCACCATCCAGCGCGAAATGCCGGCGCGCTGCCGGGTCATCGCGCGTATGTCGGCAGGCAGCTGCGCTGCAGCGATCACACGTCGTGCCCGCTCCAGCAGAAAGCCTTCGAACGCTGCGCGGCCCCCCACTGCGGTCCTGCCCTGGGCGTGGAGGCACTCCTGCGTGATGGCCGTGCAGCGCTCGGCCGTTGGCAGCGCCTCGTGCGCAGCGGCGGTTTCCAGAGCGTGGGCAAAGACGATATCGCGGACTGAGCTGGCTTTCATGTCGCTATTGTGTTTCAGGGCTGGAGGGGACGCTGCAAATATCAAAACAATAGCTGTCAGCACTTTCCTCTTGCGGTTCGCAGGCATTTTTCACAACTCTTCCATCGGGACTTGCCTGCAAACGTCCCCAACCCGCCATGTGCTATGAATGCGGCTTTGCTGCCCGACACCCGAGGAGACAAGCCATGACCCAGAACCCCCAAGCCATGCCCGATGCCCAGGGCTTCTTCGGCCCTTATGGCGGCCAGCTCGTGCCACCCGAGCTCAAGCAGTGCATGGACGAGATCGCCGCAGCCTATGAAGAGATCGTCCAGCGCCAGGATTTCCAGGACGAGCTGGCCGCACTGTTTGCAGACTATGTGGGCCGACCCAGCCCCATCTTTCACGCCAGACGCCTGTCCGATCAGCTGGGCGGCGCGCAGATCCATCTCAAGCGCGAGGATCTGAATCACACGGGGGCGCACAAGATCAACCACTGCCTGGGCGAGGCACTGCTGGCCAAGTTCATGGGCAAGAAAAAAGTCATTGCCGAGACCGGCGCCGGCCAGCATGGCGTAGCCCTGACCACGGCCTGTGCGCTGGTGGGCATTCCCTGCGAGATTCACATGGGCCAGGTGGATATCGAGAAGGAACACCCCAACGTCACCAAGATGCGCATTCTGGGCTGCAATCTGGTGCCCGTCACGCGCGGCGCAGCCACGCTGAAGGAGGCCGTGGACAGCGCCTTCGAGGTCTATCTGCAGGACCCCGTCAACACCATTTACGCGATTGGCTCGGTGGTCGGCCCACACCCCTTTCCCATGATGGTGCGGGACTTCCAGTCCATCGTGGGTCGTGAGGCTCGCGAACAGTTCCAGACCCGGCACGGCAAGCTGCCCGACCATGTGGCAGCCTGCGTAGGCGGGGGCAGCAATGCCATGGGCATCTTCACGGCCTTCCTGGGTGACGCGTCCGTGCATCTGGTGGGCGTGGAGCCTGCCGGTGAAGGCGTGGACAAGCCCGGCCGCCATGCTGCCACGCTGTCGGTTGGCAAGCCCGGCGAGATTCACGGCATGAAGTGCTATGTGCTGGAGAACGCCGACGGCACGCCGGCCGCCGTGCACAGCATCGCCTCGGGCCTGGACTACCCCGGCGTGGGCCCGCAGCACAGCTATCTCAAGGACATAGGGCGCGTGGACTACCAGTCCGTGGACGACAAGGAATGCCTGAATGCCTTCATGACGCTGTCGCGTGTGGAGGGCATCATCCCGGCACTGGAAAGTGCGCACGCCGTGGCCTGGGCCATGCGCGAAGCGCCGGGGCTCGGCAAGGACCAGCATATTCTGGTCAATCTCTCGGGACGCGGCGACAAGGATGCCGATTACGTCGCCAGGAAGCTGGGGCTGTAACAGCCGCACCCCGCACAGGGCTGCTCCCGCAGCCCTGTGCTTCGGAGCGTGAAATGCTCTGAGGGCACGGTCACACAACCGTCATCAACAACCGCAAGCATGAGGCGATCTCCATCCATGCCTGAAACCATGTCCCCTACCCACCCCGTCTTTGCCCTGACCTTGCTTGCCGCCCTTGCCCTGAGCGCCTGTGGCGGTGGAGACGGCCCGACGCCGGCACCTGCACCGCAGTTTCTGACGCTGGACGGCAAGCAGCCCCAGGTCATCGCCCACCGCGGCTATTCGGGCCTGTACCCCGAGCAGACACAGATGGCGTATGAGAAAGCCATCGATGCCGGTGCCGACATGATCGAGCTGGACATGCACCTGAGCCGCGACTGCCAGCTGGTGGCACGCCACAACGCCTGGCTCAGCGACAGCACCAATATCGCCGAGGTCGCCAAGATCAATGCCTATGTGGCTGGCCGCAAGCGCACCACGCCTGGCGTGCTGGTCAACGTGAAGTACCCGCCCATTGCCGCCAACGGCCCCGCACAGTACCTGAGCGACCGCATCGATCCGAACAATCAGAAGTCGGTGCTGCAGGCTCTGGTGGTCGATGGCGAGGACCATACCGGCGACTGGTCCATCTCGGACTTCACCCTGCATGAGCTGCGCACGCTGCTTGGCGGCACCACGCTGGACAACCGCGCCGATCGTCCCAGCGAATGGAATGGCAAGCTGCCGCTGATCAGCGCACAGGATGTGATCGACATCGCACTCGCCAAGGGCAAGGCGGCAGGCCGCACGATTGCCGTCTACGCCGAGACCAAGAACCCATACTGGAACAACCAGCAAGCCATTGCCAACAGCTGCGGAACGGGTGAGCACCCCTTCGAAGACGCCGTGATGGCGCTGCTGGACAGGAACAATCTCAACCGCAAGGAAGCGCCCATCTACATCCAGAGCTTCGACCCCGACAGCCTGAAGTATCTGCGCAAGGCAGGCATGCGGGCCAAAGGAGTGCAGCTGATCGATGGCAACGACTACAACTTCAGGGACGGTTCCGTCGGCTATATCACTGCCGACGAATGGACCTTCATCAGCGGCCGCCCCTATAGCTGGACTCTGGCCGGCGATGCGCGCACCTTCGCGGTCATGCAGACGCCGGCAGGCCTGGCCGAGATCAAGACCTATGCCGACGGCATCGGTCCCTGGAAACCCCAGGTGCTGGCCCATTCCGTCGTTCCCTACAAGGACGGCGCAGGCCTCAAGGACGTCAACACGCTCAAGGACACCGGCCTGATCGCCAATGCGCACAAGGCCGGCCTGGTGGTGCACAGCTTCACCTTCCGCAGCGAGGCCAGCCGGCTCGCGGGCATCTTCAAGGGCGACCCGCTGCAGGAATATCTGGCTTACTACCGTCTGGGCATTGACGGCGTGTTCACCGACTTCACGGCCGATGGCGTGAAGGCTCGCGATGCCTATATCGCCGAGCTGAAAAAGCAATAGGCCCTGCTCGTTGCCGCCGCAGCCTGCGGCGGCGGACTGTCACGGCTCACAGGCATTGTGATCCGTGACGCCAAGCCGTCCCGGCCCCAGATCCGGCTTGTGCCTCAGCGCAGCCCGCCGATATAGCGTGCCGAGGTGCGCAATATCTCGGCGGCCTTGGTGGTGACCGAGCTATCGCTGTGCGTGGTCGCGACAGGCGCTGCATGTCGCGGCTTGTCCACGCTCCAGCTATCCTGCAGACGCCGGGCCAGGCGCGCCAGCTCCTCATC
This sequence comes from Comamonas sp., assembly GCF_009360615.1. GTDB lineage: Bacteria > Pseudomonadota > Gammaproteobacteria > Burkholderiales > Burkholderiaceae_C > Comamonas. The sequence continues at coordinate 67,160 of NZ_SPEY01000053.1, forward strand.
CTGTTGCTCTCGCGCATGCTCCAGCGCAAAGGCCACCATGGCCTGTGCATAGACCTGGTTGCAGGCCATCCATTCGGTATCGGTCACCCGGCCCGTCTTGCGCCGCAACACCACATGCAGATGTGCGGCCACCGCCACTCGCTCGCTGTCCTCCATACACGGCTCCTGTCTCTGATGGACCACTAGTGCTGACGCTCCAGATGCAGGCTGATATCCAGACCCTCCATCTCCTGCACGGCATCCACCCGCAACGGCATCAGCAGACGGATCAGCACCAGCACCCCGGCCGTGGCTGCGGCACTGTAGGCAGCCACTGCGGCCACCGCGATCAGCTGATTGAGCACTGTGGCGCCCGTACCCGCAATCAAGGGATCGGCGAATATTGCCGTGAGGATGGAGCCGGCAATGCCGCCCACCCCGTGCACGCCGAACACATCGAGCGAGTCGTCAGCCCCCAGCCGGCGCTTGAGCCAGGTTGCGCCCCAGAAACAGACGGCACCCGCAATCAGGCCTATCCAGACCGCACTGCCCACCTGCACAAACCCGGCGGCAGGAGTGATGGCGACCAACCCACCCACCATGCCGGAGAGCAGGCCCAGCAAGGTGGGAGCACCGCGAACCAGCCACTCCACCACCATCCATGCCAGTCCGGCGGCCGCTGCCGCCACCAGCGTGACCACAAAGGCCAGCGCTGCGCGCCCGTCGGCGGACAGGGCCGACCCGGCGTTGAACCCGAACCAGCCGATCAGCAGCATCGCCGTACCCATGGCCGTCCAGCCCAGGCTGTGCGGCTCGAAGGGCTCGGTTCCGTAGCCACGCCTGCGCCCCATCATGAAGGCGCATACCAGTGCTGCCACTCCTGCGTTCACATGCACCACGGCACCGCCGGCAAAGTCCAGTGCACCCAGCTGATTCAGCCAGCCGCCGCTCTCCCACACCCAGTGCGCCACCGGGGCATAGACCAGAACGCTCCACAGCGCGGCAAACATCAGCAGCGCCGCGAAACGCATGCGCTCGACCACGGCCCCCACGATCAGCGAGGTGGTGATGATGGCGAATGCGGCCTGGAACAGGGCATAGGCCGCTTCGGGCAGATGCGGCGCCAGATGGCTGACCGAAATCACGCTGCGCCGTCCGTCAAAGTGCAATGCGGCAAACCAGGCGCGCCCCAGGTTGCCAAGCCAGGGAGACTCTGCTGTAAATGCGAGCGAGTAGCCCAGGCCGAACCAGGTCAGGGTCACCACACAGGCCACCGCAAACACGGCCACCATGGTGTTGACCACATTCTTGCGACGCACCAGCCCTGCATAGAACAGGGCGATGCCCGGCAAGGTCATCAGCAAGACCAGCGCCGACGCAACCATGACCCACCCGGTATCTGCCTTGTCGATGGCAGTCAATGGCACCATTTCCATGCACTCCCCCCTGCTTGTTTGCCTTGACAAGGAAGGAAGCAGGTTCCATGCCAGTGCCATGTCTATCTTCTTTCGCTGCATTACTGATAGCAGGCTGCGCTTTCTCATCAAAGAGTTCAAGCTCATTGCATATGAATCAGGGCTTGCAGCTTGTGCTTGGTGCAGAGCCCGCTATGCTCGACAAGGTCCATCGTTGCTGCACTGATTCATGACCTGGCTGCTGCTGACTCTTCATGTATTGCTGATCGCCGGTTTCGGCCTGCGTATCCTGCTGCGCCGGGACATGCGGCCCGACGTGCGACTGGCCTGGCTCATGGTCATCGTGCTGCTGCCCTATGTGAGCTGCCTGCTGTACTACCTTTTTGGCGAGGTGGCCCTGGGCCGCGTTCCCGGCCGCAGAAGACTCAATGTGCGCGAGTTCTGCCAGTCCCGGAGCAGCGCCGCTGCCGATGCCGACCGCAGCCCGCAGGCACTGCCGACCATTCCCGGTCAATGGCTGCCGGCCTTTCGCTATGCCTCTTCCATCAACGGCTTTGTGCCGCTGCCCGGCCACAGGGCCGAACTCATGCGCGATGGTGCACACGCCCGTGCGCAAATGCTGGCCGACATGGATGCCGCACGCCACGAGATCAATGTGCTGTACTACATCTGGCTGGACGACGGCACCGGCACCGATATGGCCCATGCCCTGATACGTGCCGCACAGCGCGGCGTGACCTGCCGTGCCATGGTCGACGGGCTGGGCTCGCGCGCATTGACGCGCTCGCCACTGTGGCAGCAGATGCGGCAGGCCGGCGTGCACCTGGCCATTGCCTTGCCCATCAGCAATCTGCTCAAGGTCATGCTCACCAGCCGCATCGACCTGCGCAATCACCGCAAGATCACGCTCATAGACGGCAGGATCTTCTATTGCGGCAGCCAGAACTGCGCCGATGAGGGCTTTCACATCAAGGCGCGCTACGCTCCCTGGGTGGACATCATGCTGCGCCTGCAGGGCCCGGTGGTCACGCAGATGCAGCAAGCCTTTGCCAGTGACTGGGCACAGTCCGATACGCGTCTGGCCCCCCCCGCAATCGAAGCAGCCGTTGCCGCTGAGGGCGGCTTCCATGCTCTTGCGATCGCCGAAGGGCCGACGGAAAGAGCACGCTCCACCCCCCAGCTGGTTGCCTGCCTGCTGGCCTGCGCGCGGCGCGAGGTCGTGATCTCCACACCCTATTTCGTGCCCGACAGCACGGTGCTCGATGCCTTGTGCGCCGCCGCGCTGCGTCAGGTGCAGGTCACGCTGATCCTGCCGGCCCGCAATGACTCATGGATCGTCGGCGCCGTCAGCCGCAGCCATTACTGGCGACTGCTGAGGGCCGGCGTCCATATCCACGAATTCCGCCCCGGCCTGCTGCATGCCAAGACCCTGTGCCTGGACGGCTCGGTCAGCCTGATCGGCTCCACGAATCTGGATCTGCGCAGCTTCGACCTGAACTTCGAGAACAACGTGTTGCTCCACGACGAAGCCACCACCGCTGCCATCCGTCAGCGCCAGCAAAGCTATCTCCGCGACTCCGACAGGGTGACACTGGAGCAGGTGCGCGCCACGCGCTGGTGGAAACGCATCTGGGACAACCTGCTGGGTGCCCTGAGCCCTCTGCTGTAGGCCCCTATGCCCAAGCTTTGGGCATGCGCCACGACCGCGCACCAGGCGCGTGCACACAGACTGCCGGTCTCGCACCAGGACGGACAGTCCCTTGATTTCATGCATGAAAGTCAAGGCTGACCTTCTTCGAAATGACGGAAATCTGCAGGAATACCCTCTGCTGGCACGCCTTTCGCTTGCCTACATTCTTGTATGCAAGTTGTAGTCAACTTGCATACAAGATTCCACAACTTGCGAAAGACGACTATGCGCCGCTTTGTCAGATCACTGTTCGGACAGGTGGTGATCGCACTCATACTGGGTGTGCTCGCCGGACTGCTGGCCCCTGAATGGGCCGTGAAACTCAAACCCCTGGGCGATGGCTTCATCAAGCTCATCAAGATGATCATTCCCATACTGGTGTTCTGCGTGGTCGTGCACGGCATTGCCGGCGCGGGCGACCTCAAGCGCGTCGGTCGCGTGGGCGTCAAGGCCCTGATCTATTTCGAGGTGCTGACCACCATCGCCCTGGGCATGGGCCTGGTGCTGGCCTTTGTCTTCGAGCCCGGCGTGGGCATGAACGTAGACACCAGCAAGCTCGACGCCTCGGCCATGGCGGCCTATGCCAGCAATGCCGACAAGCTGACCAGCGGCGGCACGGTGGATTTCCTGATGAAGCTCATTCCCACCACCGTGGTGGAGGCCTTCGCCAAGGGCGACGTCCTGCAGGTGCTGCTGTTCGCCGTGCTGTTCGGCTGCGCGCTGACCATGCTGGGAGAGCGCGGCAAGCCCGTCTCCGAGCTGGTGGACACCTTGTCCATGGCCCTGTTCAAGGTCATGGGCATCATCATCAAGCTGGCACCGCTGGGCGTGCTGGGTGCCATCGCCTTCACCGTGGGCCAGTACGGCATAGGCTCGCTCAAGCAGCTCGGCATGCTGGTGGCGCTGTTCTACGCCTCGGTGCTGATCTTCGTGTTCGTGGTGCTGGGCCTGGTGATGCGCCTGTCCGGATTCAGTCTGATCAAGCTGCTGCGCTACCTGCGCGAGGAACTGACCATCGTCTTCGCAACCACCTCCTCCGACAGCGTGCTGCCCCAGATCATGGCCAAGCTGCGCAATATGGGGGTGCGCGACTCCACCGTGGGCCTGGTGATTCCCACCGGCTACTCGTTCAACCTGGACGCGTTCTCCATCTACATCACGCTGGCTGCGGTCTTCATCGCCCAGGCCACCAACACCCCGATCAGCATGTCCGACCTGCTGACCATCCTGGCCATCGCGCTGGTGACCTCCAAGGGTGCGCACGGCGTACCGGGCTCGGCCATCGTCGTGCTGGCCGCCACCCTGCATGCGATTCCCGCCATCCCGGCGATCGGCCTGGTGCTGGTGCTTTCGGTGGACTGGTTCATGGGCATTGCACGCGCTCTGGGCAATCTGATCGGCAACTGCGTGGCCACCGTGGCCATCGCTGCCTGGGAAGGAGACATCGACCGCGAGCGAGCCCATGCGGTACTTGACGGCAGGGCCGAGCCACGGACCGAGGAGGACGACCCCGCATCTGCTATGGTGCCGCCTGTCGTCGTCCCCATTCCTCATTCCAGCCACTGAACCACGCAATGACACCTGCCTCTCCCCAGCACATCGCGGAACGCGTCGTCGAAGCCATCCTGGCCCAGAAACTCGCACCCGGCGAGCGACTGGGAGAGCAGGAGCTGGCCAACAACTTCGACGTCAGCCGCACCGTGGTGCGCGAAGCGCTGATGCAGCTGCAGGCCCGGGGCTTTGTCCAGGTCCAGGCCCGCAGGGGCTGGTACGTGGTCCAGCCCTCGGCGGCCGAGGCCATGGACGCGTTCTCTGCCCGGCGGATCATCGAGACCGGCATACTGCAGGAGGCCGGCAAGCCGCTGCAGCGGGTCATCACCCGGCTGCGCCGCCATATCGCCCAGGAACAGAAAGCCATCGCCGGGGCGGACAGCGCCACGCGCGCCTTCCTGCTTGCGGATTTCCATGTCTGCCTGGCAGAACAGATGGGCCACCGGCTGCTGGCCGACACGCTGCGCGACCTGACGGCACGCACCACCCTGGCTGCCACGCTCTATCAGTCCACGCACAGCGCCAGCCAGTCCTGCGCCGAGCACGAACGCATCGTGGCCGCCCTGGAGCGCGGCGACACCGAGAGTGCCAAGGCGCTGCTGCTGGAACATATCGGCATGGTGGAGCGCTCGCTGGAAATCCGCGCACCCGAAACCGAAGAGCCCGGCGACCGACTGCGTGCCACGCTGGCGCCTGTGCTCAAGAAGTAGCCTGGCTCCACTAATGCAAAGCAGGCTGCCATCATTCAAGTTGCAGTGCTTTGCAGGTCAATGTCATGACTGGCTGAGCATTCAGCCGGACTGATCCGTTCAGCGACTCAGCTGAACTTCGGATACGCCGCTCTGTCTTGTGTCCTTGTCGCATGGGCTCTTCCTACGCCCCTGTGCGCACGATAGACCTCCAGCAACGGCTCGCCATACCTTGAACCGGCCGCCCCCACTCAAATGATCGCGAATCACAGCGGGACAGCAAGTAAGCCGAGTAGCACTCGCTCACCCCTTGGGCCATGAGCTGAGGCGGTTGAAACAAAAATGTTCATTTTGTTACACTTGTGGATTCACTTTCTTTCTCATTTCCATGTTCCAAAGAATTGCCATTGTCCTGGCCTGCACCGGCGTAGTCGGCTGCGCTTCTGTCGTCAACGACAGCACCCATCCGATGAAGGTCGAAACGAAGGGTGAAAACAATACGTTGATCACCAATGCCGAGTGCAAGCTCACCAATGACTATGGAACCGTCTCGGTGAAGTCTGGCGATACTGTTCAGGTGCGCCGCTCCAGCAAAGATCTCGATATCGTCTGCAAGCAAGCCGACAATCCAGACGCCACAGCGAGGGCCATCTCCCGCGCCAACGGCGGCATGTTCGGGAACATCATTCTTGGCGGCGGTATTGGTGCCATCATCGACCACAACAAGGGGACGGCGTACACCTACCCGACCTGGGTTCAACTGGTGTTCGGCAAAAGCCTGGTATTCGATCGCACGACCGAAAAGGAAGGCCAGCCCACGCCTCCTTCCGAACTGCCCGTGACATCGGCAGGAAAGTAATTGTTTGAGCCGGGTCATTGCAATGACCCGGCTGCAAGACACCGACTGCTACCGACTGTGGTGATGCACGCCTTTCTCTACATGGAAGATTTGCAGTGCAGCTTTAAGTCGCGGCCTTGCCCCAAATGGCAAGCACAGGGGCAGCCAGCGTTCAGCCCAGGTTTGGCGCCAGATAGCGGCGCAGCTCCTCGATATCCATCGCACGTCGCCGGGCCATATCGGCGAGCTGGTCTTCGCCGATCTGGCCCACGTTGAAGTAGGCCGCTTCGGGGTTGCCAATGTAATAGCCGCTCACGCTGGATGCCGGGTTCATGGCCAGGCTCTCGGTCAGCGTCATGCCGATCTCATCGGCCTGCAGCGCCTTGAACAGGTCGATCTTGGCCGTGTGATCGGGGCAGGCAGGGTAGCCGGGCGCGGGGCGAATGCCCTTGTAGGCTTCCTTGATGAGTTCCTCGTTGCTCAGGTCCTCGTCTTCGGCATAGCCCCAGAGATCCTTGCGCACGCGCTGGTGCAGGCATTCGGCAAAGGCTTCGGCCAGGCGGTCGGCCAGGGCCTTGAACATGATGCCGCTGTAGTCGTCCAGCGCAGCTTCGAATTCCTTGTCCTTCTTTTCGGCGCCGATGCCGGCGGTCACGGCAAACAGGCCGGCATAGTCGGCAATGCCCGACTCCCTGCTGGCCACGAAATCGGCCAGGCAGCGGCTGGGGCGCATCACGGGCCGTCCATCCGGGCCGTCCACGGCCTGTTTTTCGGTCTGCTGGCGCATGCCGTACCAGGTGGTCAGCACCTGGCTGCGCGATTCGTCGGTGTAGAACACGATGTCGTCGCCGACGCGATTGGCCGGGAACAGGCCCATCACGCCATTGGCCTGCAGCCAGCGGCCGTCGATGATCTTCTGCAGCATGAGCTTGGCATCGGCCAGCACCTTGCGTGCTTCCACGCCCACGACTTCATCGTCGAGGATGGCCGGGTACGGTCCCGCCAGGTCCCAGGTCTGGAAGAACGGTCCCCAGTCGATGTACTGGGCAATTTCGGCCAGGTCGAAGTTCTTGAACACGCGCCGGCCCAGGGTGCGCGGCACCACAGGGGCATGGTTCACCACGGCTGCATTGGCACGGGCCTGCGCCAGCGTCCACAGCGGCGTCTTCTTCTTGTTGGCATGCTGGGTGCGCACCTTGTCGTAGTCGGCGCTCAGCTCGTCCAGATAGGCCTGCTTGCCTTCGCCCAGCAGGCTCTGCGCCACGCTGACCGAGCGCGAGGCGTCGGGCACATAGACCACGGGGCCTTCGTACCTGGGCGCGATCTTCACGGCCGTGTGCACGCGCGAGCAGGTCGCGCCGCCGATCAGCAGCGGAATCTTCTTGATGCGGAAGTAGTCGTCCTTGTCCATCTCGCCGGCCACATACTGCATCTCTTCGAGGCTGGGAGTGATCAGGCCCGACAGGCCGATGATGTCAGCGCCTTCGGCCTTGGCACGCGCCAGGATCTCGTGGCAGGGCACCATCACGCCCATGTTGATGACCTCGAAGTTGTTGCACTGCAGCACCACGGTGACGATGTTCTTGCCGATGTCGTGCACGTCCCCCTTGACGGTGGCGATGACGATCTTTCCCTTGCTGGTCACGTCCATGCCTGCCGCTTCCTGCTGGCGTTTCTCCTCCTCGATATAGGGCACCAGGTGGGCCACGGCCTGCTTCATCACGCGCGCGGACTTGACCACCTGGGGCAGGAACATCTTGCCGGCACCGAACAGGTCGCCGACGATATTCATGCCGTCCATCAGCGGACCCTCGATCACGTGCAGCGGGCGGCCACCGCCCTTCACCACGATCTGCTGGTAGGCCTCTTCGGTGTCCTCGGTGATGAAGTCGGTGATGCCGTGCACCAGCGCATGCGACAGACGCTCGCTCACGGTCTTGGGGTTTTCGGCCGTGCCGCGCCATTCGAGCTTCTTGCTGTCGTCCTTGGCCGCGCCCTTTGCGCTGTCGGCGATCTCGAGCAGGCGCTCGGCTGCATCGGGGCGGCGGTTGAGCACCACATCCTCCACGCGTTCGCGCAGCTGTGGCTCCAGGTCGTCATAGACACCGATCATGCCGGCGTTGACGATGCCCATGTCCATGCCTGCCGCAATCGCGTGATAAAGGAACACGGTGTGGATGGCCTCGCGCACAGGGTCGTTGCCGCGGAAGGAGAAGCTCACGTTGGAGACGCCGCCTGAAACCTTGGCGCCGGGCAGGTTCTGCTTGATCCAGCGCACGGCCTCGATGAAATCGACACCGTAGTTGTTGTGCTCTTCGATGCCGGTGGCCACGGCAAAGATGTTGGGGTCGAAGATGATGTCCTCGGGCGGGAAGCCCACTTCGTCGACCAGTATGCGGTAGGCGCGTTCACAGATCTCGATCTTGCGCGCAAAGGTGTCGGCCTGGCCTTTTTCGTCAAACGCCATCACCACGGCGGCTGCTCCATAGCGCTTGACCAGCCTGGCGTGCTTCTTGAATTCTTCGACGCCCTCCTTCATGGAGATGGAATTGACGATGCCCTTGCCCTGCAGGCAGCGCAGCCCGGCCTCGATCACGTCCCACTTGGAGCTGTCCACCATCACCGGCACCTTGGCGATATCGGGCTCGGAGGCAATCAGGTTCAGAAAGCGCACCATGGCGGCCTTGCTGTCCAGCATGGCCTCGTCCATGTTCACATCGATCACCTGGGCACCGTTTTCCACCTGCTGGCGCGCCACGGCCAGCGCTTCCTCGTACTGCTCGTTCAGGATCAGGCGCGCAAAGGCCTTGGAGCCGGTGACGTTGGTGCGCTCGCCCACGTTGACGAACAACGTCTCATCACCGATGAAGACGGGCTCCAGGCCGGACAGGCGCATCGGAGGAATGGCAGTGGAAGGGGTAGCAACGGACATCAGCTCACCTGTGTGAAAACCAGAAACAGAATCGAAAACAGGTGAGCGCCGTTGTGAGTACGGGCAGATGGTCAACCGGATCTGCCACCCCGAGCCTGACGGGTCAAACATCTCTGGGATGACCGGCTGCAGCGCTCCTCGGGGGTGAAGCACGACATTCTACGGTGAGGGCGGGCGATCGGGGCTTCAAGGCGCTTTGCCCCCGTGGCGGTGGGGACGCGCTCGTTGCGGACGGCTATAGCAGATCCGACCTTCCACACCCCAAAAAGAGGAGCATGGCAAAAGGTAATTTCGCAAAATGCGAATGCAGCCATCTCGCTTCAAGCATATTCAGGGTATGGTGCGCGTCCGCAAGGCGTGGCGCACACCGCTTGCTGCTCTCAGGCAACCTGGCTCCGACGGGTCTGCCAGCCATGAGTGGACAAGCACCTACAGCCCCTATCTTTGAGTCTTTGGCACCATCGACAGCGAATGTCCGGTCCGAATGCTCAGCCATGCGCAGCCGACGGTCTGCCAGCACCGGACAGGCCGTTCGGCCACCGCATGGAACCCCTGGAGATCCTCATGAACGTGACCTTCGGCGCGTATTACACCCTCATCATGGCCGTGCTTGTGCTTATGCTGGGCAAGCTGATGACAAGACATATCCGCTTTCTGCGCGACTTCAATATTCCCGAGCCGGTCTCCGGCGGCCTGGTCGTGGCAGCCATCATTTTCATGCTGCATCAGACTACGGGTCTGGCGCTGAGTTTCGAAGGCGGTCTGCAGTCGGCGTTCATGCTGGTGTTCTTTTCGTCCATCGGCCTGAGCGCAAACTTCGCCAAGCTGCGCGAGGGCGGCTCGGCGCTGTTCATCTTCCTGGGCGTGATTGCCGTTTTCATCATGATGCAGAACATTGTGGGCGTGAGCCTGGCCAGCGTGCTGGGGCTGGACCCGCTGATCGGCCTCGTCGCGGGCTCCATCACGCTGGTGGGCGGCCACGGTACGGCCGGAGCCTGGGGCTCGGTGCTGGAAAACCAATACGGCCTCGCGGGAGCCACCACCCTGGGCATTGCCTGCGCCACGTTCGGCCTGGTCATCGGCGGCCTGCTGGGCGGCCCGCTGGCCAAGCGGCTGATCACGCGCCATCGGCTGGCCCAGCCGCTGACCGAGTCCGAGCAGCTGCGCGCCGACGCACCCGCGGTGAGCGAAGGCAGCGAGGTGGCCAACTTCGAGTCACCCAACAAGGCCCCGCGTCTGATCACCGCCGATGCGGCGGTGGAGACACTGGCGCTCTTCGCGGGCTGCCTGGCCTTTGCCGAATTCATGACCGGCCTGACCCGGGGGACGGCCATCCAGCTGCCAACCTTTGTCTGGGCGCTGGGCGGCGGCGTGATCATCCGCAACGTGCTGGACTACATGTTCGGCTTCAAAGTCTTCGACCGCGCCATCGACGTGTTCGGCAATGCCGCGCTGTCCATCTATCTGGCCATCGCGCTGCTGTCGCTCAAGCTGTGGGAGCTGACCGACCTGGCCGGCCCGCTGATGGTCATTCTGGCCGCGCAGGCCATCGTCATGACGCTGTATGCGGCCTTCGTGACCTTCCGCATCATGGGCCGCAACTACGATGCCGCCGTGCTGGCCGCCGGCCACTGCGGCTTCGGCATGGGCGCCACACCCACGGCCGTTGCCAATATGCAGGCCATCACCAACCAGTACGGCCCGTCGCACAAGGCCTTTCTGATCGTGCCCCTGGTCGGAGCCTTCTTCATCGACATCATCAACGCCTTTGTGCTGCAGGCCATGCTCAGCATTCTTCGCTGATCGCTGCATCAGCCCCAAAAAAAGCGTGTCCCTGTCTGGCAGGAACACGCTTTTTTTCATGGTTGCTTGCGCTTTCAGGGCAAGCGTCAGAGGCTAGTGCGCCTCAAATCATGCCGCCAGCGCCTGGGCCGAAGCCGGCAGGCCGAAGAGGCGGTCGAACGCCCAGTTGAAGGCAAAGGTGTAGACCATGAAGAACACCAGCAGGCCGGCTTCCATGACGGCGGCTTCCCACAGCGAGATGCCGAACCACCAGGCCATCAGCGGGATCAGCATGGCGGCGATGCCGCCTTCGAAACCGATGGCATGCACCACGCGGCGCATCAGGGAACGGCCCTTGACGCTCTGGCGCGATTCCCATTGCTCGAACAGGTAGTTGAAGCTCAGGTTCCAGCAGATCGCGATCACCGAGGCGGCCACGGCCATGACGCCGGAATCGCTGGCCTTCTGGCCGATGGCCATGAAGATCAGGCTGGAGACGATGATGGCAATGGTTTCGTACAAGCCCACGTAGAGGATGCGGCGCTTGGGGCCTTGGAGGCCCGTGGCTTTGATGGAGGCTGCAAAGGCAGCGGTATTTTTGAGAGACGCGGCAGAGGAGGAAGCGGATGCCATCGCTGAGGCTTGTTGAGACATGGGCCGCAGTGTATGTTCCGGAAATTGAAGATAAAAGTCAGTTCCTATCAATTTTTCTGACAGATCGACACCATGCCCTTTAGCGCCGACCAGGTCCCGCTGTTTCTCGCCGTGCTGGATGCCGGCTCCTTTTCGGCGGCTGCACGCAAACTGGGGCGTGTGCCGTCGGCCGTCAGCATGGCCATTGCCCAGCTGGAAGCCGAGCTGGACCTGCAGCTGTTCGACCGCAGCGGACGCGAGCCCGTGCCCAGCGCCGCCGCCCGGGCGCTAGAACCGCAGGCACGCCTGCTGGCCGAACAGCTGCAGCTGCTGAACTGGCAGGCCCAGAGCCTGCACGCGGGGCTGGAAGAACGGCTGACGCTGGCCATCGCCCCCGAGCTGCTGGCCACGCACTGGAGCGAGCCGCTGCACCAGCTGGTGCGCGAGTTTCCGGCCCTGCCCATCGAGGTGCTCGCCGCACCCCAGGTCGATGCGCTGGAGCTTTTGCATGCGGGCCGCGCCCATCTGGCCCTGGTGTTCGAGCGTCCCGCCATGGACGGGCGCGAGGGTTTCCAGGAGATGGGCCGCGAGACCCTGGTGGCCGTGATGTCGCCACAGTTCGGGCCCTGGCGGCAGGTGCTGGCCGAGCAGCAGCCGGGCCACCCTGCACCGCCGCAGCTCACGGTGGAGCAGCTGGCCGCCACGCGCCAGGTGCTGGTGGCCAGCCGCGACCCGCAGCAGACCGATCCGCGCTTTGTGTTTGCGCGCCAGCTCTGGCGCACGGACAGTCACCAGGCAGCACTGTCGCTGATCGGCGCAGGACTGGCCTGGGGCTGGCTGCCCAAAGGCCTGGTGGAGTCCCATATCGCCAGCGGCGCACTGATGGAGATTCCCGTGCTCAACCTCAGCAACGGCACGACCTTGTTCGTGGACTGGGTCTGGTCCAAGGAACGCCCCCAGGGCCTGGCCACGCGGCGCTTTGTGGAACTCATGGGCAGGCAGCCCACGGGCCGCTGAGCCCGGCGCGCGGCACTAGGCTTCTCGCCCCAGGCTGGCGCGCGCCGCGGGCGCCAGCAGCGCCGCGAACTCGCGCGCCGCGGCGCTGTAATGGCTGCCGCGACGCCACAGCAGTCCGGCCGTGCGCACCAGTTGCGGGCCCACCAGGTGTATCGCCACCATATCGCTGGCCTGCTGGGCCGCGCGCTCGGGCACGATGGTGGCCATGTCGCCCCAGCGGCACAGCGCGATCAGCGATTCCACCGAGCCCATTTCCACACGCAGGCTGGGCGTGACGCCCGCGTCGCGCAGGCCATTGTCGATCAGACCGCGCGTGTAGAAGCTGCGCGGCAGCAGCGCCAGCGGCACGTCGGCCAGCGACTTGACCGCCAGCGTGCGCCGCCCGGCCAGCGCATGCGAGGGATTGACCAGCAGCATCATGCGTTCGTCGAACAGCGGCAGGGCCTCGAGTTCGGTGCGCTGCGGCGGATGAAAGCTCACGCCCAGGTCCAGGCTACCATCGAGCAGGCCGGCCTCCACGGGCGGCGCCAGCAGCTCGCGCACCACCACGTTGACCTTGGGATAGGCTCGCGTGAAGGCCGCCACGGCCGGTGCGACCAGGGTGTTGAGAAAGGTGGGGATCACGCCCAGCGTAAGGGCGCCGGTCTGCAGCTCGCTGAGATCGGCCAGCGCCATGCGCCCGGCCTCGATCTCGTGCAGTGCGCGCTCGGCATAGTTGCGGAACACCACGCCGGCCTGCGAGAGCTTGAGCCCACGGCCTATGCGCTCGAACAGCACCATGCCCAGTTCCTCCTCCAGCTGGCGCAGGCCGTGCGACAGCGTGGACTGGGTCACGAACAGATTGCGCGCCGAGGTCGTCAGGTGCTCGGTCTTGGCAATGTCGACAAAGTAGCGCAGCTGGCGCAGTTCCATGGGCGGCTTCCAGGTAGATACATCGATGCCATCGAACAATACCTCAAAAATAATTCAGTAGATCAACAGCATTCATGGATTTACGCTGGCGACCATCGCAGCCATGCAGCTGCCCGCCCCAACGCCCTCCGCCCTCACGGCCTCTTGCCCATGACCATCAGCTTCCCCATCGAACGCATTACCGCGCGCATCCTGGACATTCCCACCATACGCCCGCACAAGCTGTCGTTCGGCGCCATCCACCGCCAAAGCCCGGTCATCGTCCAGCTGTGGCTGCGCAACGGCGCCACGGGCTTCGGCGAGGCCGCCACCATCGGCGGCCCGTCGTGGAACGAGGAGTCGCCCGAGAGCATCCACCACGCCATCACCAACCATCTGGCCCCGGCCCTCGCGGGCCAGGACGGCGCGCGCATCGAGGCTTGCCTGGCCCGCATGGACCTGGCCTGCCGCGGCAATGCCTTTGCCAAGAGCGCCGTGGAGATGGCCTTGCTCGACGCCGTGGCGCGCAGCCTGCAGGTTCCCGTGTGGCAGCTGCTGGGCGGCAAGCAGCACGACAGCCTGCCCCTGGCCTGGACGCTGGCCAGCGGCGATGTGGAACGCGACCTGGCCGAGGCCCAGCTTCGCCTGGACCAGGGCCGCCACCGCATCTTCAAGCTCAAGATCGGTGCCCGGACACCCGAGGCCGATCTGGCCCATGTGAGCCAGATCGCGCGCGGCCTGCAGGGCCGCGCGACGCTGACCGTGGACGTGAACCAGGCCTGGGACGGTGCCACCGCACGGCGCTTTCTGCCGCCCATGATCGAGGCCGGCGTCAGCCTCATCGAGCAGCCCGTGGCCCAGTGGAACGTGTCCGCGCTGCGCGAGCTTACGGCCACGCTGCCGTCCACGGCCCTGGTCATGGCCGATGAGAGCGTGTGCACGCCGCACGACGCCATGCGCCTGGCGCGCGAGCAGGCCTGCCACGTGTTCTCGCTCAAGGTCGCCAAGCACGGCGGTCTGCTGCGCACGCGCCAGGTCGCCGCCATCGCCCAGGCCGCCGACATCGGCTGGTACGGCGGCACCATGCTCGAAACCTCGATAGGCTCGGCCGCCTCGGCCCATGTGTTCGCCACGCTGGGCGGGCGCCACCACAACTGCGAACTGTTCGGGCCCCAGCTGCTGGTGGACGACATCGTGACCGAGCGCATGCCGATTGCCGACTTCGCCCTGCAATTGCCCGACGGCCCCGGCCTGGGCGTGGAAGTGGATCCGGCCCAGCTCGACCGCTTCGACCGCGCGCGCCAGGGCCTGCAACCCACGCACATCGACCTCGCCGCCGCAGCTTCATCCGCCCCCGTGTCTGCGCCTGCCCCCTCAGCCCGCTGACACCGCTCCAACTACAACATTCATCTTCAGGAGACATCCACCATGCAACGCCGCCTTCTCTGCACCCTCGCCGCACTGCCCGCCGTCCTCGGCCTGAGCGCCCTGGCCCCCGCCGCCCAGGCCCAGACGCCCGATGCCAACTGGCCCAGCAAGCCTATTCGCTGGATCGTGCCCTTCCCGCCGGGCGGCGCCATGGATGCCATCGCCCGCACGCTGGGCGAGAAGGCCGCGCGCACGCTGGGCCAGCCCTTCGTCATCGAGAACCGCCCTGGCGCGGGCGGCAACATCGGCGCCGACTTCGTGGCCAAGTCCCCGGCCGACGGCTACACGCTGATGATCACCTCCATCGGCATGGCCACCAACAAGCCGCTGTACCGCAAGCTCAGCTATGACCCGATCAAGGACTTCGCGCCCGTGGGCGTGCTGGCCGTGGTGCCCAACATCCTGGTCACCAACTCCACCCAGCCCCAGATCAAGAGCGTGGCCGACGTGGTGGCCGCGGCCAAGGCCGCGCCGGGCAAGCTGACCTATGCCTCGGCCGGCAACGGCACCTCCATCCACCTGGCCGGCGAAGTCTTCACCTCGCTGGCGGGCGTGGACATGCTGCACATCCCCTACAAGGGATCGGGCCCCGCCGTCTCCGACCTGCTGGGCGGCCAGGTCAACTACATGTTCGACTCCATCACCTCGGCGCGACCCCACATCCAGTCGGGCAAGCTGCGGGCGCTGGCCGTGACGACGGCCAAGCGCTCGACCAGCATGCCCGACGTCCCCACCATGGAGGAAGCGGGCATCAAGGGCTATGAAGTCTCGCCCTGGTTCGCCGCCTTCATGCCCGCCGGCACGCCGCCGGCCATCGTGAAGAAGCTCAACCAGACCTTTGTGGCCGCCATGAAGCAGCCCGACGTCATCGAGCGCTTCCAGGCCATCGGCGCCGAGGTCGTCGGCTCCACGCCCGAGGAAGCGGCGCGTCACCTGCAGGCCGAAAGCCAGCGCTGGACGCGGCTGATCAACGAGCGCGGCATCCAGATGGACTGAGTGCGCCACAACCGTGCGGGTCGGCCGCCGCTTGAGCTGCCGCCGGCCATGCGCTAGGCTGGGTGCCTCGTCACACCAGGGAGGCCGCCGCCCATGCCGCAATCGATCTTCACCAGCAGCGATGCTGCGCTGCGCGAACGCTGGGAGGCACTGCAACCGGGTGCCGCCGCCGTCAAGGCCGGACGCTGCGAGCTGGCCGGGTTCGACCCCGGCGCCAAGCCCTTCTCGGGCGGCAGCAAGGCCCAGGACAAGGCCGGCGTCGAAGCCCTGGCCGAGGAGCTGGACGTGCTGCAGAACCTGTTCTATGCCGACCGGCGCTTCAAGCTGCTGGTCATACTGCAGGGCATGGACGCTGCCGGCAAGGACGGAACGCTGCGCGCGGTCTTCGGTCGCATGTCGCCGCTGGGCGTGCGCTCCGTGGGCTGGAAGGCGCCGACCGACGTGGAAAAGTCCCACGACTACCTGTGGCGCATTCATCAGCAAACGCCGGGGGCGGGCGAGATCGTGCTCTTCAACCGCAGCCAGTACGAAGATGTGCTGGTGCCCGTGGTCAACGGCTGGCTCACGCCCGAGCAGCAGACCCAGCGCTATGCGCAGATCAACGACTTCGAGCGCATGCTCAGCGAAACCGGCACGGTGATCGTCAAGTTCATGCTCCACATCAGCAAGGACGAGCAGCGCGAGCGACTGCAGCAGCGGCTGGACGACCCCTGCAAGCACTGGAAGTTCGACGAGAACGATCTCAAGGTGCGCGCCCAGTGGGACGACTATCAGCAGGCCTACGGCCGGCTGCTGGCTGCCACGCACACGCCATGGGCGCCCTGGACCATTGTCCCTGCCGACTCCAAGACGCACCGCAACCTGATGGTGGCCACGGTGCTGCGCGAGGTGCTGGGCAACCTGGAACTGAAATATCCGCCCGGCGCACCGGGGCTGGATCACATCCAGGTCCGGTGATACGGACAGCGCCCGCAGCCAGCGGACATCGGCGCCTGCGCTTCGCTCTCATAAAAAGAGCTTATATCGCTTGTAATCAATGAATTTCAGAATGAAAAGCATCTGAAATCATTTATCAACAAGCGATAGAAGCTCCTTTTTTTATGCCGCCAGGATGGATCAGAACTGCCAGCCCAGTCCGCCCAGACCGTCAAACGCCATCTCGAAGCGATCGCCGGCCTGCAGCGGCATACAGCCGCACCAGGTTCCCGTCGTCACCACGGTGCCGGCAGGCACGCTGCCGTATTCGCGCGCCACATGCTGCAGCCAGTCCACCAGCAGCCAGGCCGGATCGCCCAGGCTGTGCGTTCCGGTGAAGCGCTGCGGCGAGCCGCCATTCACGGTCACCGTGCACCGCTGCTGCGCCCAGTCGCGCCCGGCGATGACGGAAGCGCTCTGCCACTCGCCCAGCGCCAGTCCGCCATGGCACTGGCCGTCGGCCAGCAGGGCCAGGGCCGGGGCCTTGGTGCCGTCACGCCAGCGCACATCCACCCATTCCACGGCCACGCAGACGGCGTCCACCAGCGCCAGCGCGCTGTCGTAATCCAGTGCAGCGGTCTCGGCGGCGCTCACGTCGCGGCCTATGCGCAGGGCGATCTCGGCCTCGGCACCGCGCAGATTGAAGACGGTCTCGGGCGCGGGCACCAGACTATCTTCCTGGCGAATGCCGCCCTCGGGCAATGGCACATGCAGCAGCGCGGCTTGGCGATCCGGCCCGCCGGACTTCCAGTAACGCGGCGCACGATCGGCAGGCCACCAGTTCCAGGTGCGCGCCAGTGCGCTTTGCACGGCACGGGCATCGGCACCATCTCTCATCAGCGCAGCCACATCGGCGCCCCGGGCCTGGGGCGTGCCCAGCCGGCGCGACCACCACAGCGCATCGGCCGTGGCATAGCTGTCTTCGGGCAAATCGGGCCACAGCGTCTTCCAGTCGGGCAGCACCTCATCCTGCGTCTGCAGTTCGGGGGCCAGACCGATGGGAGGGGTATTGGCAAACGGAGCCGGGCCGCACCAGCCGCCTTTGCAATCTTGGTTTTCAGACATGGCGGCAATGATGGCAAATTTCCTGCCCCCATGCCATCCATGGGGCGCTTGGCCCGCATCCAGAGCGGCTTTCAGATGGTTATGCATAAAACGCATAGCATCGCAAACAAGAAGCCTTGGACAGGAAAATTCGGCGCGCGCACACTGTGAATCCCGGACAGCAAGGGCTTGCAAAGTCCTTGCTCCACTCAGTCAACCAGGCCTTCATCATGCAAGCCAAAGACTCTTCAGCGCTGTCCACAGCGCATGCTCTGCCCTCCTACCTCAACCCCGATCATCTCGGTCCCTGGGGCATTTATCTGCAACAGGTCGACCGTGTCACCCCCTATCTGGGCTCGCTGGCCCGCTGGGTGGAAACACTCAAGCGCCCCAAGCGCATCCTGGTCGTCGACGTGCCCATCGAGATGGACGACGGCCGCATCGCCCACTTCGAGGGCTACCGCGTGCAGCACAACCTGAGCCGCGGCCCCGGCAAGGGCGGCGTGCGCTTCCACCAGGATGTGACGCTGTCCGAAGTGATGGCCCTCTCGGCCTGGATGAGCATCAAGAATGCGGCCGTGAACGTGCCCTACGGCGGCGCCAAGGGCGGCATCCGTGTCGATCCCCGTCAGCTGTCCAAGGCGGAACTGGAGCGCCTGACACGCCGTTACACCAGCGAGATCGGTCTGCTGATCGGCCCCACCAAGGACATTCCGGCTCCTGACGTGAACACCAACGGCCAGGTCATGGCCTGGATGATGGACACCTACTCCATGAACACGGGCGCCACGGCCACCGGCGTGGTCACGGGCAAGCCTGTGGACCTGGGCGGTTCGCTGGGCCGCGTCGAGGCCACGGGCCGCGGCGTGTTCACGGTGGGCGTGGAAGCGGCCAAGCTGACCGGCCTGAATGTGCAGGGCGCACGCGTGGCCGTGCAGGGCTTCGGCAATGTGGGCGGCACGGCAGGCAAGCTGTTTGCCGACGCCGGCGCCAAGGTCGTGGCCGTGCAGGACCATACGGGCACCATCCGCAACGCCAACGGTCTGGATGTGGCGGCCTTGCTGGAGCATGTGGGCAACACCGGCGGCGTGGGCGGCTTTGCCGGCGCCGAGGCCATGGATGCAGCCGACTTCTGGGGCGTGGATTGCGACATCCTGATCCCCGCGGCGCTGGAAGGCCAGATCACCAAGGACAACGCAGGCCAGATCAAGGCCAAGCTGGTGATCGAAGGTGCCAACGGCCCCACCACCCCCGAGGCCGACGACATCCTCAATGAAAAAGGCGTGCTGGTTCTGCCCGACGTGATCGCCAATGCCGGCGGCGTGACCGTGAGCTATTTCGAGTGGGTACAGGACTTCTCCAGCTTCTTCTGGACCGAAGACGAGATCAACGCACGCCTGGTGCGCATCATGCAGGAAGCCTTTGCCGGCGTCTGGGCCGTGGCCCAGGAGCACAAGGTGACGCTGCGCACTGCCACCTTCATCGTGGCCTGCAAGCGCATTCTCCACGCCCGCGAGGCACGCGGCCTGTATCCATAATCCCCCGGAGGCGTACGCGCCTTCCCCTGGGCGGGCGTCCCTGGGCGGGCGTCCCTGGCCGGGCGCCCCTAGCCGGGCGCCCTCTCCCCACACGCTTCGCGCCAACGGAGGGAGCGACGCCTTCGCCGGGGCGGCCGGGCCGCACGGCGGCACTTGCTCGGCATCTCTTTGTTGGGATGTACCTGTTGTAGTGCGAGCACAACGAAAAAAGCCTTCTGTCTCCAGAAGGCTTTTTTATTGGTTGCGCGAGAAGGATTTGAACCTCCGACCTTTGGGTTATGAGCCCAACGAGCTACCAGACTGCTCCATCGCGCGGTAATTTGTGCTCGACAACAGCTGCTGTGTCGATAGGCGCAATTGTAGCCCAAATCGGCCTGTCATGCGGAGCAGTTATATAGACACGCGCTTTTTATGGTTACTGGCTCTGAAATTTGTCGCCCGATACCGATGGGTGCCAGCATTTGCGGCGCGGGCCAGTCGGTATAGTTGCCGCCCATGGCCAAAGAGAAAACCACTTTCACCTGCAACGCCTGTGGCGGCACCAGCCCGCGCTGGCTGGGCAAATG